>NZ_BAAANJ010000001.1:668993-681598 GCF_039529735.1 Agromyces neolithicus
GTGCGGCCGCGCGCCAATTCGGCCGTGACCTCGTGGCTCATCGCGATGCTCGCGCTGATCGGCGTCTCGAGCGTCGTCTCGTCGGTGATCCAGGGCCAGGATCTCGTCGGCGCGGGCATCTTCCTGGTCGTCTGGCTCTCAGTCGCCGTGCTGCCGCTCTTCCTCTTCGCCCCCGACCGCAAGGAGCTTGCGACCGGGGGAGCACCGGCGGCGGATGCCCCGGGGCGCGGGCTCACCGTCGCGCTCGCCGCACTCGCCTCCGCCGGCGTGCTGCTCGCAACCGGCGCGATCGTCTGGCGACTCTCAGGCGGCATGATCGAGAGCCCGAAGGAGGACGACGTCCTCGGCTTCACGCTCCTCGGCATCGCGCTCGCGCTCGGTGGGTTCCAGTGCCTGCGCGGCCGCGAGGGGTGGCGCACGCTCGCCGTCATCCTCGCGGCGCTCACCGGCTACATCGTGATCGGCGGGGTATCGATCGCATTCGGCTGAACCCGCCCCGTCAGCGCGACCGCCGGTACACCGTGACCAGCACCCCGTCCCCGTAGCTCGTCGCGTCGGCCAGCTGCCACGAGCTCTTGTCGGGTGTCTCGCCCCACAGCCGCCGCCCGTGGCCGAGGATGACCGGGAACGACATGAGGCGGATCTCGTCGACGAGGTCGTGTGCGATGAGCGACTGTGCGAGCCGGATGCTGCCGGGCACCGAGATCTCACCCTCGATGTCGCGCTTGAGGCGCGTGACCTCGTCGACGAGGTCGCCCGAGAGCACGCTCGTGTTGTTCCAGGTGGGCGTCGTGAGCGTGCTCGAGACCACGTACTTCGGCATCGTGTTGTACTTGTCGGCGAGTTCGCCCTCGTACTGCGGCCATGCCTCGGCGAACCCCTCGTATGTCACCCGGCCGAGCAGCAGGGCGGCGGCCCCGAGCGCCTCCTCCTCCTTGAACCGTTCGCCGTCGGGTCCGCGATCGAACGCGAAGCTCCAGTTCGGGTACTTGAAGTCCTCGCCGCCAGGGGCTTCGACGACTCCGTCGAGCGAGATGAACTCGGTGACGACGACGCGCCCCATGGTCAGGCCGCCTCGATGAACGCGCTCAGCTCGGGAGCGAGCACGTCGGCCGTGGTGCTGTGGTTCTCACCGGGCACCGCGCGGAGGGTGGCGGTCGGAAGAGCCTCGGCGACCGCCCGGGCACCCCTGGCGAGGAACGGCCACGTTCCGGTGCCGTGCATGACCAGTATGGGCACGTCGACCTGATCCCAGCGTTCGGTGTGCAGCGGCTCGCCCGACATGGCATCGCCGATGTTGCGCCCGTCATAGGCGATGGTGTGCGCGACGGCTTCGAGTCCCGGCCACATCTCGCTCGACCGCATGCCGGCGACGAACTCCTCGGGCATCAGCACGGCGGCGGTGAGGAAGAGCTCTGCGGCATCGCCGGGGTTACCTGCGGCGATCGCCGCGTCGAGCCGTTCGACGTAGTCGTCGGGCAGGGGCGGACGCGAGTCGTCGACGACGGCGGGCGGCTCGAAGAGGGCGAGGCGGGCGATGGGCACGCCGGCCTGCGCCGCGTTCAGCGCGAGGAACCCGCCCGACGACCAGGCGAACACGGTCGCGGGTCGGCCCTCGCCCGGACCGGCGATGATCGCCGCGAGGTCCTCGAGTTCGCGTTGCACCGCGTACGGCGCGGTGTCGCCGCTCTCGCCCCGACCCCGCCGGTCGTAGTTGATCACCCGGAATCGCTCGGCGAGGAGCTCTGCCGTCGCCGCATTCTCGGGGGTGGTGGCGCGGTACGCGGTCGCGCCGTCGATGATGACGATCGGGTCGCCGTCACCCCACGCCGTGTAGGCGATCGTGGTGCCGTCGGCCGACGTGACAATGCCGTGTTCCATCGTGAGTGTTCCATTCGTGTCGAGTGCGGTGGCCATCACCGCGACGACTTCAGGCTATGAAGCAGCGGGATCCTCAGGCTTGTACAGAAGCGACAGAGGGTCGGCCGGGGGCTGCGGTCGCTGCAGCTGGGTCGCGGTGCGGCCGATGTACCGCTGCAGGGCCCTCGCCAGATGCGGCTGGTCGTAGAAGCCGAGCCGATGCACGACGTCGAGCGGCGCGAGGCCTTCGGCGAGCAGTAGCGCCGCCTGGCGGGCTCGGTCGATCTGCCGGATCGCCCCCTGCGTGAGGCCGGTCGCGGTCGCCACTCGTCGTTGCACCGAACGGGATCCGACTCGAGCGGCACCGCCCCAGACGACATCGTCGACGAGAGGGTCGCGGGTGAGCACGCCGGCTCGTACGAGCTTCTGAACGAGCTGCTCGGCGTTCTCGAAGTCGGGGATCTCCCACTCCTCGCCCCGAAGCACGAAGCTGCCATCAGACACGTGGGTGCTCTCGATGCCTCCGTCGACGATGCCCGCGATCGGCAGGTGCGGCATCGACGCCCCGTGGGCGAACGTGATTCCGAAGGAGGTGGACTCGCCGTCGACCTCGGCGCGTGAGGCGGTCGTCTCGGGCCCGCGAGCCCCGGCGTGGACGACTCCGGCCTCTTCCCAGAACACCAGTTCCCAATTCGACGTGGCGACGGAGGTCATGGTCTCGACACCCGAGGCGCGACCCCGCCACACGCGGGTCACGTAGGGCGAGTCCGAGCCGCGGTGCTCACTCTCGATCGACATGTCGCGTCGCATCGTCGGCAGGCGGATTGACCACGGCCACATCCTGTCACGACTGGTCGGATTCCGCGTCGGACGTCGGCTCAGGCGACGCGTGCGACCCGGCGCTCGGCATCGCATAGCCGGAACGGAATATTTCGCAGCAACCCACTTGCGCCCGTTGGCTCGGGGTCTACGCTGGAACCGTCGCTGTGCGCAGCACAGGGGAAGGGGTGCACATGAGGGGCAAGGTCCTCTTCGTCGTCGGACTCGGCGTCGGTTACGTGCTCGGCACGCGTGCCGGGCGTGAGCGTTACGAGCAGATCAAGAAGGCAGCCGAGGGTGTGTGGAGCACCCCCGCCGTGCAGCAGGGCGTCGGCACCGTGAAAGAGTTCGCCGCGAGCAAGGTCGGCGACCTCTCCGACAGCGTGCTCGACGGCGTCAAGACGTTCATCGGCAACACCGTGCGCGGCACGGGCGCCACCAAGAGCGACGTCGGCAGCGCCGCGAAGTCGGCGAAAGACGGGGTCGCCAAGACCGCCCGGGCGGCGAAGTCGGCGGTCGACACCGCGGCCGACGCGCTCGACGACGTGATCGACCAGGCTGCCGATACCGCGGCGGGCGCGGCGAAACCCGCGTCGAAGCCCGCGGCGAAACCCGCGTCGAAGCCCGCCACGAAGCGCAGCACGTCGCGCGGCTCGAAGCCCGCGGCATCCGACTCCTGAAACGCGAGGTGATCACGCGATGGCCGCACCGACCAACGACGAGCGCTCGCTCTTCACGCTGATCGGCGAACTGCCCGACACCGTCTCGAACCTCGTTCGCGCCGAGATCGACCAGGTCAAGGCCGAACTCAGCTACAAGGCCAAGCACTTCGGCATCGGCGCCGGCCTCGCCGCCGGCGCCGCGGTCGTGGGCATCTTCCTGCTCTTCACCCTGATCGTCGCCGCGATCTTCGCGCTCGCGCTCGTGATGCCCGGCTGGGCGGCGGCGCTCACCGTGTCGGGCATCCTGCTGCTCATCATCGTCGTGCTGCTCTGGATCGCATACGTCAGCTTCAAGCACGGCGCCGAGCCGCTCGAATCGGTCGAGAGCATCAAGGCCGACCTCGACGCCCTGAAGGGAACGGGTGACTATGACCGCCGCCGGTGACGCAACCGCCCCCCGCCCCGCAGGGCGCAACGCCAAGGCGCGCGAGCGCAACCTCACCCGGGTGCAGGCGCGGGTCGCCTCGCAGCAGGCCCGCGCCGAGTTCGCGGCCACCCTCAACTCGCTCGAAGACAAGCTCAACGTGCCCAAGCAGGTCGGCATCCGCGTCGACCGTGCGAAGACCGCCGCGAGGGAGTTCTACGACGAGCAGCCGGGCCCCGCGATCGCGGCGGCCGTCGGCATCGTCGCCGCTGTAGGCGTCGCCGTCTGGCTGGTCGTGCGGGCGACCGTCAGAGACTGACGCCGGTTCCCCCAGATCGGATGTCCCGATGCCCACGTCTCGCACGGTCGAGGTCGCGGCGACCGCGGTCGAACGGGTCGCGGCGGCGGTGCGTTCCGACATCCTGAGCGGCGTGCTCGCGCCGGGCGAGCCCCTGCGCGAAGAGGCCGCGGCCGATCGATTCGAGGTCTCGCGCCACACCGTGCGCGCCGCGTTCCAGCGGCTCGTCAGCGAGCGCCTCGCTGTGGCCGAGGCCTATCGCGGCGTGCGCGTCGCGAGCTTCGGCCGTGACGAGGTCATCGCGCTGCAGCAGTTGCGGGCGGCACTCGAGGTCGAGGCGGTGCGCATCACGTGCGAGCGCTACGGCCCGGTGTGGCCCGACTTCGTGCTCGCCCCGGCCCGCGACACCCTCGCGCGCCTGGTCGAGCTCGCCGCCGCCGCCGCCGGCCCCGGCGAGGTCGACTGGCTCGAGGTCGAGCGTGTGCACGCCGACTTCCACCGGGCCCTCGTCGCGACATCCGACAGCCCTCGCATCATCGAGGCGCACGCCGCGCTCGGCAGTGAACTGCTGCTGTTCCTGCTGCACGTGCGCCCGCACTACACGCTCGACACCCTCATCAATGAGCACCGCGCCCTGCTCGACGAGCTGCCCACGCGCGGCGGCGACGCCGTACGCGAGCACCTCGAGCACTCCACGAGGCTACTGATCGGCGCCTGACGCGCACGCGCCGGGCCGAACGGAAGGAGCCGTCGATGACGACGGAACAGCCCAGCGCCACGCCCGAATCCGGCACGCCGCCCGCGCCCACCGCCGACGCGACCACCGCCTTCGCGGACCGCGTGTTCGCCGACGCCCTCGGCGCGTTCGAACTGCTCAGCATCCACCTCGGCGACCGGCTCGGCTGGTATCGCGCGCTCGCCGACGAGGGGCCGCTCGACGCACCCACCCTCGCCGAGCGCACGGGAACCCAGGAGCGCTACGCCCGCGAGTGGCTCGAGCAGCAGGCGGTGTACGGCATCCTCACCGTCGACGATGCGGGGGCAGCGGCATCCGCTCGCCGGTTCGCACTGCCGCCCGAGCACGCCGACGCCCTCGTGAACGCCGACTCGCTCGAGTACGCCGCGCCCCTCGCGCGCTTCGTCGCCGCGGCCGCCGCCCAGCTCGGCCCGCTGCTCGAGGCCTACCGGTCGGGCGGCGGCGTCTCGTGGGCGCAGCTCGGAGACGAGGCGCGCTGGGCGCAGGGCGACATCAACCGGCCGTGGTTCCTGCAACGGCTCGGCGACGCCGTCGCGAGCGTGCCCTCGCTGCACGACGTGCTCTCGCGGCAGGGCGCGCGTATCGCCGACATCGGCATGGGCCACGGCTGGTCGTCGATCGCGCTCGCGCGGGCATACCCGTCGGCGCGGGTCGAGGGCTTCGACGTCGACGCAGAATCGGTCGCAACGGCACGCAGGCACGCCGACGAGGCGCACGTCGCAGACCGAGTGCGCTTCCACCACGTGGCGGGCGAGGGCCTGCCGCAGGAGGCGGTGTTCGACGCGGCGTTCGTGTTCGAGGCCCTGCACGACATGCCGTTCCCGGTCGAGGTGCTCACCTCGATCAGGCGGGCGGTGAAGCCCGACGGCGAGGTCGTCATCATGGACGAGGCGGTCGCCGAGGCCTTCGCACCCGACGGCGACGAGGTCGAACGCGTCATGTACGGGTACAGCATCTTCATGTGCCTGCCCGACGGGCTCTCGACGCCGGGCTCGGTCGGCACGGGCACCGTCATGCGGCCGTCGACCCTCGACCGCTACGCCCGCGAGGCCGGGTTCGCGGGCACCGAGATCCTGCCGATCGAGGGGTTCGCCGCGTTCCGATTCACCCGGCTCGTGCAGTGAACGGATGACCCTGCCGGCGCCGCGGGCCGAGCACGGGGCATCCGCAATCGCTTTTGGACGTTCACGAGGAAAGGGGGAGACTGGAGACATGTCTTCCCCCGCTGCCCAGGCGGCAGCCGACGCGCACCGTCCCGAATCCGAATCCGGCGAGTCACCCCAGGGGTTCACGGTCTTCGCCGTGCTCCGCCGTGATCCATCCCGCCCCGACGACCTCGACGGGCACGACGTGCCGCGCTTCGTGCGCGAGCTCGACGACATCATCGCCCTCGTCGAGAACGAAGACGTCACGCTGCGCGGCATCTACGACGTGTCGGGCCTTCGCGCCGACGCCGACGTGATGCTGTGGCTGCACGGCCCCACCGCCGAGGGCCTGCAATGGGCCATCCGCGAGCTGCGCCGTTCGCGCCTGTTCCGCGCCCTGCTGCCCACGTGGAACGCGATGGGCGTGCACCGCGACGCCGAGTTCAACCGGTCGCACGTGCCGGGGTTCCTGCGGGGTGTCGAGCCGAAGCAGTGGCTCACGGTCTACCCGTTCGTGCGCAGCTACGAGTGGTACCTGCTGCCGCCCGAAGAGCGAAGCCGCATGCTCGCCGAGCACGGCCGCAAGGGGGCCGCATTCCGTGACGCCGTCGCGAACACCGTCAGCGCCTTCGCCCTCGGCGACTACGAGTGGCTGCTGCCGATCGAGGCCGACGAGCTCACCGTGCTCGTCGACCTCATGCGCGACCTGCGTGCCACCGACGCGCGCCGTCACGTGCGCGAAGAGGTGCCGTTCTACACCGGTCGCCGCATCACGACCGCCGAACTCGTCGAGGTGGTGCAGTAGTGGCGCACTACGACGCGATCCTGTTGTCGTCGTTCGGCGGTCCCGAGGGCCAAGACGACGTGATCCCGTTCCTGCGCAACGTCACCGCCGGCCGGGGCATCCCCGACGAGCGACTCGAAGAGGTCGCCACGCACTACCGTCACTTCGGCGGCGTGAGCCCCATCAACGAGCAGAACCGGCAGCTGAAGGCCGCGCTCGAGGTCGAGCTCGCCGCGCGGGGCATCGACCTGCCCGTCTACTGGGGCAACCGCAACTGGGCCCCCTACTTCGGCGACGTCGTGCGCGAGGCCGAGGCGGCCGGGCGCACGCGTCTACTGGGCCTCGTCACCAGCGCCTACACCTCGTACTCGGGCGTGGGCCAGTACCGCGAGGACTTCCTGAAGGCCACCGCCGGCACGAGCGTCTCGATCGACCGGGTGCGCGAGTACTTCGATCACCCCGGCTTCGTGACCCCGTTCATCGACGGCGTTTCGGATGCCGCTGCCTCGCTTTCGGCCGAGGGCGTCGAGCCCGGGCGCACCCACATCGTGTACGTCACCCATTCGATCCCGATCACGGCGGCCACCGCCTCGGCCGAGGGCTTCGAAGACCGCGTCGGCGCCGGTGAGGGCGGCGCGTACGTCGCACAGCACCTGGCTGTTGCATGCGTCATCAATGAGGCGGCCGCGCCCGAATCGCCCTGGTCGCTCGTTTACCAGTCGCGCTCGGGCGACCCGCGCACGCCGTGGCTCGAGCCCGACATCAACGACGCCATCGGCGAGCTCGCCGCCGGTGGCCTCACCGACGCGGTCGTGATCGTGCCGTTCGGCTTCGTGAGCGACCACATGGAGGTCATGTGGGACCTCGACAACGAGGCCGTCCAGACCGCGGGCGAGCACGACCTGAAGGTGCGGCGCGTGCCGACCCCGGGCGTGCACCCCGCGTACGTCGCCGGGCTCGTCGACCTCGTGCTCGAGCGCATGAACGACGTGCCCGACGCTGAGCGCCTGCACCTGACCGCACTCGGGCCGTGGCCCGATCACCCGCGTGTCGAGAGCGGGGCCGTCGTCGAATCCGATGGTCGAGTAGCGAGCGCCGATGAGACCCCCGTCGGTCGAGTAGCGAGCGCCGGCGAGCCCCCCGGTCGAGCGCCGGATCGAGTAGGCGCGCCAGCGCCGTATCGAGATCTAGCGAGCGCCGGCGAGCGTATCGAGACCCAGGCCGACACACGGGAGGCGACCTCGCGATGACGTCCGTCATCCGCGTCGGCACCCGGGGCAGCGCCCTGGCGATGGCGCAGACGCGTCAGATCTCCGACCGCATCGCCAAGGCCGCGAAGGCCGAGATCGAGCTCGTGCCGATCACCACCCACGGCGACACGTCGCGTGCCTCGCTCGCCGAGATCGGCGGCACGGGCGTGTTCGCGGCGGCACTGCGCGAAGCGCTGCTCGCCGGTGAGTGCGACGTCGTGGTGCACTCCCTGAAAGACCTTCCGACCGCCGAGCACCCGGGCCTGCGGCTCGGCGCGGTGCCGAAGCGGGCCGACGCACGCGACGTGCTGTGCGCACGCGATGGGCTGACGCTCGCCACGCTGCCCGAGGGCGCACGGGTGGGCACCGGCTCGCCGCGTCGCATCGCGCAGCTCGGCGCCGCCCGGCCCGACATCGCCGCCGTCGACATCCGCGGCAACGTCGACACCCGGCTCGGCAAGGTCGAATCGGGCGAACTCGACGCCGTGATCCTCGCCGCGGCCGGCCTCGGCCGTCTCGGCCGGCTCGATGCCGCCACCGACCACCTCGAACTCGCCGACTGGCCCACCGCGCCCGGTCAGGGCGCGCTCGCCATCGAGGTACGGCGCGAGCGTGGCGACCGCGATCTCGAGCGGGCGCTCGAGTCGATCGACCACGGCCCCAGTCGCGCCACCGCGTTCGCCGAAAGGCTGGTGCTTGCGGGCCTCGAAGCCGGATGCTCGGCCCCCGTGGGAGCAACCGCGTTCATCGACGACGAACTTCTGTTCCTGACGGCGAGCGTGTACAGTGCCGACGGGACCCGCCGACTCACCAGCTCACACGCGGCCACCCCCGACAGCCGCTCGGCCGCCGACCTGGCGCACGCGGCTCGCGACGTCGCCGACCGCGTCGTCGCAGAACTCCTCGGCAACGGTGCCGCCGACCTCGTTCCCCCAGAGGAGCAGCCGTGACTGAACTCGACCCGATCACCGGTGCCATCCACCTTCCCCACCCCGGAGGGGCCAAGCCGCTTGCCGGGTGGCGGGTGCTCGTTCCCCGCGGTGGGCCCTGGGGCGACGGCGTGGCCGCGGCCCTGCGCGCTCGCGGCGCCTCGCCCATTGTGGCTCCGATGATCAACTTCGCCCCCGCCGACGACCAGCCGGCGCTTGTCGCGGCACTCGAGAAGCTCGCCGCCGGCGGATTCGACTGGGTGACGGTGACGAGTGCGACGACGGTCGACGTGCTCGCGTCGTATGGGGCCGTGATCCCTGAGACGACGAAGGTCGCAGCGGTGGGCGAGACCACCGCTGCCGCGCTCGTCGCCGCCGGGTACCACGCCGACATCGTGCCGTCCGAAGACAATTCGGCCGCCGGCCTGCTCGAGGAGTGGGCGGCCGCCACCGAGGGTGCGCGTGGACAGCGCGTCCTCGCGCTGCGCTCGGCCATCGCGAAGCAGGTGCTCTCGATCGGGCTCGCCGAAGCGGGGCACCACGTCGAGGCCGTCGTGGCATACCGCACCGTCGGCGTCCCCGTGTCGGCGAAGGTCGCCGAAGACGTACGCGCCGGGCGGGTGAACGCGGTGCTCGTCACCTCGGGCAGCGTCGCCGAGCAGGTGTACCAGCAGATCGGTCCGCTGCCCGAGTCGGTGCTGGTCGCCGCCATCGGCCCGCAGACTGAGAACGATGCCGCCAAGGTCGGCCTGCGCGTCGACGTGATCGCCCGCGAGCGCACGGCAGAGTCGCTCATCGACGCCCTCGTCGACGCCGCGACCACCCTCGCCTAGGGCCTCCCACCGCACCGCGACCGCCCTCGCCTAGGCCCTCCCAAGGCACCCATCGCCCATCTGCCCGCCCCGAACCCGTTCGTAACTCAGGCGAATGGGCGCCATGTCTCCCTCACAGGTCGTGTGGGTGCAATTCTCCTGAGTTGCGAACGCGAACCAGCGGCGGATGGCGAGGTGGGCGCGGGGCGAGGCAGGACCAGCGGCGCATGGCGAGGTGCGCGCGAGGGCGACGGCAGCGGTCACTCAGCGAGCGCCACGTAGGCTGGCTGGGTGAGTTCTGCTGCCCCCCGTGTCCGTCCGCGTCGACTCCGTGAGACCCCGGCGCTGCGCCGCCTCGTCTGCGAGACCCGCCTGCACCCCGCCGACCTCGTGCTGCCGGTGTTCGTGCGCGAGGGCGTGAGCGCCCCGGTGCCGATCGCGTCGATGCCGGGCGTCGTGCAGCACTCGCTCGAGAGCCTGCCCGACGCCGTCGAGGCGGCCGCGGCAGCAGGCCTCGGCGGCGTGATGCTCTTCGGCGTGCCCGAGGTGCGCGATGCGCGCGGCTCGGGGGCCACCGACCCCGACGGCATCCTCAACGTGGCGACGAGGGTCGCGGTCGAGGCATCCGCCGGCCGTCTCGTCGTGCAGACCGACCTCTGCCTCGACGAGTTCACCGACCACGGCCACTGCGGCGTGCTCGACGACCGCGGCCGGGTCGACAACGATGCGACCCTCCTGCGCTACACCGCGATGGCGCTCGAGCAGTCGCGTGCGGGCTCCGAACTGCTCGGTCTGAGCGGCATGATGGACGGCCAGGTCGCAGCCGTGCGCGATGCCCTCGACGACGGCGGGCACACCGACACCGCGATCCTCGCCTACTCGGCGAAGTACGCGAGCGCCTACTACGGCCCGTTCCGTGACGCGGTCGAGTCGACCCTCGAGGGCGACCGCCGCTCATACCAGCTCGACCCCGGTAACCGGCGTGAGGGGTTGCGCGAGGCGCTCATCGACATCGACGAGGGCGCCGACATCGTCATGGTGAAGCCCGCCGGCAGCTACCTCGACGTGCTCGCCGACGTCGCCGCCGCGAGCGAGATCCCCGTATGGGCCTACCAGGTCTCGGGGGAGTACTCGATGATCGAGGCCGCCGCCGCACACGGCTGGATCGACCGCAAGCGTGCGGTCATCGAATCGGTGCGCTCGATCAAGCGCGCCGGCGCCGACACCGTGCTCTCGTACTGGGCCGTCGAGCTCGCCGAGTGGATCCGCCAGGGGGACGCCGCATGAGCGCCGATCGCCGGTCGAGCGCCGGATCGAGTAGCGCGCAGCGCGTATCGAGATCGAGCGAAGCGTATCGAGACCCCGAAGCCGAGGATCTCGATACGGCTGCTTCGCGGCCTACTCGATCGACGGCGACCAACGCCGACCTCTTCGCCCGCGCGCAGGCCGCGATCCCGGGCGGGGTCAATTCGCCCGTGCGCGCGTTCCGCTCGGTGGGCGGCACGCCGCGCTTCCTCGTGAGCGCGCGCGGCCCGTACGTCACCGACGCCGAGGGGCGCGAGTACGTCGACCTCGTCGCCGGGTGGGGTCCCGCGATCCTGGGTCACGCCGATCCGCGGGTGATCGAGGCAGTTCAGGATGCCGCGGGCCGCGGCCTCTCGTTCGGCTCGTCGACCCCCGCCGAGACCGAACTGGCCGAGCTCGTCGAGGCCCGCGTCGCCCCGGTCGAGCAGCTGCGACTCGTCTCGACGGGCACCGAGGCGACGATGAGCGCGATCCGCCTCGCCCGCGGGTTCACCGACCGCGACCTGCTCGTGAAGTTCGCCGGGCACTACCACGGCCACTCCGACGGGCTGCTCGCCGAGGCCGGCTCGGGGCTCGCGACGTTCGCGCTGCCCGGTTCGGCCGGCGTGCCCGCCGATATCGCCGCGCTCACCCTCGTCGTGCCCTACAACGACCTCGACGCGCTCACCGCGGTGTTCGCCGAGCACGGTCCGCGCATCGCGGCCGTCATCGTCGAGGCCGCCGCCGCGAACATGGGCGTCGTGCCGCCGCTACCCGGATTCAACCGCGCACTCGTCGAACTCGCGCACGCGCACGGCGCACTCGTCATAAGCGACGAGGTGCTCACAGGCTTCCGCGTCTCGGCGGCCGGGTGGTGGGGGCTCGAAGCCCGCGACGAGGCATCCGCCTACACCCCCGACCTCATGACGTTCGGCAAGGTCATCGGCGGCGGCATGCCGGTCGCCGCACTGGGCGGAAGCGCCGAGATCATGCAGCAGCTCGCACCGCTCGGCCCCGTGTATCAGGCCGGCACGTTGTCGGGCAACCCGGTCGCGGTCGCGGCCGGCATCGCGACGCTGAGGGCGGCCGATGGCGCGGTGTACGAGCGCCTCGACGCCACCGCGGCGACGATCAGCACGGCCGTCTCCGACGCGCTCGCCGCCGAGGGAGTCGCGCACCGTGTGCAGCACGCCGGCAACCTGTTCAGCTTCGTGTTCGGCGCCGAGGCGGCGGGCGGCGAGGTGCGCGACTACGCGACGGTGCAGCGTCAGGAGTCGTGGCGCTACGCCCCGTTCTTCCACGCCATGCTCGAGGCGGGCGTCTCGCTGCCGCCGTCGGTCTTCGAGGCGTGGTTCGTCACGGCCGCGCACGATGATGCGGCCATCGGTCGCATCATCGACGCCGCTCCCGCCGCGGCGCGCGCCGCGGCATCCGCTCGCCCTTCCTGACCGTCGGAAACCGGAGGAATCCGGCACGAATCCGTTACGTCATTGTGGGGTGGCGACACCGCGCGCCGCCGCCGGCTCGGGCAGGATGGAACGTATGGCCCAGCTTCGCGTGCACAACGACCGGATCGAGGTT
>NZ_BAAANJ010000002.1:0-138513 GCF_039529735.1 Agromyces neolithicus
CAGGGTTCAAAAAATTGGCATTGAACATAGTGCACGCTGTTGAGTTCTCAAGGAACGGACGCACCCGGCTCACGATCTGCGAAGACCGATCAACCGGAGCTGTTTCGTTCTCACCCGGGCATCCCATGAGGACGGGTCCGAATGCTTCAAGCGCAGCGAAAGACGAATCTCTTCGAGGCTTGGGATATTCGTGCCGCTTGAGGGCGAGAGCTGGGTTCAGATGAACTCTCTGCTCTTTCGCTCCTGTGGGGCAACGAGTGATTACATTACGTTGATTGCGGCGGCCGTGCAACTCAGCGCTGCATCCCGGGCGTGTCGCGCAGAGACGCCCGGAAACACACGGGCCCCGGCCGCCCACGAGCGCGGGTGACCGGGGCCGATGACGGGATCGCCGACTACTGCACGAAGACTCCGGCGAGTGTCTTCTTGCCGCGACGCAGCACGGCCATGCTCCCCGGCGGGACGAAGCCGGCGAGGGTCGCCGCCTCGTCGTCGATGCGCACGTTATTGAGCGCGACACCGCCCTGCTTGATGGCACGGCGCCCCTCACTCTGGCTCGCGACGAGCCCGGTGTCGACGAGCAACTGCGCGATCGGGGCATCCGGTGACGTCGTCGTGTTCGGCAGTTCGCGCAATGCCGACTCGAGGGTGTCGTCGTCGAGCGCGGCCAGGTCGCCTTGCCCGAACAGGGCCTGCGATGCCGCGATCACGGCGGCAGTGGCATCGGCACCGTGCACGAGAGTCGTGACCTCGTAGGCGAGCACCCGCTGCGCCTCGCGCCGGAACGGCTCGCTCTCGACGAGCGCCTCGAGCTCTTCGATGCGTTCGCGGCTGAGGAAGGTGAAGACCTTCAGTCGCGACACGACATCGGCGTCGTCGGTGTTGAGCCAGAACTGGTAGAAGCGGTAGGGGCTGCACATCGCGGGATCGAGCCAGATGGCGTTGCCCTCGCTCTTTCCGAACTTCGTGCCGTCGGAGTTCGTGATGAGCGGCGTGCCGATCGCGTGCACGTGCCTGCCCTCGACCTTGTGGATGAGGTCGGTGCCGCTCGTGAGGTTGCCCCACTGGTCGCTGCCGCCGGTCTGCAGCACGCAGCCATACTGGCGGTAGAGCTCGAGGAAGTCGAAGCCCTGCAGGATCTGGTAGCTGAACTCGGTGTAGCTGATGCCCGCGTCGGAGTTCAGCCGCGAGGCGACCGCGTCTTTCTTGAGCATCGTGCCCACGCGGTAGTGCTTGCCGACATCGCGCAAGAAGTCGATCGCGCTGAGCCCGGCAGTCCAGTCGAGGTTGTTGACGAGACGAACGGCGTTCGCACCCTCACCCGAGAGGAACCGCGACATCTGCATCGCGAGGTAGCCCACCCACTCGACGACGGTCTCCTTCGTGTTGAGCGTGCGCTCGGCAGTCGGCCTGGGGTCGCCGATCAGCCCGGTCGATCCGCCGACGAGGGCGAGCGGATGGTGGCCGGCCAGCTGGATGCGACGCAGGGTGAGCAACTGCACGAGGTTGCCGAGGTGCAGGCTCGGTGCCGTCGGGTCGAATCCGCAGTAATACGTGATGGGCTCGCCCGCGAGCAGCTCTTTCAACGCAGCCTGGTCGGTCGACACGTGTACGAGGCCACGCCACACGAGCTCCTCCCAGACATCGTCGAATGAGGCGTCGTTGTGCTGGGTCGAGAGGATCACTGGGTCTGACACCCCGTCAGAGTATCAAGCACGATACTTGCGAGCGGCTCAAGCCTTGAGGGTTGATTCGAAGGAATCAATTCTGTACACTTGATTTG
The DNA here is from genome assembly GCF_039529735.1 of Agromyces neolithicus. Taxonomy (NCBI): domain Bacteria; kingdom Bacillati; phylum Actinomycetota; class Actinomycetes; order Micrococcales; family Microbacteriaceae; genus Agromyces; species Agromyces neolithicus. The sequence goes on from NZ_BAAANJ010000002.1 coordinate 1,784, forward strand.
ATCGGATGTCGCAGCTGCAGCATTCATCTCGAGCAATCAATGATCCAGCATTCAAGGGGACTCATGTTCGTGATCACCGCCGATCAGGTCGCGAGCCGGCGCGAGGCCGACCGGGCAGGTGCGCTCATCGCGCGCCTGTCAGAGCGACATGGCGATCAGCTGTTGCTGCCCATCGACCAGACGGCCGGCGATGAGGTGCAGCTCGTCACGGCCTCGGCCGACGCGGCGCTGGCCATCGTGCTCGATGCCACGCGCACAGGGCGCTGGAGTGTCGGGATGGGCGTCGGCGACATCCGCTCTCCCCTCCCCGACGCGACACGCAAGGCGACAGGCACGGCGTTCATCGCGGCACGCGAGGCCGTCGGCGCGGCGAAGCGTGCCGACGGTCGCTTCGCCCTGCGCGCCGCGCCCATCGCGAGTGGTGTCACGGTCGCCGACGTCGAGCCGCTCGTGCGCCTGCTCGTGCTGTTGCGCGAGCGACGCACCGATCCCGGCTGGGAGGTCGTCGACCTCATGCACGACGGGCGCCTGCAGAAAGAGGCGGCAGCGATCCTCGACGTCAGCGCAGCCGCCGTCAGCGCACGCCTCGGCACCGCCCTCTGGCGAGCCGAAGAAGAGGCGCGGCCCGCCCTCGTTCGGCTGCTGCGCGAACTCGACGCCGAAGCCACCCACGCTGCTGCCGAGTGACGCCCGTGGTCGCTATGCTGCTCCAAGACCAGGCCCCGAACGCCCGGTCGAAAGGAATCCGGTGAGCCTCTTCTTCATCGCCGATGCCATCACCTGGTCGGCCCTCGTGCTCTCGCTCGTCTCCGCGGCAGTGCTCTCGGTGCTCGCCTACGTGCGACCACGACGCGCCTATGTCTGGTTCGCCGCAGGCACACTCGCCATCGCGATCCTCGCCGCCGCCTCGGCGAGCTCACCCGCCCAATTCGGTCTCGCCCCACTCGTGGTGCTCCTCGGCCTCACCACAGCCGTGTTCGGCGGCAGCGCCGCAGCGGCGACGGCGCTCAACCTCGCGATGGGCGGCACGGTCGCCCCCGGCCTGCACGGCGGCATCATCGTGACCGAGCGGCTGTCGGCCGAGGAGAAGCGGCAGGGCATCGTGGCCGGCGCTCGGCGCGAGGTGCTGCGCGGGGGCCTGACGATCGGCGTGCTCGAACGGGTCGCGACCGCGGGCACGATCATCGCCGGGTTCCCCGAGGGCCTTGCCATCATCGTGGCCGTGAAGGGTGTCGGCCGGTTCACCGAGCTCGAGGCGCCCGAGGCCCGCGAGCGCTTCATCATCGGCACCTTCGCGAGCCTCATCTGGGCCTGCGCCGCCGCGCTCGTCGTGCACCTCGCCATCCGCTGACGCCGGCCACCGGCACCAGGCGGCGAGGCGCGCACTGCGCGGCGTGGTCGTTTCACTCGGCGGCGAGCTTGTGGCGCCGGTACGGCGAGACGCCCTCGTCGCCCGGAAGCCAGAACCGCCACGGATATGCGCCGCCGCCTCCCTCGCCGCTGACACCCGTGCGAGGACCGCTCGCCGAATGCAGTGGTGACTCGGGCACGCGCAACTCGAACGGCGCCTCGAGCAGGTCGCTGCCGCCCGCCTCGAGCGGCACGCCGAGCGCACGCGAGAGCCGCCCCGGGCCACGGGCGAGATCGCGGTCGCTGACATCGGGCCGTCGCCGCCGTGCGACTTCGATGCCCTCGACCACCGTCGCGCCGCGCATGAGCACGCCCGACGAGACGCCGGCGGGCCGAGCGACGATGTTCAGGCACACGTGCATGCCGTAGCTGAAGTACGCGTACAGGTGCGCAGGCGCTCCGAACATGACGGCATTGCGGGCGGTGCGCCCGCGGAACGCGTGAGACCCGGGATCCTCGCCGACGCCGCGATATGCCTCGAGTTCGGAGAGCCGGATCGACACCCGCCCGTCGGGGGCGTCGTGGCTGAGCACCGCGCCGAGCAGGAGCGGTGCGAGTCGCACCGGATCCTGCTCGAAGAATGCGCGTTCAGGCGCGATGAGTCCGCTCAGTGCGGCGCCTCGGGGAGCCCTGCGACGAGGTGGCGAACACGATCGGCGAGACGGGCGAACTGCTCGTCGACGCGTGCGGGCGCCGTGCCGCCGATGCCGTCACGGCTCGCGACCGAGCCCTCGACCGTGAGCACTTCGCGCACCTCGGGGGTGAGGTGCGGCGAGATCGCCACGAGTGCGGCATCGTCGACGGCGTCGAGTTCGAGCCCGTGCCGTTCTGCGTACCGCACGAGCGCACCCGTGACCTCGTGCGCGTCGCGGAACGGAACGTGGCGCTTCACGAGCCACTCGGCGACATCGGTTGCGAGCGAGAAACCGGCCGGCGCGAGTTCGGCCATGCGCTCGGTGTGGAAGGTGAGCGTGGCGATCATACCGGTGAAGGCCGGCAGCAGCACCTCGAGGGTTTCGGTGGAGTCGAAGACCGGCTCTTTGTCTTCCTGCAGGTCGCGGTTGTACGCGAGCGGCAGCGCCTTCAGGGTGGCGAGCAGCCCGCTGAGATTGCCGATGAGCCGCCCGGACTTGCCACGGGCGAGCTCGGCGATGTCGGGGTTCTTCTTCTGCGGCATGATCGACGACCCCGTGGAATAGCCGTCGTCGAGGGTGACGAACCCGAACTCGCGCGTGTTCCAGAGGATGACATCTTCGGCAAGGCGCGACAGGTCGATGCCGATCATCGCGGCGATGAACGCGAACTCCGCAACGACATCGCGGCTCGCGGTGCCGTCGAGCGAGTTTTCGGCCGGGCCGGCGAGTCCGAGATCTCGGGCGACGGATGCCGCGTCGAGCCCGAGCGTCGACCCGGCGAGGGCGCCGCCGCCGTACGGCGAGACATCCGCTCGCTTCGTCCAGTCGACGATGCGCTCGAGGTCGCGCGAGAATGCCCAGCCGTAAGCGAGCAGGTGGTGCGCGAGCAGCACCGGCTGGGCGTGCTGCAGGTGCGTGCGGCCCGGCATGATCGCCCCGCGGTGGGCGTCGGCCTGGGCGGCGAGCGCATCGATGAGGTGCACCAGCTGCTGGCCGATGGTCGCAGCGTGGTGCTTGAGGTAGAGGCGCACGAGCGTCGCGATCTGGTCATTGCGGCTGCGGCCCGCGCGCAGCTTGCCGCCGAGCTCTGCACCGACGATGCCGATGAGCGCGGCCTCGAGGGCGCCGTGGACGTCTTCATCGCGGTCGGCGGCGACGATCTCGCCCGCCACGACCCGCGCTTCGAGGGTTTCGAGGCCCGCGAGCATCGCCGCGAGCTCGTCGGCATCGAGGTACCCGGCGGCCCCGAGCGCACGGGCGTGCGCTCGCGAGCCGGCGAGGTCGTAGCTCGCGAGCTGCCAGTCGAAGTGCGTCGACTTCGACAGCCGCGCCAGCTCGGGTGACGGGCCCGTCGCGAACCTCGCGCCCCACAGCGATCCTTCGTTGGTGCCGTGCTCGGCCATCATGCGTCCTTCCGCTCGAGCAGCCACACGAGCAATGCCTTCTGGGCGTGCAGGCGGTTCTCGGCCTCGTCCCAGATGATCGACTGCTCGCCGTCGATGACGTCGGCGGTTACCTCGTACCCGCGGTCGGCCGGCAGGCAGTGCATGAAGACCGCGTCGGATGCCGCGAGCGACATGAGCTCGCGATCCACCCGGTAGCCGCCGAAGGTGGCGACACGGTGGGCCTTCTCAGCCTCCTTGCCCATCGAGACCCAGGTGTCGGTCACGACGACGTCGGCGCCGGCGACGGCCTCGGCCGCGTCGGTGTAGAGCGTGATCGAGCCGCCGGTCGCGGCGGCGATTCGGTCGCCGTCGGCCACCACGGCGGCCGAGGGGGCGTACTCGTCGGGCGACGCGACGCGCACGTGCATGCCCGCCGTCGCGCCGGCCAGCAGGTACGACTGGGCCATGTTCGATGCTCCGTCGCCCAGGAAGGTGACGGTCAGCCCCGCGAGATCGCCCTTGTGCTCGCGGATCGTGAGCAGGTCGGCCAGCAGCTGGCACGGGTGGAAGTCGTCGGAGAGGGCGTTGACGACAGGCACGGTCGTGTCGGCGGCCATCTCTTCGAGGCCGGCCTGGCCGTACGTGCGCCAGACGATGGCCGAGACCATGCGCTCGAGCACCCGCGCCGTGTCTGACGGGGTCTCCTTTCCGCCGAGCTGGCTGCTCGCGGTCGAGATGATCAGCGGCGACCCGCCGAGGTCGGCGATGCCGACCGCGAACGAGACGCGCGTGCGCGTCGAGGACTTGTCGAAGATGACGGCGACCGTCTGCGGCCCCTCGAGCGGGGTTCGGCTCCAGCGATCGGCCTTCAGCGCCGCGGCGAGGTCGAGGATCTCGGTCTGCTCAGCGGGAGTGATGTCGTCGTCGCGAAGGAAATGGCGGGTCATGAGACTCCGTTCGATGGGTCGGTCGTGCGGTCAGTGGGCGGCCGCGGCGTCGAGTGCGCTCGCGAACCTGGTGATGAACTCTTCGACCTCGTCGTCACCGATGATGAGCGGCGGCGCGAGGCGGATGGTGGAGTCGTTGGCGGCGTTCACGATCAGGCCGCCGCGCATGGCCTCGGCGACCACGCGACCTGCGATCGGCTCGGAGAGGCCGACGCCGATGAGCAGGCCCTTGCCGCGCACGGCATGCACCAGCGGGGATCCGATGCCGAGGATGCGCTCCCGCAGCTGATCGCCGCGAAGTGCCGCGTTGTCGACGAGACCGGCTCGCTCGATCTCGCCGAGCACCGCGTTCGCCACGGCTGTGGCGAGCGGATTTCCGCCGAAGGTCGAGCCGTGCTGGCCCTTCGTGAACAGCGACGAGGTCTGGCCGTAGGTGATCAGCCCGCCGATGGGAAACCCGCCGCCAATGCCTTTGGCCACCGTGATCGCATCGGGCGTGATGCCCGCGTGCTGGAAGCCGAACCACGCTCCCGTGCGTCCGGCGCCGGTCTGGATCTCGTCGACGATGAGCAGCGCGCCGTGTCGTCGCGTGAGTTCGCGGGCAGCCTCGAGGAATCCATCGGGCAGTTCGACGACCCCGGCCTCACCCTGGATCGGCTCGACGATGAGCGCAGCGACCGCATCATCGATCGACGCCTCGAGCGCCTCGGTGGTCGCGGGAATATGCTCGACACCGCCGGGCAGCGGCTCGAATGGGTCGCGCATGTGCGGCTTGCCTGTGAGTGCGAGCGAGCCCATGGTGCGACCGTGGAACGCGTCGACCAGGGCGAGCACGCGGGTGCGCGCCCCGCCCGAGTTGTTGAGGCGCGCGAGCTTGAACGCCGCCTCGTTGGCCTCGGCGCCCGAGTTGCCGAACCACGCGCGCCCGTGATCGCCCGCTGCCGCGAGCCGCGTGAGCCGCTCGGCGAGCTCGAGCGCCGGCTCGGTCGCGAAGTAATTCGACACATGCGCGAGCGTCGCGGCCTGCGACGCAACCGTGTCGACGAACACGGGGTGCGCATGACCCAGCGAGTTCACCGCGATGCCCGCGAGGAAGTCGAGGTACTCGTTGCCCGCGTCATCCCACACGCGAACGCCCTCGCCGCGCACGAGCTTGGCGAGCGGCATGCCGATCGATCGCATGATGCGCTCGTCGAAGCGCTGCTGCCACGCGGTCACGCGACGCTCCCCTCGATGGCGATGCCGGCGCCGCCCGGCACCACCTCGGTGCCGATGCCCGACTGCGTGAACACCTCGAGCAGTATGGAGTGCGGAACCCGGCCGTCGATGATCGCCGCCTTCGCGACCCCGCCCTCGACCGCCTCGAGGCACGCTCGCATCTTCGGGACCATGCCCGACTCGAGCGACGGCAGCAGCGAGATGAGGTCGGGCACGTCGATGACCGACACGAGTGAGTCGCGGTTCGGCCAGTCGCGATACAGGCCCGCGACGTCGGTGAGGATCACGAGCTTCGCGGCGCCGAGCGCGACCGCGAGCGATGCGGCCGCCGAGTCGGCGTTGACATTCAACGACTGGCCGGGGGTGTCGCCGTCGGGGGCGATCGACGAGACCACCGGGATGCGACCGGCGTCGAGCTGCGCGTGCACCGCGGCCGGGTCGACCGCGACGACATCGCCGACGAGTCCGAGGTCGACCTCGACACCGTCGACGACCGCACCGCGCCGCCGGCCCCTGAACAACCCCGCGTCTTCACCCGACAGCCCCGCGGCGAGCGGCCCGTGCCCATTGATGAGCGATACGAGTTCGCGGTTGACCTGCCCCGACAGCACCATGCGCACGACATCCATGGCCTCGGGCGTGGTGACACGGTAGCCGCCGCGGAACTCGCTCTCGATTCCGAGGCGATCGAGCATCGACGAGATCTGGGGGCCACCGCCGTGCACAATGACCGGCTTGATGCCCGCATAGCGCAGGTACACCATGTCTTCAGCGAAGGCGCGCTGCAGATCGGGGCTCACCATGGCGTTGCCGCCGTACTTCACGACGATGGTCTCGCCGTGGAATCGCTTGAGCCACGGCAGCGAGTCGATGAGCACCTGAGCCTTGTCGGCCGCGGTCGCCGATTGCATGCCGGTCGGGGAATCTGTTTCGAAATCACCCATGTTCAGCTCGCGTACGCGCTGTTCTCGTGCACGTAATCGTGGGTGAGATCGTTCGTGAAGATCGAAGCGGATGCCTCGCCCGCATGCAGTTCGATGAGCACGTGCGTTGCCCGGGGCGTGAGATCGACATCGTCGCGCGGGGCGTCTGGCCGACCCGCATGACAGACGCGCACGCCGTTCATCGAGACGTCGACGAGATACGGGTCGAACGGGGCCTGCGTCGTGCCGATCGCGGCGAGCACCCGTCCCCAGTTGGGGTCATTGCCGAAGATCGCGGCTTTGAACAGGTTGTTGCGGGCGACCGACCGGCCGACCTCGACCGCGTCGTCTTCGCTGGCCGCACCTCGGACCTCGATCGTGATGTCGTGGCTGGCCCCCTCGGCGTCGCCCTGCAGCTGCAGCGCGAGATTGCGGCAGGCCTCGGTGAGCGCCTCGGTGAACACGTCGACTGCCGGGACAGCCCCTGACGCACCGCTCGCGAGCAGCGTGACCTGGTCGTTCGTGGACATGCAGCCGTCGGAGTCGAGCCGGTCGAACGTGACGCGGGTCGCGGCCCGCAGCGCGGTGTCGAGGTCGGCGGCGGGCAGGTCTGCGTCGGTGGTGAGCACGACGAGCATCGTGGCCAGCCCGGGGGCGAGCATGCCAGCCCCCTTGGCCATGCCGCCGATGCGCCAGCCGCCGCCCTCGATCACCACGGTCTTGGGCTTCGTGTCGGTCGTCATGATCGCACGAGCCGCGTCGTCACCGGCGACAGCGTCTGATGCGAGCCGGTTGACCGCCGAGAGCACGCCCTCTTCGAGCACCTCGCCGTCGAGCTGGTCGCCGATGAGCCCGGTCGAACACACGAGTACGTCACCGGCCGAGACCGACAGTGCCGATGCCGTCGCCTCGGCGGTGCGGTGCGTGACCTGGAACCCCTCTGGGCCCGTGAAGCAGTTGGCTCCGCCCGAGTTCAGCACGATGGCCGAGACCGTGCCATCGACGATGACCTGTTCGGACCAGAGGATCGGATTGGCCTTCGCGCGATTGGATGTGAACACCGCGGCCGCGGCCTGCGACGGCCCACGGTTGACCACGACCGCGAGATCGAGTGCCCCGCTGCGCTTGATGCCCGCCGCGATGCCCGCGGCCTCGAATCCGGCGGCGGCGGTGACGGTCACGGTGCGACTCCGTTCACGGGAAGGCCTGTCGACTCGGTGAGACCGAGTGCGAGGTTGGCCGACTGGATGGCGGCACCCGCGGTGCCCTTGACGAGGTTGTCGACGGCCGTGACCACGACCACGCGCCCGGACCGCTCGTCGACCGTGAGGCCCATGAGCGCGGTGTTCGCGCCGAGCACGTCGGCGGTGCGCGGGAACTGGCCCTCGGGCAGCAACTGCACGAACCGTTCACCGGCGTAGGCGTCCTCCCACGCCGCGCGCACGGTCGCGGGATCGGTGCCTGGCATGATTCGCGCCGTCGACGTCGCGAGGATGCCGCGCGACATGGGCACGATCACCGGCGTGAACGACAGGGTCGGCGTCGCCGCACCCGCCCACCGCAGCGCCTGCAGCACCTCAGGAATGTGGCGGTGCACACCGCCCACCGAGTACGGGTTCGCCGAGCCGAGGATCTCGGAGCCGAGCAGGTGCGCCTTGAGGCTCTTACCTGCGCCCGACGGGCCGACGGCCAGCACCGACACGAGGTCGCGATCCTCGATGACACCTGCGCGGATGCCCGGAGCGAGCGAGAGCGCAACCGTGGAGGCATTGCAGCCGGGAGCCGCGATCCGCTTGGTCTTCGCGAGCCGGTCGCGCTGCGTGCCCGTCAGGCGCGGCAGCTCGGGAACGCCGTACGTCCACGCGGGGTGGAAGTCTCCGCCATAGAACTCCGCCCAGTCGTCTGTACTCTCGAGCCGGTGGTCGGCGCCGCAGTCGACCACGAGGGTGTCGTCGGGCAGTTGCGCCGCGATGGCACCCGACGCGCCGTGGGGCAAGGCGAGGAAGACGACGTCGTGACCGGCGAGGGTCTGGGCGGTCGTCTCTTTCAGGGTGAGGTGCGTGTAGGTGCGCAGGTGCGGCTGCACGGCGACGAGCGGCTGCCCGGCGTTGGCGTGCGCCGTGACGGTGCGCACCTCGAATTCAGGATGATCGGCCAGCAGGCGCAGGATCTCTCCCCCGGCATAGCCGGACGCGCCGGAAACGGCGACGGAGTACGTCATGGAATCCACCTTAGGGTCTGTGCGGTCGGGGCGCTGATGCGGCGACGCCCCGCGACAGCCCGTTCAGGCCGCGGCAGAGGTCGCCGAGATTCGGCGCGCACCACGACGTCGGTTGCGCAGCTCGACGACACGCGGGTGGCGTGCGGAGGCGGCGAACCGATCGGCGGACATGGGATCGACCCTATCTGCGCCACCGGCACCGTCGCAAACCGGAGCCGCAATGACCACGCCATGTTTCACGAGCGCTCGGCCTCGTACCGGGCGAGCAGCGCGCCCTGCACCCTCGACGCGAGTCCGAGCTTGCCGAGTACGCGAGAAACATGCGTCTTGGCGGTCGACTCGGAGATCACCAGTCGATCGGCGATCTCGGCGTTCGAGAGGCCGAGCCCGAGTGAATCGAGCACCTCCCGCTCGCGGTCGGTCAGGGCGGCGAGCCGACCGGATGCCGCGGGGTACGGGCTCTGGGGCACCGCCCGTGAGTCGAGCGCCCGCAAGCGGTCCACGACCGTGCGGGTGACCTCGGGTGCGAGCACGGCGTCGCCCGCGGCCACCCGGCGGATCGCGTCGACGAGTTCGTGGGCCGACGCCGTCTTCAGCATGAATCCGGCTGCGCCGGCCGCGAGCGCGGCCGTGACGATGTCGTCGACACCGAACGTCGTGAGCATGAGCACACGCGGGCCGTCGGCCTGTTCCACGATTCGACGGGTGGCCTCGACGCCGTCGAGGACAGGCATCTGCACGTCCATGAGTACGACGTCTACGGGCGTCTCGCCGATGAGACGGAGCGCCTCGCGTCCGTCCCCGGCTTCGCCGACGATCGCGAGGTCGTCGATGCCGTCGAGGAGCATCGCGAGCCCCGCACGCACCGCCTGGTGGTCGTCGACGATCAGCACGCGGATCACGACGCCGCCCCAGCCGTCGCCTCGCTCGGTTCGCGGAGTATCGGGACCCGCGCCTCGAGGACCCACTGTGCATCGCCCGGTCCACGGTCGATGCGGGTATGCGCGTATCCGCCGAGGATGCGAGCCCGTTCGGCGATGCCGACGAGGCCATGCCCACCGCTCAGGCTGTCGGAAAGGTCGACCCCGTCGCCGGCTGGGTTGCGGGTCGTGATCAGGATGCCGCGGTCGTCGCGCACGATCCGCAACTCGACGGGCCGACCCGGGGCGTGCTTCGCCGCGTTCGAGAGCGCCTCCTGGGCGATGCGGTAGGCCGCGACTGACACTCCGGCCGGGACATCCCGCTCGATCCCGGCGCCGATCTCTGCCTGCACCTGTGCGCCGGCGTCTCGCTGCGAGTCGATGAGCGTCTCGAGATCGGCCAGAGTCGGCGGAGCCGAGAGCGCGTCGCCGTCACCGCGGAGCACGTCGATCATCGAGCGCATCTCCCCGAGTGCGGCGACGCTCGAGGCACGGATCGACTCGAGTCCTGAGGTCGTCGCCGATCGCTCGGCACGTGCCGCGCGCAGCGCCGCCTCGGCCTGCATGGCGATGCCGACCACGTGGCCGGCGAGTGCGTCGTGCAGGTCGCGTCCGATCGCCATCCGCTCAGATGCGAGCGCGCTCTGCCGCTCGGATGCCGCGGCCCGGCGAACGGCTTCGACGCGGGCACGCTCGGCGGCCGCTTCCTGCTGCGGAACCCGCACCGCGCGTCCCCACCAGAGCGAGAGAACCACGGTGACCGGGATCCAGAGGAAGCGGACGACGAACTCGGTGGGGCCCTCGGGCATCGCGAGACTCAGCACGCCCGCAACAGCCACCGCGCCTGCCAGGTATTGCGCGACGTCCACGGCCCGCGACGGACTCCGCACCGCGACGAGATAAAGCAGGTCGGCGAAGATGAGGATCGCGCCGAGCGGTGCGGCGCCGGTGAGGACGGCGAAGACCGCGATGGCGGCACCCGAGACGAACATCGCCCCAACCGGCCACCGGTCGCGGAACATGTGCACGACCCCGAGCAAGAAGATCAGGGCGACGTCAGCCCACCACGTGACGAGGCGCGGCTGGTCGACCCAGTACACCCCTACGCCCGCAGAAGCAAGAAGGACCCCGAGGACAACGTACCCGAGCGTCCCGAGGAGTCGGGCGTGACGCCGCGCGCCCCGGCGGAGGTCGTCGAGCAAGGCCATTGCTCTATGCAAGCAGTTCGGCGCGCGGCGCGCGACCGACATCCGCGCCGTGTAGCCGCCGAACGCGTCATCCGAAATGTGTACTCACAAAGCGCAAGGACACCGCGTTCGGCCGACGCCACGCACGGTCGATGGGCCGCAGGCTGTTCACCATGCACCGAGTGACCGAGTTCAACCCGATCCTCTGGGCGATCCTCGCCGTCGAGGTCGCCTTCTGGGTGGCCCTCGCGGTCGGGCTCACCACCCGATACGTACTCCGGATGCCTCGGGCAAGCCGGATCATCCTGCTCTGCGTGCCGCTGCTCGACCTCGTGCTCATTGCGCTGACCGCCGTCGACCTCGCGGGCGGCGCGGAACCCGACTTCGTGCACGCCCTGGCCGTCATCTACCTCGGATTCACGATCGGATTCGGCCATGCGACGATCGCGTGGGCCGACCGGTGGTTCGCGTACCGCTTCGCCGGCGCACCGCGCCCGCCGAAGCCGCCCAAGTCGGGCCCGGAGTACGTGCGCAGAATGTGGGCGGAATGGCGGCGCGTGCTCGTCGCCTGGGCGATCGCACTCCCCGGTCTCTTCGGCCTCGGGTGGGTGGCCGGTGCCGGTCTTCCGGCCGACTGGGACGCGATGTGGGCCGACCCGCTGTGGGCGATGGCGGCGCGGCTCACCGCCATCGCCGCGATCTGGTTCGCCGCGGGGCCGGTCTACGCGATGCTCTTCCGCTGGGAGGACGAGGGCGAGCCGGCCGGCGCTTCCCCTCAGCGACAGGAAGCCTAGCTCGGCGGATTTTGCAGGGAGGACGGCAGACGCGGCTACGCGCGGATCACCGCACCGAAGCGCTCACCGGCGAGCGCTGCGCCTGCGTTCTTGGCCTCGCTCGCCTCGGCCGCCGTGAGCGTACGGTCTGGCGCGCGGAACCGCAGGGCGAACGTGAGGCTCTTCGACGCTTCGGGAACCCCCGAGCCGCGGTAGTCGTCGACGAGGTGCACGTGCTCGAGCAGATCGCCTGCCCCCTCGCGCACGGCCGCGGCAACGTCAGCCGCCGAGACCTCGGCGCCGACGACGAGCGACAGGTCTTGCGTCGCCGCCGGAAGGGTTCCGATCGGCTGCGCCTCGACCGCCGGTTCGGTCGCCGCGATCACCGCGTCGAGGTCGAGTTCGGCGACCGCCACCACACGCGGCAGGTCGAGTTCGAGGGCGATCGCCGGTAACAGTTCGCCCGCGTACCCGATCGTCTGCCCGCCGACGCGGAGCTCGGCGGTACGACCCGGGTGCAGCGCCTGGTGCGCGCCCTGCACGACCTCGAGCTCGGCACCCGTCGCGAGCACGACACGTCGCACGGCGTCGAGCGCGTCGACGATGCCGACCGGCACGGCGACCTGACCGGGCTGCTTGGTGACGGCGTCGCCGACGAGCAGCACAGCGAGGTGACGCGGCTGCCGCGGGATGCCGGAATTCAGCGCTGCAAGGGTCTCGTCGCTCGGCTTCGCATCGCCGACGGGGAGCTCGGCGGAGCCATAGGCGCGTCCGGCCTCGGGCAGGAACACGAGCCCCATCTCGAACAGGTCGAGGTCGTTGAGGCCGCGCGAGCGGTTGCGTCGCGCAGCGCCGATGAGGCCTGGCAACAGCGAGCGACGCAGGAACGGGGTCGACTGGTCGAGTGCGTTCGCGAGGCGCACGGATGCCACGACAGAACCGTCGGCGCTGCCGTAGAGCGCATTCTCGTCGGCGGTTGCGAACGGGAAGCTGAGCACCTCAGCGGCCCCGGCACCGGCGAGCACGTCGGCCGTCTGACGGCGCAGCCGCTGCGAGCGGGTGAGCCCGCGCCCGGGCGGGGCCACCGGAAGCACCGAGGGGATGCGGTGGTAGCCGACGAGTCGCGCCACCTCTTCGGCGAGCTCCTCGCGCCCCGTGAGATCGGGGCGCCACGACGGCGGCAGCACAGAGAACCCGCCGTCGACGGCGGTGACCGCGCCACCGATCTCGGCGAGCGCGTCGTGCACCTCTGTCTCGGTGTACTCGACGCCGATGAGGCTCGACACGAACCCGTGCGGCAGCACGATGGCCGCCCGTGCCGGTGCCTCGTCGATGAGCGACCCGCCCTGCTCGGCGACCCCACCGGCGAGATCGACCATGAGCTGGGCCACACGCGACGCAGCGGCCCCGGCGATCTCGGGGTCGACCCCGCGTTCGAAACGGCGCGACGCCTCGCTCGGCAGCTTGTGCCGACGCGCGGAACGCGCGATCGACACCGGGTCGAAGTTGGCGGCTTCGATGAGCACGTTGCGGGTCGCCTCACCCATCTCGGTGTCGGCGCCGCCCATGACGCCCGCGATACCGATCGCACCTCGGTCATCGGTGATGAGCAGGTCTTCGGGGTGGAGCGTGCGTTCCTTGCCGTCGAGCGTGACGATCGTCTCGCCCGGCGCGGCCCGCCGCACGACGATGCCGCCCCGCAGCGCGTCGAGATCGTATCCGTGGATCGGCTGGCCGAGCTCGAGCATGACGTAGTTCGTGATGTCGACGAGCACCGAGATCGAGCGGATGCCGGCGAGTTTCAGCCGTGCGATCATCCACGCGGGTGTCAGACGCGTCGGGTCGACCCCGCGCACGATGCGGGTCGCGAAGACCGCCGAGCCGATGCGACCGCGGATGGGCGCCTCGTCGCGGACCTCTACGGGGAACGCCGACGAAGAGACATCCGCCGGCGCCACCTGCTCGACCGGATCGCGGAACCGGGCACCAGTGGCATGCGCGTACTCGCGGGCGACACCGCGGATCGAGAAGGCGTAGCCACGGTCGGGCGTGACGTTGATCTCGATGGCGGCGTCGTCGAGCCCGAGCAGGGCGATCGCGTCGGTGCCGACTGGCGCGTCGATGCCGAGGGTCGACAGCCGCAGGATGCCCTCGTGGTCGTCGCCGAGGCCGAGCTCGCGTGCCGAGGCGATCATTCCGTCGCTGACGTGGCCGTAGGTCTTGCGCGCGGCGATCGGGAACGGCCCGGGCAGCACGGCGCCGGGCAGGGTCACGACGACCTTGTCGCCGACGAAGAAGTTGCGGGCGCCGCAGACGATGCCATGCACGGCATCTCCCCCGTCGGCCGCCGTCTCACCATCGGGCGCGACCCGCACCTGACACCAGCGGATGGTCTTGCCGTTGGTCTGCGGCTCCTCGACGAACTCGAGCACCTCGCCGACGACGATCGGGCCCTCGAGCTCGAAGGTGTGCACGTCTTCTTCTTCGAGACCGACCTTGACGAGGGCGGCGTGCACGTCTTCGGGCGTGGTGCCCGGGACGAGTTCGACGTACTCGGCGAGCCAGCTGAGCGGCACTCGCATGTCTTAGACCACCATTCCGAACTGCTGGGAGAAGCGAACGTCTCCCTCGACCATTTCACGCATGTCTTGTACGTCGTTGCGAAGCATGAGGCCGCGCTCGACGCCCATGCCGAAGGCGAACCCCGTGTAGACCGCGGGATCGATGCCCGCGGCCTTCAGCACGTTGGGGTGCATCATGCCGCAGCCGCCCCACTCGATCCAGCGGGCGCCGCCCTTGAAGGTCGGGTGCCAGAAGTCGAGCTCGGCGCTCGGCTCGGTGAACGGGAAGAAGCTCGGGCGCAGGCGGATCTTCGCCTCGTCACCGAAGATCGCCTTCACGAAGTGGTCGAGCGTGCCCTTGAGGTGCGCCATCGTGAGGCCCTTGTCGACGGCGACGCCCTCGAACTGCATGAAGACCGGCAGGTGCGTGGCGTCGAACTCGTCGGTGCGGTATACCCGACCCGGCGCGAGCACGTAGAGCGGCAGCTCGCGATCGAGCATCGAGCGGATCTGCACCGGGCTCGTGTGCGTGCGCATCACGAGGTGCGCCTCGGGCGGGTCGACGAAGAAGGTGTCTTGCATGGCACGCGCCGGGTGGTCGGCGTCGAAGTTCAGCGCGTCGAAGTTGAACCACTCGCTCTCGACCTCGGGGCCCTCTGCGATCTCCCAGCCCATTCCGGTGAACACGTCGCACACCCGGTCTTGCAGAAGCGAGAGCGGATGCCTCGCGCCGGGCGTGAACCGCGACGGCAGGGCAGTGACATCAACGGCTTCGGCGGCGAGTTGCGCGGCGGCCTCGGCCTCGACGATCTCGGCCTCGCGCGCCGCGAACGCCTGGTTGACGCGGCCGCGGGCGCCGCCGACGAGTTTGCCGAGCGCGGCCTTCTGCTCGTTGGGCACGTTGCGCAACTGGGCGTTCAGGAGCGCCAGCGCCGACTTGTCGCCGGTGTGCTCGGTGCGGACCTGCTTCAGCGCGGCGGAGTCGCCGGCCGACGCGATGGCCGCGAGGGCTGCATCGACCGCCGATTGCACGGCGCTCTCGGTGATTTCACGGGGCTCGGACACGAAGTACGAGTCTACCGGCGTGCGGCACCGCCTCGCGTCGCGTTCGCCCGGCGTGCCAGTCAGCCTTGGCGGCCCTCTTGGGCCGCAGCAGAGGCCTGGACGACGAGCAGCCCCTGAGTCGGATCGATCGGCTTGCCCTTCGCCTTG
Organism: Agromyces neolithicus; assembly: GCF_039529735.1. NCBI lineage: Bacteria > Bacillati > Actinomycetota > Actinomycetes > Micrococcales > Microbacteriaceae > Agromyces > Agromyces neolithicus. The sequence goes on from NZ_BAAANJ010000002.1 coordinate 17,176, forward strand.
CGACCACCGCTCGCGGTGCGACGCGAGAGCCATCTCGCGAACCACGACAGCGTGAGGTTGATGATGAGGTAGATGACGAGCGTGACGAAGAAGAGCGAGAACAGGTAACGATTGCCGACGAACGCCGCGAGGTTGTACATCGTCGTGCGGATGAGCTCGTTGTACCCGACGATGAATCCGAGGGCAGTGTCCTTGAGCAGCACCACGAGCTGCGCGACGATGATCGGCAGCATCTGCCGGAAGGCCTGCGGGAACTCGATGAGGAACTTCGACTGCATTTCGCGCATGCCCACGCTGAGCGCCGCTTCGCGTTGCCCACGAGGCAGCGACGCGAGGCCGGCGCGAAGGGCTTCGCCGATGATCGCGCCGTTGTACAGCGCGAGCGCGCTGACGACGGCCCAGTACTGGCCGGTCGATGCGACGAGCAGGATGAAGAGCATCATGAGCAGCACCGGCATGCCGCGAATGAACTCGAGCACCACTGCCGTCGGAATGCGGATCCAGGCGATGTGCGAACTGCGAAGCAGCGAGAAGACCACGCCGAGCAGAATGGCAAGGACGGCTGCAACGAGTGCCGCCTGCAGGGTGCGCACCACGCCGCCGCCGATGGCCGCCCAGATGGCCGGGTTGGCATAGATGTCCCACCGCGTCGGGTCGAACTGGCCCGGAAGTACGAGACCGCCCGAACTCTCGCGTGGCGCGGCGAGGATCAGGAGCACCCAGACGATGCCGGCGAGAATCAGGGTGCCGGCGATGATCGAGACGATCAGTGAGCGGCGACGGGCGCGTGGGCCCGGTGCGTCGAACAGGACGTTGGCGCCGGTCATCGCGCGACCACCCATTTCTTCTCGAGCTGTACGGCGAGCAGGCCGAGCGGAACCGTGATGATGAGGTAGAACGTCGCGACGCCGAGCAGCACCGCGATGACGGCCTGGCCGTTCGCGTTCGCGAGCTCCTTGCCGATCGTGAACAGTTCAGCGACGAAGAATCCACCGGCGACCGATGTGTTCTTCGTGAGCGCGATGAACACGTTGATGAGCGGAGGCACCGTCATGCGGAATGCCTGCGGCAGGATGATGAGGCTCACCGACTGGGAGAACCCGAAGCCGAGGCTGCGAGCGGCCTCTGCCTGTCCGACGGGCACGCCGTTGACTCCCGATCGAAGTGCCTCTGCGACGAACGGCGACGTGTAGTACGAGAGGCCGATGATCGCGAGGATCATGTAGTCGAACCGAACACCCAGGTAAGGAAGGATGAACGCGCAGAAGAACAGCACGAGCGTGAGCGGCGTGTTGCGGGCGAGTTCGGTGTAGACGGTCGCGAACCAGCGCAGAGACGGAATCGGCGAGATGCGCATGGCCGCGATGAGCGTGCCGAGGATGAGCGCGATGACCCCAGACGCCGCGAGCAGAATCAGCGTCTTGCTGAACCCGTCGAGGTATCTCGGGAGGTTGTCGATGACGACGTCCACACGCGTCCCTTCAGTCGTTCACTTCGAGCCGGACGTGGTCCGGGCGGAACGCCCGGACCACGCACCGATCGGATCAGTAGCGGTCGGGTGCCGGCGGCTCCACGAACGGCAGCACCGTGCCGGCCGTCGAGTTCCAGGCCTCCTCGTATGAGCCGTCCTCGTACGAAGCCTCGAGCACATCGTTGATCCACATGCGGAACTCGGTGTCGTCGAGCGCGAGGCCGATGCCATATGGCTCTTCGGTGAACGGCTCACCGACGACCTTGAACTCGCCCTCGTTCTGGGCTGCAAGGCCCGCGAGGATGACGTTGTCGGTCGACACCGCGACGACCTCGCCACTGCGCAGCGGCTCGAGGCAGTTCGTGTAGGTGTCGGTGAGCAGCGGCACCGCGCCGATCTCGGTGAGCTTCTGGGCCGGCGTCGAACCGGTCACCGAGCACACCGGCTGACCGACGAGGTCTTCTTCGCTCGTGATGTCCTCGTTGTCGGCGAGCACGAGGATCGACTGACCTGCCATGTAGTACGGGCCGGCGAACGAGACGACCTCTTTGCGCTTGTCGTTGATCGTGTAGGTCGCTACGACGATGTCGACTTCGCCGTTCTCGATGAATGGCTCACGGTTCGCCGACACCGACTCGACCCAGTTGATGTTGTCTTCACTGATGCCGAGTTCACCCGCGATGATCTTCGCGATCTCGACATCGAAGCCGACCGGGGTGTTCGTGTTCGGGTCGAGCAGGCCGAAGAGCGGCTGGTCGAACTTCGTGCCGACCGTGATCTCGCCGGCCTCGGCGAGCTCGGCCATCGTCGTGCCCGCCTCGAACGTGGGCGCGGCTTCCTCTTCGGTCGGCTCGGCCTCGCCGCCGCCGGTGGCGCAGCCTGCGAGCGCGAGTGCCGAAGCCGCCGCTGCCGCGACGAGTGCGATTCTCATGCGTTTCATGTCTCTGCCTCTTCTCCTGTGTGGTGTTCCCCGCCGCTTGTGACGGCGAAGGCCTAGTGCTCGAGGATCTTCGAGAGGAAGTCCTTCGCGCGATCGGACTGGGGGTTGTCGAAGAACTCGGCGGGCGTCGCCTCTTCGACGATCTTGCCGTCGGCCATGAAGAGCACGCGGTCGGCCGCCTTGCGGGCGAAGCCCATCTCGTGCGTGACGACGATCATCGTCATGCCGTCTTTCGCGAGGCCGATCATGACGTCGAGCACCTCGTTGATCATCTCGGGGTCGAGCGCACTCGTGGGCTCGTCGAGCAGAATGAGCTTCGGATTCATCGCCAGTGATCGGGCGATCGCGACGCGCTGCTGCTGGCCCCCCGAGAGTTGAGCGGGCATCTTGCTCGCCTGGTTGGCGACACCGACGCGCTCGAGCAGCTTCATCGCCAGCTCATCGGCGGCCTTGCGCGCCATCTTCTTGACCCTGATCGGGGCGATCGTCACGTTCTCGAGCACCGTCTTGTGGGCGAAGAGATTGAAGGACTGGAAGACCATGCCGACGTCTGCGCGAAGCTTTGCGAGGGCGGCGCCCTCTTCGGGAAGGTGGGCACCGTCGATCGAGATGGTGCCCGAGTCGATCGTCTCGAGCCGGTTGATGGCGCGGCAGAGGGTCGACTTTCCCGAACCCGACGGCCCGATGACGACGACGACCTCACCCCGGTTGACCACGGTATTGATGTCGTTGAGCACGTGCAGGTCGCCGAAGTGCTTCTCGACCTGTTCGATCACGACGAGGGGTTCGCCTCGGCGCACACTGATGTTCGACGTCGCGGGTGCGGGCTGGGCAGGCTCCATAACCCTCAAACTAGGGCCAATCGGAACCGTCGGACAACCCGAGGCGCGGTGGTTACCTAACCGTGATGCACGCTTCGCTGGGCGAAGGCGCTTTCGTAGAGGCAGACGGATGCCGCGGTGGCGAGGTTCATCGATTCGGCATGCCCGTAGATGGGCACGGTGACGGCCCGATCGGCGAGCTCGAGCTGCTCGTCGGGCAGTCCCCGAGCCTCGTTGCCGAAGAGCCAGGCAGTCGGCTGTGCGAGCACGCCATCGGCGCGCACGGTGAGCAGGTCGTCGCCCTTGACGTCGGCCGCCAGCACCGTCATGCCGGCACCACGAGCGCGCTCGAGCACGTCGGCGAGTTCGGCACCGACCGCGATCGGCAGGTGGAAGATCGACCCCGTCGACGCCCGCACGACCTTGGGGTTGTAGAGGTCGACCGCGCGCCCGGTGAAGATCACGGCATCGGCGCCCGCGGCATCGGCGGCGCGCACTATCGTGCCCGCGTTGCCAGGGTCGCGCACCTCTTCGAGAATTGCGACGAGCTTCGGGGATGCCGCGAACACCTCTTTCACCGCGGTCGGAAACTGGCGGCACACCGCGACGAACCCCTGCGGGGTGACCGTGTCAGCCATCGCGTCGAGCACCGCCTCGGTGACGAACTCGATGTGCACGTCGGCATCGTCGGCAGCCCGGGCGATCTCGTTGTGGCGCTCGAGGGCGCTCGGCGTGGCGTAGAGTTCGACGACGAGTTCCGAGCGGAAGGTGAGCGCCTCCGAGACGGCCTGCGGACCTTCGAGCAGGAACTGCCCGGTGTCGACCCGCTCGGACTTCTTGGCGAGCTTGGCGACCGCGCGAACGCGCGGCGAGCGGGGGTTCTCGAGCATGTTGCAAGTCTACGGCTGCGCGGAAATAGCCCTCGATGCGTCATCCGGCGTTCCGAAACAGGAGAACGCCCCGCATGACGGGGCGTGGCGCCTGTTCTCGCAGCGCGTTCGGCGCGTCTTCCTGTCCTTGGTGCATGGAGGGATGGCGAGTGCGAGCTGGAACAGGTGGTGAGTGCCGGGCGTACAGGCGAACGGCCCGGCACCACGAGGGTGCCGGGCCGTTCGATGCGAAGTGCTGCCTACGCGGCGGTCTTCGGAGCCGACGTGTCGGCCGGCAGTGCCTTCTTGGCGGTCTCGACGAGCGCCGCGAACGTGGCGGGCTCGTTGACCGCGAGCTCGGCGAGGATGCGACGGTCGACCTCGACGCCGGCAAGGCCGAGGCCCTGGATGAGGCGGTTGTAGGTGAGACCGTTGGCACGCGAGGCCGCGTTGATGCGCTGGATCCAGAGACGACGGAAGTCGCCCTTCTTCTTGCGACGGTCGTTGTACGAGTAGACGAGCGAGTGGGTGACCTGCTCCTTCGCCTTGCGGTAGAGGCGCGAACGCTGGCCGCGGTATCCCTCGGCGCGCTCGAGGATGACCCGGCGCTTCTTGTGGGCGTTGACCGCCCGCTTCACTCTTGCCATGACTCTGTTTCTTCCTTACGTGTCGCGGCTCAGCGGCCGAGAAGCTTCTTGATGACCTTGGCGTCGGGGGCCGACACGACCTTGTCTTGATTCAGACGGGCCTTGCGCTTCGAGGCCTTGACCTCGAGGTTGTGGCGCATACCGGCCTGCTGCTTCTTGATCTTGCCGCTGCCGGTGACCTTGAAGCGCTTCTTCGACCCGGAGTGGGTCTTCTGCTTCGGCATCTCGTGTTTCTCCTTGGTTCTGCCGTCACGCGGGTGACGGACGTGGGTGGCTGGTCTAGCCCTCGGTGGGTTCGACCGTCTGCGACTCGGGCGCTGCCGGGGCATCGGCCGCCGGTCGCGCCTTCGCCGCAGCACGCTGTGCGTTCGCCTCGGCCTTGGCCTCGGACTTGTTCTTCAGGGGCGCGATGACCATGACCATGTTGCGGCCGTCGATCGTGGGGTTGTGCTCGACCGTGCCGAACTCCGCCACGTCTTCGGCGAAGCGCTGCAGAAGGCGAACGCCCATCTCGGGGCGCGACTGCTCGCGCCCGCGGAAGAGGATCATCGCCTTGACCTTGTCGCCGGCCTTCAGGAAGCCGACGGCGCGCTTCATCTTGGTCTCGTAGTCGTGCTTGTCGATCTTGAGACGGAACCGCACCTCTTTGAGGATCGTGTTCGCCTGGTTGCGCCGGGCCTCTTTCGCCTTCTGCGCAGCCTCGTACTTGTACTTGCCGTAGTCCATGATCTTGGCGACCGGCGGCTTGGAGTTCGGTGCGACCTCGACGAGATCGAGATCGGCCTCCTGCGCGAGCCGCAGGGCCACCTCGATCTTCACGACGCCGACCTGCTCTCCGCCAGGCCCCACGAGGCGGACCTCGGGAACGCGGATACGGTCGTTGGTACGGGGATCGCTGATGCGTGTTCTCCTCTACTCAGCTGTTTCGCTCTGCCGGGAGGCGGTCGCCGCCCAGCGACGAAAGGAGAAATTCACGCATCCGCGCACGGAATCCCACCGTGCATCTCATGCGGCACCCTGTCTACTCCCGCGTCGTGCGACGTGAGAGCGGAGTGCAATCGACCCGGTAACCTTGATGAAGCGGTATGCGCGGGTGGGAGAATCTCCACTTTCGTACCGGGGTGAAGCCCCGGAGCCCGAAGCAGTCTAACAGAGGAATTCCGTGAGCCATAGTTCAGTCGAGTCCACCGTCGAGGGCGCTCCCGAGGCACAGGCCGGCGATACGGTCGGCGACGCCACCCGCGACATCGCCGAGGTTCCCGCGGTCGAGATCATCACGACCGCGGCCGTGCACCTGATGAGCGCTGCGGCGGTCAAGGTCGGGCTCGCCGACGATCCCGATGAGCAGGTCGACCTCGACGAGGCCCGAAAGCTCATCCACGCCCTCGCGGGTCTCATCACCGCTGGCGCACCCGAGATCAGCGACATGCACGCGCGGTCGCTGCGCGACGGACTGCGATCGCTGCAGCTCGCCTTCCGCGAGGCCTCGGTCATCCCCGACGCGATCGGGCAGGGCCCCGGTGAGAAGTGGACCGGCCCCGTCACCTAGCGAGAACCCGGTCGCCCATGCCCTATCGCAGGCCTCTGGGCGTCGCTATCCTCGACCTAGCAGGACGGGGAGAGAGGTGGACAGGGACGGGAGTCTGCGCCTTCGTGTGTTCGGCGAGTTGACTGCCACCCGTGACGGCGCAGCCTTCGACCTCGGCGGACGGCGCCAGCGCGCCGTGCTCGCAGCCCTCATCGTCATGCGGAACCAACTCGTTCCGCTCGATCGCCTCGCCGCCTGCGTGTGGGGCGATTCCGCACCGGCCAACCCCGCAGGTGCCATCCAAGCGTACGTCAGCCATCTGCGCCGCCGACTCGAGCCCGAGGCGGGCGCACGTCATCGCGACGGGGTGATCGCGAGCACCGGTGCCGGCTACATCCTGCGAATGGAACCTGACGGTGTCGACGCCTGGATGCTGGAGCGGGCCGTGGACGAGGCCGCCGACCTGCCGCCCGCCGACGCCGCGCGCACCCTCGAGGGCGCACTCCAGCTGTGGCGGGGACCACCGTACGCGGAGTACACGAGCGAGCCCTGGGTCGAGGCCGAGATCGTCCGCCTGACCGAACTGCACGCAGTCGCCAGAGAGCGGCTGCTGGCAGCCAGGCTGGCGTTGAAGGACGCCGCGCCGCTGGTCGGCGAACTCGAGGCACTTGTCGCAGAGGATCCGCTTCGCGAGGAACGATGGCGCCTCCTCGTGCTCGCGCTCTACCGCGCCCAGCGACAGGCCGATGCGTTCGACGCCCTTCGCCGTGCACGCGCGACACTCGCCGACGAACTCGGCGTCGACCCTGGACCGGCCCTCCGCCGGCTCGAGGCGGAGGTGCTGGCGCAATCGCCGACCCTGGACCGGCCCACCACGGCCACGACGCCGGAGTGGCCCGACCGCTCGCCGTCACCGGACCACTCGACACCCCCGGTCGACCTCGTCGATCGCGCCACCGAGATGGCCGTGTTGCGCCTGGCGGTCCGCGCGGTTGCCGCCGGCGACTCGGCGTGCGTGCTCATCGAAGGCCCGGCGGGCATCGGCAAGACACGGCTGTTGGCCGAGGCATCGCGCACCGCAGCGACAGAGGGGCTGCGGGTGCTGTCGGCCCGAGGGAGCGCGCTGGAGCAAGCCTTCGGGTTCGGCGTGGTACGGCAGCTCTTCGAGCGAAGTGTGAACGGGGCCGGGCAACGCGATCCGCTGCTGAGTGGCGCAGCGTCCGGGGCGGCGGCGGTCTTCGACGACGTCGGCGACGAGCCCCCGGTTCAGCACGGCAGCTTCGCCGTCCTGCACGCCCTGTACTGGCTGGCTGTCAATACCTCGTCACAGGGCCCAACGGTCATCTGCGTCGACGATGTCCAGTGGTGCGACACGGCCTCGCTCCGGTTCCTCGCGTACCTCGTCAAGCGGCTCGAGGGACTCCCTCTGCTCGTCCTGCTCGCCCGCCGCAGCGACGAGCGGCATCCCGACGACGCCCCCCTCGCCGAGATCGCGGTCGACCCGTCGGTCACCATCCTGCGACCGGCACCGCTGTCCATGGAGGCGGCCGGGCTGCTCGTGCGGGAGCGGCTCGGCGAGGGCGCGGAGGCCTTCGTAGCGGCCTGCCACCGCATGACGTCGGGCAATCCGCTGCTGCTGCGCCAGTTGCTGCGCGCTCTGGAGGACGAGGACGTCCGGCCCGATGTGTCGCACGTGGACACCGTGCGGGCGGTGGGCTCGCGGGCCACGTCGGCATTGGTGACCATGCGGTTGCGCCGGATGCCCGAGGCGGCGACGGCGGCGGCACGCGCGGTGGCCGTGCTCGGCGAGGCGGCCGACCTGCCGACCGTGGCTGCCCTCGCGCAGCTACCAGAGGAACAGGCCGCCGGCGCCCTGGATACCCTGAGCCGGAGTGAGATCCTCACCCACGAACTCCGCCCGGCGTTCGTGCACCCCCTCATCCGCGAGGCCGTTCATGATGCGCTGCCGGCCGCGGAGCGAGCGCTCTTCCACGAGCGCGCCGCGAGCCTTCTCCGCGAGCATGGCGCAACCGATGAGCACGTGGCCGCGCACCTCATGGTCGCGCCGCGACGCGGTGACGGCAGCACCGTGGAGGTGCTTCGCGCCGCCGCACGGACGGCGATGGGGCGCGGTGCGCCGGAGGCGGCGGCGATCATTCTGCAGCGGGCGCTGGAGGAACCGCCGCCGCGCGCGCAACGAGCCGCTGTGCTGGTTGAACTCGGGATGGCCGAGATCCTGGTCGACGGCCGCGCCGGCGTGGCGCACCTCTCCGAGGCGTATGAGCTGCTCGCGGACGAGTGGGAGCGCGCGCGGATCGCCCTGGTGATCGCGCGCACGCATGTCTTCGTCTCGCCCCCCGGGATCGCGACCGAGTTCGCCGCAGCGGCCGCAGCCGCCCTTCCGCCAGGGCTCGACGATGAGAGACAGGGTCTGCTCGCCCTTCGCCGCATCACCGGATTCATGCACGGTCTCCCGGAAGCGGGATACCGCGCGGGCCCGGAGCCGGAGGTGTCCGGGGACGGCGACGGAGCGCGGATGCTCGCGGCCGTACTCGGCTACGAGCGCCTGCGGGACGGCGTGGACCGCGACCGGGCCGTCGAGCTGTGCCGCTTCGCCCTGGTGGGCGATCGGCTGCTCGCCGTTGACTACGGGTTGCTCTGGATCGTGGCGGCTGCCGTGCTGCTGCTGGCCGATGAGGACCTCGGCGACTTCTGGGACCGAGCGATGGCCCGCGCGCATGCGAACGGCGGACTGTTCACCGCACTGTCGGTCAACCTGTGGCGGGGGTACATGCAGTGGCGTTACGGCCGGCTCGACGATGCGCTCCAGTCGCTCGAAGATGCCACCGAGCAGCAGAACATGTGGGGCATCTCCGATGCCACGGCAACGTACGCGGCCGCCTTCACCTTGGGCGTGATGGTCGACCGAGGTGACCTGCGGGCAGCGGAGGAGGGTCTGGAAGCCGCTCGCGGGCTGCCGTGGGTCGGCGAGGGCGGCCGGCTGCTGCACGATGCCGCGGCGCGGCTGTTCCTCGAGCAGAATCGACCGACGGCAGCCCTCGACGAACTCGCCTCCGCGGGGATTCCCGAGGTCGTCAACCCCGCGTGGGCTCCCTGGCGGGGCCTGAAGGCCCGCGCACTCGCCGCCCTCGGCCGAGTCGATGAAGCCGCCCTGCTCCTCGACGAGGAGGTGGCCATCCTGCGTCGATGGGGAGCACCGTCGGCGCTCGGGTCGTCCCTTCGACTGCGCGGCGAACTCCGCGGCCCCGACGGAACGGCGGACCTGCGTGAGGCGGTCGAGTTGCTCGCCGGGTCGCGATCCGTGTTGGAAGCGGCGCGCGCGCGGCTGGAGCTCGTTCGGTCGCCGCACGTCGGCGACGCCGAGGCCGTTCGACTGCTCGAGTCAGCGTTGGACGGAGCCCGCGCCTGTGGAGCTCGCTCCCTGGTTCGGGACGTGGTCGCGGCATTGTCACGCCTCGGCCGGGAGGTCGACGCGGCCGACGCGCCCGAGGGACTCACGAGCCGTCAGCGACGGGTGGCGGCCCTCTTCGCGGCCGGGCTGGATGTGGACGAGATCGCACAGCGACTGTTCCTCGCCCGCGGAAGCGTGCTCGCCGTGCTCGAGTCCACCACCGGCGTCGCAACTGATTCAAGTCGGACTCAAGTGGGCGATGCAAGCCTCGAACGCACCGATCGTAGGAATCCGCATGAACACTGAACGCGCACCGATCACCGATTCGAGAGCCGATGTTCTGCGTGGACTGTGCGGCGGGGCCGTGCACCTGCCCGGAGACGCCGCATTCGACGAGGCCAGGATGCCGTGGAACCTGCAGGTCGACGCGAGGCCGACCGCGGTGGCCTACCCGGCCTTTCCGTCCGAGGTGGCGGACGTGATCCGTGCGGCGGCCTCGGTCGGCCTCAGGATCGCTCCGCAGGGGACGGGTCACGGCGCACCCCCGCTGGCCGGGCGGCTCGAGGACGCCGTGCTGCTGCGAACCTCGGCCATGACGGACCTGAACATCGATGCCGGTCGTCGCACTGCACGCGTCGGCGCGGGCATTCGCTGGGGCGACGTTGTCGAGCGAGCCGGCCGGGCGAACCTCGCCGCCCGGCACACCACGAGCCCGGGCGTGGGCGTCGTCGGCTCCTCGCTCGGTGGCGGCCTGAGCTGGTACGCGCGAATCGGCGGCCTGCAGTGCAGCGCGCTCACGGCCGTGGAGATCGTCTTGGCCGACGGCACGTTCGTGCGCGCAACCGACCATCAGGACTCCGATCTCCTGTGGGCCGCACGCGGCGGAGGCGGCGGCTTCGGCGTCGTCACCGCGCTCGAGTTCGACCTCTTGCCGGTGCGCCGGGTCACCGCGGGAATGCTCGCCTGGGACTGGAAGCACTCGCATCGCGTGCTCGCAGCCTGGGCCGAGTTCGCCGAGAGCGCGCCGGAGTCCGTCACGACCATCGCACGGCTCCTCCAAGCACCCGACGCGTCGTGGCTGCCCACCGACGTGCGCAACCGGCGTCTCGTGGTCGTTGACGCGGTCATCTCCGGCGATCCCACCGGGGCCGAGCGCACCCTCGCGCTGCTACGAGCGCTGCGACCCGAGCTGGACACGTTCGCAGAGGTTCCGGCCGCGACCGCTGCACGCCTGCACCTCGACCCCGAGGCGCCCACCGCCGTGTATGCCAACAGCGTCATCGTCGACGCGTTTCCCGTCGATGCGGTGGATGCGCTCATCGCAGCTGCCGGCCCGGGATCGGGCTCCGAGCTGATGTTCGTCGAGCTTCGTCAGCTCGGTGGCGCATTGTCCCGGCCCGCCCCTCGGCCAGGAGCCCTCGATCGCATGGACGGCTCGGTGCTGGTTCTCTGCGTCGGGAACGACACGGGCGAGGGTTGGTCGGCGGTGCGTGCGCAGGTCGCCCGAGTGACAGCCGCCCTTCAGCCGTGGGCGCGTGGTTCGACCTACCTGTTGATGGCGGATGAACGGGCGGATGCCAGGAGCGGCTGGCCCGCAGCATCGCTGGAGCGCCTTGTCGACCTGCGGACAGCGGTCGACCCGAATGGGATGTTCGTGACGCCGCACCCGACGGCCGGTCAGGTCTGATCCGTCGGCTCAAGTCGAGCCCAAGGGCGTCTCAAGAGCCTCCTCCGATGATGGTCCCGATCATCACCCATGCGTGCTGCCGAGCACCACTTTCCCGGAGGAATCATGACCATCGTCGAAACCCGCACCGACCTCTCCACGCCGAAGGCGCCCTTCCACGAGCTCGACCGTCGCACGACAGGCAGGGTCGCCTGCCCCGGCGACGCCGACTACGACGCGCTCGTCTCGCCGTGGAACCTCGCCGTTCCGGTGCGACCGGCCGCCGTCGTGGCCGCTCACACGGCACAGGATGTGGTCGAGGCCGTTCGTTTCGCCTCCCGATACGGAATGCACATCACCCCGCAGGCAACGGGGCACGGCCCGATCGCCGACCTGGTCACCGAGCTGCTCGTCGTCACGAAGGGCCTCGACGAATGCGTCATCCACCCCGAGGGTTGGGCACGCGTCGGTGCCGGCGTGAAGTGGCTCCGTGTCGTGGAGGCGGCCGCACCCTACGGCCTCGCCCCCCTGTCGGGCTCGATCACCGATGTCGGCATCGTCGGATACACCACCGGCGGCGGCCTTGGTCCGATGGCCCGCACCTACGGCCTGGCGATCGATATGGTTCGAGCGATCGAAGTCGTCACCGGCGACGGCGTGCTGCGACGGGCGACTCCCACCGAGCACCCCGAGCTCTTCTTCGCCCTGCGTGGCGCGAAGGGAATGCTGGGCATCGTTACGGCCATCGAGTTCGACCTGGTACACCAACCCACCTTCTACGGCGGCTCGCTCTGGTTCGACGGCAGCGACGCGGCGACGGTCATCGAGCGGTGGCGCCACTGGTCCGATCAGCTGCCCGAGCTCGGTACGACCTCGATCGCCCTCTTCCAGCTCCCAGCGATGCCCGATGTTCCACCGGCACTCGCCGGCCGGCTCACGCTCTCGGTGCGTTACGTGTGGACCGGGGATGCCGCTGAAGGGGAACGCCGGTTCGCCGAGATCCGCGAGTCCGCGCCGGTCGTCCTCGACGACGTGGCGCAGAAGCCCTACACCGCCATCGACTCCGTGCACACCGACCCGCTGGACCCGATGCCGGTCTACGAGGCCGCCGAGGTGCTCTCCGAGTTTCCGGCGAAGGCCGTCGACGCCCTGCTCGCGATGACCGGGCCGGACTCAGGTTCGCCGCAGGTGCTGGTGGAGGTACGCCAGATGGGCGGCGCGTTCGCACGCGGAGGCCGACACGAGAGCGCATTCTGCTCGCGCGATGCGGCGTACTCCCTACTGGTCGTCGGCATCGCCGGCACCCCTGGAGGAGAGCCCCACGCCGCGGCGATCTTAGACGCCATGGCGCCATGGACGGGCGGTCAACGGCTGCCGAACTTCACGTTCACACCCGAGGAGTACGCCGACGCCTACGATGAGGCGACTCTGGCGCGACTGCGCAAGACGATCCGCACGTACGATCCGCTCGGTGTGATGGCCATCGGCCGGGTGCTGGCCCACTGATGCATCGGGGCCGCGAGCCGCCTCGGGCTGCACACGACTGCGTGTCGCGGTGCAGCCCGTCTGGTGCGGCCGGGTCACCGCTGGCAGCTCGGGCACCACCAGAACTCTCGCTGCTCGAGTTCATTGCGTCCGAGGCTGCCCTGCATGATGAGCGTGCCGCATCGCCGGCATGGCTCGCCGCCGCGCCGATAGACCCAGAGTTGGCGCCCGCGATGCGTGTCGCCGGTGGTGGTGCGCACGGCTCGATCTCGATTGGCACGGATGACCCGGGCCGCGAGCCGCACGAGCGGCTCGAGCTCGAGCTCGGCGACCGGCCTCGCCGGCAGGACGCCCCTGAGGAAGCACAGCTCGTTGACGTAGACGTTTCCGAGTCCGGCGAGGTTGCGCTGGTCGCCGAGTGCGACCGCGATCGAGACGTCTGGTGCCGTGGCGATGCGGCGCACCGCCTCGTCGGCGTCCCAGTCGGGGCCGAGGAGGTCTGGGCCGAGATGGTCGAGCCGAGCCTGCTCTTCAGCGGCCGGGAACGCCTCGAGGGTGCCGAGGTCGAAGCCGACCGCTGTGACGCCCGGCACCTCGATGATCGCGCGCGCCTGCCACTCGGGCCGCCGCCAGCGCTCGCCCGCGGGGTACAGCCGCCACTCCCCCTCTATCTTGAGATGCGAGTGCACCACCCGGTCGCCGATGCGCATGAGCAGGTGCTTGCCGCGGCTCGCGACCGAATCGAACCGTTCGCCGGCGAGTTCGACGGTGGCGATGGCGGGCACGCGGAAGTCGGTGCGCGTGACGACTCGCCCCGACAGCGCCGCGTCGAGCGCACGCGCCAGGCGGAAGACGGTGTCACCCTCGGGCATCGAAGCGGAGCCCCCTCGGCGTCTCGCGGAAACCGGCGTCGCGCAGCGGCCGGTCGAGCACGGAGCCGAAGACCGGTGCACCGTTGACCGACTCGACGCGCATGCGCTCGGAACGCCCCCGAGCGAGCGTGGCAGCGAGCGCGGCGGCTGCAGCGGTGAGCATTTCGGCATCGCCGGTGAAGACGAGCGCCGTGCGGCCACCGCGCTCGAGGTAGAGCGCCGCCTCGCCGTCGACGATCGCGACGAACGCCCCCGACTTGCGTGCCGGCCGGTGGGCGACGTCGGCGATGGGGTCGGGCCACTCGAGCGCGGCGCCGAACGGGTTCGCGGGGTCGGTCGCGGCGAGGGCGATCGTCTGGCCGTGCGGCGCGGCGCGAAGACGGTCGACGGCCGCGCTCGTCGCGAACTGCGCGCCGCCCTGGCCGTCGATGAAGTACCCGCGTCGTACCCGCCCTGAGTCCTCGAAGCCCGACAGCGTGCGGTAGGCCAGCGCGAACCCGCCGACCAGGCCCTCGGCGACGACCGATCCGCGCGTGACGACGCCGTAGCGCTCGAGCAGGGTCTCGCCGAGCGCGTGCGCACGCGGCGTCGCCGAGGTGCTCGCGAGTGGAAGCACCGACCACCTGCCGGCAGCACGTGGCGGGTTCGCACGTGCCCGAGCGGTGCGGTCGGCCTGCATGCTCGCGGCGATCGACCGGCGCGAGAGCGACCCCGCCCGGAGGCGCGCCCGCGGCGTCGGTGCGGACGTGCGATGCGCACCGCCGCCGGTGAGCAGTCCGCGCACCGGGGCGAATGTGTCGTTCGTCACGAGTCCGGCCCAGACGAGCCGCCAAAGGGCATCGACGAGTGCCCGGTCGTCGTCGGCCCCGACCGCATCGGCCAACTGCCGGAAGAAGAACCCGCCGCCGCTGCCGAGCACCGCGATGAGCTCGGACTCGAGGGCAGCGAGCGGTGTCTCAGACGGCGGTGGCAACGTCAACTCGGCGCTCTCGGCCAAGTGCAGGCTGATCCAGCCGTCGTCGCCGGCGAGCGAACCGGAGCCCGACCACAGCACCTCGCCCGATGCGGTGAGCTCGTCGAGCATCGCCGGCCGGTAGTCGGCGACGCGCGCCGGCAGCACATAGGCCTCCCACGCGGACGCGGGAATGCGCGCGCCCTCGAGTTGCTCGATGACCGCAGCAACCCCGTCGACCCCGCCCAGCCGCCCGCCGACCTGCTGCCAGCCGGGCAGGAAACGCGCGAACTCGCGCGGCTCGACGGGCTCGATCTCGTCGCGGAGCGCCGCGAGCGAACGACGGCGGATGCGTCGGAGCACTCCGCTGTCGCACCACTCGAGCCCGGAGCCGTGCGGCAGGAACTCTCCTTCGACCACGCGGCGTTCTGCCCCGAGCCGGCCGAGCGCGACGGATGCCACGACCTGGCCGATGCCGAACCGCCGGGCGACATCGTGCACGGTGAACGGCCCGTGCGTGCGGGCGAAGCGCGCGACGAGGTCGCCGAGCGGGTCGCGCACGGGCTCGCCGAAGACCTCGGGCAGCCCCGGGGGTATCGGCACGCCGAGCGCGTCGCGCAGCCGGCTGAGGTCTTCGACCGACGCGAACCACTGCTCGCCGGCGAATCGCACCTCGGCTGCGCGGCGCGCACGTACGAGTTCGGCGAGCGCGGCTCGCGCGTCGGTCTCGGGGTCGACGCGCGCCGCCACCTCGTCGCTCGTGAGCGGGCCGAGATCGCTGAGCAGGTCGGCGACGCCCTCGACGCCGCGGGCGGCTCGTTCGGGATCGATGCGCTGGAGCATCCGTTCGATCTCGACGACGACGTCGGGATCGAGCAGTTCACGCAGCTCGACCGTGCCGAGCAGCTCGGCGAGCAACGCCGGGTCGAGCGACAGGGCTGCGGCCCGGCGCTCGGCGAGTGGCGCGTCGCCTTCGTACATGAACGCACCGACGTACCCGAAGAGCAGGCTCGACGCGAACGGGCTCGGGGACTCGGTGGTCACCTCGACGAAGCGCAGCTCGCGCCGCTCGATGCGCTCGGCGAGCTGAGTGAGCGCGGGCAGGTCGTAGACGTCTTGCAGGCACTCGCGCACCGCCTCGAGCACGATCGGGAATTCGGGGAAGTCGCGCGCGACCTCGAGCAGCTGCGACGCACGCTGGCGCTGCTGCCAGAGCGGCGATCGCTTTCCCGGATTCGTGCGCGGCAGGATCAGCGCGCGAGCGGCGCACTCACGGAATCGCGCAGCGAAAAGCGCGGAGCCCCCGACGTGCTCGGTGACGAGTTGCGCGAGCTCGGCCGGCTCGAACGCGAAGAGTTCGGCACCGGGTGGATCGTCGCCGGTGTCGGGCATGCGCAGCACGATGCCGTCATCGCTCGCGACGGCGTTCGCGTCGACCCCCGACTGCTCGCGCACGCGGGCGCCCGCGGCGAGCGCCCACGGTGCGTGGACGCGCATGCCGTAGGGCGAGTGCAGCACGATGCGCCAGTCGCCGAGTTCGTCGCGGAAGCGCTCGACGACGAGGTTCGTCGCGTCGGGGACGACCCGG
This sequence comes from Agromyces neolithicus, assembly GCF_039529735.1. Taxonomy (NCBI): domain Bacteria; kingdom Bacillati; phylum Actinomycetota; class Actinomycetes; order Micrococcales; family Microbacteriaceae; genus Agromyces; species Agromyces neolithicus. Next base: position 33,427 of record NZ_BAAANJ010000002.1, read on the forward strand.
GTCGCGGTGCGCTGGTCGTCGATGAAGGCGACGAGGTTGGCGGCGGCCTTCTCGTCGAGTCCCGACGCCTGGCTGCGGGCCAGGGCGTCGACCCGGGTCGCGCTCGCGAGCTCGGCGATGAACCCCCCGATCGCGGCGCCGAGCTCGGCGGGGCGGCCGATGCCGTCGCCCTTCCAGAACGGCAGCCGACCCGGCTCGCCGAACGCGGGGGCGACGAGCACCCGGTCGTGGGTGATCTCTTGGATGCGCCAGCTGGTCGCCCCGAGCGCGAACACGTCGCCGACCCGCGACTCGTATACCATCTCTTCATCGAGCTCGCCGACGCGGCGGCCGGGACCCGCCTCGCCCACCATGAACACGCCGAACAGTCCGCGATCGGGAATCGTTCCGCCGCTGGTCACCGCGAGCCGTTGCGCGCCGCGCCGGCCGACGATCGTGCCGGCGTCGCGATCCCACACGAGGCGAGCCCGCAACTCGCCGAATCGATCGGACGGGTAGCGGCCCGCGAGCAGGTCGAGGGTCGCATCGAACGCCGAACGCGGCAACGTCGCGAACGGCGCCGCCCGGCGCACGAGCTCGAACCACGCCTCGACGTCCCATTCGTCGAGCGCTGCGGCGGCGATGGTCTGCTGGGCGAGCACGTCGAGCGGGTTCGCGGGGATGCGCAACGACTCGATCGCGCCCCCGAGCATGCGCTCGACGACGACGGCGGAATGCAGCACGTCGGCCCGGTGCTTGGGGAAGATCACGCCCTTCGACACCTCGCCCACCTGGTGCCCCGCGCGGCCGATGCGCTGCAGCCCGCTCGCGACCGACGGTGGCGCCTCGACCTGCATGACGAGGTCGACCGCACCCATGTCGATGCCGAGCTCGAGGCTCGACGTCGCGACGACGCAGCGCAGCCGGCCCGACTTCAGGTCGGCCTCGACGAGCGCACGCTCTTCTTTGCTGACCGAACCGTGGTGCGAGCGTGCCAGCACCGGCAGGGCGCCCGCGGTGATGCCCGACGCGCCGGGCAGCTCGGCCGGTGAACGCCGCGCGGGCAGCGGGCTCTCGGCCGGGCCGTCGGGCGGCAGGAACCCGTCGCCGGCCGGCACCGCGACGGGCTCGGGCTCGGGCTCGGCCTGCCGCTCGGCCCAGAGCTCGTTGAGGCGCGCCGTGAGACGCTCGGCGAGCCGGCGGGAGTTCGCGAACACGATCGTCGACCGGTGCTCGAGCACCTCGTCGAGGATCGCCTCTTCGACGTGCGGCCACACCGAACCCGCCCCGGTCTCGCCGGCGAGGTCGGACAGGTCGTCGACCGGCACGGTGACCCGCAGGTCGAACCTCTTGCCCGACGGCGGCGCGACGATCGACACCGGGCGAACGCCGCACAGGAACCGGGCGACCTCGTCGTGCGGGCGCACGGTCGCCGACAACCCGATGCGCTGCGCCGGCCGCACGGTGAGCTCGTCGAGCCGCTCGAGCGAAAGTGCGAGGTGCGAGCCGCGCTTCGTGCCCGCGAGCGCGTGGATCTCGTCGACGATGACCGTCTCGACGCCGCGCAGGGTCTCGCGCGCCGCCGAGGTGAGCATGAGGAACAGCGACTCAGGAGTCGTGATGAGGATCTCGGGCGGGTGAGTGACCAGCCTGCGCCGTTCGGCCGGCAACGTGTCGCCCGACCGAACCCCGACCGACACCTCGGGCACCTCGATGCCGAGCGCGACCGCGGTTCGTGCGATGCCCACGAGCGGCGCGCGCAGGTTTCGCTCGACGTCGACACCGAGTGCCTTCAGCGGCGACAGGTAGACCACCTTCGTTCCGGCGGTCGCCGCATCGGCACCTGCATGGTGCAACCGGTCGATCGCCCAGAGGAACGCCGAAAGCGTCTTGCCCGAGCCCGTGGGAGCGACGACGAGCGAGTGATCGCCACGCGCGATCGCCTGCCACGCGCCCTGTTGCACCACCGTGGGCGCTGAGAACGACTCGGTGAACCACGCCCTGGTCGCGGGCGAGAACTCGGCGAGTGCGTCGGTCATGCGCTGGCTTCACGCGTCATGTGCCCATTCAAGCGGATGCCACCGACGCCCGGGCGCGGGTCACCGCCTCGATCGTGCGGCGCACCTGTGCGGCATCCGTGCCCCAGTTGCTGACCGAGAACCGCACCACCGTGCGGTCGTGCCAGCGCGACGTCATCGCGAGCACTTCGCCGTCGCTCCACAGGCGTTCGCTGAGCGCCTGGGTCTGCGCGTCGTCGGCCAGGGCGATGCACACCTGCGTGAACGCGATGTCGTTGAGCACCTCGACGCCGGGCAGCGCGCCGACGCCGTCGGCGATGCCTCGCGCAGCGTCGGCGAGCCCGTCGACCAGGCGCGCGACGCCGTTGCGCCCCAGCGATCGCAGCACCGCCCAGGTTGGGATACCGCGCGCCCGACGCGAGAGCTCCGGCACCCTGTCTTGCGGATCGGAACCGACATCGGTCACCTGCAGGTAGCTCGCCTGCAGGCTGAGCGCCCGGTGCATCGCCGCAGCGTCGCGCGCGATCGCGATGCCGCAGTCGTAGGGAACGTTGAGCGTCTTGTGGGCGTCGGTCGACCACGAGTCGGCGTCTGCCATGCCCGCCGTCAGGTGGCGCAGCGACGGCGACGCTGCGGCCCACAGGCCGAACGCCCCGTCGACGTGCACCCATGCCCCCGCATCGTGGGCGACCGCGATCGCGGCGGCGAAATCGTCGAACGCGCCCGAGTGGATGTTGCCGGCCTGCAACAGCACGATCGCGGGCCCCTCACCTGCCGCGAGGGTCGTGCGCAGGTCGTCGACGCGGATTCGCCCCTGCTCGTCCGAGGGCACGATCGTCGGCGAGCCGAGACCGAGGTACCGGCCGGCGAGGTCTACGGTGCCATGGCGCTCTTCACCGACGATGAAGCGGATGCGTGGTGCGGCGGCCATCCCCGCCGTCTCGACGTCCCAGCCGAGACGTTGCAGCACCTCGTCACGTGCCGCGGCCAGGCACGTGAACTGGGCCATCGTGGCTCCGGTGGTGAATCCGACCTCGCTGCCGGCGGGAAGGCCGAGCAGGTCGAGCAGCCACTCCCCCGCGATGTCCTCGGCGGCGACGGCACCGGGCGTGATCGTGCGCAGCCCGGTGTTCTGGTCCCATGCCGAGGCGAGCCAGTCGGCTGCGAGCGCGACGGGCTGCGTGCCGCCGATGACCCAGCCGTAGAAGCGCGGCGAGCCGATGGCGCTCAGCGCGGGCTCGGCCGCCGTCGCGAGGTGCTCGATCACCTCGACGGGCGACTCGCCGTCGTCGGAGAGGATGCCGCCGAGCCGATCCGCCACCTCGCGCGGACCGATGCGCGGCGGGATCGGGCGTTCGTTCACCCCTGACAGCCACGCGCGAGCGTGCTCGCTCGCACGCTCGAGCACCTCGTCGTAGCGGGCTCCCCAGCCCGGCTGGCCATCGGATCGGTCGACCATGACGCACCTGATTCCGCGCATCGAGCACGCGCCTCCGATTCTTCTCCGGCGGCCGCATCCGGTCAATCTTCGCCGCAGGTGCTCGCCCTGTACGCCCGTGCTCGGCGCCGGCGTACCCCCCTTACGGGGCTCTACTGATCCCCCTCGCAACGGTCTAGCGTGGGCGATGTCCATACCTATTGGGGGCGATAGTGTTGGCACCCTTCGGCAATCCTGCGTACGTGCTTGCCATCGACATCGGAACAAGCCGAATCGCGGCGGCGACGGCTCGAGTCGAACAGAACGGAAGCATCACCACCGCGCCGTTCACGCTCGGGCGCAAGGCCGACGCCATCGCGACCGTCGTCTTCGTCACCGACGACGGTGAACTGTTGTTCGGCGATGCCGCTGAGCGGCGCGGCCTCGTGCGACCCGAGCGGCTCGTGCGTGAGTTCAAGCGCAACATCGGCGACGACGTCCCCCTCGTGGTCGGCGGCCGCTCGCTTGCTGCCGAAGAGCTGTACGCGCAAACCTTCGCGTGGATCGTCGATACCGTCACCGAGCGCGAGGGATCCCGCCCCGAGGCGATCTCGCTCACGCATCCCACGGCATGGGGTCCGCATCGCCTCGGCCTGATCCAGGCCGCGCTTCGCCGTCTCGGCATCGACGACGTGCGCATGGTCGCCGAACCCGAGGCCGCCGCGCGCCAGTACGAGGCCGCGCACCCGATCGACGTGGGTGCGTCGCTCGCGGTGTACGACCTGGGCGGCGGCACGTTCGACGCCGTCGTGCTGCGAAAAGATGCGGACTCGGGCTCCGGCTCGCCCTCGGATTTCACGGTTGTCGGCGATCCGATGGGGTTGGGAGATCTGGGTGGGGCCGATTTCGACGATGCCGTCTTCCGGCACGTCATCGCGACGTCCGGCCTGGAGGTGTCGTCACTGTCGGTCGACGATCCCGATACCCGCCTGGCACTCTCGCAACTGCGCCGAGAGTGCATCGATGCGAAGGAAGCGCTTTCGTTCGACTCGGATGCCACGATTCCTGTCGTGATGCCGTCGAGCCGGTCGAGTGTGCGCCTCACGCGCTCCGAGTTCGAGCACATGATCGACCGAGAGCTCGACAAGACGCTGGACGCACTCGAGAACGCGATCGACTCCGCCGGACTCACCCCCGATCGGCTCGAAGCGATCCTGCTCATCGGCGGATCGTCGCGGATCCCACTCGTTGCGCAGCGACTCTCGGATCGCTTCGACCGCCCTCTGGCGATCGACGCCGACCCCAAGGCCGCGATCGCCCTGGGTGCGGCGCGGTTCGCACTTGTGCAGCTGGTCGAACGCAGGCTCGCCGAGGCGCCGGCCGCACTGGCGCCGTTCGACCCCGCGGTCGCGGGCGCCGCGGTCGCGACGGAAGCACTGGGCACCCCGGGCGACCTCGTTCTCGCGAAAGGCCTCAGTGGCCTCGCCGCGGTGGGTCGCACGCGGACCCGCGCCAAGCACGGATCTCCGTTCGTGCTGGCGGGCGCTGTCGCCGTGATCGCCGGAGCCATCATCTTCACCGGCACGATTGCCGCCGGTTCACGGCTGAGCGACGAGGACTCCGACCCCAGCAGCGTGCCACGTGCGTGGGACTCGCCCGGAACAGGGCTGTCCCGCCCGGCCGACCGGCTGGCGAATGCGCTGGGCGCGGGCGCGGGCGCGGGCGCGCCACCGCGGGCCGCGCCTGTCGTCGATTCGAAGCAGATCGATCGGACCGACGACGCGAGCGAAGCCCCGCTTCAGAGCTCTCTGTTCCATGACACGGCCGAGGAGTCGTCTGCTGCGCCGCGCCCGGTGTCGCCGCGCAACTCCTCGCCGGTCGCATCGAACCCTTCGCCGCAGCAGGCCGACCAGCCCGTCGACCCGTCGACCCCACCGACCACAGACCCGAGCCCCGAGCCCACGACCCCGCCCTCCTCAGAACCCACGACAGAACCCACCACCGAACCCACCACAGAACCCACCACCGAACCCACCACAGAACCCACCACCGAACCCAGCCCACCACCCCCCGACCCCACCACCCCACCGCCCGACCCCGCACCGACGACGCAGCCCTGATCCGCCATGACTGTGATGCAGGTGTCGCGCACCCCTCCACGTGGAACCGTGCAGTCGTTCGTCTGGGAGCGCCAGATGCGGCCAGCCGTGGACGCCATCACCGCGCCGGGCGTGGGGCCGACTCGGGCGATGGTCGTGGGCAATGCCGGCTCCGGCAAGTCGACCGTACTGCGGCATCTGCACTGGAGGCTCGTCGAAGACGACCGCGAGGCGAGCCTGCTGGCCGGCGGCGAGATGGACGTCGCGAGCGTCCCCCGTTCGCATGTGCTGCTCGTCGACGACCTGCACCTGTTGGACGCCCGGCAGCTGGAGGACGTCCGCATCCGATCGGATGATCCTGACAGTGCGCTCGTCGTGACCAGTCGCCCGTGGCCGTTGTCGGATGCCCTGACCACGATTGCGCGACAGCTCGAACGGACACGGCCGGCGATCGTCCTCGGCCACATCTCACGGTCGGACATCCTCACGTACCTGAAGAGTCGCGAGCAGCTGATCCCGAGCACCTGCGTCGACCACATCCTCTCGGCGACCGGCGGCGTGTCCTGGCTGGTTTCCGAGGCCTTGATGGCGCACGACGAACGCGACTGCCTCGACGATGACGCGCACGGCGAGCTCGCCCGCGTGCTCGAGGAGCGCATCGCACACCGGCTCGACACCCTCGACTCCGACCTCCGCCGCACGATCGAGGTGCTCTGCGTGGCAGGCGGCGACGCTCGGCGTCTGCTCGGAACGCCCGAACACAGCGACGACGGCATCATGCAGGGCTATGCCGAGGGACTCCTGATGCGCAATGGCCAGCCGGTGCCGCTCGTTCGCTCCACCGTCCGGGCGACGATCCCCGTGCACCGCCTGATCGATGTGAGCAGCGGACTGGCGGAGGTCATCGCGCGCGCCGCCGAGACCGGGGATCCCGGCGATCACGCGTGGGCGCGAGTGGTCCGCGATCCCGAGGTCGGTGCCGCGCTCGTGCGGCACGGCGACGGGTTGTTGGCGTCGCACCCCCGGCGCGCGACCGAACTGTATCGCGCTGCGATCGACTCCGGCGTCGACCCGGCGACGGTCACCGCTCGCCGGGCACAGGCAGCGTGGGCCGTGAACGACCTCGACACCGCCGGCGCACTCATCGATGCGGCGCCGCACGCTGCGCGCGAGATCGACGGCGATCGGCTGGCGGATGTCGCGGCCGCCACCTGGGCGTCCCGGGGAATGCAGGAACAGAGCGCCGCGGTGTACCGGGCCGCTCCCCCCGACAGCCCCGAATCGACAGTACGTGCGATGATCGCCGAGTTCGGCGTGGGCGCGCTCGGCGACGCCGAGACTGGCGCCCGGGAGGTCGTCACGGAACACGCCGGAGCGCCGTCCGCACTCGGTGTGTCGATGCAGCTGCTGCGCCGCGGGCTCGCCGCATCGGTCGCCGCCGAGGGCTCACCGACCATGCTCGCCGACCTGGTGCGCGCCTCGGAGATGTATACGTCGTCACACACCTCGTCGGCGATTCCCGAGTTGCCGGCCGTGATCGCGGCAACGGTTGCCGTCAACCTCGGCGACCTCGCCACCGCGGATTCGGTGATCGACGATGCGATCTCCGGCGGGCACGGCGGCGATTGGGCGCGGGCGCGCCTGCTGCTCTGGCGCGCCTGGATCGCAGTGCAACGGGCCTGGCCCGCCGAAGCGCGCGAGTCGCTGACCCGTGCGCAGGAGTGCGCACCGACGCCGTGCCCACGCGACGCCCTGCTCGCCTGCGCGGTCCAGGTCGCCATCGCACGCCGATACGAGGATGCAGCTGGACTGCAGGCCGCGTGGCGTCAGGCGCGACCGAGCGTCCTGCGAACCGAGATCGACCTGTACCTTCTGCTCCCGCTGGCGGAACTGGTGTGCTCGGCGGCCAAGGTGGGCGACACCGACCATATCGCGCCCCACTTCGCCCGCGGACTCGAGATCGTCGATACGCTCGGATCTCCCGCGCTCTGGTCGGCGCAGTTGCGCTGGGCGGGCATCCAGCAGGGCATCCTGCTGAGCCGGCCCGAAGACCTCGCGCCGCATGCACACGCGCTCGTCTCGGCGGCCCCGACGAGCCGCGTCGCCGCGATCATGGCCAGGGCCGGCCGAGTGTGGACGTCGGTGCTCGCCGGTTCGGTGGACGCCGACGCCGTCGAGGCCGCCGCACGGGGCTTGGCCACTGTGGGGCTCGCGTGGGATGCGGCCCGACTCGCCGGCCACGGCGCCGGTCGCACGTCCGATCGCAAGGTCGCCGCTCGACTGCTGGCCTGCGCCCGCGAGCTGCATCCCAACGACGCCACACGCCGGCCCGCGGCATCCGGAACCGAGACCTCGCCGGCTCCGGCGACCGAGGTGCTGAGCGAACGCGAGCTCGAGGTCGCCAAGCTCGTGCTGCAGGGCAAGACGTACGCCGAGATCGGCGAGATCATCTTCATCTCGCCGCGCACGGCGGAGCACCACATCGCTCACATCCGTCGTCGGCTGGGCGCATCGTCCCGTTCCGAAGTGATCGCCAAGCTGCGCCTGCTGATCGAGGAGTCCGCGTCAGTGGAGGACGTCGTGCCCACTCGTGGCGGGCACACCGCCGGACCCCCGTAGGGACCCCGTGCGGTATCGGGCTTACCCCCGATGCCGCCCGACGTGCATCTTCATAGCCTTGAACCGAGAACTTGTGCGCGCGTAGACCGTGCGCGTCAACCGTTGAGGGAGCCGATCCATGAACACACCGGTGGCGACGATCGCCGACGCACTGATCGCGTTCATCCTGAGCCTTCTTCGCGACCCCGACGCGGTCGAGGAGTTCAACGCGACTCCACAGGCCATGTTGGCGAGCAACGGCTTGGAAGGAGCCTGCGCAGCAGACGTGAGGGCGGTCGCCCCGGTGATCATCGACCACCCGGATGTGGCCCCGAAACCCGACCAGCCCGTCTACCCGCCTGAGCCGCCGGACGAGGTGGTCAAGGAGATCAGCCGCATCATCAACCAGTTCACGACGATCGACAACCGGGCCACGGTCATCGATCAGTCGACCAACCAGAACATCTGGGCCGAGGGCGACGTGACGCAGATCTTCGATCAGGAGGCCGTCGTTGCCGTGGGCGACGACTCTGTCGCTGCGGGCGACGACGCAGCCGTCGACAATTCCGAGAACGAGGTCACCATGGGCGATGTCGCGGTGGGCAACACCACCGGCTCGCACAACACGACCACGACCGGCACGCCGCCAGACGAGACTGCGGCCGTTGCGCCGGCCGACCCTGCCGTCAGCGCAGACGCACCTGCAGCGGACGAGACCGCCGGGGCGGTCACCACCGCGACCGACGCGGCCACCACGGCAGCGGATGACGCGGCCACCGTATCGGCGGAGGAGCCTGACGCCCTGATGACCGACCTCACGGCGACGGATTCGTATGACGCGGGCGAAACCCTCACCGCGCCCGAGCCGGAACCGTATCCGGAAGAGCCGGCCGAGGAGCAATAGACTGGCCGAGGTGACCGAGCACACGAATCCGGCCGCGGGCCGCAAGCGGGAGGCACCCGAACGTCCTTCGGTGGCGAATCCGAATGCCGCGCCGGTGCTCGTGAGGCTGCCGCCGCCGTTCTCGGTGCGGATGAGCCAGTTCTTCTGGGTCCTCAGCTTCGCGGTCGGCGGGTTCACGACGGTGTACTTCTTCATCATCCGTCAGACCCAGCTGCCGTTGATCGCGGATGTCGTCCGCGGAGTCAGCGAGGGGCGCGACGACCAGACCTATGAGACCGCGGCCGACATCGTGTTCTGGACGATCTTCGGATTGCTCGTGGCCACCCTGCTGGCGCAGATCACCCTTCTGGTCTCGTTCATGAGCCGACGTCCGCACATGCGTTGGTGGCAGCTGGGCACGCTCGCGGTGCAAGTCGCGATATTGCTGTTGTCGGTCGAACTGGTCGCGATCGGCGACCAGGGCCGGCAGTTGCGGCTCCTACTCGCCGCCGAATGCGGGCTCGTGCTCATCGCCCTGCTGTGGAGCGTGCTCCCGGGTGCCATCGCGTGGTCCGCCCGCCAGCATGACATCCGCCGCGGGCCTGAGCTGTGACGCGATCTCGTCGAGGCTGCGGATCACCACACGGCACGCACCCACGGCGGCGCGGTCGGTCAGCGGAGACTCGCTGAGCCGGCGCCAGTATTCCCGGAGCGCATCGACGCGTTCGCTGCGCGTGCCGGTGTCGGCGCTTTCGGGAATCCCGAGGCGTAGATGAGTGGGCGTGCCTTGCGCGCCGATGATGGTCTGAGCGGCGGCTGCGTCCTGCGCCGAGAGCGGCAGCCCGTCGGATCGCACGCTCGCCAAGAGCGACAGTTCGCGCAACGCGTGCGCGCCGGCGGTGATTCGCTCGATACCCCCGCGGATCTCCTCGGTACCGCTGCGCGGCCGCTCGCGCAAGAGCCGCTCGAGCCCGAGCAGCACCCCGCGCACCTTGAGCGTCGACGCCCGCGTGTGGAATTGGTTTCGCACGAACTGCTGAAGCTCGATGAGCCCGCTCTGCTGCACCAACTGCTCCGACAATTCAGTCGAACTCTCGATCCCGCCGCGGATGAGGGCGGTGGCCAGTCGAACGCCGAAGAGCCCGAACCGCGCGAGCAGGTGCCGACGTTCGGCCGCGCTCAGCGTCGTGGCGGCGGAATCCCTCGTGAAGCGATCGGCCGACATGAGAAGGCCCTCACGGTCTGCGCGTTCGAGCGCTGCCAGCTCACGGAAGGCCGTGTACTCATCCTCGCGGAGTGTGCGGGCGCCCTCAGCCACGAGCCCCGCCACCGGGATGACGCCCAGCACCAGCGACGCCAGGTCGCCGTCGAGCTCGTATCGTCGCGCCACCTTTCGCGCGGAAAGGAGCGAGTCGATGCGGCCCGACCCGATCTCGTCCGAGCGCGACAGCACCGCGACCGCGCAGATGGTCTGGGCGGCGCCCGCCGCGGTGTCGCGGAAGGCCTCGAGGAACTTGACATCCGACGCGTGCAGGTGCCGCATGAGATAGACGACGGCATCGGCCGAGGACGGGGCGTCCTCGGGAGTGAGGAACAGCCTCGTTCGTTCAGATGTGCTCTCCGACAGCGAGGCGATGCCCGGCGTGTCGATGAGGATCATCGACCTCAGGCCGGAAAGCGGCCAGCCGACGTCGATCCACTCGACCTCCTCGGCGGGTGTGCCATCGAGGTTGAGCACGAGTCGTCCCCGATCGCGTCGGATCGGCATCCGCCGTGGGTCGCCCTGCTTCGGATGAAGCGTGACGGTCGGGGTCGTCGAGTATCGGTACCACGTGACGACCCGGGTGCACTCGCCGGCATCGGTGGGCGCTATCTGCTCGCCGAGCAGCGCGTTCATCAGGGTCGACTTACCCGCTTTCACCATTCCGGCGATGGCCAGCCGCAGAGGCTCTCGAAGACGCCGCTCGAGTTCGTCGATGGATGTCTGCGCGGCGGCATCGTCGTCGTACACAGCGCGGGCGATGCGCAGCAGGTCTTCCGCGGCGACCCGCGCCTGAGCCGTCACCGCTGCCCAACCTCGACGCGCAGCGGCGGCGGTTCGGGGATCTCTGCACGGAGCCGCTCGAGCTGGCCGATCTGCGCCTTCAGTTGAGCCGCTCGCTGATCTCGTCTTGCCGTGTACGTGGTGGCCGTCTGCTTCGACGTGGTGAGCGCCTCCGACAACGAGCGGTGCATCTCTTCGGCCATTGCGCCGAAGTGGTCGCGGGCGGCGCGCTGCACCAGGCGGAGCCGGTCCTTGAGCTGCTTGCCGACCTGGAAGTTGACCTCGTCGATGTACCGGCGCACATGGCCTTTCGCTTCGTGTTGCCGGCGGGCCAGTCGTGCGCTCATGTCTTCGCGGAACGCCCGTCGGCCGACCAGAACGCCCGCGAGCAGCGACAGCGGATTGATGAGCGTCATTCCGATCAGCCCTGTGGCGAGACCCACCATCAGCACGCCGCCATATGATCCGCGGACGCCGATGTAGATCTTCTCGGCCGCGCCGAGTCGGCCCGAGTCGAGCCACGAGATCTCGTCGACCGGGTCGAGCACACCGTGGGTGTCGCCGACATCGATCGCAGGGATGTCGGACTCCCCTTTGCTGAACAGCTCGGCGACCTCTTCAGACAGCCAGCGCGAGCGCTCGTCGGTCCACACGAACGTCTCCGACACGGCGCTGGCCACTCGCTGGTCGAGCCATTCGGTGATCTGATCCCAGATGGGTCCCGGGTCGCCCTCGTCGATGGCGATCTCGGCCTCGCGCTGCACCTTGCGCAGCCGGTCGCGCAGGTCGTGCTCCATGTCGGCGATGAGGTCGGCGACACCGTCGGTGAGGGTGACCTGCCAACGCGCTGAGCGCCCGCGGAACTCGTCGGCACGCGCCTTGGCCGCCTCCAATTCGGCGATCATGCGCGGTGTGTCCTCGGGGTGCAGGATCGCGTTCAGCTCGGAGCGCAGCGACATCGTGAGCTGCTCCACCACCGACACGAGGTCGTGAACGGCGCTGCGCTCGTGAATGACCTCGGCGCGGCCGAGCACCTCACGACGCAGGTGCGCGACCAGCGCGGGAAAGCCCGACTCGTCGTTGACGGCTCGGTCCTGAAGTTCGGCGGCGAGCAGGCGAAGGTCGCTGGAGACCGAGAAGATCGGCACGTCGCCGACTCCCTGCAGGTGTCCTCGGTTGATCTGCTCGATCTCGCGCCATGCCGGGTAGAGGTCGGTCTTTGCGAGGACGGCAGCCACGTTCGGCGATATGCGCATGGCGTGCTTGAGGAACTGCACCTCTGGGTCGGTGTACTCCTGCGAGGCATCCGATACCAGCAATACGGCGTGCGCCGTCGACAGTGCCGACAGGGTCGCCAGCGCATTGGACGATTCCAGCCCCCCGACGCCGGGTGAATCGACGAGCTTCAATCCTCCCTTGAGGATCTCCCTGGGCAGCAGCACCTCGGCCGACACGACGCGACGTTCGTTGCCCGGGTTGCCGTGCTCCGACACGAAGTCCGAAATCTCCTCGAGGGCGATCGGGCGGCGCTCGAGCGTCGCCGCCGAGTCGGCAGCATCTTGGTCGTGCACCAGCACCCAGGCCTGGGGCTCCTCTGCGTAGCCCACCGACGTCGGCACGCTCGTCGCGATGTCGTCATCGACCGGGCAGGCGGGGGCGTTCACCAGGGCGTTGATGAGCTTGCTCTTGCCCTGCTTGAACTCGCCGACCACGATCACCCGGATATCAGGGTCGATCAACCTCGCCTGCGTCTGCTCGAGCCGCCTGGCCAGGTCTGCACGGCCCGAAGTGGCGGCGAGCCGCCCGACGTCGCGGATGACTTGCACCATGGCCGATGGCTCGGCGCCGATCTGCGGCGCGCGAAGATCATCGCCGTGCCTCAGCGCACGCAGTTCTGTTGCTTCTGACCCATCGGCGTCGGCTGCTTCCGGCACGAATCCCCCCGGTTCTCGTTCCATGGTGACAGAGCACGGGGCCGAGTGCACCCGCCCCGTGACGTTCCGACCTCAAAGGGGGAAGTCGAGCCCCGTGCTCCCCCCGTCGATGACGGTGTCATCGCCCGCATCGCCCCAGATCAGCGCGGCATCGACATCCCAATCGGACGCGTTGACGTTCTCGATCTCCGCGCTGAACATGTTCGCAACGGTCGGGTCTCCTGCAGCCGGGTCGGAGAGCGCATCTGCGATCGCGGCGCCCCAGCCACCGTCGTCGAACACCTCGTCGGCGCCGTCGGGTTGGTCAGCGGACCGATCGAGTGCGTCGCCGTCGGGAAGCGAGCCCTGCTCGCTCGGCGCTTGGTCACTGGACATTTCTGAGGCTTTCACGGGTTGGGGGAACGCATTCTCACGCCACCGCGGCCGGCGCCTGATGGCGGTGTGCCCGGTCGCCCCACGCGGGGCGACCGGGCAGGACGCGCAACGCCCTACAGCGTCACGTCGTCGACCTGTACGGCAACGGCGTCAGGACTGAGGATGTTCGCGTTATCGACGTCGATGTCGACGTCGGTGGAGTAGTCGTCGTTGAACGAGTCGTCGACGTCCACATCCCAGTCGGTCTCGGTGTTGTTCGAGTCCCACGTGTTGTACATGGAGACGTCGCCGACCGAGATGTCGGTGCTGGAGTTGTCGACCCAGGCGCTGTTGCCCGCAGCGACCGAGCCGTCGCCCGAGGCGACGTTCGCCTCGTTCTCGAACGACTGCGCGACGTTGCCGCCTCCACCGTCGCCGCCGATGGCGCCCACGTTGCCGCCGTCGCCGCCGGCGCCACCGCCACCGTCGCCGCCGGCGCCTCGGCCACCATCGCCCCAACCCGCGTCGCCGCCGGCACCGCCGTCGCCGTCTGCGCTGGCGGAGCCACCAGTGCCGGCTCCACCGACACCGCCGCTGCCGCCAGAGCCACCGGCACCGAGTGCACCCGAGCCGCCGGCGCCTCCGGCGCCGCCGTTGCCACCTGTGCCGTCACCCCCGGCCCCGAAGCCAAGGTTGTCAGCACCGTCGCCGCCTGGGCCACCGATGCCGAGACCGCCGATGCCTGCGCCGGCGACACCGCCGGATCCGTCGCCACCTGACGCGTCTGCGGCCGCCAATCCGGCTCCACCGGCGCCGCCGCCGGCCGCGATGTTCTGGTTGACCGACTGGTCGACCACCGTCGAGCGGTTGTCGATGTACACCTCGGTGTCGCCACTCCCGTAGCCATGGCCGCCACCGCCGCCGACGATGTTGAGGTCGTCGAAGCCGACGTTGTACTGCCGGATGCCGGCGTTGACCGAGTTGTCGACCGGGTTGAACGAGTCGCTGATGTGCACCGAGTTGTCGGAGTTGTCGTTGTGCGAATCGTTGGTCGAGTTGTCGGAGTCGTCGGAGTTGTCGGAGTTGTCGTTGTATGAGTCTTCGGTCGAGTTGTCGGTGTTGTGCGACAGGATGTCGTCGTTGTTCGAGTCGACGTCGTTGTAGTTGAGCGAGTCGACGTTGTTGTCGTTCAGCGAGTCCAGGTTGTTGTCGTTGAGCGAGTCGACGTTGTTGTCGTTGAGCGAGTCGACGTTGTTGTCGTTGAGCGAGTCGACGTTGTTGTCACTGATCGGCACCGCCACGTTGACGTTGAAGGAGTCGCGAACGCGATTCCACACGTTGTTGTCGTCGAAAGCCATGAGCGTGTTCCTTCACTCTCGCAGACGCTGTTGCGCCCTGCTGTCGGTTGTCTCGTGTGCCCGGCCGCCCCGAGGGACGGCCGGGCCGTCCAGCAACGTCCTACAGCGTGATGTCGTCGACCTGTACGGCGACGGCGTCAGGGCTGAGGATGTTGGCGTTGTCGACGTCGACGTCGACGTCGGTGGAGTAGTCGTCGTTGAATGAGTCGTCGACGTCAACCTCCCAGTCGGTCTCCTCGTTGTACGAGTCCCACGTGTTGCCGATGGAGACGTCGCCGACCGAGATGTCGGTGCTGGAGTTGTCGACCCAGGCGCTGTTGCCCGCTGCCACCGAGCCGTCACCCGAGGCGACGTTCGCCTCGTTCTCGAACGACTGCAAGACGTTGCCGCCTCCGCCGTCGCCGCCGATGGCGCCCACGTTGCCGCCCTCGCCGCCGTCGCCCCAGCCGCCGTCGCCACCGGCGCCGTTGCCACCGGTGCCGCTGCCGCCTGTGCCGCCGGCGCCACCGTCACCGTCCGCGCTGCCGGAACCACCCGTGCCGGCTCCGCCTGCACCGCCGTTGCCGCCGTCACCGCCGGCACCGAGTCCGCCGAGTCCGCCGGCGCCACCGCTGCCACCTGCGCCGCCGGTACCGCTGCCGCCGGTGCCGAGTCCCAGGTTTGCGCCGCCGGTACCGCCGGCGCCGCCAGTGCCTGTGGCACCCGTACCGGTACCGCCGGTGCCGCCGTCACCATCGCCGCCGGACGCGTCTGCAAGCACTCCCGCGTGGCCGCCGGCGCCGCCGCTGGCCGAGATGTTCTGGTTGACCGACTGGTCGACCACCGTCGAGCGGTTGTCGATGTTCACCTCGGTGTCGCTGCCGCCGTGACCATGTCCGCCGCCGTACCCGGCGGCTGCCGCACCGCCCGCGCCGCCGACGATGTTGAGGTCGTCGAAGCCGACGTTGTACTGCCGGATGCCGGCGTTGACCGAGTTGTCGACCGGGTTGAACGAGTCGCTGATGTGCACCGAGTTGTCGGAGTTGTCGTTGTGCGAATCGTTGGTCGAGTTGTCGGAGTTGTCGGAGTTGTCGGAGTTGTCGTTGTACGAGTCTTCGGTCGAGTTGTCGGTGTTGTGCGACAGGATGTCGTCGTTGTTCGAGTTGACGTCGTTGTAGTTGAGCGAGTCGACGTTGTTGTCGTTCAGCGAGTCCAGGTTGTTGTCGTTGAGCGAGTCGACGTTGTTGTCGTTGAGCGAGTCGACGTTGTTGTCGTTGAGCGAGTCGACGTTGTTGTCACTGATCGGCACCGCCACGTTGACGTTGAACGAGTCACGGACGCGATTCCACACGTTGTTGTCGTCGAAAGCCATGAGAGTGTTCCTTCACTTCCCGGACGCCATCACGCCCTGCTGTCGTGTACGGATCTCACGCTACGAGTGCACGCAGCCGCCGGCATCGGGGGCTATCCCGACACCCGTTCGGGGTCGGTAGGGGGCTCTGACGCTCAATCCGGGTTCGGTAGGGGACGCCGCGGGCCTCACGATCGTCGTCACGGGCAGCACCCTGCGCCCGTGGGGTCCTTCGACCGTCACGATCGACAGCTCCTGGCTCGTGCCGACCGCGATTCCGAGCGCCGTTCAGGCCACCTCGAGCACCGCCTCGAGCCCGAGCACCTCGCCGTAGCGGGTGGCTGCGCGCTGCAGCTCGTCGAGCGCTCGACGGTGAAGCGTGCGGTACGGCCCGAGCGAGAAGATCACCCGATCGGACGTGATCCGGCGGCGCATCGTCGCCACGAGCTGCGAGTCGACGAGGGCCATGCCCGCGGCCGTCTCACGCCGCCGGGGCACAGCGCCCGCCACGTCGAGCACCCAGCGGGTCTCCTGGTAGCCGCGGTAGAGCTCATCGAGGATCTGCAGCAGGTGGGCGCCGGGTTCGCCGGCGCCTTCGGGCGGATGACCCGGCGTATGCCAGAACGTGCGGCCTTCATGCTCGAACGACTCGAGCCGATCGCGTGCCGCATCGAGCCCGCGACGCACGTCGCCGAGCGTCAGGGTCGCCCAGTACGCGAGGTCACGTTCGGTCGCAGGGCCGTGACCGGTGAAGTAGCGCAGCGCTATCTCGCGCAGCGCATCGTCGCGGTCGAGCCGGCGAGGCTTCGGCACCCGCTCGTCGAACGAGGCGTAGGTGTGCTCGCCATCGCGCGGCGCACCGCTGCAGACGACCTGGTCGAGCTCGAGCTGCGCGAGCAGCACCATGAGCTGCTGCCCGCTCGGCTCGAATCCGTGTCGGGCCAGGTCGTCAGCGAGCTCGGGTCGCGTGCGGCTGCGCCCGTTCAACACCGCGGCGACCACGAGTTCGGTGGCGGAGTCGATCGCCGACGCATCCATGCCGAAGAGCTCGCGCAACTGCTGCTCGGTCACCCGACGCACGCGGGCGGCCGTCAGCTCGAGCAGCCATGCGGCGTCATCTGCGCGCACGTAGTGCCACGTCGGCCGAAGCACATGGGTGCGCAGCACCGCCCCCGATTCGAGCTGCGCGGCGAGTTCCGCGAGGTCTGGCGACGTCGTGCGAGACGCGACCGCCCACGCCGACTGCTGCGGATTCTCGGCCTGCACGGCGAGCAGCGAAGCCACGACCGCGTCGGCGCCCGAGGCGAACGGCGCGATGGCGCGCTGACTCGCCAGGCGCCAACGTGCGATGTCGAGGTCGGTGATCAGGGCGGCACTCCCTTCGTGGGTGGCGTGTCAGGCTACGGATGTCCCGCCGACGAGCTTCACCGTGAGCGAGTCGACGAGCGTCGCGATCGCCTCGTCGGCAGCCCACCGGCGCGCGAGGCGGGCGGTCGTGGCGTCGAGCTCTTCACGGGTGAGGCCCTGCACGAGCTCGAGCCGCACGACGAGCTCGGGCCCCGCCAGCCGAGCATCGGGGTCACCGGCCCGCAGGGTGACCCCGAGCACGGCGAGCTCCGACTGGATCGAGCGTTCGAACGCGGCCTTCACGGCATCGGACTCGAACGGCGGAGTCCACTCGTGCGATTGCGCGACCGCCCAGACCGCGGGGCGGCGCAGCACGAACTCGGTCGGCGAGCCGGGGTCGAGCACGACGAGCTCGGTGCCGTCGTCGGCGGCGGCGAGTGCGACGCGCACGCCGTCGGCGGGAACGGGCCTCGCGATCGGGTTCCATTTCGACATCGCGTCGACTGATGCGAACACCGGCAGCACCTGGCGACCGTCAGGGCCTGCGACCGTCACGATCGACAGCTCCTGGCTCTTGTCGACGGCGAGGCCGTGTGCACCGATCTCGGACCCTGGGTCGCCGAGCTGCGCGAGCAGGGGAATCAGCAAGCGCGACCGGGCGAACGCGGCGACGACTTCGGCCTGCCCCGCCGTGCCGTCGCGGAACCCCGCGATCGCAGCGGCGAGTTTCGGCGGTGCGAGGCCGTCGTCGGCGGCGTGCGGGTTCGGCCCGAACGAGCGCCCCTGCCACGGCACACCCGCAGAGTCGGTCGTCTTCGGATCAGCCGCAGCCGCGGCATCCGTCGACGATTCGTGCGGTTCGTCAGCGCGACGCGACATCCAGTGCCTCGGCCAGCGTGAACGCGCCCGCGTAGAGAGCCTTTCCGACGATTGCGCCCTCGAGACCGAGCGGAACGAGTTCGCGAAGTGCCACCAGGTCGTCGAGGCTCGAGACGCCGCCCGACGCGACCACGGGGCGCTCGGTACGGTCGAGGATCTGGCGCAGCAGGTCGAGGTTCGGGCCCTGCAGGGTGCCGTCTTTCGTGACGTCGGTGACGACGTAACGTGCGGTTCCCGCCTCTTCGAGGCGGTCGAGCACCTGCCAGAGGTCGCCGCCCTCCTTCGTCCACCCGCGCGCTGCGAGCGTCGTGCCGCGCACATCGAGCCCCACTGCGATCGCCTCGCCGTACTGCGCGATGACCGACGCCGCCCACTCGGGATTCTCGAGAGCCGCGGTGCCGAGGTTGATGCGCTTCGCTCCGATCTCGAGCGCGTGCTCGAGGGACTCGTCGTCGCGGATGCCGCCCGAGAGTTCGACACTGACCCCACGCACCTGGCGGATCACCTTCTTCAACACCCCCGCGTTGGAACCGCGGCCGAACGCCGCATCGAGGTCGACGAGGTGGATCCACTCTGCGCCCTGGTCGGCCCAGTCCATCGCCGCGTCGACCGGATCGCCGTAGTTCGTCTCGGTGCCCGCCTCGCCCTGCGTCAGGCGCACGGCCTTACCGCCGGCCACGTCGACGGCCGGAAGCAGCACCAGGCCGGGGGTCTTGCTGAACTCGCTCATCATTGTCCTCAGGAATCTTCGTCGGGAATCGACGGGGGCACAATCACAGGATCTTACGCCCTCACCGAAGTCGACGCGTCGGCATGACCGGCCCAGACGTCGGCGCGCTCAGTGGAGCGTGCCGATCCAATTCGCGAGCAGTCGGATGCCTGCCGCTGCGGACTTCTCGGGGTGGAACTGGGTGGCCGACAGCGGGCCGTTCTCAACGGCGGCGAGGAACCGCCCGCCGTGCTCGGCCCACGTGAGCTTGGGCGCCGGGAACGGCGGCATCACATCGAGATGCCACTGCTGCGCGGCGAACGAGTGCACGAAGTAGAACCGCTCGTCTTCAATGCCGTCGAACAGCACCGAGCCCTCGTCGGGCGTCACCGTGTTCCAGCCCATGTGCGGCAGCACCGGTGCCGCCAGTTCGGTGACGGCGCCGGGCCACTCGCCGAGCCCCTCGGTGTCGACACCGCGCTCGACGCCATGCTCGAACATGACCTGCATACCGACGCAGATTCCGAGCACGGGGCGACCGCCGGCGAGGCGACGGTCGATGACCTCGTCGCCGCGTACCGCGTGCAACTGGTCGACCACGGCCTTGAACGCACCGACGCCGGGCACGACAAGCCCGTCGGCCTCGAGTGCCGTGGTGCGGTCGGCCGTGACCTCGACCTCGGCGCCGGCCGCCTCGAGCGCCTTGGCTGCGGAGTGCACGTTGCCCGAGCCGTAGTCGAGCAGCGCGACGCGGGGCCTGCGGTTCACAGGGCGCCCTTCGTGGACGGGATGCCCGAGACGAGCGGGTCGAGCGCCTTCGCCTGGCGGAACGCGCGCGCGAACGCCTTGAACTCGGCCTCGGCGATGTGGTGCGGGTCGCGGCCGCCCAGCACGGTGACGTGCACGGTGAGGCCGGCGTTGAACGTGATGGCCTCGAAGACGTGGCGCACCATCGACCCGGTGAAGTGGCCGCCGATGAGGTGGTATTCGAACCCGGCCGGCTCGCCGGAGTGCACGAGGAACGGCCGGCCCGAGATGTCGACGACCGCCTGGGCGAGTGCCTCATCGAGTGGAACGAGTGCGTCGCCGTAGCGCGAGATGCCGCGCTTGTCGCCGAGCGCCTGCCTGATGGCCTGCCCGAGCACGATGCCGGTGTCTTCGACGGTGTGGTGCACGTCGATGTCGACGTCGCCGTTCGCCCGCACGGTGAGATCGGTGAGCGAGTGCTTCGCGAACGCCGTGAGCATGTGGTCGTAGAACGGAACCCCGGTTTCGATGTCGCTCGTTCCGGTGCCGTCGAGATCGATCGAGAGATCGATGCTCGACTCGCTCGTCTCGCGCTGCACTTGTGCGGTGCGCGCAGGCGTCTGGGGGCTCATACGTCGATCTTATTGCGGCCCGCCGGCGCGAAGACGGCGATCGCCTCGAGGAATGCGGTCGTCTCGGCCTCGGTTCCGGCCGTCACGCGAAGGTGGCCGGGAATGCCGATGTCGCGAATCAGGATGCCCCGTGCGAGCAGTTGCTCGAAGACCGCGTGCGGATCGTCGACACCGCCGAAGAGCACGAAGTTCGATCCGCTGCGGGCCGGCGCGAACCCGAGTTCGGCGAGCGTCTCGGAGATGCGTCGACGCTGGCCGCGGATCTCGTCGACCATCGCGAGCATCTCGTCGGCGTGTGCGAGCGCGCCGAGCGCGGCCGCCTGGGTGAGTGCCGACAGGTGGTAGGGCAATCGCACGAGTCGCAGGGCGTCGATCGCGGCCGGGTCGCCGGCGAGGTAGCCCACCCGCGCTCCGGCGAAGGCGAACGCCTTGCTCATGGTGCGCGAGATGAGCAGCCGCGGGCGCCCGTCGAGCAAGGTCAGCGCACTCGGCGTGCCCGGATCGGCGAACTCGAAATACGCTTCATCGACGACGACCACGCCACGCGCGGCGTCGGCGACGGCCCGGATCGTCTCGATCGAGAGCGGGGTACCCGTGGGATTGTTCGGGGCGCAGAGCAGCACGATGTCGGGGTCGTGCTCGCGCACCGCGGCGAGGGCGGTCTCGGGGCTGAGTTCGAACCCCGCGTCGCGGGAGGCGGCGATCCATTCGGTGCCGGAGCCCGCCGCGAGCAGGCTGTACATGGAGTAGGTCGGCGCGAAGCCGAGCGCCGAACGACCCGGCCCCCCGTAGGCCTGCATGACGTGCTGCAGCACCTCATTCGACCCGTTGGCGGCCCAGAGCTGCTCGGAGGTGAGGCCGTGACCGAGGTAGGCGGCAAGTGCCGAGCGGAGCTCGCTGAACTCGCGGTCGGGGTACCGGTTGAGCCGCAGGATGGCCGCGGCGATGCGAGCGACGATGTCGTGCGCCACGTCTTCGGGGATGGGGTGCGTGTTCTCGTTGACGTTGAGCGCGACCGGCACGTGCGCTTGCGGAGCGCCGTACGGCGTGCGCCCACGGAGGTCATCGCGGATGGGGAGGTCGTCGAGACTCGTCACCGATCCATGCTACCGACGAGCACTCGGGCCGATGCCCTGTATGACGTCAGCCGGCGTTCGGCACCGCGAGGCGCTGCCCGGGCTCGATGACCACATCGTCGAGACCGTTGAGCCGCACGATCTCGTCGATCACGACGCGCGGATCGGCGGAGGAATCGAGCGCCACGGCGATCTCCCAGAGGGAGTCGCCCGCGCCGACGGTGACGTACTCGAGCCCCGCGCCGACGGCGGCGCCCTCGACATCGGCGGCAGCCCCACCCGCGGAGAGCACCGCGACGATCGCCCACAGCACGAGAGGGATCGACGCGAGGGTGGTGAACACGACCCGGCCGCGCCGGGTGAGTCGCAGGCGCCCGGGGCGCGTCTCACGGTCTGCCCCTGCTCGGGTGGCCCGCAGGCTTGCCTGAGGGCGGAAGCCGGGATTCACGATCGCTGCGCTCATGTCACACCTCCTGAGTCGAGTCGCATCCGGCCCTCGGCCGGGAGGGCCGGATGCGAATCTCTGTTCCGAACATACATTCGAACGCTCGAAGCCGCAACCCCTCACCGCCGAATGTCTTCGCCACTGGATATGGCGACACACTCGAACGAATGTTTGCCGCTGCCGCCCGGGGCGGATACAGTTTCGAATGTCCGGAAGACAGTCGACCAGACACCACTGACATTGGGTCGCGATGGCGACCTCGACGAAGGGCGAGACCGTGAGCACCGACAACGACGTGCGTGAGACCGGCCGGGCACGACGCCGAAAGACCCTGAGTGCGAAGCAGATCGCCATCCTCGAGGTCGTGCAGCGTTCGGTCGCGAGCCGGGGTTATCCGCCGAGCATGCGCGAGATCGGCGACGCCGTCGGGCTCTCATCACTCTCGAGCGTCACGCACCAGCTCAATCAGCTCGAACTCGCCGGTTACCTCCGGCGCGACCCCAACCGGCCGCGCGCGCTCGAGGTGCTGATCGAACTCCCGGGGCTCGACGATCGTCCCCAAGCCGCCGGCGACCCGGTGCCGGTCGGCGACGCGGCGATGGTCCCCCTCGTCGGCCGTATCGCCGCAGGCGTGCCGATCACCGCCGAACAGCAGATCGACGAGGTCTTCCCGCTCCCCCGGCAGCTCGTCGGCAAGGGCGAGCTGTTCATCTTGAAGGTCGTCGGCGACTCGATGATCGACGCCGCGATCTGCGACGGCGACTGGGTCGTGGTGCGTTCGCAGCGCACGGCCGAGAACGGCGAGATCGTCGCCGCGATGCTCGACGGCGAAGCCACCGTCAAGGTGTTCCGCCAGCGCGACGGCCACACCTGGCTGCTCCCCCGCAACACCGCGTTCGAACCGATCGTGGGCGATCACGCCGAAGTGCTCGGCAAGGTCGTGGCGGTGCTGCGCGCCGTCTGACGCCACCCAGCACGCGGCAGTGGGCTCAGGCCGGTCGGCTCGGTCGGCTCAGGCGGTCACCCGTGCCGGCACGAGGGCACGTGCCACACCCACGGTCGCGGGTGCGACTCCGCGAAGCCACTCCGTGACCGCGCGCATGAACCCCGCGTGATCGTCGCGGAACACGGTGTGACCGGTGCCGGGCACCGTCGTCACCGTCATGCCCTGGCGTCGCATCTGCGCAGCCACCCGATCGGTGATGAGCAGGCTCCTCTCGGCGAGCAGCACAAGGCTCGGCGCGACGAGCCTCGCCGGCGGAACGAGCGGTCGAGTGTCGCTGAAGCCCAGGATCGTACGCTTGTCCCAGTCGCGCAGCGTCGCGAGCTCGATGTCGACGTCGACCGCGCTCCACTTCGGGTTCATGCGCACGAGCGCCGATCGCTTCGGCCGCGGCGCCATCGCGAAGAACGCCTTGTACGCCAAGCCCTTCACGCCCTTCGGGAACGCGAAGGCCGGATCGATGTAGATCGCAGCGCGCGGCGCGAGTCGATCGGCGACCAGGCTCGCGACGAGCCCGCCGAGTGAGTGCCCCATGACCACGTCGGGTGCACCGTCGAGCAGCGGTGCGACCGTTTCGACGACGTCGTCGGCCCATGCTGCCGGTGAGTAGCGCAGTGCGCGGGGGCTACGGCCGTGTCCGCTGAGGTCGACCGCGAGCACACGGAACCCCCCGTGGCCTCGAGTTCGGCGGTCACGCGGTGCCAAGCCCGAGAATCCGACATGATGCCGTGGATGAGGATGGCGGTCCTGGAGCCACTGCCGGATTCGTGAAGTGCGAGGCGCATGACGCGAACCTAGCCTCCCCTGCTGGGCATCGCCCCCGACCGAACTGGATGGACGCTGCGAGCCAGCCGATCTCATCGGCGATCCGGGATCGCCACTTCGCGCATGAGGCCCGTCAGAGCGATCCGGTCGTCGTAGCCTCCGAGCAGGAGCACCGACTGGTCCTCGAGCAGGCTGACCGTCGCGAACGAGGCCGTCGTATCGAGTTCCGCGACCACCCTCGAGGTGCCCGCCGCGACGTCGATGAGCTCGACAGTGTCGCCGCCGGCGCCGACGACCACCCGACCATCGGCGAGCGCGAGCGCGCCGCCCGAGAGCTTGTACCGCGGCTGCGTGAGGTCGGGGCCGGACGAGAAGCCGCCTGCGGCGGGGTCGAAGACCTCGGTCGAGGCATGGAGCCCGCGATCGTCGGCTGTGCCCCCGCCGACGAGCACCCGGCCGTCTGAGAGCGTCACCTGGAAGTGCTTGAACCGGGGAACCGCGAGCGATCCCACCGCAACCCATTCGTCGCGATCAGGTTCGTACACGGCGGCCGCGTCGGTGCCGGTACCGCGATCGACACGGCCACCCGTGACGAGTACGCGACCGTCGGCGAGCGAGGTCGCCTCGAGGGCGTCCGCCGCCCACGGCAAGGGGCGCGCCGCCGCGACCGCACCGGTCTCGGGGTCGAAGACCTCCGCACTCGCGGTGAAGCCACCTGGCTCGGCGTCGCCCCCGACGACGAGCACGCGGCCGTCGGGCAGGACGGCCGCCGCGTGGCCGCCGCGCGGCACGACCGTCTCTGCCGGAGCCGTCGTCGCCCCGACGGGATCGAGGACATCGATCGAGCCGGTGACCCCCTCGCCCTCGCCGAGGAATCCGCCGACGACGACCACCCGTCCGTCGGGCACCAGGTTCGCCGTGTGGTTCGTGCGTGGCAGGCTCAGAGGTGCGACCGGCACCACGGTTCGCCCGTCGGCGCCGATGATCATCGCATCGGCGCTCGCCGTGCCGCAGCCGTCGACGACACATCCGCCCGCGACCAGGATCCGACCGTCGGCGAGCGAGGTCGCCGTGTGGGCGGCGCGGTTCCCGGCCCGCATCGCGTCTGCTCCGTCGACGGTGGCACCAGGCACCGGCGCATGCTGCTCGCCCGCCGTGCACCCGGTCAGCGACAGCGCGACGACCACCAGCGCCGCCATCCCGAACGTGCGCATGACGAATGTTACGTCCGCGTGCCACCGCCTGACAATGCAGCCAAGGTGTTCGTTCCGTGCCTGAACCCGATCCGATCGGAGGCCGCGGGTACGCGACATCCGACCGGATCGTCCGAATCCCCGGCTACTCGGCGAGCACGGACTCCCTGAGCTCGGCGCGCACCGCGCGCGCGGCCTCGAGGATGTGCTCGAGCGATGCGACGGTCTCGTCGTAACCACGGGTCTTGAGCCCGCAGTCGGGATTCACCCAGAGTCGCGATGCCGGGATCTCGGCGACCGCGCGCTCGAGCAACGCCTGCACCTCGACAGCACTCGGCACGCGCGGCGAATGGATGTCGTACACGCCCGGGCCGATCCCGTGGGCGAAGCCACTCGCGGCGATGTCGTCGACGACCTCCATGCGGCTACGCGCCGCCTCGATCGAGGTCACGTCGGCGTCGAGGTTCTTGATGGCGTCGATGACGACGCCGAACTCCGAATAGCAGAGATGTGTGTGCACCTGCGTTGCCGACGCGGCGCCGCCCGTGGCGAGCCTGAATGCGCCGACCGACCAGTCGAGGTAGGCGGGCTGCTCGGCGAGCTTCAGCGGCAGCAGCTCGCGAAGGGCAGGCTCATCGACCTGGATGACCCGGATGCCGGCGCGCTCGAGGTCGGCGATCTCGTCGCGCAGGGCGAGGGCCACCTGGCGGGCCGTGTCGCCGAGCGGCTGGTCGTCACGCACGAACGACCAGGCGAGGATCGTCACCGGGCCCGTGAGCATGCCCTTGACGGGCTTCTCGGTCAGAGACTGCGCGTACGACGACCACTCGACCGTCATGGGCGCCGGCCGCGACACGTCGCCCCACAGGATCGACGGGCGGGTGCAGCGCGAGCCGTAC
Source organism: Agromyces neolithicus (assembly GCF_039529735.1). Classification (NCBI taxonomy): domain Bacteria; kingdom Bacillati; phylum Actinomycetota; class Actinomycetes; order Micrococcales; family Microbacteriaceae; genus Agromyces; species Agromyces neolithicus. The sequence goes on from NZ_BAAANJ010000002.1 coordinate 59,136, forward strand.
GACTGCACCCAGCCGTGCTCAGTGACCGAGAACCCATCGAGCAACTCGGCGAAGTACTGCACCATGTCATTGCGCTCGGGCTCGCCGTGCACGAGCACGTCGAGGCCGATCTCCTCCTGCAGCCGCACGACCCGTTCGATCTCGGCGCGCATGAGCTGCCGGTAGCCGTCGGCATCGAGTTCGCCCTTCACAAGACGCGCCCGAGCCCGCCGGATGTCGCCGGTCTGCGGGAACGAGCCGATCGTCGTGGTCGGCAGTTCGGGCAGATCGAGGCTCTGCTGCGCGGCGACCCGCTCGTCGTATACGGCGCGCGCGAAGTCACGATCGGCGAGCGCCGTCACGCGGTCGCGCACCGCGGGAACGCGCACGCCGGGCGCACTGGTGCGGTCGGCCAGGGCGGCGGATGCCTCGTCGAGAGCGGTCTCGATCGTCTCGCGGCCCTCACCGAGTCCACGGGCGAGCGTCGCCACCTGAGCGACCTTCTGGTCGGCGAACGCGAGCCACGAACCGAGGCGCGCGTCGAGGGAGGTCTCGGCGTCGACATCGTGCGGCACGTGCAGCAGCGACGTCGAGGTCGACACCGCGACGGCGCCCGACAAGTGCTGCACGGCCTCCACGCGCGCGAACGCGGCCGCGAGGTCGCCCCGCCAGACGTTGTGACCGTCGATGACGCCCGCGACGAGGGTCTTCGCCGCGAGCGACTCCTCGGTCACCGGGTCGAGTTGCGCCGCAAGCGTGCCGCGCACGAGGTCGAGTCCGATCGCCTCGACGGGGGTCGCCGCGAGCACCGGCAGGGCGTCATCGAGCGCACCGTACGGTGCGGCGACGAAGATCGACGGCCGAGCGTCGGCCGCGCCGAGCGCGTCGTAGGCGGTGGCCGCCGATTCGAGCACTCGATCGCGAGGTTCGTCGATGCTCTCGCTCACGAGCGCGGGCTCGTCGAGCTGCACCCACTCGGCGCCCGCCGCGGCCAACCGGTCGAGCAGCTGCCCGTAGACGGGCACGAGGTCGCCGAGGCGGTCGAGCGGGCCGAAGCCGGCGGGAGCGTCGTCGGCCGGCTTCGCCAGGAGGAGGAAGGTCACCGGCCCGACGACGACGGGCCTCGTGAGGAATCCCTGCGCCTTCGCCTCGGCGAACTCGGCGAGGATGCGATCGGCGTGCAGCGTGAACACGGTGTCGGGTCCGATCTCGGGCACGAGGTAGTGGTAGTTCGAGTCGAACCACTTCGTCATCTCGAGCGGCGCGCTGTCGCCGACGCCGCGGGCGATCGTGAAGTACCCGGCGAGATCGACGCCGCCCCCGGCATCGCGCAGGCCGGCGAACCGCGGCGGAACGGCGCCGACCGTGATCGCGGCGTCGAGCACCTGGTCGTAGAACGAGAATGACTCGGGGATCGCCGAGGTCGCGCGATCGAGGCCCAGGTCGGCGAGGCGCTCGCGGGTCGCGGCGCGCAGGGCGGCGGCGCGCGCCTCGAGCTCGTCGGCGTCGATCGTGCCGGCCCAGAACGCCTCGACGGCGCGCTTGAGCTCACGTCGTCGGCCGATGCGGGGGTACCCGAGGATGGTTCCGGTGGGGAAGGCGTGTGCGGTCATCGTGGTGTGGTGTTCCTTTCATTGACGAGCTGCGCAGTGGTGTGCAGGTCGAGGCGGCCGAGCACGTCGAGCACGGCCTCATGGCGGTTAAAGGTGTACAAGTGAAGGCCCGGGGCGCCGCCATCGAGCACCGCCTGCGCCAGTCGGGCGGCGTAGGAGATGCCGAGTTCGGCGCAGGCCTCGGCGTCGGGTTCGATCTCGAGGTCGATCGCGAGCTCGGGCGGCGGCTCGACACCCGTGAGCTCGGTGAGCCTCGCGAGCCTCGCCGGCGTGGTCACCGGCATGATCCCGGGCAGGATCGGAATGGTGACGCCACCGGCGCGGGCGCGATCGACGAATCCGAGGTAGTCGTCGGCCCGCCAGAACAGTTGCGTGATCGCCAGGTTGGCACCGGCGACCTCTTTCGCGAGCAGCGCATCGACATCTTGATTCACGCCCCGAGAGCGCGGATGCCCCGTGGGAAACGCCGCGACCGCAACACGCTCGGGCCTGGTCCGCTCGCCGATGCGCGATACCCCGGGGATCCCGGGGATACCCTCCTGTGCGAACGGCTCGCGCTCCTCTTGAACCCGGTGGATGAGCTGCACGAGTTCAGCCGAACTGCCGAGATCCCCGATGCCGGCGTCTGGGTCGGCACCCACGGGCGGGTCGCCGCGCAGTGCCAGGAAGCTCGTGATGCCCGCGTCGAGGAACTCACGTACGAGGCGGTTCGCCTCGGCGTGCGACGAGCCGACACAGGTGAGGTGCGCCATCGGCTCGACCTCGGTGTTCTCGAGCATGTACCGCAGCACCGTGAGCGAGCGGTCTCGAGACGAGCCGCCCGCACCGAACGTCACCGAGATGAAGGCAGGATTCGCCTCGGCCAGCCGGTCGATCGTGCGACCGAGGGCGAGTGCTGCGGCGTCGGTGCGCGGCGGGAAGAGCTCGAACGAGATCGGAGGGCGCGGGCGACAGTGCGCGTCCGATCCGCCTGAACCGGTTGCAGCCATGAGTCGTCTCCTGCGGGACGAGCCGGTCGGCGGAGGCACGGCAGGCCGCGTCCCCCTGCCGGAACGGCGGGTGGGTGTCGCGGGCGGGTGCCGGGCTCGGCGGTCGCTCCAGGTGGGCGGCATCCGGCCGCACACCGACGATCAGGAGCGACGATACGCCTGCGGCTCGGCCGTCGGAAAAGTTATGACGCACGGTGACGCTCGCCGGACGCGACGCGCGGGGGCGCGGCGCGACATTCCGTCGTTCACTGCCGGCGTGCGGCGCACACCGCCGATGCCCTCAGGCCTCGACGGCCGCCGCGAAGCGCGCCAATTGGGCTGCCAGCTCGGGCGACGCGAGCGCGCGAATGCGCGTGCCGTCTTCGACGTAGTCGATCGAGAGCACCCTGCCCGTCTCGTGCAGGGTCGACACGACCTCGCCGCGATCATAGGGAACGAGCAGGTCGACCTCGACCGCCGGGTCGGGCAGCATGCGCGAGATACCGGCGAGCACGTCGGCGATGCCCTCGCCGGTGCGGGCTGACGCGAAGAGCGCGTTCGGCTCGAGCCCGCGCAGCACGAGGCGATCTTCGGGCGTCACGAGGTCGGCTTTGTTGAAGACGATCAGCTCGGGGATGTCGCGGGCGCCGACCTCGCCGATGACATCGCGGACGGTGGCGATCTGCCCGGCGGGATCGGGGTGTGCCGCGTCGACGACGTGCACGATGAGATCGGAGTCGCCGACCTCTTCGAGCGTCGACCGGAACGCCTCGACGAGTTGGTGCGGCAGGTTGCGCACGAAACCGACCGTGTCAGCGATCGTGTAGACGCGCCCGTCGGCCGTGGTGTTGCGTCGGACCGTTGCGTCGAGGGTCGCGAACAGGGCGTTCTCGACGAGCACGCCGGCACCCGTGATGCGGTTGAGCAGGCTCGACTTGCCCGCGTTCGTGTAGCCCGCGATCGCGACCGACGGCACCGCATTGCGCTTGCGATTGGCGCGCTTGGCCTCACGGGCGGGCTTCATGCCGGTGATCTGCCGTCGCAGCTTCGCCATGCGCGAGTGGATGCGGCGGCGGTCGAGCTCGATCTTCGTCTCACCGGGTCCGCGTGAGCCCATGCCGGCGCCTGCGCCGCCGACTTGGCCACCGGCTTGACGCGACATCGACTCGCCCCAGCCGCGCAGACGGGGCAGCAGGTACTCGAGCTGCGCGAGTTCGACTTGCGCCTTGCCCTCACGGCTCTTCGCGTGCTGGCTGAAGATATCGAGGATCACCGCGGTGCGGTCGATGACTTTGACCTTGACCGCGTCTTCGAGCGCACGGCGCTGGCTCGGGGCGAGCTCGGTGTCGGCGACGACCGTGTCGGCGCCGAGCGACGCCACGATATGACGCAGCTCTTCGACCTTTCCGCGGCCGAGGTACGTGCTGGGGTCGGGATGCGGCCGGCGTTGCAGCACGCCGTCGAGCACACGCGCCCCGGCGGTCTCTGAGAGTGCCGAGAGTTCGCGCATGGAGTTCTCGGCCTCGTCGAGTGAGCCCTGCGAGTAGACGCCGATGAGCACGACGTTCTCGAGCCGCAGCTGCCGGTACTCGACCTCGGTGACGTCTTCGAGCTCGGTCGAGAGCCCCGCGACCCGGCGAAGGGCCGCCCGCTCTTCACGGTCGAACTGCTCGCCGTCGGTCTCGCCCGCCACGTCGTGCGAGCCGTGACTCATGAGGGCATCAGCCGCACCCGAACCGAATCGGGTGACACCGGCCTTGGTCTCTGCGCCGCGCAGCACCCGCTCGACGGCGTCGTCTGCGGCGGACTGTTCGGCATCGTTCATCGTGTCAACACTACTTCGGTTCGCGTGCGATAGGTTCCCCTACATGGCTTCGGACCACTACTTCACCGCCCAGCCCGCCGGTGAGGCCGCGTTCCGCACGATCACCGTCGCACTCGCCGGGCGCAAGCTCACCGTGACGACCGCCGGTGGTGTGTTCAGCCCCGAACACCTCGACACCGGCACCCGGGTGTTGCTCGAGGTCGTGCCCGCACCACCCGCAAGCGGCGACCTGCTCGACCTCGGCTGCGGCTGGGGGCCGATCGCGATCAGCCTCGCGCTGCAGTCGCCGGATGCCACGGTCTGGGCCGTCGACGTCAACGAACGCGCCCTCGACCTCGTGCGGCGCAACATCGCCCGGCTCGGGCTCACCAATGTGAGGGCCGTGCTGCCCGACGAAGTGCCCGACGAGGTGCGATTCGCGACCATCTGGTCGAACCCGCCGATCCGCGTCGGCAAGGCCGAGCTGCACGCACTGCTCGAGAAATGGCTCCCCCGGCTCGGCGACGATGCGACCGCGTGGCTCGTCGTCGCGAAGCAGCTCGGCGCCGACTCGCTGCAACGCTGGATCACCGACGAACTCGACCTCGAGGTCGAGCGCGCCGAGACCTCGAAGGGGTTCCGCGTGCTCGAAGCGCGACGCTGACCGTCGCCCTGACTCCGGCACTGATGCCACACGGCATCAGTGTCGGAGTCAGGCGAGCGTCAGCACCCCGTCGAAGACCAGTTCGGCCGGACCCGAGAGCGCGACGTGCTCGCCGTCGTCTGCCGGGAACATGCGCACCCCGAGCACACCGCCCGGCACCTGTACGCGCCAGTCGTTGGGTGCGCCTGCGCCCGCCCAATGCCTCACGGCGAGGGCGGAGGCGACCGCTCCCGTGCCGCACGAGAGCGTCTCTCCCGACCCGCGCTCGTGCACGCGCATGCGGATGCGGCCGACGCCGTCTTCGACGAGCGGCTCGGCCGGAACCACGAACTCGATGTTGGCGCCGTGCACAGGCTCGGGATCGACGATCGGCTGGTAACCCAGGTCGAGGCTCTCGAGTTCGTCGTCGTCGGCCAGGGCGACGACGATATGCGGATTGCCGACATCGATGCCGAGGCCCGGCCGGGCGACGGGAAGCTGCTTGGCCCGCACGAGCGGTTCGCCGCCATCGAGCCGCCAGAGGCCGAGATCGGCCTGGAACCCGTTCGCGGTGCGGCTCACGGTGCGCACCCCGGCGCGCGTGCCGATGGCGATCTCGTCGCCGGCGTGCAGGTCGGCGAGGCCCTGGTCGAGCAGGTACTTCGTGTAGACGCGGATGCCGTTGCCGCACATCTCGGAGACCGAGCCGTCGGCGTTGGAGTAGTCCATGAACCATGCGGCATGCGGGTTCTCGGCGAGCGCTGCGGCGCCCGCGTCGAGATTCACCGACCGCACGGCGCGAATGACGCCGTCGGCGCCCACGCCGAACTGACGGTCGCAGATGGCGGCGATCTGCGCGGGAGTCAACTCGGATTCACCCTCGGGATCGCTGAAGAGCACGAAATCATTGCCGGTGCCCTGGCCCTTGGTGAATCGCAGATCGAACGACATCACCTCAGTCTAGGGTCGCCTGACGGTTGAGCTCCGCGGCGCGAGCCGACGGGTCGTCGGCGTCGATCGTGGCCGCGTCACGGTAGCGCTTGAACCAGCCCACCTGGCGACGTGCATAGGTTCGGGTGAGCTGCTGGGTCTCGGCGATCGCGTCGGCACGGGGCATGCGGCCGTGCAGTTCTGCGAGCGCCTGCGCGTAGCCGATCGCCTTGCGGGCGGTCACCCCGCGCTCGATGCCCTGAGGCAGCAGGGCGCGCACCTCGTCGACGAGGCCACGCTGCCACATGTCGAGCACGCGGGCGTCGAGCCGCTCGACGAGGAGCGAGCGCTCGCTGCGCAGGTGCACGATGCGGTGGTCGCGCCACGCCACGGGTTCATCGGGAAGTCGTGCGGCCTTGGGTTCACCGGTCAGTTCGATGACCTCGAGGGCGCGAACGATGCGGCGCCCGTTCTGCGGGTCGACGCTCGCCGCGGTCTCGGCGTCGATGGCACGGAGTCGTGCATGCAGCAGGCCCGGGCCGCGCTCGGCGAGCTCGGCCTCGAGCCTCGCCCGAAGCTGCGCGTCGGTGCCCGGAAACCGGAAATCGTGGATCACCGACGACACGTACAACCCCGACCCGCCGACGAGCAGCGCGACGGCACCCCTCGTCGAGATCTCGTCGATCGCCTCACGCGCAGCCTGCTGATAGGCCGCCACCGAGGCTTCCTCGGTGACCTCGAGCACGTCGAGCAGGTGATGCGGCACACCGCGGCGCTCGTCGGGCGTGAGCTTCGCCGTGCCGATGTTCATGCCTCGGTAGAGCTGCATGGCATCGGCGTTGACGACTTCGGCGGGTCGCCCCGCGCGTCGGAGTGCCGCCGCGAGGTCGAGCGCGAAGTCGGACTTGCCGGTGCCCGTCGCCCCGACGATCGCGATGAGCGACACGTCAGCGCTGCGCGTCGGTGGGGTCGTAGATGGGCATGGTGCCGACCCCGGGCGCGACGAGCGGCTCGGCGCTGCGGGCGCGAACCGTGGGCAATCCGAGCGAAACCGGGCCGGCGGCCGAGGACCCGCCCGCGGCCGGCACCGCACAGCTCTCTGCCTCAGCACGATCCCACGCGTCGCCCGCGCGAGTGCGACGGATGACCAGGGGCACGTCGTCGACCGCGTCGGCCAGGAGGTGGAACGGGGCCGCGTGCGTGATCGTCACCGAGACCACGTCGCCCGGCCGGGGCAGCTCAGACCCTGCGGGCACCTCGAAGTGCACGAGGCGGCTGTCTTCGGCGCGACCGCTGAGCCGGTGGGTCTCGGCGTCTTTCTTGCCCTCACCCGAAGAGACGAGCACCTCGACGGCCCTGCCGACGAGCTTCTCGTTCTCCTCCCACGAGATGCGCTCCTGCAGCGCGGTGAGCCGCTCGTAGCGCTCTTGCACGACGTCTTTCGGCACCTGGTCGTCCATGGTGGCGGCGGGCGTGCCCGGACGGATCGAGTACTGGAACGTGAACGCCGACGCGAACCTGGCGGCTTCGACGACGCGCAGCGTCTCTTGGAAGTCCGCTTCGGTCTCGCCGGGGAAGCCGACGATGATGTCGGTCGAGATCGCCGCGTTCGGGATCTTCGCGCGCACGCGGTCGAGAATGCCGAGGAATTTCTCGGACCGGTACGACCGGCGCATCGCCTTGAGCACGCGGTCGGAGCCCGACTGCAGCGGCATGTGCAACTGCGGCATGACATTGGGAGTCTCGGCCATCGCGTCGATGACGTCGTCGGTGAACGCCGCGGGGTGCGGGCTCGTGAACCGGATGCGCTCGAGGCCGTCGATCTGGCCGGCGGCCCGCAGTAACTTGCCGAAGGCCTGCCGATCGCCGAACTCGACGCCGTAGGAGTTCACGTTCTGCCCGAGCAGGGTGACCTCGACGGCGCCGTCGTCGACGAGCGTGCCGATCTCGGCGAGGATCTCGCCGGGCCGACGGTCTTTCTCTTTTCCGCGCAACGCGGGCACGATGCAGAACGTGCACGTGTTGTTGCAGCCGACCGAGATCGAGACCCACCCGCTGTAGGTCGAGTCGCGCTTGGTCGGCAGGGTCGACGGGAACACCTCGAGCGAGTCGAGAATCTCGAGCTGCGCCTCGTCGTTGTGCCGTGCGCGCTCGAGCAGGCTCGGCAGCGAGCCCATATTGTGCGTGCCGAACACGACGTCGACCCAGGGGGCCTTCTCGAGGATGACGTTCTTGTCTTTCTGCGCGAGACAGCCGCCGACCGCGATCTGCATGCCCGCGTGGCGGCGCTTGACGCTGGCGAGGTGCCCCAGGTTTCCGTAGAGCTTGTTGTCGGCGTTCTCGCGTACCGCGCACGTGTTGATGACGACGATGTCGGGCTCTGAGCCGTCGGCGGGAACGTACCCGGCCGCCTCGAGCGAACCGCTCAGCCGCTCGGAGTCGTGGACGTTCATCTGGCACCCGAAAGTGCGAACCTCGTACGTGCGCGGCGCGGGCGGTGACAGCGTCGCCCCGACCGATGCGACCTCGTGAATGGTGCTCATGATCGCACCAGTTTACGAGCCCGCCGCCGCGATCGCCGCCGTCACCGCCTCACGCACGACGTCACTGGGATAGCCCCGCCGCTGCAGGAACGCCGAGAGCCGGCGCTCGGCCGTCTGCCGGTCGAGGCCGGTGAGCTGCCGCGCCCGCCGCTCGGCCACTGCCAGCGCGTTCTCTCGCTCGGCCTCAGGGTCGAGGCGGTCGATCGCTGCTCGCGCGATGCCCGAGTCGATGCCGCGACGGCTCAACTCATTGAGGATCGCTGCGCTGCCCCTGCCCCGACGCACGCCGTGGCTGTGCACGAGCTGCTCGGCGAGCCGCGCGTCGTCGAGATAGCCGAATCGGTCGTAGCGCTCGATCCACTGCTCGATCTCATGCTCGTCGAGCCCGTGTTCGGCGAGCACCGAGCGCACCTCACTCACCGAGAGCGCCGATCGCCGCAGGCGCGACACGACCAGGCGGTCGATGCGCTCGTCACGCTCGAGGCCGGTCTCGTCGGGTTCGCCGGTCTCGTCAACGGTCGTCGCGCTCGCCGGCCGCCGCGATTCGGCTTCGTGCGGCGCCCGCGGGTGTGCCTCGACGGTCGGTCGAGCCGTCGGGGACGCCGCGGCCCGCGGCTGCCGCTCGACGGCGGCACCCACTCGCTTCTCGGCTGCGGGGGCTGCCTGACGCGAGGCGGCAGGTCGAGCCGTCGCCCCGGCACCGGGGCGAACCCACGGCAGGTACGTGACCGGGGCGAGACGTTCGGATGCAGCGTCGCTCATCGTGTGTTCCTCCCGGTCACGTGCCTCGAACTCGTCAGGCGCCCTTGCGCTTCGACGTGATCGACTCGACGTTCGACGGCACCGCCGCGGCGGCGACCGCCGGCTGGCCGATGCCGAGCTTCACGAGGATCTTCTGCTCGATGTCGGCCGCGATGTCGGGGTTCTGCAGCAGGAAGTTGCGGGCGTTCTCTTTGCCCTGCCCGAGCTGATCGCCGTCGTAGGTGTACCAGGCACCCGACTTCTTGACGATGCCCTGGTCGACGCCGTAGTCGATGAGGCTGCCCTCGCGCGAGATGCCGACCCCGTAGAGGATGTCGAACTCGGCCTGCTTGAAGGGCGGGGCCATCTTGTTCTTGACGATCTTCACCCGGGTGCGGTTGCCCACCGCGTCGGTACCGTCTTTCAGGGTCTCGATGCGACGGATGTCGAGTCGCACCGAGGCGTAGAACTTGAGTGCCTTGCCGCCCGCGGTGGTCTCGGGGCTGCCGAAGAACACACCGATCTTCTCGCGGAGCTGGTTGATGAAGATCATGGTGGTGTTGGTCTGGTTGAGACCACCGGTGAGCTTGCGCAGCGCCTGCGACATGAGGCGTGCCTGCAGGCCGACGTGCGAGTCACCCATCTCGCCCTCGATCTCGGCGCGAGGCACGAGGGCCGCGACCGAGTCGATGACGATGAGGTCGATCGAGCCCGAACGCACCAGCATGTCGGCGATCTCGAGCGCCTGCTCACCCGTGTCGGGCTGCGAGACGAGCAGCGCGTCGATGTCGACGCCGAGCTTCTTGGCGTACTCGGGGTCGAGCGCGTGCTCGGCGTCGATGAAGGCGGCGATGCCGCCGGCGCGCTGGGCGTTGGCGATGGCGTGCAGCGTGAGCGTGGTCTTGCCCGAGGACTCGGGACCGTAGATCTCGACGATGCGGCCGCGCGGAATGCCGCCGATGCCGAGGGCGACGTCGAGGGCGATCGAACCGGTGGGGATGACCTCGACGGGCGCGCGTTCTTCGCTGCCGAGTCGCATGACCGAGCCCTTGCCGAACTGACGGTCGATCTGCGCGAGGGCGGTTTCGAGTGCTTTCTCGCGGTCTGCTGGTGATGCCATGGTGTGGGGCTCCTTGGATGCTCGGTTGCTGCTGCCTCTAGGCTGTCGTTCCACGTTGCGGGCCGTGACCGATCGGCGCTGACCCGCGGCGTCTCGCGACAAGGCGGTTGCGGTGTGTTCCGACGCATCGACCGTATGGCCGACCACCGACATCAGCTGCCGTCACCGGCGGAGATGTGGACGGATGCGCTGGAACTCCTGCTGTTGAGGAGACTACTCCAACGACCGAACAGATGTTCGAAGACGCGCCGCGTGTCGAACCGGCCTTCGGCATGGAGCAAGCCGGATCAGCGGATGCCGCGTCCGTGCTCCCCCGGCACCGGCCGACCGGCTCCGTGACGGCGCTCCTCTGGGACATCCGTCGCATCGCAGAGGGCCAGCCACACCTCGCGCGGCCGCACGCCGGCGGCGAGGGCCTCGCGAGCCGTGCGCCCACCGAGCGTCGCGAGCACGAGGTCGTTCACGATGACACCGCCGTAGCCCCCGCCGAACTCGGTGTCGACGGCGATCTGGAATTCGCTGAGCTTCATCGGGTTCTCCCGGACATGACTTCGGCCGGTCCGAGGACCGGCCGAAGCGTTCGAATGTACGTGGTGATGGACGCGGTGGTCAGCGAACCATCATGTCGGCGTCGAACTCGGCGACGAGCTCGTCGGGAAGGCTGTCGGGCACCACGCTGAGGCCCTCGATGACCGCGATGCGGTCGCCGACCTCGTGCATGATCACCGAGATGGGCGTGTCGAGCGCATCGGCGACCGACGCGAGGATCTCGCTCGAGGCCTCTTTCTGACCCCGCTCGACCTCGCTCAGGTACCCGAGCGCGACGCTCGCCTTGGACGCCACCTGCCGGAGCGTGCGCCCCTTCTGCAGTCGGAAGTCCCTCAGCACATCGCCGATCTCCTGTCGAACCAGAACCATCGGGGAACCTCCTCTACTGTGCCTGCGGCCTCGCCGAGACCGGAAACGGGAGCGCCAGTCTACCTGACCCTCGTGGCTTCCAATCTAGCGTGGCACACTGGAGCTTTCGTGTGAACTCCACACATGTAACAGGCTGTTCACGAAGACTATTCCGCTATCTGTCCACCTCCTCCCAAGCCGGCAGCGATGCGGTGATCGGATCCGGCGCAGTCGCCTCGAGACGGGCCTTTCGCCGCTTCAGCCAGACGCCGAGCACGACGATCACCGCGAGCGTCGAGTAGGCGATGATCGCGAACGGGCTGTGCACGAGGTACGAGAGATCTCCCTGGCTGATCGCCATCGCCTTGCGAAGCTGCTCCTCAGCCATCGGGCCGAGAATGCCGCCGACCACCATCGGAGCCACCGGGTAGCCGTACCGGCGCATCAGGAACCCGACAAGACCGATGACCAGCAGCACCAGCGTGTCGAACACGTTGAAGTGCAGGGCGTACGCACCGAGCCCCGCGAACGCCAGGATGCCCGCGTACAGGTACGGGCGCGGAATGCGGAGCACTTTCACCCACATGCCCACGAGCGGCAGGTTGAGCACGAGCAGCATGACGTTTCCGATGTAGAGGCTCGCGATGAGCGCCCACACGAGCCCCGACTGGTTCTCGAACAGCATCGGGCCGGGCCTGATGCCGTACGACTGGAAGGCCGAGATGATGATCGCGGCGGTTGCCGTGGTCGGCAGGCCGAGCGTGAGCAGCGGAACGAGCACGCCCGCCGCAGCGGCGTTGTTGGCGGCCTCAGGACCGGCGACCCCCTCGATCGCGCCGCGGCCGAACTCTGCTCGCGCGTTGCCTCGCGCGAGCTTTCGCTCGGTGGCGTATGAGAGGAAGGTCGCGACATCGGCACCGCCGGCCGGGATCGTGCCGATCGGGAACCCGATCGCGGTGCCGCGCAGCCACGGCCGCCAGGAGCGGCGCCAGTCGCGACGGGTCATCCAGTTGCGCCACCCGCGGGTGACCGGGATCACCCGCACCGACCCGTGCCGCAGCCGCGACGCGACATAGAGCGTCTCGCCGAGGGCGAAGAGGCCGACGGCGATGAGCACGACGTCGATGCCGTCGGCGAGGCTTGCGATGCCGAACGTGTAGCGCTGCTGACCCGAGAGCACCTCGGTGCCGACGAGGCCGAGCAGCAGTCCGAGACCGAGCGAGACGAGCCCGCGCGGGACGCTCGAGCCGAGCAGCGCTCCCACGGTGAGGAACGCGACCACGATGAGGGCGAAGTAGTCGGCAGGACCGAGTTGCACGGCGAGCTTCGCGATCCCCGGTGCGAGGAACGTGAGCGCCAACGTCGCGGCCGTGCCCGCGACGAACGAGCCGATCGCCGCGGTCGCGAGCGCTGCGGCGCCCCGGCCTGCCTTCGCCATCCGGTTGCCCTCGAGGGCCGTCACGATCGACGACGACTCCCCCGGCGTGTTGAGCAGGATCGACGTCGTCGAGCCGCCGTACATGCCGCCGTAGTAGATGCCGGCGAACACGATGAGCGCCCCGGTCGGGTCGAGCGAGTACGTGAGCGGCAGCAGCAGCGCGACGGTCATCGCGGGGCCGATGCCCGGCAGCACGCCGACGGCGGTGCCGATGAACACGCCGAAGAGCGCGTAGAGCAGGTACTGGGGGGCAAGCGCAGTGGCGAACCCCTCGAGGAGTGCGTTGAGACTATCCATTGAAGATCGGGATCCACTCGAGGAGCGGGCCGGCGGGCAGTGACAGCCCGAGCCACACGCCGAAGACGAGTTGCGTCGCGAGGCCGAGGCCGAGGCCGATGAGCAGCGCCACCCACCAGCGCTTCGCGCCGAGCGACCACGCGGCGCCGCCGAACAGCACCATCACGGCGACGGGCCACCCTGCCCATTCGATGAGCACGAGCTGGGTGAGGAAGCACCCGATGAGCTTCGCGACGGTGAGCCAGTCGGTGGGGGCATCCGGGTCGATGTCCTCGCCGTCGTCGGGGACACCGCGATGCCCGCGCGCGACCTGCACGATGACGGCGACGGATGCCGCGACGAGCAGTACCCCGACGGCATACGGGAACACGCGGGGCCCGAGCACGCTGGCCGAGCCGGGAGGCACCCGGATGAAGCCGGCGCCGACGATCGCATACACGCCGAGCGCCGCGCACACCGCGGCGAACGCGAACTCCCCGATCGCCGGACGAGCGGCGCGGGCCGATGGGGCTCCCCCCGGCGCGGATGCGCCGAGGGGAGCCTGGGTGGCGTCGGTCACTGGGAGACCAGGCCTATCGTCTGCAGCGTCGTCGTCACCTCGGCGATGTTGCCGTCGAGGAAGGACTGGAAGTCGTCGCCGACGAGGAACGCATCGGCCCAGCCCTTGTCTTCGAGCGTCGTGCCCCAACCGGTGGTGGCGTGCAGGTCGGAGACGAGCGTGCGCAGCGCCTCGGCGTCGGCCTCGGAGATGCCGCCGGGAGCCAGGATGCCGCGCCAGTTCGTGAGCTCGACGTCGTAGCCCTCCTCGATCAGGGTCGGCGTGTCGGGCAGCAGAGCGACGGGCTCGGGCGACGAGACGGCCAGGGCCCGCAGCTCGCCGGCCTCGATCTGCTCGACGAACTCGCCCACGCCCGAGATGCCAGCCTGCACGGTGTTGCCGAGCAGCATCGTGACCGCTTCGCCACCGCCCGAGTTCGGGATGTAGTTGAGCGTCGACGGGATGTCGGCCGGGTCGACGCCGGCCTCGGTGAGCAGCATGCCCGCGAGGATGTGGTCGGCGCCGCCGGCCGACCCGCCCGTGACCGAGATCGCGGCGCCCTGCTCGACGATCGCGTCGACGAGGTCCTCGGCGGTCTTGTGGGGCGACGAGGCGGGGACGACGAGCACGAGCGCTTCCTCGGTGAGCTTCGCGATCGGGGTCATGTCCTCGATGCGCACCGCCGAGGCGTTCGTCTCGACCGCGCCTGCCATCACAAGGCCGGTGACCATGAGGGTCGCCGGATTCTTCTCGTTGGCCAGCGCGGCGAGGCCGACGGTGCCGCCCGCGCCGCCGATGTTCTCGACCGGGGCGGAGCCGACGAGCTGCTCATCGGTCAGCACCTGCGACATGGCCCGGGCGGTCTGGTCCCAGCCGCCGCCGGGATCGGCGGGCGCGATCAGGTTCACGGTCTCGAGCGAGACCGCCTCGTCGGCCCCGGAGCCGCCGGCTCCTGCCGCCGGCGCGCTGCAGGCGGCGAGCCCGAGCGCTGAGACGATGCCGAGACCCGCGATCGCGATTCGCGCCGCCCCTCGTGAGCGGTGGATGGTGGCCGACGTGCGCGGCCTGCTGTGAGATCGCAATTCTCCTCCTTGAGTGCCCGGGTTCGTCCGCGGGCGACGATCGATGTGGACACGACGCTAGGTCGGGGCATCCGCGGGGGGAATGCTGCGGTCGTAAGGGTCGTACTGTTCATTTCGGACGATTCGGTCGTATTGGTCACGGCTGCGGGTGCCGTCGACGGGCCATGGATGCCGCACACTGGACTGGTGAGCCGGTCGATGACGCTTGGCATGCAGCTGTTGCTGCTGCAGGTCGCCATCGTGCTCACGACCGTCGTCGGCACCGGCGTCACCGCGACGTGGCTGCAGGAGCAGCAACTGCGGGACGCCTACCAGGACCGCATGATCGCGGTCGCGCAATCGGTCGCCGGGCTGCCGGTGATCATCGATGCCTTCGACGATGCCGACCCTTCGGCGACGATCCAGGCCGTGGCCGAGGTCGTGCGGGAATCCTCTGACGTGACCTACGTCGTCGTCGCGAACGACGCGGGCATCCGCTACTCGCACCCGAACCCCGACCGAATCGGCGAAAAGGTGTCCACCGACCCCGCCATCCCGCTCTCCGGCCAGATCTACGTCGGAACCCAAACCGGCACGCTGGGCGAGTCCTGGCGGGTCAAGGTTCCGATCTTCGACGCCGCCGGCGGGGTCATGGGGCAGGTCTCGGTCGGAATCCTCGAATCCGAACTCCGGGCGGACTTCCTCGACGGACTCGCGGTGCTGTTGATCGCGCTCGTGGCCGCGGCCGTGATCGGCGTGGTCGGCTCGGCATGGATCGGCCGGGTCATCCGCCGCCGCATCTACGGGCTCGAGCCCGACGAGATCCGTGCCATGCTCGAGACCCGCGAGGCGATGCTCCACGGTATCCGCGAGGGGCTCGTCGCCGTCGACGACGACGGACGGATCCTGCTCATGAACGACGCCGCAGCCCGCCTGCTCGACGTGCCCGACGCCGAAGCCGTCCTCGGCGAGCGCGTCGACGAAGTGCTCGACGCGGAACTCGCCCGGTTCATCGCCTCCGGCGAAGAGCGCGAGACCCCCGTGCTCTCGGGTGAGCGCATCCTGCTCGTGCACGGCGACCGGGTGCGCGTCGACAGCCGTGACATCGGCGCGATCGCGATCCTGCGCGATCGCACCGAACTCGAGGCCATGCTGCGTGAGCTGCAGGGCGCGCAGGGGCTCGCCGAGGGACTGCGGGCGCAGTCGCACGAGTTCTCGAACAAGCTGCACGTCGTCAGCGGGTTGCTCGAACTCGGTCACGTCGACGCCGCCATCGCGTTCATCGAGCGCGTCGGCAGCGGCGGTGCGCTCTCGGCGGTCGACGAACACGACGGCATCTCCGACGTCGAGATCGCCGCGCTCGTGCTCGCGAAGCGCTCCCGCGCGCAGAACTCGGCATCGAGCTCGAGGTCGACGCCGAGTCGCACCTCGACGCCGCATCCGGTCAGGGGGCTCGCACCGACCTCGTGACCGTCGTCGCGAACCTGCTCGACAACGCGATCGAGGCTTGCGCCCTGGGCGGTCGCATCCAGCTCTCAGTGCGCGACGACCTCGAGCCGCAGGCCGTGATCGTGCGCGTCGACGATGACGGCCCCGGCGTTCCCGAGGAGCTTCGCGATGTCATCTTCGATCCCGACGTCAGCGGCAAGGCACCGTCCCCGGGCAAGGCGCGCCGTGGCATCGGGCTCACGATCGTCAAGCGCGTCTCGGCGCGTCTCGGCGGCGACGCGACCGTCGGCACGGCCCCCGGCGGCGGCGCCCGCTTCACGGTGCGCCTGCCCTGGGTCGTCGCCGCGACGCCAGTCTCCCCGGTGAGTACACCACGAGCGGGAGCGACCGTGTGAGCGCCGACATCCGCGTCGTCATCGTCGACGACGACTTCGCCGTCGCCCACGTCAACCGAGCGTTCGTCGACGCCCGGCCCGGGTACGCCGTCGTGGCGGAGGCGCACACCGGAAGCGACGCCCTTGCGGCGATCGCCGCCCATCGGCCCGGCCTCGTGCTGCTCGACGTCTACCTGCCCGATCTCGGCGGGTTGGACGTGCTGCGACAGCTGCGGGCCGCAGGAGACGACGTCGAGGTGATCGCCGTCACAGCGGCCCGAGACCTCGATACGGTGCGGCAGGCGCGCCTGCTCGGCGTGCGCCACTACCTCGTCAAGCCGTTCTCGGGCGCGAGCCTCGGAGAACGACTCGACGAGGTGCGCCGCGGCATCGTCGCCGACCGCGCCGCGCCACGCGCGACGCTCGACCAGCGCGCGATCGACCAGGTGATCGGCATGGCGCCGCTGCGCAGGGCGAGCCTGCCGAAGGGACTCTCGGCGGTCAGCCTGCAACGCGTCTCGGCGCGGCTCTCGGAGTGCGCGACCGACGCCTCGGCGGCCGAGATCGCGCAATCGCTCGGGATGTCCCGGGTCAGCGCGAGGCGCTACCTCGAACACCTCGTCGCGACCGGCGCCGCTGAAGTCGCACCGCGTTACGGGTCGGCCGGCCGGCCCGAGCACCGCTATCGACGCCCGGCAGCCACGGGGTGAGCCGCGCTCGCGACGTGCTTGTGAGTGCAGGCCCACCCGCGGGTCACGACGGTGACGGCGACGGCGACGGCGACGGCGACGGCGACGGCGAAGGTTCGATCCGTGCAAGGAGGGCCGTGAGCGCCGCGTCGACGGTGGCGGTCCGGATCGCCGCACGTTCGCCGTGGAGTTCGAGCGGGATCGCGATGGTGCCCGACACCGAGGCGAGCCCGAGGTAGACCGTTCCCGGTGCACGCCCGTCCTGCCAGTCGGGGCCGGCGACACCGGTCGTCGCCACGCCGAGGTCTGCGGGCCGCCCGTCGACGGCGAGGGCCGTGCGAGCGCCGGCGGCCATCTGCCGGGCGACGTCGGGATGCACCGCCCCCTCGCGCTCGAGCAGCCCGGCATCGACGCCGAGGAGTGAACGCTTCACCGCCGTGTCGTACGCGACGATGCCGCCGTTCACGACGGCCGAAGCTCCCGGGATGCGGATGAGCTCAGCGACGAGCAGCCCCCCGGTGAGCGATTCGGCGACGCCGATGCGAAGCCCGCGCTGTGCGAGGGCAGCGACGAGCCGCGCGGCCGGGTCTGCCGCTGCGCTCGCTGCCTCACCGTCACGAGCATCGCCGGGTCGGGGCATCCGCTCGCCCATCTCAGGCGCCGACGTCGCCTGAACGGGCCAGGCGCACCGCGTCGCGCACGTACAACAGGCCCGACCACAGGGTGAGTACCACCGCCGCGGTCATGAGGATCGCGTTCAGCCAGTGGATCCAGTCGCCGAAGACCGTCCACAACGGCACGAGGGCGAACGAGATCGCGACCGACTGCACCAGGGTCTTGAGCTTGCCGCCCGACGACGCGGGAACGACATTGCCGCGACCGAGTTCGACGAGCCGCCACACGGTGATGCCGACCTCGCGCACCACGATGATCGCGGTGACCCACCAGGGCAGTTCGCCGAGGATCGAAAGGCACACCAGCGCGCCGCTGGTGAGCAGCTTGTCGGCGATCGGATCGAGGATCTTGCCGAGGTCGGTGACGAGCCCGCGCGAGCGAGCGATGTGGCCGTCGACCCAATCGGTGGAGATCCCGATGATGAACACCGCCGCCGCGGCCCAGCGCAGCCATCCGTCGTCGCCGTTGTCGGCGAGCAGCATCCAGAAGAAGACCGGCGCGAGCACGATGCGCACGACCGTGATGGCGTTGGGGAGGTTCCAGTTCGCCGATCGCGCGGGGCTGCCGGCGGGATTGGTCATACGGCCAACTGTACCCGGCGACGGATGCCGCGGCACGGCGTCGCGCGAGCCACGATCAGTCGCGCCCGGTGAGCCCCCACGCGTCTTCGTCGGGCTCGGCGTCGACCTCGGGCAGGCCCTGCGTGCGTCGAGCTACGGGGTCGTCGTCGTAGCGGTCGTCGGGCTCGCCCCAGGCGGCGGGAGCGGACGGGCCGGCAGCTGAGGCGCCGGCGGTGGACGGGCCGGCAGCTGAGGCGCCGGCGGTGGACGCGCCGGCGGGAGCCGCCGGTGCAGCGGGCCCCGACGTCTCGCCGCGCAGTCGTGCGAGCACCTCGGGCAGCTGCTCGGCCGTGGCCAGCACATCGCGCGCCTTCGAGCCCTCGCTCGGCCCGACGATCTCACGCGACTCGAGCAGGTCCATGAGGCGGCCGGCCTTGGCGAACCCGACCCGCAGCTTGCGCTGCAGCATCGACGTCGACCCGAACTGCGTCGACACCACGAGCTCGGCCGCGGCGAGCAGCAACTCGAGGTCGTCGCCGATGTCGGCGTCGATCTCTTTGCGCTCGACGGCGGCCGCGACGTCTTGCCGGTACTCGGGCCTGGCCTGCCGCGTGACGTGCTTCACGACACGCTCGATCTCGGCCTCGGTGACCCAGGCGCCCTGCACGCGGATCGGCTTCGAGGCGCCCATGGGCAGGAACAGCGCGTCGCCCTGACCGATGAGCTTGTCGGCGCCCGGCTGGTCGAGGATGACGCGCGAGTCGGTGACGCTCGTCACTGCGAACGCGAGGCGAGACGGCACGTTGGCCTTGATGAGGCCCGTGACGACGTCGACCGACGGCCGCTGCGTGGCGAGCACGAGATGGATGCCCGAGGCACGGGCGAGCTGCGTGATGCGCACGATCGAGTCCTCGACGTCGCGCGGTGCCACCATCATGAGGTCGGCCAGTTCGTCGACCACGACGAGCAGGTAGGGGTACGGCTTGAGCTTGCGCTCGGAACCGGCCGGCAGCACGATCTCGTTGCCCACGACGGCTTTGTTGAAGTCGTCGATGTGACGGAAGCCGAACGACGCCAGGTCGTCGTAGCGCATGTCCATCTCTTTCACGACCCACTGCAGCGCCTCGGCCGCCTTCTTGGGGTTCGTGATGATCGGCGTGATGAGGTGCGGCACGCCGGCGTAGGGCGCGAGCTCGACGCGCTTCGGGTCGATGAGCACCATGCGCACATCGGTCGGCTTGGCCCGCATGAGCAGCGACGTGATCATCGAGTTGACGAAGCTCGACTTGCCCGAGCCTGTTGACCCGGCGACGAGCAGGTGGGGCATCTTGGCGAGGTTCGCCACGACGTGGCCGCCGCCGACGTCTTTGCCGACGCCGATCGTCATCGGGTGGGAGGCGTTGACCGCCGCCCCCGAGCGCAGCACGTCGCCGAGGGTGACGGTCTCGCGATCGGCGTTGGGGATCTCGATGCCGATGGCGCTCTTGCCCGGGATCGGCGAGAGGATGCGCACCTCGTTCGACGCGACCGCATACGCGAGGTTCTTCGAGAGCGCCGTGACCCGCTCGACCTTGACACCTGGCCCGAGTTCGATCTCGTACTGCGTGACCGTGGGCCCGCGCGAGAACCCCGTGACCTTCGCGTCGACGCCGAACTGGTCGAGCACTCCCGTGATCTGGCGCACGACGTCGTCGTTCGCCTGTGACCGCGACTTCGCAGGCGCGCCGGCCGCGAGCGTCGACGCCGCCGGAAGCGAGTAGGGGCGTTCGGGTTCGGCCGGCTCGTCGCCGCCGATGCCGCTGAGCGCGCCGTCACCCGTGGTCGGCGGGGGCGACGCGCCGTCGTCGAGACCGTCGAACATCGGCAGCGCGGTGGTCGGGCCGCCCTCGTCGCCGCGCAGGCCCGTGCCGCCGCGCGGCACGTCGCCGGTGAAATGCGCGAGCGCCGACTCGGCGTGCTCGAGGTCGCCGAGCACCTCGGTGCCATAGGTGGCAGGACCACCGACGCCTTCGAGCGGGGTGTCGAAGCTGCCGGCCGCCGAGCCCGGGCCGAACACCTCGGTGATGCCGTCGACACCAGGGGCCTCGAATGCCGGATCTTCTTCGCGGTTGGAATCGTTGCGTCGCCACCACGGCAGCAGACCGGTGTGCTCTGGCTCGTCTGCGAGATCGTCGATGCCGTCGAGCTCAGCCTGCCGGGACTTCTCGGCCCTCTCGGCCGCCCTGCGCTCGCGACGCGAGGGCTTGGCCTCGGCAGTGGCGGGGGCTTCGGGCTCGTCGGGAGCCCCGAACAGCCACGCGTACAGCTCGCGGAACCGGGCCGGAATGCGGTTGGGCGGCGTCTTCGTCATGATGAGCAGCGAGAGCACCACGAGCAGGGCGACGACGATCGTCGCACCGACCGGCGTGATGAGCAGAATGAGGGGCTGCGCGAGCATCCACCCGAGAATGCCACCGGCCCGGGCGAGCACCGCCATGCCCTCGCTCGGCTCGGGCTGGCCGCCGAAGATGTGGCAGAGCGCCGAGACCGAGAGCAGCAGCACCCCGAGCCCGATGCCGATGCGGGTGTTGTCGTGCACCGAGCTCGGGTGCCGGAACAGCCAGATGGCGAACAGCAGCATGACCACCGGAAGCGCGAATGCCACACGTCCGAACAGGCCGCCGAAGGTCCACGAGTCGAGGGCCTGCGCGATGGGCTCGTTGATGAAGAACCACTCGATCACCGCACCGGCGATCGCGAGGACGACGATGAAGAACGGCAACCCGTCGCGACGTTCTTCCTTCTGCAGCGTCTCAGGGCCGAGGGCGCGAGCCGCACCGCCGGCCACGTGGGCGAGCCCCATCCACGCGCGAACGAACAGGTTCGGTCGGGCCGGCGCGGCCGCCGCGGCCCTCTTCGACGCGGCCGACGTCTTGGCGGTGGTCGCAGGCAGCTTCTTCGTGGGCGCGGTGCGCGAGCCCGAGCCGCGCGCCGGGGTGCCCGAGGCGCGCCCGTTCGACCTGGTGCTCGTAGCCATGCCCCCCACGTTACGGCTGACCGCCCACGCAGCCCCGCAGCAACGGGCGAGTGTCTGCGATCGGCAGAGCGGGATTCCCGCCGTCTCCGCCCCGCGAATCGCGCGCTGCGACGGCCTACGCCTCGATGACGAGCGGCACGAGCATCGGGCGCCGGCGCAGGCGCCGGCTCACCCACGTGCCGAGCGTTCGACGCACGATCTGCTGCAGGCCGTGCGAGTCGCGAACGCCGTTCTGCGCGGCATCGGCGAGCGCCGCGATGATCTTCGGCTTCACGTCTTCGAACACCGCGTCGTCTTCGGCGAATCCGCGAGCGTGGATCTCGGGGCCGGTGATCACCCGGCCGGTCGTCGCATCGACGACCACGATGACCGAGATGAAGCCCTCCTCGGCGAGGATGCGGCGATCCTTCAGGTCGGCGTCGTTGATCTCACCGACCGTCGAGCCGTCGACGTAGACGAAACCGAGGTCGAGCTGGCCCACCACGCGCATCTCGCCATCGCGCAGGTCGTAGACCGACCCGTTCTCACCGATGAAGGTGTTCTTCTCGGGGATTCCGGTGTCTTGTGCGAGCTTGGCGTTCGCGAAGAGGTGGCGGTACTCGCCGTGGATCGGCAGCACGTTCTTCGGCTTCAAGATGTTGTAGCAGTACAGCAGCTCGCCGGCAGCCGCGTGGCCCGAGACATGCACCTTCGCGTTCGCCTTGTGCACGACGTTCGCACCGAGCTTCGTGAGTCCGTCGATCACCCGGTAGACCGCGTTCTCGTTGCCCGGGATCAGGCTCGACGCGAGGATGACCGTGTCGCCCTCGCCGATCTCGATCTGGTGGTCGCGGTTGGCCATGCGCGAGAGCACCGCCATGGGTTCGCCCTGCGAGCCCGTCGACATGTACACGATCTCGTGGTCGGGGATGTCGCCGGCCTTCTTGTAGTCGATCAGCACCCCCTCGGGCACCTTCAGGTAGCCGAGGTCGGCGGCGATCGTCATGTTGCGCACCATGCTGCGGCCGAGCAGCGCGACACGGCGGTGGTTCTCCCACGCCGCATCGAGCACCTGCTGCACGCGGTGCACGTGGCTCGAGAAGCTCGCGACGATGACGCGGCGGGGCGCGCGGTTGATGACCTCGTCGAGCACGGGACCGATCGAGCGTTCGAGCGGGGTGAAGCCCGGGACATCCGCATTCGTGGAGTCGACCATGAAGACGTCGACGCCCTCTTCGCCGAGCCGCGCGAACTCGCGCAGATCGGTGAGCCGGCCGTCGAGCGGCAACTGGTCCATCTTGAAGTCGCCGGTGGCGAGCACCGTGCCGGCGTCGGTCTTGATCGCCACGGCGAGGGCGTCGGGGATCGAGTGGTTCACGGCGATGAACTCGAGCCGGAACGGGCCGATCTGCTCGCGCTGGCCCTCTTTCACCGTGAGGCTGTAGGGCTGGATGCGGTGCTCCTTGAGCTTCGCCTCGACGAGCGCGAGCGTGAGCTGCGAGCCGATCAGCGGGATGTCGCCGCGCAGCTTCAGCAGGTAGGGCACCGAACCGATGTGGTCTTCGTGCCCGTGCGTCAGCACCACGCCGACGATGTCGTCGAGCCGGTCGCGCAGAAAGCCGAAGTCGGGCAGGATCAGGTCGACGCCCGGCTGATGCTCTTCGGGGAACAGCACACCGCAGTCGACGATGAGGATCTTGCCGTCGATCTCGTAGCTCGTCATGTTGCGGCCCACCTCGCCCAGACCCCCGATGGGGATGATGCGCAGCGTTCCGGCTTCGAGCGGGGCAGGGTCGATGACGATGTCGGGCATGGGGCCCTCCTTCTGTTGCGGTGTTCAGTTCGGTGCGACGATCAGCGTCGCGGATGTCTCGTGGTGGCGGTTCGCCCGCCGGCCGCGCTTCGCGCGGCTCAGCGTGTGGTGCCGGCGACCTTCGGCAAGGCGCCGCCGGCGGCGGCGTTGCGGTCGGGCCGGAAGTTGCGGAAGTCGACGCCCGGGATGCCCCGCACGTGATCGATCTCGTCTTCGATGAGTGCCGCCTCCCACTCCTCGGGGCCGACGAGGGGAAGCCGCACGCGCGGACTCGAGATGCGGCCGAGGCCGTGCAGGATGTACTTCGCCGCGACGGTACCCGGCACATGGGTCATGGTCGCGCGCACGAGCGGTTCGAGCTGCTGGTGCGCGGCGGTGGCCGTGGCGAGGTCGCCGCGGTTCACGGCGTCGACGATGGTGCGGTAGGGCGCCGGGGCGATGTTCGCGGTGACGCCGATGAGGCCCGAGGCGCCGATCGACAGGTGCGGGAGCACGTTGGCGTCGTCGACCGAGAAATAGAGCAGGTCGGTCTGGTTCAGCACACGGCTGACCTCGGAGAAGTCGCCCTTGGCGTCTTTGATCGCCACGATGTTCGGGTGCTTCGCGAGGCGCAGGATCGTCTCGTACTTGATCGGCACACCAGTGCGACCGGGGATGTCGTAGAGGATGACCGGCAGGTCGGTGGCGTCGGCCACCATGCGGAAATGCGTGAGGATTCCCGCCTGCGTCGGCTTGTTGTAGTACGGCGTCACGATCATGATGCCGTCGGCGCCGGCCTGCTCGCTGTGCTTGTAGAGCTCGATCGCGTGCGCCGTCTCATTCGAGCCGCCACCCGTGATGATCTTCGCCCGGCCGGCCGCGACGTCTTTGCCGACCTCGACGAGGCGGATCTTCTCGGGGTCGGTCAGGGTCGAGGTCTCACCTGTGGTGCCGGTGACCACGATGCCGTCGGCACCCGCCGAGATCACGTCGTCGATGTGCTTCTCGACCCCGGCCCAGTCGACTTCGCCGTCCGCCGTCATCGGCGTGACGAGCGCGACGAGCACTTGTCCGAAGGGGTTCTCTGCAGTCACGTGCTCAAGGCTATCGCCCCGCCCGCCCGCACCGCTCCCACTGCCGCCACGCAGCCGCCGCGTCGACCACGGCCCGATTCCCGGCCGATGGATGCCGCGACCAATGCACGTTTACACTCCCGCACGCGCTCTGCGGCACCCGCGCCATCGAGTTCGCGGGAATCTCGATGTGCAGAACACCATCGTCCTCGCCGAGTTGGCCGTGGAAACGAAGGGCGCTTGCACAAGCGAGCCGCCCGCCGAACTCGCATGCTCGCACGGCGGCTGCATGCGTGTCGGGCAGCGCATACCACGCTTGACGTACCCGAATCAGTCCGCCGTTTGCGGTGAAGATGCGAACGGCCTGGTCGTCGAGCCCCATGTGTCGCAGGTCGGATCTCCTCGCGATCCCTCCGAGGGCGGTCGTCTCACGTTGGTACTTCATCTCGACACCTCGTGCTTCATCGCGACCTCGTGCTCCGAGCATGATCTGCTGAGATCGGCTTCGTGGCACCTTGAGCCATCCTGTGAGAATTGGCGTGGGTGCCCTCGCTGTGGAGGGCGACTGGCCCAGGTCGCGAGTCGTACCCGAGGGTCTGACGATCGCGCGGTGCTCCCCAAGCCGAACCCGCGCGGACGCCCTTCCCTCCAGCTGAGCCGAGACATCTGTGCGACTCCTGAAAACAAGGACAGCCATTCCACGCAAACGCGATTCCACGCTCCGGATCAGGACGCGCGCGGTGTCCTTGTTTTCAGGAGTCCCGCAGGCCGAGACCTCGCACGTCCGTCACGCGTGCCTGATGCGTCCCTCACGCGTCCCTTCGCACGAGGGTCACGACGTTCTGGCTGGGCGCGATGAGCACACCGCCACCGCGAGTGGGGGCGCGGTGGGTGCCGCCACCGCGAGTGGGGGCGCGGTCGCGGCACGCGAGCCCGCGGCGGGAACTTCCCGACCGCGTCGGTGCTCAGGGGCGCTCGTAGCGGCGGAAGCGGTAGCCGATGCCTGCGCGCGAGACGTACGCTCCGACCTCGGGGTCGGCATCGGCGAGTCGCCAGCTCAGGTCGATCGAGGGGGCGTAGGTGTCGCCCGGCATGTCGAGGTCGAGCTCGGTGACCTCGAGGCGATCGGCGCGGTCGATGAGCCGGCCGAAGAGCTCGGCTCCGCCGATCACCCAGATCCGGTCGGGTTCGGATGCCCCAGCCAGCGCCAGGCCGTCGTCGATCGAGCCGGCGCGCACGGCGCCCTCGGCCGTCCACTCGGAATTGCGTGTGACGACGATGTTGTCGCGGCCGGGCAGCGGCCGGAACCGCTCGGGCAGCGAATCCCATGTCTTGCGACCCATCACCACGGGGCTGCCCAGCGTGACCTGCTTGAAGTGCGCGAGGTCTTCGGGCACGTGCCACGGCATGACCCCGCCGGCGCCGATGACGCCGTGGTGCGCCTCGGCCCAGATGAGACCGAGCTTCGGAGCCGCGCTCATACGGCGACGGCGGCGCGGATCGCCGGGTGGTGCTGGTAACCCTCGACGACGAAGTCGTCGTACTCGTAGTCGAAGATCGACTCGGGTGTGCGCGCGAACCGCAGGGTCGGTGCAGGGTAGGGGTCGCGCGAGAGCTGCTCGCGCACCTGCTCGACGTGGTTGTCGTAGATGTGGCAGTCACCGCCCGTCCACACGAAGTCGCCGACCTCGAGGCCGGTCTGGTGCGCCACCATGTGGGTGAGCAGAGCATACGAGGCGATGTTGAACGGCACCCCGAGGAACAGGTCGGCGCTGCGCTGGTAGAGCTGGCACGACAGCCGGCCGTCGGCGACGTAGAACTGGAAGAGCGCGTGACACGGCGCCAGCGCCATGTCGGGGATGTCGGCGGGGTTCCACGCCGACACGATGAGCCGACGCGAGTCGGGGTTCACGCGGATCTGCTCGACGACGTCGGCGATCTGGTCGATGACCTCGCCCGCCGGGGTCGGCCACGACCGCCACTGCACGCCGTACACGGGGCCGAGTTCGCCCGCGGCGTCGGCCCACTCGTCCCAGATGGTGACGCCGTTGCGCTGCAGCCAGCCGACATTCGACGAGCCCTGCAGGAACCACAGCAGCTCGTAGGCGATCGACCTGAAGTGCACGCGCTTCGTGGTGATGAGCGGGAACCCCTCGGACAGGTCGAACCGCAACTGCCGCCCGAACACGCTGCGCGTGCCCGTGCCGGTGCGATCGCCCTTGACGGCGCCGTGGTCGAGCACGTCGCGCAGCAGGTCTTCGTACGGTGTGTGAATCGTCTCGGACATCGCCACAAGGCTAACCCCGTCGGGGCGCGCCGCGGATGTCCCGCGCCCGTCATCGTCCGTCATACTCGCCACGTCAGCCCGCCCGCGTGCCTACGCTCTGACCATGGACTGGCTGGCAGCGCTCGTGGTCGGCGCCGTGCTCGTCGCGGCGGCGACGGCGACGGGGCTGATCTGGCGGTCGCGGCAGGGTCGCGCGCATGCCGGCTCGGGTGAACGGGTGCGCCCTGCCGAGCTCGGCCCCGTCGCCTTCGGCGACGCGGCGACTCTCGTTCAGTTCTCGACCGAGTTCTGCGCCAAATGCCCTGCGACGGCACGGTTGCTCCACTCGATCGCCCACGACGCGCAGGGAACCCGGCACGTCGAGATCGACTTGACCCGGCGCGCCGACCTCGCGCGCAGGTTCGACGTCACGCAGACGCCGACCACCCTGCTCCTCGACGCCGACGGCCTCGTGCGCGCCCGGTTCAGCGGAGCCCCGCACGCGCACGCGGTGCGCGCCGAACTCGATGAGATCCTCGGGAGGCATCATGTCGGAATCCAGCGCTGAGCAGCAGGTCGGCGCCGGTACGGGGACGCCCGGGATCGACCCGCGCGGTCCCCGCTTCGGCGCGGGCATCACCGCCGCGCTCCTGCTCGCCACCGTCGTGCTCGGGGTCGGCGGCGCGTCGGCCGCGGCGTTCTGGCTGCTCGTGATATTGACCGCGCTCTTCGCGTGGGGCGCATTCGCCGGCATCCGGCGGCACCCCTATGGCCTCCTCTTCGCGAGGCTCGTGCGCCCGCGGCTCGCCCCGCCGGCCGAACTCGAGGACCCGCGACCGCCGACCTTCGCCCAGGGTGTCGGCTTCGCGGTCGGTCTCGCCGGGGTCCTGCTCGGCGCGTTCGGCGTTGCGTCGGCGGTGCCGATCGCCGCGGGCATAGCGTTCTTCGCGGCGTTCCTCAACGCCGCCTTCGGCTTCTGCCTCGGCTGCCAGATGTATCTGCTGCTCGTGCGTGCGCGAGTCATCGCCGGCACCTGACGCACGCGACATCCGCCCCGCTAGGCTGAGAGCCCGTCTCGAAGTGGAGGATCCCATGGCGCTCACGAGTGAATCGACCACCATCTGGAAGGGCACGCTCTTCGAAGGGTCGGGCGACGTCAACCTCGATTCGTCGGGGCTCGCCAACTTCCAGGTGACCTGGGAAGGACGCTCCGAGGGCGTGTCGAACATGACCAACCCCGAAGAGCTGCTCGCTGCGGCGCACTCGTCGTGCTTCTCGATGGCCCTCTCACTCGCACTCGCGCAGGCCGGCAACCCGCCCGAGAGCATCCAGACCACGGCGGCCGTCACGTTCGAGGCCGGCAAGGGCGTGCTCGGCAGCCACCTGCTCGTGAGCGCGCGCGTGCCGGGCATCACTGAAGCCGAGTTCGAGGCGTTCGCCGCAGACGCGAAGGACAACTGCCCCATCTCGAAGGCGCTCGCGATCCCGATCACGATCGAAGCCGAACTCGCCTGAAAATGAGAGTGCTCGTCGCCGGAGCATCCGGATTCATCGGCGCCGAGCTGGTCGACCGTCTGACAGCTGCGGGGCATGATGTCGTGCGCCTCGTGCGACGACGCGCTCAGATGCCCGACGAGGTGTCGTGGTCACCGACCGCGGGCATCATCGACTTCACGGTGATGGATCGCGTCGACGCCGTCGTGAACCTCGCCGGTGCGTCGTTCGCCCGAGTTCCGTGGACCAGGGCCTACCGCGGCGAGATCCTCGACTCGCGAATCACCGCGACGCGCACCCTCGCCGACGCCATGCGCAAGGCACGTAGGCCGCCGGCGACGTTCGTCAACGCGTCGGCGGTCGGCTACTACGGCGACCGTCCGGGAGAGCTGCTCACCGAGTACTCGAGTGCAGGCACGGGGTTCCTCGCGGGAGTCGTCGAGAAGTGGGAGGCCGCCGCGCGACTGGCACCCGAAGCGACCCGCACCCTGACCGTGCGCAGCGGCCTCGTCATCGGCCATTCTCATCTGCACGGCCACGGCGGTGCCCTGAAGCGGGTCAGCACGCTCACGAAGCTCGGTGTCTCGGGCCGCCTCGGCACGGGCGGGCAGCATTGGCCGTGGATCGCCTTGGCAGACGAGGTCGGCGCCATCGTGCACCTGCTCGATTCCCACGTCGCAGGCGCCGTCAACCTCACCGGCCCCACGCCCGCCACCGCCGACCGGGTGATGACCGCCATGGCCGCGCGCATGCACCGCCCCTACGCATTCAGCCTTCCTGAGAAGTTGCTCGAACTCACCCTCGGCCAGGCCGCCGACGAACTGCTGCTCTCGAGCCAGAAGGTGCGGCCGCAGCGGCTGATCGACGACGGCTATCGCTTCGAGCACGCGACCGTCGAGACGGCCCTCGACGTGATGCTGGGCGTGCAGTAGCGCTGAGTGCGGCCGACGGTCCCCCGCATTGAGCGGGCCGCCGGTCGCGGCGTTCACCCGCAGTGGTCAGTGCTGCGCGCGGTCAGTGCTGCGCGCGGTCAGTGCTGCGCTCGGTCGAGCTCGATGGCGCGTCGCACCGCCTGCCGTGCACGTCGACGGTCTCCGGCCGCGTCGTACGCCAGCCCCAGCCGCAGCCACGCCCGCCACGAGTCGGGCGCGGCCTCGGCCGCGGCACGGAATCCGTCGAATGCGGCATCGGCCGCGGACCGCTCGGGTCGGCCGCTCGGCCTGACCGGCAACCCGAGGTCGAGGCCGCCCTCGGCCTCGAGCCGCTTCACAAGCGCCTGCGAGCGCATGCCGAACGCGAGTTCGCGCCACAGGGCCCAGCCCGCGATGATCGGCAGCACGATGAGCGCGATGCCGATCGCGATCGCGATGGGCTCGCCGGTGCCGATGAACTGCACCGCACGCCAGCCCACGAGCACGACGTAGACGACGAGCAGCGCCGCCATGATGAGCGCGCCGGTCTTCGTGCTCATCGAGCGGGGCCCGACAATCCGAGGTCGAGCAGTGCGTCGAGGCCGACGGTCACACCCGACACCTCGGTCGCGCGGCGCAGGGCGAGCAGGATGCCGGCCTCGTACGAGCTCGGCGACAGCGTCGAGTGGGTGAAGGTGAGGGTCTCGCCGTCGCCGCCGAGGATGACGCGCTGTTCGGCGAGCACGCCTGCCATGCGCAGGCTGTGCACGGGGATCCCCGACACGAGCTGCCCGCGGGCGCGCTGGTCGGTATGGGGGGCGGCGACCGGCCCGATGACGGCGCGGCCCTCGCCGATGAGCTCTGCGGTGCGCACGGCCGTGCCCGACGGCGAGTCGACCTTGCCGGCGTGATGGGCCTCGACGATCTCGATCGAGTCGAAGTAGGGGGCGGCGAGCGCGGCGAACGACGATGCCAGCACACTGCCGATCGAGAAGTTCGGCACGAACACGACCGCGCCGGCGTCGTCGTGACCGCGCACGAACTGCGTGATCTCGGCGATGCGATCGCTCGACCAGCCCGACGTGCCGACCACGATCGGAATGCCCGCGCCCGCGGCGAACTCGACGATCGCGGCGCTCGCGCCGGGGTGCGTCACATCGAAGGCCACATCGGCGCCGAGCATCTCGTCGAGGCTCGATCGCGAGTCGAGCGCGGCGTGCAGTTCGAGGTCGTCGGCCTCGTCGATGAGTCGAACCGCCAGTTGCCCCATCTTGCCGGTGGCCCCGGCCACGGCGACCCGTTTCGTCACGCCATCACCCTACCAAGCGGCATCCGGCGGTCGGATGCCGCGAAGCGGGCCGGTGGCGCCGTCGTAGGCTGATCGCATGCTGCGTTTCCGCCCTGCCGACGTGACCTCTCCCGACGCGCACGGCATGCTCGACGCGTACTTCGCCGAGCGCGCGGCGGGCTTTCCGGTCGAGCAGGGCGTCTACCGCCCGACCTGGCCGAAGGCCGAGCAGTTCACGCCTCCCATGGGTGTGTTCGTCGTCGTCGAAGGCGACGATGCCGGGCCGGTCGGGTGCGGCGGTGTGCGGCGCATCGATGCGCACCCCGAGACGCACGCGGTGCGGTTCGAGGTCAAGCACCTGTGGCTCGCCCCAGCGGCCCGAGGGCAGGGCGGTGGGCGTCGCCTGCTCGACGAGCTCGAGCGTCGGGCGATCGGGTTCGGTGCGCAAGAGCTCGTGCTCGACACGAATGCCAGCCTCGAAGCGGCCGGCGGGTTGTACCAGTCGGCCGGCTATGCGCCGATCGAGCCCTACAACGACAACCCGAACGCGACGAACTGGTACGGCAAGACCGTGTCGCCGCCTCAGATCGTGTAGGGCTCGGGCAGCCCGGTGCGCAGTTCGGGCGGCAGGTGCGCGAGGTCGTTGTGCACGACGAGGCTCCACGGGCGCCCCGGCTTCTGCGTGAGCACCGTGAGGCCGCAGTTGGCCTGGTTGATCGACACCCACCGCCAGTCGGGCGCCCCGAGCACCTCACGTACGAACCAGGCGATCACGAAGTTGTGCGTGATCAGCAGCTCGTGGTGGTCGTCGCGATGCGAGCGCAGGAACTCGTCGACCGCGTCGACCATCTGGGCGCTGCCTGCCTCGATCTCTTCTTCGGTGACCGAGCCGAAGAACGGTTGGTACACCTTCGGCATCTCGGGCACCGGCCCCGACGGAATGCAGTCGAACAGCAGCGGCGAGGGCTCGGGGTTCAGCGCCGGCATCTTCGCGGCGATGATCTCAGCGGTCTCGGTTGCGCGCTGCAGGGGCGAGTGCCAGGCGTGGTCGAACGGAATACCCCCGAGTCGCTCGGCGAGCAGCTCGGCCTGCCGCCGCCCTCGAGGCGAGAGCGGCCCGTCGGGCAGGCCGTGCTCGGCGTCGAGTTGCTCGCCGTGTCGAACGAGGTAGAGGTGGTGGCCCACTGGAAATCGACTCCTGTACTTGGTGTCGGGTCGCGGTCAGGCGACGTCGATGCTCGGTGCGATGCGGTCGACCACACCGGAGAAGGCCGCCTCGTCGGTCGCCCCGACGGCGACGAGAGAGAACGGCCGGGCGACGAGATCGGCTGCGAGCGCCTGCACGTCGTCGACCGTGACGAGTGCGATGCGACGCAGTGCCTCATCGAGATCTGCGAATTCTGCAAGAGTCAGTTCGGCGCGGCCGAGTCTCGACATGCGAGTGTCGGAGTCTTCGAGGGCGAGTGCCGACGCGCCCGCGAGCTGCCCGGCGGCGCGGCGCAACTCGTCGGCGGTCACGCCGTCGTTCGCGACGCGTTCGAGTTCTTCGCGCATGAGCCCGGCCACCGTGCCCGCCTTCGCGGGCGCGCAGCCGGCGTACATACCGAAGAGCCCGGCGTCGGAATAGGCCGGCGCGAACGAGTAGACGGCGTACGCGAGCCCTCGGCGCTCGCGGATCTGCTGGAACAGCCGCGACGACATGCCCGAACCGAAGATCGCGTTGAGCACGCTCATCGTCGAGCGGCGCTCGTCGGTCGCCACGAGGCCAGGCACGCCAAGCAGCAGGTTCACCTGCTCGGTGGGCCGTTCGACGACGGTGAGCGGATGCCCCGCCGCGAGGTTCGCCGCGAGCGTGGGCCGGCGCTCGACGGGGGCTGCGGCGATCGAGAGGTTCCACCCGGCCGCGGCGAGCGCGCGCTCGAGTTCGGCGATGAGCACGTCGTGATCGACCGCGCCTGCCACGCTCACGACGAGGTCTTGCGGGCGGTAGTTCGCGCGGTAGTGCTCGGCGACGGCCGGGCGGGTGGCCGAGCGGATGGTGTCGGGATCGCCCCCGATGGGGCGCCCGAGCGGATGATGCCCGAGCACCGCCTCGAAGAACCGCTCGTTCGCCACGTCGGCGGGGTCGTCGCCCGCCATCGACAGTTCTTCGAGGATGACCCCGCGCTCGTTCTCGAACTCGGCGGGGTCGAGGAGCGACGACGTGAACATGTCGGCGAGCACGGCCACGGCCATGGGCAGGTCGCGGTCTTGCACCTTGGCGTAGTAGCAGGTGTACTCCTTGGCGGTGAGCGCGTTGTGCTCGCCGCCGACCGAGTCGAACGAGATCGCGATGTCGAGCGCCGTTCGGCTCGTGGTGCCCTTGAACAGCAGATGCTCGAGGAAGTGCGTGGACCCGTAGCTCGCGGGGTGGGCGGCGTCGGCGCCCTGCTCGTCGCGCGACCCGACGGCGACCCAGAACCCGATGGTGACGCTGCGGCTGCCGGGCACCTGCTCACTCAGCACGCGGACGCCCGACGGGAGGATGCTTCGCCGGACCCGGGAACCGCCGGTGGCCTCGAACGAGAGCTCGGACAGGCCAAGTGGGAGGTCGACGGCGCCGTTCATCCCGCCCAGCCTATGCCACCGGTCGGACACAGGCGAGGTTCATCGCCGCACGGCGGGCCGCTCGCGCTCCGCACTGCCGTGAGTGCGCCGCCGGTCAGGCCGAGGCGCGGTCGAGTTCGACGAGTTCGGAGCGCGCCAGCTCGACGCACGCGGCGCTCATCAGCGCCTCGACGTGCTCGGGCCGGGTCGCGCTCACGACCGGTGCCGCGACCGTCGGTTTGGCGAGCAGCCAGGCGAGGGCGATGGTGGCGGGCGCCACCCCGTGCGCGAATGCGACCGCGTCGATCGCCTCGAGCACCCGATGGCCCCGCCGACTGAGGTGCGCGGCCTGCCGCGCACCGCGAGCGTCGTGCCGTGCGTCGGAGCGCCGCCGCACGCCGCCCCCGAGAAATCCGTTCGCGAGCGCGAAGTACGGCAGCACCGAGAGCCCCTGGGCGTGCGCCACGAGTTCGGGCGCACCCTCGAAGGGTTGCCGC
Organism: Agromyces neolithicus; assembly: GCF_039529735.1. Classification (NCBI taxonomy): domain Bacteria; kingdom Bacillati; phylum Actinomycetota; class Actinomycetes; order Micrococcales; family Microbacteriaceae; genus Agromyces; species Agromyces neolithicus. The sequence goes on from NZ_BAAANJ010000002.1 coordinate 92,357, forward strand.
TCGAGCAGGCTGTACCTCGTCGTGAGCGCCTCGAAGCGGGGCAGCCCGTTCGCGGCGAGTACGCGGGCCTCGATGAGCCGCTCGGGCGAGAAGTCGGAGGCTCCGATGGCACGCACCTTGCCCGCGGTGATGAGCGCGTCGACCGCTCCGAGGCGCTCTTCGAGGGGGATGTCGAGATGTTCGTCCTGGAGGTAGAGCAGGTCGATTCGGTCGGTGCCCAGGCGGCCCAGCGAGTCGTCGACGGCGGCGACGAGGTCGGCCACGTTGCGCGCGCGACGGTCGGGGTGGCGCCCGACCCGGGTCGTGACGATCATGCGGTCGCGAGTGCCCCGCGAGCTCATCCACCGGCCGATGATGCGTTCACTACGCCCCGCGCTGAAGCTGTCGGAGGTGTCGATGATCGATCCGCCGGTGCCGGCGTAGCGGTCGAGCACGTCGGACGCTGCCGCGTCGTCGACGGTCCATCCGAACGTCGAGGAGCCGAGTGCGATCGGATGCGCCGACAGGCCGGTCTCGCCGATCTCGGCTCGCCGCGGCACCGTGATCGGGCCAGAGAGCGGGTTCGAGGTGATCGTCTCGACGCGCTGTTCGACGGTGACGGATGTGGTGGTCGCGAGGTCTTCGGCCGGCTGGTGCAGCGCCGCGGCACGCGCACGCTCGGCGTACGTCGCCTCGGCAACGCTCGCCCCATGCGCCATGCTGTGCCGTCGAGCCACGATGCTCCCCTCCTCCCCAGGATTGAACATCGAGAATATGCGCAGAACGGCACCCGGCCCCGCCGAAAGCCCGAAGTCGGGCGAACTGTTACCGAATCGTTTCGACAGCGGGGGTCACGGTCGCGCATCATGCGACCCGGCGAACGGATGTCGCGACTCGCGTCACCCCGCGCGGCGGATGATCGCCTCTGCCTGGCGCAGCACCGGGGCATCGACCATCACGCCCCGGAAGGCGAACACACCGGCCTCGCTCGCGGCCGCCGCATCGAGCACCGCTCTCGCCCACTCCAGTCGCTCAGGTTCGGGGCGGTAGCCCTCGCGCACGATCGCGACCTGCGACGGGTGGATGCACGCGGTCGCGGCGAACCCCAGCGCCGCGGCATCGTCGACCTCGGCCCGCAGTCCGTCGACATCGCCGATGTCGAGGTGCACGGCGTCGATCGCGGCGATGCCGTTGGCGGCCGTCGCAAGCCGTACCTGCGACCTGGCGTGGCGCGCGACGTCGCGATATCTCCCGTCGTCGAAACGGCTCGACGAGCCTCCGAGCGACGCGACGAGGTCTTCAGCGCCCCACATGAGCGCCGAGACATTGGGGAGGTCGGCGATCTCGCCCGCCGCGAGCACTCCGCGGGCGGTCTCGCAGAGCGCGATCACCTCGTAGTCGGCGAGCCCGACGAGGTCGGCCGTGCCCTCGCATTTCGCGAGCATCACGGTGCGATAGGGCGTCTGCGCGAGCATCGCGAGGTCGTCGTCGAGATGCGGGCTGCTCGCCGGGTTGACGCGCACGATCACGCGTTCGGGGTCGATCGTGGTGGTGAGCAGCGCGACTCGCGCCGAGTGCTTCGCGTCGTCGGCGACGGCGTCCTCGAGGTCGAGTATCACGGCGTCGGCGCGTTCGGCGGCCTTCGCGAACCGGTCGGGGCGGTCGGCCGGGCAGAAGAGCAGCGCCGGGCCGAAGCGGAACGCCGGGTGGGTCATCCGCTCGCCTGCTCACCGTCGGCCACGGCCGCACCGGCGGCGACCGCCTGCCGCTCGCCCTCGGCGCGCAACCAGACCAGCATCGTGCGCGACGCGGTCGCGACGACGACACCGTCTTGGTTGCGGGCCGTGTGGGCGAGGGTCACGACGCCCTGCCCGGGGCGCGACGCCGACTCGCGCTTGGACTCGACGATGCTCTCACCGTAGAGGGTGTCGCCGACGAAGACCGGATGCGGGAACGCGACCGCGCCGAACCCGAGATTGGCGACGAGCGTGCCCTGCGTGAGCTGGCCGACCGACTGCCCGACCAGCGTCGACAGGGTGAACAGCGAGTTCACGAGCCGCTGCCCGAACGGCTGCTCGGCCGACCAGGCCGCGTCGAGGTGCAGCGGCTGCGGATTCATGGTGAGCGTCGTGAACAGCACGTTGTCGGCCTCGGTGACCGTGCGACCCGGGCGGTGCAGGTAGCGCACGCCCTCTTCGAACTCCTCGAACCAGAGTCCGCGCTGCACGACCTCGCGCAGCGGCGCCGCTTCCGAAGCATCCGTCATGGTGAACCCCTCCTCAGCCGATGCCCAGCTCGCGGGCGATGACCATGAGCTGCACCTCGTTCGTGCCCTCGCCGATCTCGAGGATCTTCGAGTCACGGTAGTGCCTCGCCACCAGGCTCTCGTTCATGAAGCCCATGCCGCCGAAGACCTGGGTGGCGTCGCGCGAGTTGAGCATCGCCGCGTCGCTCGAGACGAGCTTCGCCATCGCGGCCTCCTTCTTGAACGGAAGGCCCGCGTCGACCCGGCGCGCCGCGTCGCGCCATGCGAGGCGCGCGGTGTAGACCCTTGCCTGCATCTGCGCGATCGTGAAGGCGACGTATTGGTGCGATGCGATCGGCACGCCGAAGACATTGCGGGTCTTCGCGTATGCGAGCGCCTCGTCGAGGCAGCCCTGGGCGACGCCCGTGGCGAGCGCCGCGATCGCGACGCGGCCCTCGTCGAGCGTGCGCAGGAAGTTGGCGAAGCCGCGGCCGCGTTCGCCGAGCAGGTTGGCGGCCGGTACGCGCACGTCGTCGAAGGTCAGCGCGTGCGTGTCGGAGGCCCGCCAGCCCGACTTGTCGTAGCCCGCCGCCACGGTGAACCCGGGTGTGCCGTTCGGCACGATGATCGTCGAGAGCTCCTTCGAGACCGAGCCGTCGGGGCGCTCGCGCTCACCGGTCACGGCCGTGACCGTGACGAACTTCGTGATCGGCGTGCCCGAGTTGGTGATGAATTGCTTCGAGCCGTTGATGACCCACTCGTCACCGTCGAGCACGGCGGTCGTGCGGGTCGCGCCGGCATCGGACCCGGCCTCGGACTCGGTGAGGCCGAACCCGGCGAGTGCACGCCCGGCGACGAGGTCGGGCAGGTGCTCGGCCTTCTGCTCGTCGGTGCCGTGACGGTAGATGGGCATGGCGCCGAGGCCGACTGCCGCCTCGAGGGTGATCGCGATCGACTGGTCGACGCGGGCGAGCGCCTCGATCGCGAGGCACAGCGCCATGTAGTCGCCGCCCTGGCCGCCGACCTCTTCGGGGAACGGCAGGCCGAACAGCCCGAGTTCGCCCATCTGCGCGACGACGTCCATCGAGAGCGTGTGGGTGCGGTCGGCCTCGTACGACTGCGGGGCGACGACGGTGTCGGCGAACTCGCACACCATGTCGTACAGCTGCTGTTCCTCGGTGCTCAGGTCGTGCATGGTGCTCCTCTATTCCTGGTCGGGTGCGTTCGCGACGGCACCCGCGTAAGGGCCGTCGGAGGGGTCGGGTTCGGATGCCGCGGGGTGCGGCTCGATGCGCGCGACCGCCTGGTCACGACCGACGAGGTCGCCCACGGCGACGGCGAGCCGAACCGTGCCGTCGAGCGCCGCGACGACGCGATGCTCCATCTTCATCGCCTCGATGGCGACGATGGCGTCGCCCGCCTCGACGGTGTCGCCGTTCTCGGCGAACACCGCCGTGACGGTTCCGGGCATGGGTGCGCGCAGGTCGGGGTCGGCGGCGTCGGCGCCGCGCTCGGTCGCCGCGCGACGGCGCTCGGCGTGGGTTCGACGGTCGATGCGCACGAAAGCGGCCGATGCCCCGCGGTGATGCACCCACACGGCGCCGTCGTCGTCGACGCGGATCACCGCATCGGCGAGTGCGTCGGGCATTGCGGCGTCGGGCACTGCGGCGACCGTGCGCATCTCGTGCGGGTGGTCGCGCGGGGCGAGCAGCACCTCGGTCGCATGCACGGCGCCGGGGCGCCAGCCCGTGGCCGAATGCCAGGCCGTTGGCCCGCCGTCACCAGCCGCGAGTCGCTCGACGGCGTCATCGCGCGCGAACCGGCGTGCCGCCGCATCGATGAGCTCGGGCACGGGCTCGGCGGCGTGACTCTCGGGCATGCGGTCGATGAGCCCGGTGTCGAGATGACCCGCCTGCACCCCCGGCTCGGCGAGCAGCCGGCGCAGGAAGGCGATGTTGGTGTCGACCCCGAGCACGACGGTGTCGGCGAGCGCACGGTCGAGCCGCTCGAGCGCCTGCGCCCGATCGGAGCCGTACGAGATCACCTTGGCGATCATCGGGTCGTAGTAGGCGGTGATCTGCTGGCCCTCGCGGATGCCGGCGTCGACCCGCACGCCCTCGCCCTCGGGGGCCCGCCAGGCGAGCACCGGCCCCGTCGACGGAAGGAAGCCGCGATGCGGCGTCTCGGCATAGAGCCGAGCCTCGACGGCGTGACCCTCGAGCCGCACCTGCTGCTGCGCGAACGCGAGCGGCTCGCCCGCGGCGATGCGGAGCTGCTGCTCGACGAGGTCGACGCCCGTCACGAGCTCGGTCACGGGATGCTCGACCTGCAGCCGGGTGTTCATCTCGATGAAGAAGAACTCATCGGGTGCGGCATCGGACACGAGGAACTCGACCGTGCCCGCACCGAGGTAGCCGACGCTGCGAGCCGCATCGCAGGCCGCTGCGCCGATGCGCGCCCTCGTCGGCGCGTCGAGCAGCGGCGAGGGCGCCTCTTCGATGACCTTCTGGTGGCGCCGCTGCAGCGAGCACTCGCGTTCGCCGAGGTGCACGACGGTGCCCGCCGCATCGGCGAGCACCTGCACCTCGATGTGGCGGGGCCGCTCGATGAGGCGTTCGAGCAGCAGCGTGTCGTCGCCGAACGCCGCGCTGGCCACCCGACGCGCGGTGGCGAGCGCCGCGGCGAGCTCGCCGGCAGCGTGCACGACCTGCATGCCCTTGCCGCCGCCGCCGGCCGAGGGCTTGACGAGCAGCGGGAACCCCACCGAGCCCGCGGCCTCGATGAGCGCGGCGTCGTCGAGCGACGGGTCGGCGATACCGGGCACGATCGGCACGCCGGATGCCGCGACGTGCAGCTTCGCCCGGATCTTGTCGCCCATCACGTCGAGGGCCTCGTCGCCGGGGCCGACGAAGACGATGCCCGCTTCGCGGCAGGCGCGGGCGAAGCCCGCGTGCTCGGAGAGGAACCCGTAGCCCGGATGCACTGCCTGCGCACCCGTGGCGAGGGCGGCATCGACGATGCGCGCCGGATCGAGGTAGCTCTCGGTTGCGGGCGCCGGGCCGATGCGCACGGCCTCGTCGGCGAGGAGCACGTGCGGGGCGTCGGCGTCGGCGTCGGAGTAGACGGCGATCGAGTGGATGCCGAGGCGTCGCAGGGTGCGGATGACCCGTACCGCGATCTCGCCGCGGTTGGCGACGAGCACTCGCGAGAAGGGGCGCTCGGGGCGGTCGCGACCGGCGGTCGTGCGCTCGGGACCGGGTGTGCTCGTGAGCGTGACCATTCGCGCCTCTCTGCCGCTCGCGCGCCACACAGTTAGCGCGCACTAACTGGAATCATGTTAGTGGCCACTAACTGAAACCACAAGCGGCCACTGCCCCTTCAGGCCGCTGAGCCCCACCTTGGGACATCCGCCCCGCTCGCAACTCAGGAGGATGGTCGCGATCCCGCACTCACACCGGGGATGGCGCCCATTCTCCTCAGTTGCCGAAGTCGGGTTTGGCGGCGAGGGCGTCGGCGAGTCGGTGCGCGCCGAACTCGAAGGCGCGCTCGATGTCACCGCCGAGGCGGAATGCCCCCGAGAGTTCCATGCTGACGAACCCATTCGCCCACGCGGCCAGCGTGCGGGCGGCGTCGAGTGCGTGATCTGGGCCGGAGAGCTCGACCGCGACCGCGAGCATCGACGCGCTCGCCCGCCTGAGCACGTCGGGGTCGAGGGCGAGCTCGCTGCCCGGCGTGAACAACAGGCTGAACGCCGCCGGACGCTCGTGCGCGTAGCCGCGGAACGTGCGCGCAAGCACCAGGAGGCGCGCGTGCGCGTCGGGCGTGCCGGTCGCCGCGGCGTCGAGGCGCTGCCCGAGTTCGCCGGCGGTCGCCTCGGCAACCAGCGAGACGAGCTCGGCTCGGTTGCGCACACGCTTGTAGAGCGAAGGCGCACGCACGCCGACGCGCGCGGCGACAGCCTGCATCGTGAGGCCGCCGAGCCCCTCGGTCTCGAGGAGTTCGCGACCCGCGGCGACGATCTCGCCGAGTGAGGTGCGGTCAGGTGTCGGCATGGGTCCCCCTGGTTCGATCCGCGTTGGCTATTGACCGTAGCCATGATGGCTATGTATATTAGCCATCATCCCACACCACTCGACGAAGGCGAAGACCCAGATGCGACTCGGCCCATCACTCCACCGAATCGGCAACGACATCGTGGCCGTGTACCTGATCGACACACCCGACGGCATCACCCTGATCGACGCCGGTCTCGCGGGCCAGTGGCGCGACCTCACCGCCGAGCTCACGGCGATGGGCCGCTCGATCAGCGACATCCGAGGCGTCGTGCTCACCCACGGCGACACCGACCACATCGGGTTCGCCGAGCGCCTGCGCCGTGACCACGGCGTTCCCGTGTACGTGCACGAGGCCGACGCGGCCCGAGCTCGCGGCGAGCAGTCGACCAAGCCCGATTGGGGCCACATGAAGCTCGGCGCGACCACGAGGTTCCTCTGGTACGCGCTCACCCACGGCGGCGTTCGCACCACGCACCTCTCCGAGGTCGTCACCGTGCGCGACGGCGACGTGCTCGATCTCCCCGGGGCGCCGCGAGTCATCGGCATGCCCGGCCACTCCCCCGGCAGCATCGCGATCCACGTGCCCGTCGCCGACGCCGTGTTCGTCGGCGACGCGCTCACCACGCGGCACGTGCTCACGGGCGCAGCGGGCCCGCAACCGGCCCCGTTCACCGACGATCCGGCCGAAGCGCTGGTGTCGCTCCACCGGCTCGAAGGACTCGAGGTCACCTGGGTGCTGCCCGGTCACGGCACCCCATGGAACCGCGGTGTCGCCGAGGCTGTGCGCGAGGTCGCACGCGCTGGCGCGACATCCGATTCGTGAGGTCGCCCACCGCGTTCGCCACCGAGCGTGCAGTCATGGCCCTCGCGACGGCGCGAACGGCACGGCCGCCGAGACAGCCCTTCGGTCGACACCGTCGAGCGCGGGCGCGAACTGCACGCTCGCCGCAACGGATGTCGCGACTCAGGCCACTACATGCGGAACAGGCCGAACGCCGGTTCGGGCAGCGGCGTGCGGCTCGCGAGCTCGAGCGCCAGCGCGAGCACGGTGCGCGTGTCGGCAGGGTCGATGATGCCGTCGTCCCAGAGCCGCGCGGTCGAGTGGTACGGGCTGCCCTGATCGTCGTACTGGGCACGGATCGGCTGCTTGAACGCCTGCTCGGCCTCGTCCGACCACTGCTCCCCCTTGATCGCGAGCTGGTCGCGCTTGACGGTCGCGAGCACCGATGCCGCCTGTTCGCCGCCCATGACCGAGATGCGGGCGTTGGGCCACATCCACAGGAACCGTGGCGAGTACGCCCGCCCGCACATCGAGTAGTTGCCGGCGCCGAACGACCCGCCGATGACGACGGTGAACTTCGGCACCCGCGTCGTGGCGACCGCGGTGACCATCTTGGCGCCGTGCTTGGCGATGCCGCCCGCTTCGGCATCGCGGCCGACCATGAAGCCCGAGATGTTCTGCAGGAACACGAGTGGGATGCCGCGCTGGTCGCACAACTCGATGAAGTGCGCGCCCTTCATCGCCGATTCGCTGAACAGCACGCCGTTGTTCGCGACGATGCCGACGGGGTGCCCGTCGATGTGGGCGAAGCCCGTGACGAGCGTGTCGCCGTAGTCGGGCTTGAACTCGGAGAACTCACTGCCGTCGACGAGCCGCGCGATGACCTCGTGCACGTCGTAGGGCTGCTGCACGTCGACGGGCACGACGGCCGTGAGGTCGGCGGGGTCGACGGCCGGCGGGCGCGGCTCGCGCACGGCCCACGCGCGGGGCGCGGGCTCGGGCAGGGTCGCGACCATGTCGCGCACGAGCTCGAGGGCGTGCTCGTCGTCGTCGGCGAGATGGTCGGTGACGCCCGAAACCCGCGAGTGCAGCTCGCCGCCGCCGAGCTCTTCGGGGGTGACGACCTCGCCGATCGCCGCCTTCACGAGGGGCGGGCCGCCGAGGAAGATCGTGCCCTGATTGCGCACGATCACGGATTCATCGCTCATCGCGGGCACGTAGGCGCCGCCCGCCGTGCACGAGCCGAGCACCGCCGCGAGCTGCGGGATGCGCATCGACGAGAGCTGGGCCTGGTTGAAGAAGATGCGGCCGAAGTGCTCGCGGTCGGGGAACACCTCGTCTTGCAGCGGCAGGAACGCGCCACCCGAGTCGACGAGGTAGACGCACGGCAACCGCTGCTCCTTCGCGACCTCCTGCGCGCGCAGGTGCTTCTTGACGGTCATCGGGTAGTAGGTGCCGCCCTTGACGGTGGCGTCGTTGCAGACGACCATGACCGCGCGCCCGTGCACGAGGCCGACGCCCGTGATGATGCCGGCGCCCGGTGAGTCGCCGCCATAGAGTCCTTCGGCGGCGAGCGGGGCGATCTCGAGGAACGGGCTGCCCTCGTCGAGCAGGCGCGCGACCCGGTCGCGGGGCAGCAGCTTGCCGCGTGCGACGTGGCGGTCGCGGGATGCCTCGGGCCCGCCGAGCGCTACGGCGGCGAGCCTGGCGCGCAGTTCGGCGACGAGTTCGGCGTGGCCGGCCTGATTCGCCTGTGCCACCCCGCTCGTGGGATCGAGGTTCGAGTGGAGGATGGACATCTGCCCCGCCTGTCTGCGTCGACGGCGCGCCCCACTTGTGGTCGGCGCGTCATTTCGGTTAGTGTTCACTAACTCGATTCCCGATGTTAGCGAGCAATAACCGACATGGCAAGCGCACTCAACGCCGACGACGCCGGCGGCGTCCCGACGCTCACCGAGCGCGGGCGCCAGAAGGCCGACCGTCGCGCGGCGATCCTCGAGTCCGCTGCGACGCTGTTCGCCGAGCGGGGCTACGCGGGCGTCACGATCGAAGACCTCGGCGCAGCGGCCGGCGTGTCGGGGCCTGCGGTCTACCGGCACTTCCCCGGCAAGTCGGCGGTGCTCGCCGCGATCCTCTCCGACGCCAGCTCCACCCTGCTCGGCGGCGCAGAGCGCGTCATCGGCACGGCCCCCGACGCGGCATCCGCGCTTCGCTCGCTCATCTCATTCCACGTCGACTTCGCCCTCGCCGAAGCCGACGTCATCCTCGTGCAGGATCGCGAGCTCGAACAGCTCGACGCCGGCACGAGGCACGACGTGCGGCTCATGCAGCGCCAGTACGTCGAGCACTGGGTCGACACCCTCTCGCGACTGCGGCCCGATCGGGCCGAAGAGGAGCTCAGGGTCCGGGCACACGCCGCCTTCGGACTGCTGAACTCCACTCCGCACAGCGCCCGCATCCCAGGGCGCAGACCCGCCGACGGCACCGTCCGCGGCATCCTGGAGGAGATGGCATGGGCAAGCCTCATGTCGTGACCCTGCGCGCGACCCGCGCGGGCGATCTCGACGCACTGTTCCTGATCGAACAAGACGACGTGGCGGTGCACATGGCCGCGTTCACGCCGCCCGATCCCACGGATCGCGCCATGTTCGACGCCCACTGGCACCGGCTGCTGTCCGACGCGGGCGTCGACGCCCGCACCATCAGGGCCGACGGCGACATCGTGGGCAGCGTGGCCCGCTGGGTCGACGAGGGAGCCGCCGAGATCACCTACTGGGTCGACCGCGCGCACTGGGGCGAGGGCATCGCGACCCGCGCCATGCAGCTCTTCCTCGAAGCGCATGCCGAGCGGCCCGTGCGGGCACGGGTAGCGGCCGACAACGTCGCATCGATCGCCGTGCTCGAGAAGCTCGGCTTCACGCAGGTCGGCACCGAGGTGAGCTTCGCCAACGCGCGCGGCACCGACATCGAGGAGCGCATCTACACGCTCGCGTGATGGGGTCGGTCGACGCGCGGTCAGTTGCCGGGCGTGGCGCCCTGCGCGGCGGCGAGCGCGTCGATGCGGCGAGCGAGGTCGACGTCGCGCGACGTCACGCCGCCGACGTCGTGCGAGCTCAGCTCGAACGCGATGCGGCCCCAGCCGAGCTGCACGTCGGGGTGGTGATTCATTGCGTCGGCGACGGCGGCGACCTCGTCGAGCAGTTCGACCGCGCTCGCGAAGTCGTCGGTGCGATAGGCGCCGTCGAGTCGGCCGCCGGTGTGCACGAACACGGTGCCCGCCAGTTCGTCGGCGGTCTCGGCCGGGGTGAGGATGCGCCGGGGGTCGTTCATACCGCCATCATCCTCCCGACCGCGCCGCGCCGAAAGGGCGCCGGTGCCGGTTCGCCGCGCGCGCCGGATCGCGTGGGCCCACGTCGGGTCGCCATCGCGTGGGCCCGCGTCGGTCGCAATCGCGTGGGCCCACGTCGGGTCGCCATCGCGTGGGCCGAAGTCGGTCGCAATCGAGTGGGCACTCGTCGGTCGAAGACCAGTCGATTCCGGCCGACGGGTGCCCACTCGATGTGCGGCGCGCCCGCGTCAGGCCATTGTCAGGGCGATGCCCGGCTCACGCAGGATCGCGCCGATGTCGGCGAGGAACCGCGAGCCCTGCGCACCGTCGACCAGGCGATGGTCGAACGACAGGCTCAGGGTCATCAGCTCGCGCAGCGCGATCTCGCCGTCGTGTTCCCACGGCTGGCGTCGCACCGCACCCATGGCGAGGATCGCCGCCTCACCGGGATTGAGGATCGGAGTGCCCGCGTCGATGCCGAACACGCCGATGTTCGTGATCGAGATCGTGCCCCCCGCGAGGTCGACCGGTTGCGTGCGGCCGGCACGAGCCGTGTCGGCGAGCGCGGTGATCGCGTCGGCGAGCTCGACGAGGGTCATCGACTCGGCGCCCTTGATGTTCGGCACGACGAGCCCGCGCTCGGTCGCCGCGGCGATGCCGAGGTTCACGCCGCTGAACTGTACGATCTCCTGCGACTCCTCCTCCCATCGGGCGTTCACCTCGGGAGTGCGGCGCGCGGCGATGCACAGCGCCTTCGCGACGACGGCGAGGGGCGTGACCTTGTGCCCGGCGAAGGCACGGTCGTCGCGGATGCCGCGCAGCAACTGCATGGTTGCCGTGACGTCGACCGTGAGGAACTCGGTGACGTGCGGCGCGGTGAACGCGCTGCGCACCATGGCGGCGGCCGTGTGCTTGCGCACGCCGCGGATCGGGATTCGCGTCTCTGCTGGCAGCTGCGGGCCGGCGAGGTGCGCCAGAGGCGTCATGTCGGCCGGACGGGATGACGCGGATGCGCCGGAATCGACCAGGTCGGCGGGCGATGAAACGGATGCCGCTGCCTCGACATCTTCGCGGGTGATGAGCCCGCGCTCGCCCGTGCCGGTCACGGTCTCGAGCTCGACGCCGAGATCGCGGGCCAGCTTGCGCACCGGCGGAGTCGAGCGGGGTCGCTCGACGAGAGGTTCGACCTCGGTGACCGTGGCATCGTGGGCGGCGACGTCGGCCGGTGCGGGCGCCGCCGAGGCTGTGGCCACCGGCGTCGACGCCAGGCCGGCGCGGGCGCGACGCTTCGGCCCGGTCTCGGCTGCGGCGCCGTAGCCGACGAGGTTCGGCCCGGGCGCAGCGTCGGCCGCACGTGCCGAGGACTCGGCCGGTGCCGAGGACGCGGCCGGCGCCGGCACGGCATCGACTGCTGCTGATGCCGAGGGCTCGGCCTCCGCCGCGGGTGCGGCAGCGACATCCGACTCGCCGCCCGGCTCGCCGGTGTCGCACGAGAACAGCGGCGCGCCGACGTCGATCGTCTCGCCTTCGGCGGCGTGCAGCGCGGTGATGACACCGGCGTACGGCGACGGCAGCTCGACGACGGCCTTGGCGGTCTCGACGTCGGCGATGATCTGGTTGAGCTCGACGCGGTCGCCGACGGCGACGCGCCAGGCGACGATCTCGCTCTCGGTGAGGCCTTCACCGAGGTCGGGCAGGGGGAAGTCGCGGATCATCGTGCTCATGCCTCCACCTCGCTCAGCGAGTTCGGGCGCCCCATCACGCGATCGACCCCGTCGAGGATTCGGTCGAGATCAGGCAGGTGATGGCGCTCGAGCTTCGCGGGCGGATAGGGAATGTCGTGGCCGGTGACGCGCACCGGCGCTGCCTCGAGGTACTCGAAGCAGCGCTCGGTGATCGACGCGGCGATCTCGGCGCCGACGCCGCCCTGCTGGCCGGCCTCGTGCGTGACGACGAGCCGCCCGGTGCGGCGCACGGATGCCGCGACCGTCGCGTAGTCGACCGGCGCGAGCGAGCGCAGGTCGATGACCTCGATCGAGATGCCGTCTTCGGCGGCGGCCACCGCCGCGTCGCGTGCGGTCTGCACGAGTCCGCCGTATGTGACCAGGGTCACGTCGCGGCCCGTGGTCACTGTCGTGGCCACGCCCATCGGCGGCGCGTCGGCAAGGCTCGCGGTCTCGTCGACCTCACCCTTGACGTGGTAACGGCGCTTGGGCTCGAAGAAGAGCACGGGATCGTCGCTCGCGATCGCCTGGCGCACCATCATGTACGCGTCGGCGGGGTTCGAGCACGCGACGACGCGCAGCCCTGCGGTGTGCGCGAAGTACGCCTCGGGCGACTCGGAGTGGTGCTCGGCCGCACCGATGCCGCCGCCGAAGGGCACGCGGATCGTGATGGGCATGCGCACGTTGCCGCGCGAGCGGTAGTGCAGCTTGGCCACCTGGGCGACGATCTGGTCGAAGCCCGGGTAGATGAAGCCGTCGAACTGGATCTCGATGACCGGGCGGAACCCCCGGTAGGCGAGCCCGACGGCCGAGCCGACGATGCCGGCCTCGGACAGCGGGGTGTCGACGACGCGGTTGGCACCGAACTCGGCCTTCAGCCCGTCGGTGACACGGAACACGCCGCCGAGCGTGCCGATGTCCTCTCCCATGAGCACGACCTTCTCGTCGTCGGCGAGGGCGCGCCGAAGGCCCGCGTTGAGTGCTTTCGCGAGGGTCAGGGTCGTCATCGGGCGGTTCCTTCGGTGCGGTCGGATGCCCCGGCACCCGGCTCGTCGAACATCGCGAGGTAGCGCGTGTAGTGGTCGCGCTGACGCGCGAGGTGCGTGTTCGGCTCGACGTACACGTTGTCGAAGACCGTCAGCGGCTCGGGATCGGCGAGCGTCGTGATGGCCGCGCGCAACTCGGCGGCCGCGCGGTCGGCGTCGGCGGCGACCTCGCGCTCGAGCCCGGCGGAGTCGACCCCCGATGCCTCGAGCAAAGCGAGCACGCGCGCGAGCGGGTCGCGCTCGCGCCATTCGGCGATCTCGTCGTCGGAGCGGTAGCGCTTGGGGTCGTCGGCGGTGGTGTGCGGGCCGATGCGGTAGGTCACCGCCTCGATGAACGTGGGGCCGTCGCCACGGCGGGCGCGGTCGAGCGCGATGCGCGTGGCGGCGAGCACCGCGAGGACGTCGTTGCCGTCGACGCGGATGCCCGGCATGCCGAAGCCGTCGGCGCGGCGCGCGAGCGGCTGCTTCGACTGCAGGCCGACCGGCTCGGAGATCGCCCACTGGTTGTTCTGGCAGAAGAACACGACGGGCGCGTCGAAGCTCGCAGCGAACACGAGCGCCTCGTTCACGTCGCCCTCGCTCGTGGCGCCGTCGCCGAAGTACGCGATCGATGCGGCGTCGCTGCCCTCCCAGGCCAGCCCCATGGCGTAGCCGGTGGCGTGCAGCGCCTGCGCGCCGATGATGATCTGCGGCACGGCCATGTTGTGCTCGAACGGGTTCCACCCGGACGCAGCGGTGCCGCGCCAGACGCTGAGCATCTCGGCGGGCTGCACCCCCCGGCACCATGCGACCGCGTGCTCGCGATAGCTCGAGAACACGAAGTCGTCGTCGCGCAACGCGCGCGCCGACCCGATCTGCGCGGCCTCTTGACCGGCGAGCGGCGGCCACAGGCCGAGCTCGCCCTGACGCTGCAGTGCGGTGGCCTCGGAGTCGACCCGACGCACGATGGTCATGTCGTGGTAGAGACGCCCGATGGCCGCCAGGTCGATATCGGCGATCCACGGGTCGAACTCGGCGTTCGCGCGGCGCTCGCCAGTGGGCGTCACGAGCTGCACGAAGGGCTCGGGCCGGGTCAGGAGCCCGGTCGCGTCTCGGTCGGATGGGGTCATCGTCGATCCTCGCTTTCGGCGGTGTGCCTTCTGGGCTGCCCGCGCCCGGCGGCTCTGCCGGATACTTCAAGGGTACGTGGATGTGTCACACAGCTCAAGTAGCCTCGAGTGCGTTGAGCATGTTGCCCAATATCGATGGCCATTGCCGTGCTATCGTGTGGCGTTATGAGCGGTTACGACGCCGTCGATCGGGCCCTGCTCGCGGCCTTGGCCCACGACCCACGTGCGACCGTGGTCGCACTCGCCGAGCGTCTCGGGCTGTCGCGCAACACCGTGCAGGCGCGACTGGCCCGGCTCGAGACATCCGGCGCGTTCCTCTCGTTCGAACGCAGCATCGACCCTGCGCCGCTCGGCTACCCGCTGGAGGCCTACGTGTCGGTGCATGTGCGACAACGCGTGCTCTCCGAGGTGGTCGACGAGATCGCCCGAATCCCCGAAGTCATCCAGGCGCACGGCATCACGGGTTCGATCGACCTGCTGGTGCGGCTCGTGTGTCGCGATGCGCACGACCTGTTCCGCATCGACCGCGAGATCCTCGCGATCGACGGCGTCGAGCGCACCGAGACCTCGCTCGCCATGGGCGAGCTCATCCCCTACCGACTGCTGCCGCTGCTCGAGCGCAAGGCGTGAGCGGCGGCGCGCGTCGCGCTGCCGCGCCGGCTGCGGCCGGGCTGCGGCCGCTGCGTTTCGCGCCCGCCGCGAGTAGCGTGGTGACATGGGGGCTGTGGCGAGCCGACCGATGCTGGAGCGCGAATACGAGGTGGCCGCACTCCTCGCGGCCGCCCGCGACGGCGCGGCCGGCGCCGGGAGCGTCGTCGCCGTCTCGGGTGAGGCCGGCATCGGCAAGTCGAGGCTGATCGAGGAGCTTCGCGCGAAGTTGCCGCCCACGCATCGCCTGCTGGTCGGGTACTGCGACGATCTCGCGACCCGACGCACGCTCGGGCCGTTCCGAGATCTCGTCGGGCACGTCGGGCGGGAGCTGAGCGAGGCCATGCAGCCGGGTGTCGATCGTGGCACCGTGTTGGCTGCGCTTCAGAGCGAGCTCGCGTGGGCGCAGCGACCCACCGTGCTCGTCGTGGAGGATGTGCACTGGGCGGACGACGCGACATTGGATGCGCTGCAGTTCCTGGTTCGGAGGGTGGCCCGCCTTCCGGCGGTGCTCGTACTCACCTACCGCGACGATGAGCTCACGCGTGATCACCCGCTGCACGAGGTGCTCGCGCAGGCGTCGACCGCCGAGCGGGGGCACCATCTCGCGCTCAGGCGGCTTTCCCGCGATGCGGTTCGAGAACTCAGCCGTGACCGCCCGGTCGACGCCGACCATGTCTTCGCGGTGACCGCTGGAAACCCGTTCTTCGTGAGCGAGGTCCTTGCCGCCGAGGGCGACCGCACGGTGCCGCAGACGATCGTCGACGCGGTGCTGACCCGGCTGCGGCGGCTCGACCCGTCGGTGCGTGCCGATGTCGAACAGCTCAGCGTGGTGCCCTCGGCCCTCGAGCGATGGCTGATCGACGGGCTCGTACCGGGCGGGATCTCATCGCTGGCACCGGCCGAGGAATGCGGCGTGCTGACGGTGTCGCCCGATGCGGTCGGATTCCGGCACGAGCTGACCCGCCGCGCGATCGCCGACTCGCTGGCAGCCGCCCGGAGGATCGAGCTGAACGGGGCGGTGCTCGCAGCCCTCGTCGACCACGGCGGGGTGGATCTCGCCCGCCTCACCCACCACGCGAGTGAGGCCGGCGACGTCGATGCCATCGTCCGGTTCGGCCCCGAAGCCGCTCGAGAGGCCGCCGGAGCGGGCGCGCACCGAGAGGCCGCGGCACAATACCGGCTCGTGCTCGCGCACAACGACCGGTTCCCGCCGGGCGAACAGGTCGAACTGCTCGAGTCGTACGCGGTCGAATGCTACGTCCTCGGGGACTCGCAGATCGCCGTCGACATCGAGGAGTCCGCCGTGTCGCTGCGGCGCGCACTGGGCGATCAGGGCTCGCTCGGCTCGAGCCTGCGCTGGCTGTCGAGGATGCATTGGTGGAACGGCGACGGCCGGCACGCGGAGTCGGCCGCCCTCGAAGCCATCGAGGTCTCCGAACGCTCCGGAGATCGCCGGATGCTCGCGATGGCGCTCAGCAACCAGTCGCAGCTGTTCTCGGTGGCGTACGACTCGGTTCGCAGCATCGAGGTCGGACGGCGTGCCGCCGAGATCGCACGCGAGGCGGGCGACCACGCCGTGCTGGCCCATGCCTTGACGAACATCGGGATGTCGGAGTTGACGCTCGGCGATGCCGGCGGCCAGGCCACGCTCGATGCGGCGCTCGACGTCGCACTCTCCGCAGGCGAGACCGAGCACGCACTGCGCGCCTACATCGGGATCGCCTCTGCCCTGCTCGACGACTTCCGTCTTCCCGAGGCTCGAGAGCGGCTGGCCGCGGGGATCGAACTCGCCGACCGATCCGAGCAGGTTGCCTACCTGCGATTCCTCACCCTCGAGCGAGCCAGGCTGAACTTGCACCTGGGCGACTGGGAGGGCGTCGGACGCGACTCGGCGGTCGCGATCCAGTCGGCGCAGGCGCCGGTGCGCTGGGGCGCGCTGATGCCGCTCGGCCGGATGGGTGTTCGCCGGGGCGACCCAGGTGCGGGTCGGCTGCTCGAGGAGGCGTGGGAGCTCGCCGTCCAAATGGACGAAGTGCAGCGCCTAGGGCCGATCGCCGCCGGACGGGCCGAGGCGGCATGGCTGCGTGGAGACCTGGCAGGGATCCCCGAGTTGACGGAGCGAACGTACGCCGAAGCGCGCGAACTCGGTTCGGTCGCATATGAGGGCGAGCTCGCCTCTTGGCTGGTCAAGGCCGGCCGACCGGTGACCCCGACCCCGGGTGACCATCCATACGCGCTCCTCGCCGGCGGCCGGTGGCGCGACGCCGCCGCGGTCTGGGACGCGAGCGGCGCACGGTACGAACACGCGCTCGCGTTGATCGAGGGTGACGATCGAGAAGACCTGAGCACGGCGCTCGAGGAGTTGTACGGTATGGATGCGCGTCCGCTCGCTCGTCTCGTGAGACACCGGCTCCGAGAGCTCGGCGTCACCCGACTGCCGCGCGGGCCGTCGAAATCGACGCGCGACAACGTCGCGGGCCTCACCGAGCGGCAGTCCGAGGTGCTTCGCCTGCTCGGTCGCGGATTGACGAATGCGGAGATCGCCGACGAGCTCGTGGTCTCGAGGCGTACGGTCGAGACGCATGTCGCCGCGATCCTGACCAAGCTCGGAGTGCATACCCGCCGGGAGGCGGTGGCGCGAGCCGCCGGCCGGATTCGGTGAACCATGATCGGCGCCCGGGTCGGACTCAGCTCCTCACACTCGTCGCATGCGGATTCCGCACCGCGAGCAGGGAGATGCTCGTGACGCCCCACCTTTCGGCAGCGTCGATGGCTCTGCCGGAAAGGAAGCGGTACTGCTGGTTCTCCCGGAGCGTCTCGATCGTGAAGCCGGCGTCGACGATCGTTGCCATGTAGTCGTCCCGCTTGGCGGCGCCGCCGATGCAGCTCGCCCACAGCGAGGCATCGCAGACGACCCGCTCCGGCAGCCGGCGCTCCGACACGATGTCCGCCAATGCCAGCCGTCCACCGGGGCGCAGCACGCGCGCTGCCTCTGCGAACACCGCCAGTTTGTCGACCGCCAAGTTGATCGCGCCATTGGAGACGACGACGTCGATGCACTGATCGTCGATCTCCAGGTGCTCGATGCTCCCGAAGCGGAACTCGACCTGAGGTAGCCCGGCGTCCGCGGCGAGGCGGGCCGCCTTCGCGAACTGCTCGCGTGTCAGGTCCACGCCGAGCACCCGCCCTGCCGGCCCGACCTGTCGGCCGGCGAGCATGCTGTCCATGCCCGAGCCGCTCCCGAGGTCGAGCACGCTCTCACCCGCCCGGATGCCGGCGAGGTTGAGAGGATAGCCCACGCCGGCGAAGGATTCGATCGCGCCCGCTGGGATTGCGTCCAGCTCCTCGGGTGGGTAACCGAGCCGCTCTGCAAGCGCTCGCCCGGTCTCGAAGTGGAAGCCCTGCTCGGGGTGAATCGCCACATCCCGATACACCTGCCGGACCCGTCGTCGGAGGTCCTCGACGTCGAGGATTCCGACCCCGACGGTCAGCCCATCGGTCTGAACGTTCGTCTCACGCATGCGCGCTCCCCCTGTCGCTTCGGAACTGTCGCTTCGGTGGTATGAGGACGTTGTACGTCGATCGCGGTCCACGCGGCATCCGGAGCGACTACTGGCATTGCGATCGCTGCTACGCAGTTTCTGCGCCCATCGTGTGGTCTCCGCACGCGAACCTGAGATCTCCGCATGGAACCGCACGATCCCGGTATCGCCCACCGATGTCCGCGGCTCTGACGCCGAGGAGGCTTGCAGGCGACCGCAACCACCGCGACCGCGAGGAGGTCGAGATGTCCACCACTGAGATGTCCGCCATGAACGGGGTCGACGTCGAAGCGCTGACCCAGACCATTTCGGCAGTGCAGGATGACCCGAAGCTGGCCCAGTTCAGTTTCCGCGCCCGCAACAGGTGGCTCGGCGGCGGCCACTCGCGCACCACGATCCAGAGCTTCTGGGGTGCGGGCCAGGAGGACGCATCGCGCTCCGAGCCGTTCGTCATCGAAGGTGACGAGCCACCGGTGCTGCTCGGCGCGAACCACGCCCCGAATGCCGTCGAAGCCGTGCTGCACGCGATCGCATCGTGCCTCGCCGTCGGCGTCGCCTACAACGCGGCCGCGCTCGGCATCGAGGTGCGCAGCCTCGAGTTCGACCTCGACGGCGAGCTCGACCTGCATGGGTTCCTGGGCCTGGATCCCGACGTGCGCCCCGGCTACCAGAACGTGCGTGTGACGTACCGCATCGACACCGACGCCTCCGACGAGAACATCGCGGAACTCCTCGCACACGTCCAACGCACTTCTCCGGTGCTCGACATCGTGCGGAACCCCGTGCACGTCAGCCTCGCGAGGGCGTGATGCGAACGTCGCCGAACTGATCGAGACAGTGCAAACAACATGTTGCAAACAATTCATTGCAAATATTGCTTTGCAGCGGTATCTTTGCAACATGGATGACACGGATGCGAACGACCTCGATGCCCAGCCGAGCAGCACGCGCCACCCCGGTATCGACCACGTGCTCACGAGTGCAAGCCTGAAGAGCCTCGCGCACCCCCTGCGAGTGCGAATCTACGACGAGCTGTCGGCATACGGCCCACTCACCGCGAGCGGGCTCGCCGAGCGGCTCGGCGAGTCGAGCGGCGCCACGAGCTATCACCTGCGCCAGCTCGAGCGCGCGGGGCTCGTGCGCGAAGACGAGACCCGTGGCAAGGGTCGCGAGCGTTGGTGGGAGCGGCGCCCCGGTTCGATCGCGATCCCCGACGCCCGCAACCTGCCGCCGGGCAGTGCCGAACGTCTCGCCGTCAAGCTCGTCGAAGACGAGTGGTACCGCACGCGCGAGCAGAACTTCCGCGAGTACGTGACCGAGGGCGAGAGCGTGTTCGATGCCGCCTGGCTCGACGTAGCGACATCCGACACCATCAACCTGCGCCTCACGCCCGAGCAGTTGCACGGCCTCGTCACCGACATGGACGTCGTGCTCAAGCGGTACATCGACACCTACAAGAAATCGCCGTCGCCGGGCTCGCGCCCGGTGCAGATCCACGTCAACGCGTTCCCGCTCGTGCGCGGAGAACCCACCGACGACACCTCACTGAAGGAGCAACGATGAACACCGCACTCCTCTCACCCGGCGCCGGAATCCTCTCGGGCTGGGCGGTACGCGGCGGCCTGACCCTGGCGAGCTGGGGCCTGGCGCGCGCCGCACGCCGAACCGACCGTGACCGGCTCATGCGACACATCGAGGCACGCGCCGCCGCAGAGGCCGCCCTCGCCGAGCGCGCCGCGCTCATGAAGACCGCCGGCTACACCATGCCCTGAGCGCGACCTCGAGCCGAGACGACGAATGCCCCGCCCGAACCCGACCTTCGAAAGGCTCTGGGACCAGGACGGGGCATCCGTCGTTTCGCTACTTCGGATCAGACCTCGACGTCAGCGCCTTCGGCCGGGGCCTCGGCGTGCGTGTGCGACGTCTCGCGGCCGTTGGTGTCGGCCTCTTCGGCCAGCACCGGGGCGAGCGAGAGCTTGCCGCGGTCATCGATCTTCGTGATCTCGACGAGGATCTTCTGACCGACGCCGAGCACGTCTTCGACGTTCTCGACGCGCTTGCCGCCGGCGAGCTTGCGCACCTCACTGATGTGCAGCAGGCCGTCTTTGCCCGGAAGCAACGAGATGAACGCGCCGAAGGCGGCGATCTTCACGACGGTGCCGAGGAACTGCTCGCCGACCTCGGGGTTGGTCGGGTTGGCGATCGCGTTGACCTGCGCACGAGCGGCCTCGGCCGAGGGGCCGTCGGTCGCGCCGATGTAGACGGTGCCGTCCTCTTCGATCGAGATGTCGGCGCCGGTCTCGTCTTGGATCGCGTTGATCGTCTTGCCCTTCGGGCCGATCAGCTCGCCGATCTTGTCGACGGGGATCTGCACGCTGATCACGCGGGGCGCGGTCGGGGCCATCTCGTCGGGGCCGTCGATGGCGGCGTTCAGCACGGCGAGGATCGTCGTGCGCGCCTCTTTCGCCTGCGTCAGCGCACCGGCGAGCACCGACGCGGGGATGCCGTCGAGCTTCGTGTCGAGCTGGATGGCCGTGACGAACTCGCTCGTGCCTGCGACCTTGAAGTCCATGTCGCCGAGCGCGTCTTCGGCACCGAGGATGTCGGTGAGCGCCGCGTAGCGGGTCTCACCGTTCACGGTGTCGGAGATGAGGCCCATCGCGATGCCCGCGACGGGTGCGCGCAGCGGCACACCCGCGTTGAGCAGCGACAGGGTCGACGCGCAGACGGAGCCCATCGACGTCGACCCGTTCGAGCCGAGCGCCTCGGACACCTGGCGGATCGCGTAGGGGAACTCGTCGCGCGTGGGCAGCACCGGCACGAGCGCGCGCTCGGCGAGTGCGCCGTGCCCGATCTCGCGACGCTTCGGCGACCCGACGCGACCAGTCTCTCCGGTCGAGTAGGGCGGGAAGTTGTAGTTGTGCATGTAGCGCTTCTTCGTCACCGGAGAGAGCGAGTCGATCTGCTGCTCGAGCTTGAGCATGTTCAGCGTCGTGACACCCAGGATCTGGGTCTCGCCGCGCTGGAAGATCGCCGAGCCGTGCACGCGGGGCACGACCTGCACCTCGGCGTCGAGCGGACGGATGTCGGCGAGGCCGCGGCCGTCGATGCGCACGCCCTCTTCGAGCACGCGCGAGCGCACGACGAGCTTCGTGACCGACTTGTAGGCGGCCGACACCTCGGCATTCGCCGACTCGGGCAGCTCGCCCGACTCGACCTTGGCAGCCACGTCGGCCTTGACCCGCGTCTTGAGCGCGTCGTCGGCGTCTTGACGCGCGATCTTCTCGGCGATCTGGTAGATGCCCTTGAGCTCGTCGTACGCGGCCGCAGCGACGACGTCGTACGTCGACTGCTGGTACGGCGGGAACGTCGGGTAGTCGGCGGTCGGCTTCGCAGCGGTCTTGGCGACCTGCTGCTGCGCCTCGACGAGCTGCTTGATGAACGGCTTCGACGCCTCGATGCCCTGCGCGATGACGGCCTCGTCGGGCTTGACGGCACCGGCCTGGATGAGGTTCCACGCGTTGTCGGTGGCCTCGGCCTCGATCATCATGATCGCGACGTCCTGCGAGCCGTCGGCCTCGGTCACGACGCGACCGGCGACGACCATGCTGAACACGGCGTCTTCGAGCTGCGAGTGCTTCGGGAACGCGACCCACTGGCCGTCGATGAGCGCGACGCGCACACCGGCCACCGGGCCCGAGAACGGCAGGCCCGAGAGCTGGGTCGAGAGCGACGCGGCGTTGATGGCGAGCACGTCGTAGAGCTCGTCGGGCTCGATCGCGAGCACCGTGACGACGACCTGCACCTCGTTGCGCAGGCCCTCGACGAACGAGGGACGCAGGGGGCGGTCGATCAGACGGCAGGTGAGGATCGCCTCGGTCGAGGGGCGGCCCTCGCGGCGGAAGAACGAGCCCGGGATGCGGCCCGCGGCGTACATGCGCTCTTCGACATCGATCGTGAGCGGGAAGAAGTCGAAGTGCTCCTTCGGCTGCTTCGACACCGACGTCGCCGAGAGCAGCATGGTCTCTTCGTCGATGTAGGCGGCGGCCGAACCCTGCGCCTGCTGGGCGAGTCGTCCGGTCTCGAAGCGGATGGTACGCGTGCCGAACTTGCCATTGTCGATGACGGTTTCGGCGAACGTGATTTCAGGACCTTCCAAGAGGTCGTCTCCTTTGTTTACCGTCGCACCCCGTGCGGGCACGACTCATACAGAGGAGCAGGAACAGGCATTACGAACCGCAAGAGCTTGCGTTCACGCTGGCCACCAGTAGAAGTCCACCGATCGAGTCGGTGATCCACCACAGGGGACCAGCTTCCTGCCGGCCTGCTCCATGGGGGCGCGTTTTCAGACGAACCCCAGCGGCTGCCCATCGGGCAACCTTCACAATGTTAGCAGAGGGCGCATTTTCCGGCCGTGAACAGCGGATGTCCCGTGTGCGAGGCAGCCCGCTGAGCGGTGCAGGCACCGCACGGCACCGTCATCCATGCCAGACTCGAACCCATGACGTCCGACGAAGACCAGACGACCGGCCCGTCCGACGAGACGAAGCGAAAGTTCCGCGAGGCGCTCGACCGCAAGAACAAGGTCTCGAAGCAACGCGAGGGCGAGTCGCACCTCGACGGCAGCGGCGGGGCCCAGAACACGCACGGCCCGGTCGATCACAAGCGCGAGTTCCGCCGCAAGAGCGGCTGAGGCACGACGACCGGCACCGAGCTCTCGTCGGATGCCGTTCGCCGAGGCGTCCCCGACGGGCCGGTCCGCGGCATCCGCCTGTCAACCCTCGCGGTCAGCCGCAGAACGGGCCATGATGGGCGTGACGCACATCCGCCAGTTCGAGGAGGAACACCATGGCTTCCGTCGCACGTGTCACCACCATCACCGTTCGCTCGGAGACGAGCTTCGAAGACGCCGTCGCCGCGGGCGTCGCCCGCGCCGCCGAGACGCTGCGCCACGTCAGCGGCGCCTGGGTGAAAGAGCAGAAGGTCGAAGCTACTGACGGCAAGATCACCGGCTGGTCGGTGACGCTGGAGGTCAGTTTCGTCCTCGAATGACGCGGTTCAGCAGAGGCGGTGGAAAGGGCCTCCCAGACCTTCCCACCGTCGTTGCGTGCGCGGGTTCGATCACGGCCCGCTGAACGTGCCCTTCACCATGATGGTCGCGCCGCTCGTCAGGTCGTCGACGACGACATTCGACCAGACCACGGAGACCAGAGTCGATGTCTGACCGCCGGGGCAGTCGAGTACGGCGTCGGCGTCGGGCGGATCGAGCATCAGCGTGCCGACGAGGTTGCCGTTCTGGCCGGCCGTGAAGACGCCGCTCTCGGAGACGCTGTCATCGAAGACGGTCTTCTTCGGATCGCTCGGCACGTTGCCGCCGCCGTTGACGCACTGGTAGAGGGCTTCGAGGTCAGCGGTCGCCTGAATGGTTTCGACCGAACCCGAGGACAGGCCGGCCTCCTTGAACTCGACGACGAGTGAGACCCCGTCGATCGAGGCGCTTGTCGCGCTCTTGATGAAATGCGGGTTCCCGCCCGCGATGGCGGGGCTGGCGCCCACCAAGACGAGTCCCGCGGCGGCGGCGAGCGCCACCAAGGTTCGACGAATGGTCATGGGGTTTCCTTCCAGTCGGGTTCCAGCTCGGCCACACGACCGTTCTCGGCCCGGTGGCCCCGTGCCCCGCCCCCATGAAATGCACGGTGACTGCGGCCTCGGCCGCGTCCCGGTGTCGAGGCTACTCGGGTTCGCTGCAGCGAGGTGCCCCCATTTTGAGGGATCCTCAGTTTAAAATCCACGTGGTGGCCCTGAGGCGGCGAGGCGTCGCTCGACGTACTCTGCGGCACAGAATCTGTGCGGATGTCGGGAGGAACCGATGAGTACGGAACGTGCAGTCGCGGGCTACGTCCCACTGAGACTCCAAGACGGCGACCCGATCGGGGTGTTCCAGCCCATCGGCGAAGGCGGCCAGAACTCGGGCCTCCTCGCCGATGCATCGGCACCGCCACCCTGGCACGGCCGCACGCTGCGCGTCGCGCTCGCGATGAAGGGCGGCCTCAGCCTCGCGGTGTGGATCGGAGGCGCCATCGCCGAGCTCGACGTGCTGCGTCGTATCCGCATCTATCGCAGCGGCAAGCGTGCACGCGCGCTGTTGTACCACGTCGAGAGCGAACGCGAGAAGGACAGCGGACCCTGGGAACAACTCGTGCCACGTGCAGAGGAATACGCGCGCCTGCTCAGCTCCCACGGGTACGACCGTGTCGAGTTCGACGTACTCGCCGGAGCGAGCGCGGGCGGGTTGAACGGCGTGCTGTACGGCGTCGCGCAACGCGCGGGGGTCGGGTTCGGCAGCATCCTCGACACCTGGATCTCGGCCGGCGCTGCGTGGGGACTGCTTCAGACGGGTTCGCCCGCGCAATTCGATGCGATCGGTCGAGGCGACGGGTATTTCTGGCCAGAGGTGGCCAACGCGATCTCGACGATGATCGAGACCCGCCCCGAGACATCTCCGCTTCGCGCTGAGAACCTGGTCGTCGACCTCTCAGCGACGCTGATCGACGCGGTCGACAGCAGCGACCGCACGGCCGTCGAAGGGCGGGCGCAGTTCCGTTTCGTCGGTGACGATGCAGACGCGATCCGCGATCGGGCGATTCCGCCGGCACGCAAACACGACGTGCCCGAGGACGGCGCCGACATCGCACGGATCGCGTATGCAGCACGGAGCACGTCGTCGTTCCCGTTCGTCTTCGAGCCGGCGCTCATCTACTCGGGCTCCACGTCGCTGGCCAAGGCACCGGGATGGGAGCAGCGCCGGGACCGCACGTCGGGAATCGACGCGCCCGACATGCGAATGGTGTTCAACGCGCACCGGCCCGACGCATCGACCGAGCCGTTCCGCGTCGTCGACGGCGGCCTGCTCGACAACATCCCCATCGATCGTGCCCTCAATGCAGTTCGCAACATGCCCGCGATGGAACACACGAACCGGGCCATCGTGTACCTCGACCCATCTCCCAAGGAGGCCGCCGGCCTGTTCCGTCGGCCGACCGCATACGACGGTGCACGGCCCACGCTGCAGCGTCATGGCAGACGCTTCACGGCGGATACATCGATCGCCCGCGACGATGTCGGCTCGCGCCTGCTCGGAACCCTGAACGCCGCGATGCGCAAGCGAGGCGTGCGCGAGTCACGTGACGACGAGATCGAGGACGTCGACCTCGTTCGTGCGACCGTCTCGGTCGCGAAGGCGCGGAACGAGCTGCTCGCGGTGCGCCTCGCGGGATCGGCACTGAACGCAAAAGAGGAGCGGATCGCCGGTGAGGCGTATGCCCTCTACCGCGCGACCAGCGACTTGGAACTGCTGACGCCGCCGCTGCTGCATCCAGGCGAGTGGCTGCTCGGAACCGATCTGCGCGAACGACCCGCACTCATCGCACTGGACCGATTGGGGATCGTCTACGTCGAGGCGGCCTTCCGCGCGCTCGCCGACAGGCTGCAGGAGCGGTCGGACGGCCAGGCGAGATCGACCGCGACGGGACGGCAGGCGCTCGTGGACGCCTCGATGGCCTCACTCAGCTGGATCAGATCGATCGAGCAGACGGCGTTCCAGGAGGGCCGGCTCGACGTCCTCGATGATCGCCTCGCTACCGTGTCGACCACCCACCCCGGCCTCAGGTCACGGCGGGATCTGCGCGCCGCGCTCAACCGGGTGATGGCCCCCGCCCGCACGATGCGCGATGACGCCATACTCGACACGCTCGTGCGCATCCAGCGCCGGACCGATGGCGGCTCGCTCAATCCGACCCTCGCTGACGAACTGGTTGCGATCTGGCGCTCAGAGGACACTGCCGAGGACCACACTCGCACCCGCGCGTGGACGGAGCTCGACTGCGTCGTCGCGCGCCAGTTCGAGGTATCTACCCTCGTCGACGAGCTCGCGTCGCGACGCTGGCAGCGCACGCCGTGGTCGCGCCTGTCCGCTCCCTCGAGCGGGATGCCGGCGAGCCAACTCCCATTGCTCTTCGGGGGAAGCGGAATCCCGCAGCCGATCTCATCCGTGCGTTTCCACCGCATCGGGTCCGACATCCAGCCCGCCGCGGCGCCCGGCTACCGCAAGCTCATGGAGGACCAGCTCCTGCGGGGGTATCGAGCAGCCCTGGCCCGGCCGGTCGACGAGCTCGACTCGGTGACCGTCTCCAACCTGCTCGACGAGTCCACGCTGCGCTCGACGGCGAAACTCGCGGGCCTGCGCGCGGCCAACATCGCCGGGTTCCTCTCGCGCGACTGGCGCCGCAACGACTGGTGGTGGGGTCGACTCGATGCTGCTGCGGGCATCGTGGAGTTGATGCAGTCGTTCCCGCCTGCTCCGCAGAAGCGGCCGGCGCCCGAGGCCGGCGAGGTCACGTCGTCGGCCGCCCACGAGGATGTCGCGCTCGGAACCTCGTACATCGACCATCGGGAACCCGACGAGACGACTGCCCGTCAGGCCGAGATCCTCGCCACCGTGCACGACTCGCTGCTGCGGCAACTCGCCGTCGCACCGCAGGCACCGTTCACGCACGACGATGAGACCACCGATGACATCACCCCGTCGGCGGTGCGTGAACGATTCGTGCGGGGGTCGCAGGGGCTCGATGCGCTGTCCGATGGGTACCGGGTCGCGATCGCGGCGCGAACGGTACGCGCGATCTCGATCGCCCTTGCCCGCGGGCAGCGGATCTGGTCTCCGCGCCGATTCGCGCACTGGCTGATCCGGCCTCTGCTCGCACTCGCTCCGGTGGCGATCTCGGCACCTCGGGCGATCCTGCTCTTCTCGCTCTTCGTCTGCGGTGCGTTCACCATCTGGCCCGACATCGAGCCGCCGCCCGTCATGGGCGACAAGATGCACATCGTCGCCATCTCGGTCACAGCGCTCGTCGTCGCGCTCGTCTTCGGAAGAGTCGTCGCAGCGATGAACTCACGTCGTCAGCATGAGCGGCGCGTTCTGCGGCATACCGGCACCAAGTCATGGGTGCGTCGTGTGCGCGCGACGGCACGCCGCAACGCCCGCACCGGACAGGTCGTGTTCCTCGCCGCGACCCTCTTGGGCGGCACTGCGCTCATCTCGATCGCGGTGATGTGGGACGTCGACAACGTGCCGTACTGGGCGGCCCTGATCGTATTGCTCGCCCTCGGCGAGGCTGCGGCGCACGCCGTTCAGACAGTGCCCGCCTCGCTTGCGCGCCCGACGGCGAAACGCATCGTGCCCGTGATCACGGCCCTCATCGTCGGGGCGCTGGCGATTTGCGGCTCGTTCGCCGCCACGGTGATCGAGGTGGTCCCCTGGCTGACGTCGATCCCCCCGTTGCTGTGGTTGACCCCGCAGTGGGCACCGGTCGGTCTGCACGCCGCGGGCGCGGCGCTCATCGCCGGTGCAGTGGCGATCGTCATGCTCGCCGGATGCTTCAAACGGCGCCGACGCATCGTCGCGCCGGTCGTCTGGGTGATCGTCGCAGCAGCAGCGGCCTCGGTGGTCGTCGAGTTCACCGTGCGACCACTCTCGACGTTCGCCTGGCAGCTCGCCGATGTGCTGGTGATCGCATGGGCCGCGGGAACCGCGCTGTGGTGGGCGCCATGGTACCGCGGTCGCGCGACGCTCGCCGAGGAGGCTCCGTCGGACGCAGCGCGCGATCTCGACTGGGCGGACACACGCGTTCCCGCTCGGGCGGCACGACGACAACGCGCGTCCACCCGCCAGGGCGAGCTGCAGCCGACCCCAGCGGCCGTGCCGGCGTGACATGCAGGCTGAACATCGCGGACTGACGCTGAAGGGCACGGCGTTCGCCGTGCCCTTCAGCCGTTCGCCGTGCCCTTCAGCGCACGGCTACTCCCCCGTGAACCCGCCCACGAGGTGACCCACCGGGCGGTCGAGCGCGAACGGGTCGTTGATCAGGTCGGAGCGGTCGGTGCGCTCGACGAGCTCGGCGAACTCCTTGGCGCCGCGGAAGATGCGGTCGGGCAGCGAGCGCACGCCGTCGCCGCCGTTGCCCCAGTCGCTGGTCGCCGCGAACACGCCGGTCGTGACCGGAATGGCGTGCAGGTAGGTGAACAGGGGCCGAATGGCGTAGTCGATGGCGAGCGAGTGGCGTGACGTGCCGCCCGTCGCGCCGATCAGCACCGGCAGGTCGGTGAGCGCTTGCGGGTCGATCACGTCGATGAACGACTTGAACAGTCCGGCGTAGCTCGTGGAGAAGATCGGCGTGACGGCGATGAGGCCGTCGGCCGACGAGACGGCATCGAGCGCCTCCTCCAGCTTCGGCGGGGCGAAGCCCATGAGCATGTGATTGATGATGTCGTGCGCCAGGTCGCGTAGTTCGAAGACCTGTGCCTCGACCTCGACGCCGCGCTCGCGCAGGATCGCGACGGCGTCGGCGGTCAGGCGGTCGGCGAGCTGGCGGGTCGAGCTCGGGGTGCTGAGACCCGCCGAGATGATGACGATGCGCTTGGTGGTCATCGCACGAACTCCTTGCGCGTCGCGGCGGCGCCGAACGCCGAGCCCGACGAGTTCGACGAAGACTGTGCGGCCTCGACCGTCGACGTGTCCTGGTAGGGCGAGCCGACGGTGAGGTTGTCGCCGCGGTTGGCGTTCGGCGTGGCCTGGCGGGGCGCCCGGTCGCCGTACTTGGCCTTCACGAGCGACGCGTGGTTCGGGGCATCCGGAACGTCGGCCGGTCGGTTCTTCGCGAACTCCTTGCGCAGCACCGGCACGACTTCTTCGCCGAGCAGGTCGAGCTGCTCGAGCACGGTCTTCAGCGGCAGGCCGGCGTGGTCGACGAGCCAGAGCTGGCGCTGGTAGTCGCCGACGTAGTCGCGGAAGCCGAGCGTCTTGTCGATGACCTCCTGCGGACTGCCGACCGTGAGCGGCGTCTGCTGGGTGAAGTCCTCCATGCTCGGGCCGTGGCCGTAGACCGGGGCGTTGTCGAAGTACGGGCGGAATTCGTTGACGGCGTCTTGCGAGTTCTTGCGCATGAACACCTGGCCGCCGAGCCCGACGATCGCCTGCGCGGCGGTGCCGTGGCCGTGGTGCTCGAAGCGCTGGCGGTACAGGGCGATCATGCGCTGGGTGTGCGAAGCCGGCCAGAAGATGTGGTTGGCGAAGAAGCCGTCGCCGTAGAAGGCGGCTTGGTCTGCGATCTCGGGCGTGCGGATCGAGCCGTGCCACACGAACGGGGGCACGTCGTCGAGCGGGCGCGGCGTGGCGGTGAAGCCCTGCAGCGGCGTGCGGAACTTGCCCGACCAGTCGACGACGTCTTCGCGCCACAGGCGGTGCAGCAGTTCGTAGTTCTCGATGGCGAGCGGCAGACCCTGTCGGATGTCCTGGCCGAACCACGGGTAGACCGGGCCGGTGTTTCCGCGACCGAGCATGAGGTCGACGCGACCGTCGGATACGTGCTGCAGCATGGCGTAGTCTTCGGCGATCTTCACCGGGTCGTTCGTGGTGATCAGGGTGGTCGCGGTGGAGAGCTGCAGCTTCGAGGTCTGCCCGGCGATGTAGGCGAGCGTCGTGGTCGGCGACGACGACCAGAACGGCGGGTTGTGGTGCTCACCGAGGGCGAAGATGTCGAGCCCGACCTCTTCGGCGTGTTTCGCGATCGCCACGGTGCCCTTGATGCGCTCGTGCTCACTCGGTGTGCGCCCGGTCGTGGGGTCTTGAGTGATGTCGGTGACGGTGAAGATTCCGAACTGCATTTCGCCCTCCTGGGCCGTGAAACCTGTTCCATGCGTTTGCATGCAATTGAGAGAACGGATGCTCCTGCCGATCTATTCCCGTCGATTCTGTCGGATCGCGCACGAAGGCGGGGGTGCCGATCCGGCACCCCCGCCCGTTCATCTCACGTCGAATCAGCTGGCATGACCCGGGTCGTACCCGCCGCCAGCGCCCGTGCCCTCAGGCCCCGCGGGTGCCGGCAGGGTGAGACCACCGGGGATGCTCTTGCCGACCACGCCATTCACCGACTCCGTGGAGTAGGAGTAGGCGAGCACCGCGAGCGCGATCGCATCGACGTTGACATCGAGCGCATGTTCGTTGATGTTGTCGATCGTGTCGCACACCGCGTGGTAGCACTGGTCGTACGACTCGTCGACGACGCCGCCCCAGATGGCCTGCTGATCGGCGGTCTTCACCACTTCGGCGCCCGTGAAGAGCCCACCGGCGGGAATCCCGTTGAGGATGAAGGCCTCGTAGTCGCTACGGCCACTGAACTCGGCGTCATCATAGGGTTCGCCGACACTCGTGTAGTAGCTCTCGAAGAGGTCCTCGATCTGCACCGATCCCTCGGGAACGGTCACGGGTGCTTCGAAGCCCGACTCGTCGCCGTCGTACGCCATGAAGATGTAGTTCGGCGAGCCGACCATGTCGAAGTTCAGGTACAGCGCGATGCGGTCCTTCTCGGCTTGCGAGAGTCCGGCGACATAGGCCGCAGAACCCAGCAGGCCGTCTTCTTCGGCACCCCACCACGCGAGGCGCACGGTGTTCTCGGGCTTCACCTTCGACATCTGCTGGGCGATCTCGAGCAGCGACGCCGAGCCGCTGCCGTTGTCGTTGATGCCGGGGCCCGCCTGCACCGAGTCGAGGTGCGCGCCGGCCATCACCACGTTGTCGTCGTTCTTGCCGGGAAGCTCGGCGATGACGTTGCGCTGCGGGCGCGGGTCGGGCGCAGGAACGAAGACATGCGCCGTGGAACCTGCCTGGGACAGCGCTTCGCCCTGAGCGAAGCTCGCCCCGACCACCGGGATGCCGTGCGTGACCGGCGTGCCATCGGTGCGCGATGAGGCATCGGCGACGATCAGGCCCTCACGGTCGGGCGTGTTGCCCTGGTTGAAGATGATGACGCCGACGGCGCCGGCTTGCTCGGCGAAGAAGGCCTTGTCACCGAAGTTGCAGCTGCCGCGCTGTATCAGCGCGATGGCGCCGGCGGGGAAGCCCGCGAAGTCGGCCGCTTCACAGCCGCTCGTCGATGCACGCGGCGGGGTGAGGTTGATGTCGACCGGCACCACGTCGGCGGTCACGTCGCCGTCGCCGCTCCCACTGAACGCACCGGTCTCGTAGGTGGCTGCCGGCAGCGGCGTCAGCTGTTCGAGCACCGACGCGCCGATGAAGTCGTAGTCGAACATGTCGATCGAGACGTTCCACCCGGCGGCCTCGAGCGTGTCGACGACATAGTCGACACTGGCCTCGTAGCCGGGCAGGCCGGCAGCGCGGTTGCCGCCGTTCGCGTCGGCGATGGCTTGGAGCGCTTCGAGGTGCTCCATCGCGCCGTCGGCGTCGACGCACTCGAGCATCTTCGCGACGGTGTTGTTGGTGCGGTTCTCGCACCCGAGCTGTGGTGCGGCAGTCGCCGCACCGACCGGGATCAACGCGACGGCGAAGGCGGCGGCCGTCGCGATCGCGATCCCGCGGGATCGTGTTACAGGTGACTTCATTGTCTTCCCTCCAACTGGGGCGCCCTGTTTGGGCGCCACGGCTATGGGGGAGCCTATGGGGATCGAACGTGCAAAGGAAAGCCCCTTGCATGGAACCACGCGGCATGCGCAGCAATCGTGCGCGGTGCCGGGCGCCCATGGCTAGACTCGCGCTGATGGTCACCATTTCGGTCGTCGTCCCGAGTCACAACGACGCGGGCTACGTCGCCGCCTGCCTCGAGGCGCTCGCCGCCCAGACCCTCCCGGCCGACGAGATCATCGTCGTCGACAACGGATCTACCGATACCACCGCTGAGGTCGCGCGTGCCGGAGGCGCCCGTCTCGTCACCGAGCCGCTGCGCGGGGTCTGGCCGGCGACCGCGGCCGGCTTCGACGCGGCGACGGGCGACCTGCTCGGGCGGCTCGACGCGGATTCCGTGCCGGGCCCGGGCTGGGTCGCCGAGGTCGAGCATCGGATGTCCCGGGCCGACCGGCCGACGATAGTGACGGGTTCGGGCGTCTTCTACGGCGCGAACCGGGTGATCCGCTGGATCGCCCGCAACGTCTACATCGGCGGGTACTTCACGGTGATCGGCGCGTTGCTCGGTCACCCGCCGGTCTTCGGCTCCAACTACGCGATGCGTCGCGAGGCATGGCTCGAACTCCGCGACCTCGTGAACCGCGATCGAGGCGACGTGCACGACGACCTCGACCTCTCGTGGTGGATCCAGCCGGGAATGACCGTCGTCCGCGACGACCGGTTGCTCGTGGGAATCTCGGCACGCCCGTTCGACACGCTCGAGGGGCTCTGGCACCGCGTGCGCATCGCGTTCCACACGCTCGCGATCGAATTCCGGGCCTGGGGGCCGCTCGAGCGCCGAGCGGCGCACCGGCGTGTACAGACGGCCCGTGAGCGCTGGGTCGGGTCCGACGAACTCGAGGCGCCCGACGCCGCCGGCGACGGCGACGGCGAAACGCCGCTGCCGGCCTGACCTGCTCCCACGAACCTGGCGCTATCGCGCGCCGTCGGCCTCGGCGAAGAGTGCCAGCATGTCGCGCACGAGTTGGTGCGGCGCGGTCTCACATGGGCTGTGGCCCGTGGGATACACGACGAAGCGAGCCCCGATCCGACGGGCGAACCTTCGGTGCAGCTCGGTCGGCCACAGGTCGTGCTCGCCGACGGCGACGAGCTTGGGCACAGGCGCCGCGGCGAGGTCGGCGCGCACGTCGGGTGTGCGCATCATCAGGCCGATGATGTCGTCGACGCTCTCGCGACGGGTGAGCGCGAAGCGTTCGCGCACGAAGGCGATGCGGCCGGGCGGCACCTTGTTCAGGTTGTTCCGGATGCCCCACAGCATGAGGCCGGCCCCGACGCGTGGTGGGGTGACCGCGCTGAGCGGGCCGATGCGCTTGATGCTGCGGAACGCCTGGCCGGGCTCGGGCGGAGCGCTGAGCAGCGTGATGCTCGCGAACCGGTCGGGGCGTTCGAGCAGGGCGAGTTCGGCGAGCGTGCCCGCGAAGCTGTACCCGAGCACGTGGGCCGGACCGTCGCCGGCGTCGAGCACGGCGAGCAGGTCGTCGAGGAAGAGCCGTTCGTCGTAGCGGGTGTGTGGCGGATCAAGGTTCCACGGACCGGCGTCGGCGGACTCGTACTGCCCCGCGAGGTCGTACGACTCCACCCGGAACCCGGCTGCGGCCAGCAGCGGCAGCATGAGCACGAAGTCCTCTTTCGACCCGGTCGCGCCGGGCACCAGGACGACGCGAGGGTCGTCGACCGAACCCAGGGCGATGTGCGCGAGGCGCCCGCTCGGGGCGTCGAACCACGTGCGCTCGGTTGCCGGGGGCAGCTGCCGCCAGTAGATGTCGGGCACGGCGTCGTCGAGCGCGTGGGCGTCGCCGAGCGCGGTCCGATCGATCGATTCGACCGATCGGGCCGGTTCGGGAGTCTCGGGTCGTCGCCGGAATGCGCCGAGCACCCCGTCGAATGCCGCCACGACCTCACCATACCGCCGCTCGGGTCGCATCCAGCGAACACCGGGCGGGCGCCCAGCGGCTGCGTTTAGGCTTGCAGCATGGCAACCGTTGCGCTCACCCTTGAAGATTTCGAGAAGACCATCCTCGAAGGCGGCACCGTCTTCGTCGACTTCTGGGCGAGCTGGTGCGGCCCCTGCCTGCAGTTCGCACCGAACTACGAGGCAGCGTCAGAGGCGAACCCCGACCTGATCTTCGCGAAGGTCGACACCGAGGCGCAGCAGCAACTCGCGGCCGCGATGAACATCACGTCGATCCCCACGATCATGGCCTTCAAGGACGGCATCGGCGTGTTCGCACAGGCGGGCGCACTCCCCCGCCCGGTGCTCGACGACCTCGTGTCGCAGGTGCGCGACCTCGACATGAACCAGGTGCGCGCCGACCTCGCGCGCCGCGAGGCCGAGGCGGCCGAAGCCGCCGAGCCCACCGCCTGACGCGCGCCTCGAGCGACCGCCGAGGTCAGCCCTTCGGCGGCGCCTGCAGTGCCTCCTCGAGCCCGCTGAGGTCGAGTTCGACCGTGAACGGGCGCGCAGTGCCGACGATGAGCGCCGGCACCCGCACGTAGCGACCCTGCTCCTGCCGAAGCGCATCGAGCCCGTCGCGCCAGCGCACGTCGGCGGCCTCTTCGAGGAATCCCGCGTGACGGGGGTGGTCGGCGCCGACGAGCTGCACGCCGATGCGGTACCTGCGCGAGAGCCATCGACTGGCCCTCGGAACGAGCACGGCGGGCTGCTTGGCGCCGCCGAACAACAGGGCGAGCTCGATCGACGGCTGATGTCGACGCACGTCGGCCACCGGCGCCACCGCGCGCACGCCGCGCTCCATGTGCACTGCATCGACGAACTCGAGGCCCTCGACGGTCTTGAGGTCGCCCCACTGGTCGGGATTGGTCGAGCGGCCTCCGCGCATGAGCGAGACGGCGAGCCACGCCACCGCGACCACGAGCACCCCGACGAACGGCCACAACACCCACGGCGGGGCGTCGGGTCGAACGATCGACGTGACGAGCAACAGCACGCCGACGACGATGAACGGAAACGGCTCCCAGGCGAACAACGGCTTCGAACGGGGCGCGGGCATGAGGATCAGGCTATCGCGCGCACGGCGTCGCGATGCGCGACGTTCGGCCCGGCGCCGCGTTCAGCGCAGCGCGGGCAGTCGCGCGGCGACCGCGTCGAGCACCGACTCGTCGCCCGCATAGAGGCCGTGCTCGCGCGGCCAGTGCGACACGACGTCGGTGAAGCCCAGCTCAGCCGCACGGCCGACGGCGTCTTCGAACGCGGCGAGACTCGCGAGGCTGTACCGCGGCCCTTCGTCGAGCGAGAGGGTGCGCACGATCGTCGACGGGTCGCGCCCGGCCGCCGCGCACGCGTCGTCGAGGCGGCGGATGAGGGCACCGGCACTGCGCCACCACGCCCTGTCGTCGTCGTGCTCGCCGCCGGTCGTCACCCAGCCGTCGCCGAGGCGAACCGCGAGCGCAAGCGCCTTCGGCCCGTTCGCCGCGAGGTGCAACGGCATGCGCGGGTGCTGCGCGGGCTCGCCGACCATGCGCGCGCCGGCCGCCGTGTACCACTCCCCCTCGAACGAGATGCCGGATGCCCCTCCTGGGGCAGCCCCCTCGAATCGCAGCAGCGCGTCGAGCCCCTCGACGAACTCCGCGAAGCGGGCGAAACGCTCACGGGGTGACAATTCGGGCTGGCCGAGCACGTGGGCGTCGAATCCGGTACCCCCTGACCCGAGGCCGAGCAGCACCCGCCCGCCCGAGATCTGGTCGACGGTCGCGATGTCCTTCGCGAACGGAACCGGGTGCCGGTAGTTGGGCGAGGCCACGAACGTGCCGAGCCCGATGCGACTCGTCACGGTGGCCGCCGCCGTGAGCGTCGGCACCGTCGCGTGCCAGCGCTCGCCGGCGAGTCCGCGCCACGAGAGGTGGTCGTAGGTCCACGCGTGGTCGAAACCGAGCTCTTCAGCGCGGCGCCAGCGCGCAGCGGCCTCGGGCCAGTCGTGCTGGGGCAGGATGACGACGCCGAACCGCATGGCGCGAGTCTACGACGCGTCGGCGGTGCGAGCGGATGCCCCGTGGCCGGCGCCGTGGCCGGCGGCCGCGGCCTCGGGCTCGACCTCGTGTGCGCGTGGGAGTTCGCCGTCGATTCGCGACCCGGGGACGAGGTCTATCTCTAGCGGCACCGGCTGGTCGAGGGGCCGCTCGAAGCGCACGAGCACGATGCCGCCGAGGATGAGCACGCCGCCGAGCAGTTGCACGGGCCCGATGGCCTCGCCGATCAGCACCCAGGCGACGATGCCGGCGAAGACCACCTCGGACAGGCCGAGGAACGACGCGAGCCTCGTGCCGAGCATGCGGATGGCCTGGATGCCGGCGACGTAGGCGAACGCGGTCGAGACCGCGCCGACGGTGAGCACGAGCACCCACCACGGGGCCGTGGCGCCGAGGAACGACATGTCGGTGAGCACGAACTCGAAGGGCACGAGCCCTGTGAGGCCGGCGAGGCCGAGCACGATGGCGCCGATGAAGACGCCCGACGCCGCGAGCGCGATGGGCGGCACGCCGATGTCGTCGCGGGCGCCGAGCACATAGTAGACCGCGACGCCGAGCATGGCGATGCCCGCGAGCATGATGCCGACCGGGTCGATGGCGCCGCCCGCCGGGCCGATGACGAGCACGAGGCCGGCGATCGCGACGACCGAGCCCGCGAGCACGACCCACTGCGGTGCGCGGCGAGTGCGCGCCCAGGCGAACGCCACGAGCGCGACCGGTGCGAGGTACTCGATGAGCAGGGCGGTACTGACGGGGATGCGCGCGATGGAGGCGTAGAACGCGAGCTGCACTCCGGCGACGGCGATGACCGAGTAGACGAGCACGGTCCACTTGGCGCGCCAGAGCGGGCGCAGGTCGAAGCGCAGCGCGATGAGGCCGGGCACGAGCAGCAGCAACGCGGCGACCGAGACCCGCAGGAACACCGCGGCACCCGGCGACCACCCGGCCTCGAGCAGCGGCTTGACGATCGCACCGCCCGCACCGAACGCGAGGCCCGACGCGAGCCCGAGCAGGATTCCGACGATGCCGCGCGATCCACGCATCGGACGCTCCCTTGAACGGCGGGTGTATTGGTGAGGTTGTTCGCGAGCCCGCCATGTCATGACCGAATCGCGTTATGCTGGTTACATTACTCCGCACCTCAGTCAGGAGTCAAATGATTTTCACCAATGACACCGAGGCTTCGCTCGGGTTCGCCGCAGCGCTCGCAGACACGGTGCCAGAGGCATCCGATTCAGGCGACGATGAACTGTCGACGACCGCGCAACTGGCCTCCCTGCTCGACGAATGGAAGTTCTCGGGCCGCCGCGACGGCGACGACCGCGAACTCGCCGACGTGCGCGCCGCGCGCACCCGGCTGCGGGCGCTCTGGCTGCTCGATCGCGACGACGCGGTCGATGAGGTCAACGACCTGCTCGCCGACGCACGGGCGCTTCCGCAACTCGTGCGCCACGACGACCTCGACTGGCACATCCACGCGACCGAGACCGACGCGCCGCTCGCCCGCCGCATCCTCGTCGAGGCGGCGATGGCCTTCGTCGACCTCATTCGCGCCGACGAGATCGAGCGGCTGCGCGTCTGCGACGCCGACGACTGCACGAGCCTCTACGTCGACATGTCGAAGAACGCCTCGCGCCGGTTCTGCAGCACTCGCTGCGGCAACCGCATGGCCGTGCGCGCCTACCGGGCGCGCACCGCCTAGCGTTCGACCGACGGGGCGAGCGCCGAAGGCACGTCGACCACGCGCGCGAGCACCTGCCGCGCGTTGACGACGACGAGCGCGACGAGCAGCCCCATGAGCACCACGTCGGCGGCGATGTAGAGGTAGTGGAACGGCGACTGCCCGGGATCGGCGCCCGCGATGACCAGGTCGGTGCGGGCGTTGAGCGGCGGCCGGATGACGATCATCTCGACGAGCAGTACCGCCCACACCCCGCCGAGCAGCCACGCCGACAGCCGTCCGGGGCGCGGTCGAATGCTCGCGAGAGTGAGCACCGCGGCGATGACGACGCCGAGGACGTTGAGCGCAGTGAACACCAGGCGACCGATGCCGAGCCCGAGCGGAATCGTGATTCCGGGCGCCTGGAACTTCAGGGGCGCCTCGATGAACGAGATGGCGATGAGTGCGCCGAGCCAGAATGCGGGCAGGAGGACGCGCAGGGCGAGGGTGAGACGGGGCATGATTCCACCGTATCCCGGCGACAGCGAGGGCTTTCCATAGGTGGACCGGCACGGGCCGGAATCCCTTGGTCCGGCCGCTCGTGCGGAGTAGCTTCTGGAGTGGATCCGCGGCACCGTTTCGCTCAAGGAGGACCCACCATGACCGATCCGACTCGAGCTGCTGAACCGGCACCGTTCACCGCCGATGACTTCGCCGCGCGGCTGGAGCGCGCCGCGCGGGCCGCCGCCGAGGCGGGCCTGACGGGCCTGCTGCTCACCCCCGGGCCCGACCTGCTCTACCTCACCGGGTACGCCCCGGTCGCGATCACCGAACGCATCACGATGCTGGTCGTTCCCGTCGACGGCGGGCCGACCATGATCGTGCCCAAGCTGGAACGACCCGACGCCGAGGGCTCGCCCGGTGCATCCGTCTTCGAGCTCGCCGATTGGACCGACGGCAGCGACCCCTACGAGGCAACCGCGGGCCTGCTCGCTCCCGGGCGCTACGCGCTCTCGGATTCGGCCTGGGCGATGCACCTGCTCGGGCTGCAGCGACAGCTGCCCGACACGTCGTACGTGTCGATGACGACCGCACTGCCGATGCTGCGCGCGATCAAGGACGACGACGAGCTCGACCGCCTCGCTGCAGCAGGGGCGGCCGCCGACAAAGCATACGGCGAGATCCTCGAGGTGCGCTTCACCGGCCGCAGCGAAACCGACATCGGCAATGAACTGGCCGCGCTCCTGCGCAGGTTCGGGCACTCGCAGGTCGACTTCACCGTGGTCGGCTCGGGCCCGAACGGGGCGAATCCGCACCACGAGATGGGCGATCGCATCATCGAGCACGGCGACATGGTGGTGCTCGACTTCGGCGGCCTCAAGCACGGTTACGGTTCCGACACGACCCGCACGGTGCACGTCGGTGAGCCCACCGATGAGGAGCGTGAGGTGCACGAGATCGTGCAACGCGCGCAGCAGGCGGGATTCGAGGCGGTGCGGACCGGCGTCGAGTGCCAGGAGGTCGACCGGGCGGCGCGAGCCGTGATCACCGAGGCCGGGTACGGCGAGTACTTCATCCACCGCGTCGGCCACGGCATCGGCCTCACCACGCACGAGCCGCCATACATGGTCGAGGGAGAACGACAGCCCATGCAGCCGGGCATGTGCTTCTCGATCGAACCGGGCATCTACCTGCCCGGGCGCTTCGGCGTTCGCATCGAGGACATCGTCACCGTCACCGCCGACGGCGCGCGCCGGCTCAACCAGACCCCGCACGAGATGGCGATCGTCGAGTAGCGGCGCCAGCCCGCGGCACGCGTTCGTGAACGACGAAGGCCCCCCGCCGTGGCGGGGGCCTTCGCAAGAAGTTCGCGGTGTCTTCGAGAGCCGCGCGGACTGCCGTGCTTAGCGGCGCAGCCCGAGACGCTCGATGAGCTTGCGGTAGCGCGTGATGTCGACATCGGCGAGGTAGCCGAGCAGACGACGACGCTGACCGACGAGAAGCAGCAGGCCACGACGCGAGTGGTGGTCGTGCTTGTGCTCCTTCAGGTGCTCGGTGAGGTCTTTGATGCGCTTGGTGAGCAGCGCGATCTGAACCTCAGGGGATCCAGTGTCACCGGGGTGCGTCGCGTACTCTTCGATGATCGCCTTCTTGACGTCTGCTTCGAGTGCCATAGATGGGATCCCCTTTCTCTCGTTGCGCGCTGCCCATGGCCGTATGCCTGGGCTCTCTTTGTGCGCGGCCGTCGTGACGGCAACCTCAACACTCTACCAGAGCGGATGCCCCGTGGCCGACGGTGCCGTCCCCGGCGAGGTCGGCCCGGTTCGTCAGGGCACGAGGACGACCTTGCCGAACACGTCGCCCGCACGGAGCCTCGCGACCTGGTGCGGCACGGTCGCGAGTGGGTGCGGGCCGTCGACGACGGCGTTCAGATGAC
This sequence comes from Agromyces neolithicus, assembly GCF_039529735.1. Lineage (NCBI taxonomy): Bacteria > Bacillati > Actinomycetota > Actinomycetes > Micrococcales > Microbacteriaceae > Agromyces > Agromyces neolithicus. The sequence goes on from NZ_BAAANJ010000002.1 coordinate 132,435, forward strand.
CGGATGCCGCGAGCTCGGCGAGTTCGGCGAGGTCTCGGTTCGGCACCGCCGCGAGCAGTCGCACGGTGCGACCGCCGTCGCGCGCCGGCGTGCGCGCCGCGGCGAGCGCGTAGCCCAGTATGCGACGCGGGCGACCACCGATCGCGACGGCGGCGCCGCCCGGCGCGAGCAGGCCCCGATGCTCGGCAGCCGACAGCCCGCCGACCACGTCGAGGATGCGGTCGAACGGGCCGGCCTCGGCCGGGATCGCGCCGGCTTCGTACGCGTCGGACGCCCCGAGCAGGCGCAGGCGGTCGAGCTTGCCCCCACGATCGACGACCGCCACCCTCGCGCCGGCCGCCGTCGCGAGCTGGAGGGCGAACGTGCCGACACCGCCTCCGGCACCGACGATGAGCACCCTGCTGCCGTCGAGCGCCCCCCGGTCGCCGAGCGCCTGCAGCGCCATACTCGCCGCCTGGGGAATCGCCGCCGCCGTGACGTCATCGACAGCTGCAGGCAGCGACACGACGGCGTCCTCGTCGGCGGCGACGTACTCGGCGAATCCGCCCCACCCGCTCGCCGTGAGCTCCCCGAACACCCGGTCGCCCACCCGGTGCCGGGTGGCGCCGTCGCCGACCGAGACCACCTCGCCCGCGACATCCGAACCGATCACCCGGTGTTTCGGCCCGAACGGTGCCGCGATTCGGGTGAACATCGCCCCCGTGACGATGTCGACGTCCCACGAGTTCAGCGACACCGCGGCGACGCGCACGACGACCTCGCGCGTGCCCGGAACCGGCCGGGGGATCTCGGCGAGACGCATGACCCGTTCGGGCGCACCATAGCGTTCGAGCACGATCGCGCGCATGGGTCGCGGTGCGGAGGTCACGCGATGAGCGTATCGAGCCGACTGACGCTCGGGTGTCCTCTGCGCATCCGCTGTCCGATGGAACCGCTTGCGGTGAGAGCCGTACTGCGCGATGCTTCCCGCATGAAGCCCGTGCTCATCACGATCGGCGCCATCGTCGCGCTCATGGGCGTGATCTTCCTGTTCCAGGGCATCGGCATCCTCGGCGGCAGGGCGATGACCGGGTCGACGCTGTGGGCGATCCTCGGTCCGATCATCGCGCTCGCCGGCATCGTGCTCGTGGTGTTGGGACTGCGCCGCGGTCGCAAGAGCTGACGATCCTGCGCTGTTGGCATCACGGAGACACCGCGGCAGACTGGCCGTATGGCATACGCAATGAAACGCGTCTACGACACGCCCGGGGCATCCGACGGCTACCGTGTGCTCGTCGACCGGCTCTGGCCGCGGGGCGTCTCGAAGGAGCGCGCCGACCTCGATCTCTGGCTGAAGGACATCGCGCCGTCGGCAGAGCTGCGCAAGGACTGGCACCATAACCCCGATCGGCACGATGAGTTCGTGGCGCGCTATGTCTCAGAGCTCGACGCCAATCCCGTCACCGCCGATCTGCTCGGCCTCGGGAGCGAACACGACCGGGTCACACTGCTGTACTCATCGCACGATCCAAGCGTGAATCACGTCGCCATCATACTCGGCTGGCTGGCCCGGCACGGGGCATCCGTCGAGGACTGAGCCCGACCGCGCCTCTTGAGGCCGGCGCGCAGTCGGCGTAGCGTGCCGGTTGATCGGAAGAAAGTGAGTACAACTCATGCTAACGACCCATCGCACCCGCACCGCAGCCATCGCCCTCGCCGCGGCCGCCGCGTTCACCTTCGCCGGTTCCGGTGCCGCGAACGCCGCCCCCGCGATCCCGCTGACGATCGGGCAGGAGACACCCAAGCCCGACGCCGGCCCCGGAGCACGCGGTTCCTTCTCATACGAGATCGGCGTAGGTGAGCTCTGCTACACGCTCGACGTGACCGGGCTCTCGACCCCGGCTGCTGCCGCGCACGTGCATCTCGCCCCACGCAATGTGGCTGGACCCGTCGTCATCCCCCTCGTGATCGTGAACGCCACGAGCTTCAGCGTCGACACGTGCGTCCCGGCCGATCAGGCGGTACTCGACGCGATCGAGGAGAATCCGAACGCGTACTACGTCAACGTGCACAACTCGCAGAATCCGCCCGGGGAGATCCGCGGACAGCTGAAGTAGCACGCGGCTGACCTGACACGTCGCCACCGCCGGGCTTGCACCAGTGGGAGGATTGCCCCGAGAGGTCGCACCCACATGGCCGCAACCGAACGACGAGCCGCCGAGCGCGCCGGATACCCGCCGCGAGCGCTCACCGCCGCAGTGCTCGCGCTCATCGGCATCGTGCTCGCCGTGTGGGCGGTCGCCGCGGTCGGCGAGACATCCGCGCGTGCCCTCGCGACCTACACGCCGGTCGAGGTCACCGTCGTCGACGAGCGCACCGAGGAGCGGCTCGTCGCCGACCGGCGCGGCAGCAGTCACGCGACGATCCGCGTCGTGAGCGTGGAACTGCCCGACGGCGTTCGCGCGGACCTGCGCAGCGACGATCTCGCCGTCGGCGCCGCCGCGACGGTCTACCTCAGCGATTCGGATGCCGTGTTCGCGACACCGCCGGCACGGCCGGGCGTCTTGGAGTGGACCCTGTGCGCGGCACTCGTGGCTGCCGCGGTCGTGCTCGCGGTCGCGTCGGTGCGCCTCATGCTGCGGCTGCGCCGGTCGTCGTGAGGCGTGCGCCCGCCCCGCGACATCCGCTCGCTCGCTATGACGGGACCAGCGGGAAGATCGCCGGCCAGCCGTTGTGCGCGTACACGATCACGCAGAACACGACGGCGTCGAAGATGAGGTGCACGATCAGCACGTAGGTGAGCGACTTCGTGAGCTTGAACGTGTAGCCCTGGATGAGCGCGAACGGAATGGTGAGCAGCGGCCCCCACGACTGGTAGCCGAGCTCCCACAGGAAGGAGACGAACACGATCGTCTGCATCAGGTTCGCCTGCCACGTCGGAAAGTGGCGGCGCAGCAGCGCGAACACGGTGCAGATGAAGAACAGTTCGTCCCAGGTGCCGACCGCGTTCACGCCGACGAACAGGCGCGCGATCTCGTCGGGCTCGGTGACGGTCGGCCAGTTCTGGTAGACGCCCGAGGTGATGAAGTAGAACGGCAGGATCAGCCAGCCGGCCACCGTGACGAAGATCAGGTAGAGCCACTGCGTGCGGGTCCAGCGGTTGCCCGTGCGCCACGGGAAGCGGATGACGCGGTCGCCGTACCAGTAGCGCGAGATGACGTACGGCACGACCACAGCGAGGCCGAGCACGACCGCGAACCGCACGATGCTCGGGTAGCTGATGTCGGCCGCGAGCGAGATGGTCGAGATGATCACCTGCCCGAGGGCGATCAGGAACAGGTCGGGCAGCAAGCGGCTCGTGCGACCCGACCGGTCGGTGAGCCATGCGGCGCCGAGGCCCACGGCGAGCATCGCATAGCCCGCGAGCTGCACCTGCACGCCGAAGAGCAGCACCGCCGCGCCGCACACCATGACGGCAGGCACGAGCCCGATCGCGTGAGTGCGAACATCGCGCATCGCGAGATCGGCATCGGTCGAGGCTGCCACACCCCCAGCTTCCCACGGGTGTCGGAGCACCGTGGCACGATCGAGGCATGCAGCAGTCACCCCATGCGATCGTGCCGCCCTACCTGCTCGCCCGCATCGCCGCCGCCGCCGACCCGCGGTTCCCGCGGGCCACTGCCGCCGCACGTCGATCACTCGAGCGCGACGCACCGCTTCGCGAGTGGCGGTCTGCGGCCGAGCGTGCGCCGTTCCTGCTGCCCGAGCATCCCGCGCGCGATGAACGGCCCGCCGCTGCCCCGGGTACGGCACCGGCACCCGATCGTCGCGTCTCCGACGCCGGCGGCGACGAGCGCCTGCCGGGCCGCCTCGCGCGCAGGGAGGGGCAGCCGCCCTCGGGCGACCACTCGGTCGACGCGGCCTACGACGGCCTCGGCGAGACCTTCGAGCTGTTCGCGCGGGTGTTCTCGCGCGACTCGATCGACGGCGCCGGCATGCCGCTCGAGGCGACCGTGCACTACGGCAACAGGTACGACAACGCGTTCTGGGACGGCGAGCGCATGGTCTTCGGCGACGGCGACGGCGAGGTGTTCCGCGGTTTCACCGACTCACTCAGCGTGATCGGGCACGAACTCGCCCACGGTGTCACCGAGCACACTGCCGGGCTGCGCTACGAGGGCCAGTCCGGCGCCCTCAACGAGCACGTCTCCGACGTGTTCGGCGCGCTCGTCGAGCAGTACGCGAGCGGCCAAGACGCCGATTCGGCGAGCTGGCTCATCGGCGAGGGCATCTTCACCGACCTCGTCGAGGGGCAGGCCCTGAGATCGATGCTGAACCCCGGAACCGCGTACGACGACGACGTGCTCGGCCGCGACCCGCAGCCCGACCACTTCGACCGCTATATCGAGACCGAAGACGACAACGGCGGGGTGCACCTGAACTCGGGCATCCCCAATCGCGCGTTCGCCCTCGCCGCCCGCGAGCTCGGCGGATTCGCCTGGGAGGGCGTGGGGCGAATCTGGTACGACGTGCTCACCTCGGGGCGCCTGCCGCCCGACACCGACTTCCGCCGGTTCGCCGCCGAGACGGTGCGCGCGGCCCGCCAGCGCTTCGGTCGCGATTCACGCGAAGAGCGCGCGGTCGCGGGCGGCTGGTCGGCGGTGGGCATCGAGGTGCCCCGGGAGTAGCATCGCCCCCATGGACGTCATCGTCTCGCGCAGCGGTGGCCTCGCCGGCCTGCGGCTGACCTGGGAGGTTCGCGTCGAGGAACAGCCCGACGCGCGCGAGTGGTACCTGCTCATCGACGAGATCCCGTGGGGCGAGCCGCGACCGGTGCCGCCCGAGCCCGACCGGTTCGTCTACCGCATCCGCTGCGAACCGCACGAGGCCACGCTCGCCGACCGCCAGCTCACCGGTCCGTGGCGCCAGCTCGTCGATCGGGTTCAAGAGACGGCTGAGCCGATGCGGCGCGGGCAGCGCGAAGACCCGACACCACGCCCCAGGCGATCAGGCCCTGCGCCGCGAGGTACGTCGACATGACGACGAGGTCGTGCAGGGCGAACTCGTAGCCCGGCAGGAATCGGCCGAGGGCGAGCACCGAGTCCGACACGACGAAGAACGCGCCTCCGACGGCGATCGGCCCGCCGCGGCCGCCGGCGAGCGCCGCCATCGACCCGAGCACGGCACCGTACACGGCGACTGGCACGAGCAGCGCCCCGAGGTGCGGGCCGAGCAGCGCGAGGAACCCGGCGTACCACGCGACGTAAACGAGAGCCCCGGCTGGCAGCCGCCGGCGACCCGACTGCACGGGCAGCCGCAGGAACAGCACGATGAATGCGACGTGTGCCGCGAGGAACGCCAGGAGCCCCGGCACGAAGAATCCCGGAAACGAAAGCAGCACATCGCCCACCCACGAGCCGGCGAGTGCCGTCACGAGCAGCCAGGCCTGCGATGGGCGCGGTCGGCCCACCGCGAGCAGCACGGCGGCCGCGAGCAACGGCATCAGCAGTGCCTTCGACGTCGGCACCGCCCACGCCGGGCCGGTGTAGAGCACGACGAGCTGTACGAGCGAGAGCCCGAGGTAGGGCAGGAAGACTCTCAGGGTGCGATCGGTCACTTCGTCGTGTCCTCAGGTGGTCGGTGGTCGTCGGGCTCACGTCATCGTAGTCGGGTGCCGCGCCGGGGACATCCGTCGGCCCGCACCCGCAGTCGTGCACGCACGCCGGCTCGCGCTCGTACTCGCACTGCACCCCGACCCGGACCCGCACCCGCACGCTGGCTCGCACTCGCACCGCACGCCGGCTCGCACTCGCACCGCACTGCACCCCGACCCGCACCCTCCACCCGCACCCGCACCCGCACCCGCACCCGCACCCGCACCCGCACCCATCGCACCTCCCTCACGTTTCGAATCCGCCTCGATCGGGGCGGATTCGAAGCGAGCGAAGCGGAGGAGATCGGGCAGGGCCACTTCATGCACCGAAACGCGCGATGCGGGAGGGGTGATCGGGCAGCGCCACGTCACGCACCGTAACGCGCGATGCGGAGGGGCGATCGGCCCGCGCCAGGTCACGCATCGACGGGCCAACATGACGAAGGG
>NZ_BAAANJ010000002.1:138518-409887 GCF_039529735.1 Agromyces neolithicus
CCCTTCGATGTCTGTGCGTGTCGGGGTCAGCTCACGCCGAGCAGGTCGATCACGAAGATCAGGGTCTTGCCCGACAACTGGTGACCGCCGCCGGCGGGACCGTATGCCTTCTGCGGCGGCACCGTGAGCTTGCGACGGCCGCCGACCTTCATGCCGGGAATGCCCTCTTGCCAGCCGGCGATGAGCGCCTGCAACGGGAAGTTGATCGACTGGCCACGACTCCACGAGGAGTCGAACTCGGCGCCGCTGTCGTACTCGACGCCGAGGTAGTGCACGTCGACCGTCGAGCCTGCGGCGGCCTCGGCACCCTCACCCAGGACGAGGTCTTCGACGACGAGATCGACCGGGGCGGGGCCCTCGGGAGCGTCGATCTCGGGCTTGCTGTTCGTATCGGTCATGGCTCCAGTTGAGCAGATGCCCGGCGCCGTCGCAATCGCAGGACAACCGTCCACCGCCCTCTTGCGCTGACTGCGAACACGTAGCACTCTGGAATTCGAGAACTCGTCGCCCACGTAGCGCTGTCGGCCATGCCACACCACTTGGGCGGCGAGTTTCTTGTCGTGCCACACGACTCGTGTTGCGCCGACCCGGCCGGGCCGAAGCACACGCCGGGTTTCGTGGACCGCCCACCCCATCAGCCGAGCAGTTCGCGGCGAGTGGCGCTCAGCGATGCGAGCAGCGCCTGCTCGTCGGCGACCGCGCGTGCGCCGCCCTGCCCCGACGCGAGCTTCTGACGCGTGAATGCGAGGTGCGTGGCATCGCGGATCAAGCGCCGCATCGGCGCCGTGCGCGGCGGAACCATCGCACCCGCCCATGCCTTCGCCCGGCGCCGGCCCGACGGCGTTGCGAGCATGTCGACCTCGCCGGCGCTCAACCAGCCGGCGGCGGCGTATTCGCCCAGGCGACGCCGCGTGACGCGCACCTCTTCGCGCCGCAGCCACAGGGTGAGCAGCACCGCGGCTATGAAGATCGGCACCTGCACGGTGAAGTAGAGCCCGATCGCATCGGTCGCGAAGACGGCCGAACCGTTCCACAGGGCGTGCAGCAGGGTCGCGCCCAGCAGGCCGAGCAGGAACCAGCCGACCACACCGGCTCCCCCGCCGCGACGCACGCCGAAGCCGATCATGAGACCCGTGCACGCCGTGAACAGCACGTGCGCGAACGGCGAGAAGATGCCTCGGATGACGAACGTCGAGCCGAGGTCTTCGGCGCCGCCCTCGATCAGTGCGACGCTGAAGTAGAGGATGTTCTCGGTGAACGCGAAACCCGCCGCGACGGTCGCCGCGTAGACGAGCCCGTCGACCGGGCCGTCGAAGTGCGCCCGCGAAAAGGCGTAGATGAGCAGCACCCCGAGGCCCTTCGCGATCTCTTCGACGAGTGGCGCCTGGATGACGGCCTGCGCGGCCTCGGCGGCCGCCCCGCCGGTGGCGAACGCCATCGTGAGCTGCACGCCGAGATCGACGACGAGCGCGATGGCGACCGAGACGGCCGCGCCCCAGAGGAACGCGAACCAGAGGGCGCCGACGGGCTCGGGCTCCCACCGGTCGACCCAGCGGATGGCGAGCAGCACGACGACGAGCGGCACCAGCGCGACCAGCGAGCCGACGATGAGCGTCGACACGCCGAGAGTCGAAGCGAGGTAGGCGACGACGCCGAGCCCTATGAGGCCCGCGACGGCGATGCCGACCACCGCGAGGGCGAATCCCCCGCTGCGGGCGCGATAGGGGCGTGGGGCGGGTGCCGTCTGGCTCACGCCCGAAGCTTATCGAGGCGCGGGTGCGGATGCCTCGAACATGACCCCCGGGTTCAGGATTCCGGTGGGATCGAACAGTGCCTTGATGCCGCGTTGCAGTTCGAACGAGTCGTCGCCCAGTTCGTCGGCGAGCCAGCGACGCTTGAGCACACCGACCCCGTGCTCACCGGTGAGCGTGCCGCCGAGGGCGACGGCGGCACGGAACATCTCGTCAGCAGCCTGCCAGATATGCGGTGGCACCTCGTCGCCCGTGTACACGAAGTTCGGGTGCAGGTTGCCGTCGCCGGCGTGCGCGAGCGTGGGGATCTCGATGCCGTGGCGCGCGCCGATCTGCTCGATCTCGCGGAACATCTCGGGCAGGCGCGACCGCGGCACCGCGACGTCTTCGATGAGCACGTTGCCCGATGCGGCGAGCGCGGGGTGCATCGCCCGCCTGATGTCGAGCAGCCGATCACCGGTGGCGTCGTCGGTCGACGTCGAGACGCGCCCGCCCGCGGCCGCGAACCGGGCGGCGATGGCCGCGGCCTCGTCGGCGGCACCCGCGCCGTCGGTCTGCGCGAGCAGGAAGGTCTCGCCGGGCGCGAGCGTCGCGAGCGGCGTGCCTGCCAGCTCGTCGTCGCCGAGGTGCGCGGCGACACGCGCCAGGCCGGCCGCGTCGATCAGCTCGAGCACGGCGGGTCTCAGCCGTGCGGCAGTGACGGCAGCCGATGCCGCGGCCGCGCCGTCGACGTCGGCGAAGACGCCCGCCACCGTGACCGTCGCGCCTGGCATGATCGGCCGCAGCCGCACGGTCGCTTCGACGATGACGCCGAGGGTGCCCTCAGAGCCCGTGAGCAGTGCGGTGAGGTCGTACCCCGTGACGCCCTTCACGGTGCGATGGCCCGTGCGCAGCAGCCGGCCGTCGGCGAGCACGACCGCGAGCCCGAGCACGGCCTCGCGCGTCACGCCGTACTTCGCGCACAGCAGTCCCCCGGCGTTGGTGGCGATGTTGCCGCCGATCGATGAGATCGCGCGGCTCGCGGGGTCGGGTGCGAACCACAGTCCGCGCGCCGCGAGCAGGTCGTTGAGGTCGCCGTTGAGCACGCCCGGCTCGACGACGGCGAGCTCGTCGGCGTCGGAGATCTCGAGGACGCGGTTCATGCGCGAGAGGTCGAGCACGATCGCGCCGGGGCTCGCGATGGCCCCGCCGGCGAGGCCGGTGCCCGCCCCGCGCGGCACGACGGGCGTGCCGGTGGCGTGGGCGATGCGCATGACGGCCTGAACCTCGTCGACGGATGTCGCGAGCACGACCGCGATCGGCAGGCTCGCGCTGCGCCACCCCGAGCGGTCGTCACGGGTCGCCTCGAGCGCGTCGGGATCGGTGGTCACGGATGCTCCGAGGGCATCTTGCAGGCGGGCGACGACGGTGTGCGACATCCATCAACACTATCGACGGCGGTCGTGTCCGATTTCCGCCGCCGAGTGTCTGCGGCGCGTGCAAGGCTGGGAACATGACGCAGACCGCACTCGCCCCCGTGACCGGTCGGCACCGGCACGGTGATCCCCTCGCCGACCCCGTGTTCGCCGAACGCTACCGTGCCATGCGTGCGCGCGACGCACGGTTCGACGGGCAGTTCATCACGGGCGTGCACTCGACCGGCATCTACTGCCGCCCGAGCTGCCCGGCCGTCTCACCCAAGCCCACGAACGTGAGCTTCTACCTCACGGCCGCCGCCGCGCACGAGGCGGGGCTGCGGGCCTGCAAGCGCTGCCTGCCCGACGCCGTGCCCGGTTCGCCCGAGTGGGACCTGCGCGACGACCTGGCGGCACGGGCCATGCGGCTCATCGCCGACGGCGTCGTCGAGCGCGAGGGCGTGCCCGGGCTCGCTGCGCGGCTCGGGTACACCACCCGCCACCTCACCCGCGTGGTCACTGCCGAGCTCGGTGCGGGGCCGCTCGCGCTCGCACGCGCGCACCGCGCACAGACGGCCCGGGTGCTGCTCACGAGCACGGCGATGCCCGCGGCCGACGTCGCGTTCGCCTCGGGTTTCGGCAGCGTGCGCCAGTTCAATGAGACGATCCGCGAGGTCTACGACCGCAGCCCGCTCGAGCTGCGGGCCGCGGCTCGTGTGCGCGAGCGGGTGGCGCACCGCCCCCGTACCATCGCACCGGCGTCGGGGGCCGTGCACCTGCGGCTCCCCGCCCGAGCCCCGTTCGACGCCGCAGGGGTGTTCGCCTGGCTCGAGGCGCGCGCCGTCGATGGCATCGAGTCCGCCGGTCCCGGCCGCTTCCGGCGCACGCTGCGGCTTCCCGGCGGGCCGGCACTCGTCGAGCTCAGCGCAGGCGCCGACGCAGATTCCCCCGCCATCGAGGTCGACGCACGGCTCGCGAGCCTCGCCGACCTGCCCCCGCTCGTCGCCCGGGTGCGTCGACTGTTCGACCTCGACGCCGATGCGGTGGCGATCGACGACGTGCTCGGCGCCGATCCGGTGCTCGCCCCGTCGGTCGCGGCAAGGCCGGGCATCCGGGTCCCGGGCTGTCTCGATCCGCATGAACTCGTGTTCCGCGCACTCATCGGGCAGCAGATCTCGGTGAAGGCCGCGCGCACGGCGCTCTCGCGCCTCGCCGCCGAACTCGGCGACCGTATCGGCGCCGATCAGGGCGGCGTCGATCAGGTCGGCGTCGATCAGGTCGGCGTCGACCGCCTCGACGACTCCGGGCGACCGGGCGGCCAGGCCCCTGCTGTGCCGGCTCCGCACCTGTTGTTCCCCACGGCCGCGGCCATCGCCGAGCACGGCGCCGAGGTGCTGCGGGGCCCTGCCGCCCGTGTGCGCACGATCGTCGACGTCGCCCGTCGGCTCGACTCGGGCGAACTCGTCGTCGCTCCCGAGCGCGAACGCGAAGACCTGCGACTCGACCTCCTCGAGGTGCCCGGCATCGGTCCGTGGACGGCGGGTTACGTCTCCATGCGCGTCACACGCGCACCCGACGTGCTGCTCACGGGCGACCTCGCGCTGCGCAACGGCGCAGCGCGCCTCGGCCTGCCCGGCACTGCAGCTGAGCTCGACGCCCTCGGCTCGCGCTGGGCCCCCTGGCGCAGCTACGCCTCAATGCACCTCTGGCGCGCCGCGAGCGCAGAGGTCTGATGTTTTCGATTCGGCGCGATACGATGCAGCCATGGCGGTCACCGACGAAGCGATTCTGCGCATCAAAGAGATGATCCTCGCCGGCGAGCTCGCCCCCGGCGACCGGCTTCCCCCCGAGAAGGAGCTCAGCGAACGGCTCGGACTCTCCCGCAGTTCCCTCCGCGAAGCGGTGAAGGCCCTCGAAGTCATTCGGGTGCTCGATGTGCGACGCGGTGACGGCACCTACGTCACGAGCCTCGAACCCCGCCTGCTCCTCGAGGCGATGTCATTCGTCGTCGACCTCCACGACGACCAGTCGGTGCTCGAGATCTTCGCGGTGCGGCGCATCCTCGAGCCGGCCGCGGCTGCGCTGGCCGCACGCAACGCAGACGCTGCCGCGCTCGAGCACCTTCGTGAAGTCGTGACGAGCGTCGACGACGCGACCGACGTCGAGGGACTCGTCGCCCACGATCTCGAGTTCCACCGCGGTATTGCCGAATCCACCGGCAACAGCTACCTGGCGAGTCTCATCGACTCCCTGTCGAGCCACACGGTGCGTGCCCGCGTCTGGCGGGGCATCACCCAGGAGAACGCGGTCGAACGCACGCTTCAGGAGCACCACGCCATCCTCGATGCGATCGCCGCCGACGACCCCGACCTCGCGTCGGCCCTCACCGTCGTGCACGTGAGCGGTGTCGAGCAGTGGCTCCGCTCGGCGCTCTGAGCTGAACCGCGGCTCGAACACGCCGAAGGGGCGCCGGCCGCAGCCGACGCCCCGTGACCTTCGATTGCCTACTCGTAGAGCACGGCCTGGATCTCGTCATCGTCGATCTTCGACGCGTCGTACCAGTAGAAGCCCGTGTCGATCGTCTCGGGCAGGTCCTCGCCGCTGATGGCGGCGACGGCGGCCTTGACGGTCTCGTAGCCGATGCCGACAGGGTTCTGCGTGATCGCGCCGATCAGGAGGCCGTCGCGGATCGCGTCCATCTGCGCCTTGCCCGAGTCGAAGCCGACGACTGCGAGGGTCGCGGGGTCGACGCCGAGTTCCTTGACCGCCTGCACGACGCCGATAGCCGAGCCCTCGTTCGAGCCGTAGATGCCCTTGAGGTCGGGGTGGGCCGCGATGATCGCCTTGGCGAGGTCGGCCGACTTCGCCTGGTCGCCCCCGCCGTACTGGATGTCGACGATCTCGATGTTCGGCTCGTTCTCCTCCATGTACGACACGAATCCGTCGCGTCGCTGCTGGCCGGTGACCGAGGTCTGGTCGTGTACGACGAGCGCGACCTTGCCCTCGTTGCCGATCGCGTCAGCCATGTGCTTGGCCGCCTCGGCAGCGGCGGCGAGGTTGTCGGTCGCGGCCGTCGTGAGCGGGATGTCGCTCTCGACGCCCGAGTCGAACGCGATGACCGGGATGTTCGAATCGCTCGCCTGCTGCAGCAGTGGGCTGGCAGCCTGGCTGTCGAGAGCGGCGAGGCCGATCGCGGCCGGGCTCTTGTCGAGCGCGGTCTGCAGCATCTGGATCTGCTGGTCGACGTCGGCCTCGGTGTCAGGGCCCTCGAAGGTGACCTCGACGTCGAACTCCTCGGCCGCCTGCTCGGCGCCCGTCTTCACGGCCTGCCAGAACTGGTGCTGGAAGCCCTTCGAGATGAGGGCGACGTAAGGCTTGTCGCCGCTCGCGTCGCCGCCCGTTCCCTGGTCTCCGCCGTCGCTCGCGCAGCCGGCGAGGATGAGGGCCGCGGCGACGACGCCGACGACGGCGCCCATCGTGCGCTTCTTGAACATGATCACTCCTTGGTGTTTTCGGTTGGTGTGCGTATGGTTCGGGTTCTGCTGGGTGATGCTGGGTAGTGCGGATGATTCGGGTGGAGCAGTCGGGTCCGGGTCCCCGGAGTTCGCTCAGGCGCGGCGACGTCGCAGCATGTCGAGATAGACGGCCACCAGGATGACGATGCCGACCGCGACCGACTGCCACTCCTGCGGGACCGAAATGATGCGCAGGCCGTTGGTGAGCACCGCCATGATGAGGGCGCCGATCACCGTGCCGACGATCGAGCCCTTGCCGCCCTGGAGCGACGTGCCGCCGATGACGACGGCCGCGATGGCCTCGAGTTCGAGGCCCATGCCGCCCGTCGGCTGCGCCGACGAGAGACGCGATGCGCTCAGCACACCGGCGAGCCCGACGAAGAGGCCGGAGACCGTGTAGATGATGATCTTCCAACGTCGCACGTTCACGCCGGAGAGCGCGGTCGCCGCCTCGTTCGATCCGATCGAGAACGTGTAGCGGCCGAGGATCGTCCTCGACAGCAGCACCGCCGCGACGATGATCATGACGATGAAGATGGCGACACCGAGCGGGAACCGCATGCCCGGGATGATCGACAGGTTCATGATCGACTGGAAGTCGGGCGTCTCAGTGAAATAGATCGGCTTGGTGCCCGAGATGACGAGCGAGAGCCCGGCGGCGATGAGCATCATGCCGAGCGTCGCGATGAACGGCGGGATGCCGAACACTGAGATGTTCACGCCGTTCACGAGGCCGATGAGCGCACCGAACAGGATGGTCGCGGTGACGCCTGCCCAGAGCGGCCAGCCGAGGTACGTGAGGAATACGCCCGCCATGACGCCGCAGAGCACCATGCCGGTGCCGATCGACAGGTCGATGCCGCCCGTGATGATGACGAACGTCGTGCCGAGGGCGAGGATGCCGGTGACGGTCGCCGCGGTGAGGATCGAGACGAGGTTGTTCGTGGTGAAGAAGTGCGGACTCAGGAACGAGAACACCGCGACGATGACGATGAGGCTCGCGAAGGCGAGCAGCTGCTGCAGCGAGCCGCGCAGCCACGCCATGCGGGGCCGGCCGGCGTCGATCGCGGTGTAGGCGCTCGTCGACGGCGTCGGCGCCGCCTGGTTGCCGGAATCCGGTTTCGTCGTGGTCGGGCTCATCGTGCGATCGTTCCTTCACTTGAGAATTGCGTTGCGTAGTCCATGAGGTTCTCTTGGGTGGCTTCGGCGTTGTCGAGCACGGCCGTGAGCCGGCCCTCGGCCATCACGGCGATGCGGTCGGAGAGCCGCAGCACTTCGGGCAGTTCGGATGAGATCATCACGATGGCTTTGCCCTCGTCGGCGAGCTTGCGCAGGAGCGCGTAGATCTCTTCTTTCGCACCAACGTCGATCCCGCGGGTGGGCTCGTCGAAGATGAGCACGTCGCAGTCCTTCACGAGCCACTTCGCGATGACGACCTTCTGCTGGTTGCCGCCGGAGAGATTGCGCACGAGCTGCGCCGTGGAGGGTGTCTTGATTCGCAGCTTCTCGACGAACTCGCGCCCGGTCGTCTCGATGAGGCCGTCGCGGACGAAGCCGAGGCCCGAGACGTAGTCGCGCAGCGAGGAGAGCACGATGTTCTCGCGCACGCTGCGCTCGAGCAGGACCCCGAGCTGCTTGCGGTCCTCGGAGAGGTAGCCGATGCCGAGCTTCGCCGCCTCGGCGGGGCTCGAGATGGCTACCTCGCGGCCGCGAACCAGGATCTGCCCCGACTCGCGCCGGTCGGCGCCGACGATCGCCCGGGCGACCTCGGTACGGCCGGCGCCCATCAGGCCGGCGAAGCCGAGGATCTCCCCGGCGTGGACATCGAAGCTGACGTCGCGGAGCAGGTGCTTCGTCGAGAGCCCGCGCACCGAGAGCACGGGTGCGCCGTCGGGATGACTCGGAGCCGGACGTTGCTCGCCCGAGATCTCCCTCCCGACCATGAGCGCGATGATCTCCTTCGGCTCGGTCTCCGCGGTCACCCTGGTGCCCACGTAACGCCCGTCGCGCAGCACGGTGATCCTGTCGGAGACGCGCGAGAGCTCCTCCATGCGGTGCGAGATGTAGATCACGCCCGTCTCAGGACTGCGGAACCGTCCGATGAGCTCGAACAGCACATCGACTTCGGCGTCGTTCAGCGCCGCGGTCGGCTCGTCCATGATGAGCACCTTCGCGTCGAACGACAGCGCCTTCGCGATCTCGACCATCTGCTGCTTCGCCACCGTGAGCTGCTCGACGCGCTGAGCGGGGTCGAGCGCGAGTCCGAGCCGATCGAACAGGTCCTGAGCGCGACGGTTGAGCGTTCGATCGTCGAGGAAGAGCCCACCCCGCCGCTCTTCGCGCCCGATGAAGATGTTCTGGGCGACGGTGAGGTCGGGCATCAGGTTGAACTCCTGGTGGATGATCGAGATCCCGAGCTCCTGTGCATGACGGGGTCCCTCGATCGTGAGTTCCTCGCCGTTCAGGCGGAACGTTCCGGCATCGGGCGTGTAGATGCCCGCGAGCAGCTTCATGAGCGTCGACTTGCCGGCGCCGTTCTCGCCGACGAGGGCGAGCACCTCGCCGTGCCGCAGTTCGAGTCGAACGTCGGCGAGTGCCTGCACGCCGGGGAACCCCTTGCTCACTCCCTCGACGTCGAGAAGCGCGCTCGCCGCGCCCGGTCGTGCGGTCATTCTGCTGCTCCCGCCTGCTCGTAGCGGTTCACGACGCCCTTGCGGAGGATGAGGTTGCCGTAGGGGCGAAGCTCGCCCGTGCGCACGATCAGCTGTGCCGCCGCTGCGCGCTCGTAGAAGTCGAACCGCTCCAGCTCGCCGACGCGGTCGGCGGCGACGACTGCCGTCGCCACGAGCTCCTGCTGCACGGGCAGGCGTGCACCTCCCTCGGCTGCCATGAGCAGCACCGAGGCACCTTCGTAGGCATCGAGCGGCACGACCGTTCGGATCGCCCCGACGACATCGGCCGCCGCGAGTCCCGCCAGCTCGACGACCGTGCCGCCGATTCGATGGGCGGGGAAGTTGGCGTCGGCCACGACGAGCTCGTCGCCGTGCCCGAGCCGATCGAGGGCGGCGAGCAGTTCGCCGCCGAGGATCGGGTGGATGCCACTCAGCACGTTCGCCTCTCTTCCTTGAGAATTCGGATCAAGTATAGGTATTCATCCGATGTTTCGGAACCACAAGATTCCGTTCTTACAGTTTTCCCGCAATGTCGGCATCATCGGTCTGATCATTCACACGCGATACACCCGCGCTGCGGTGCCGCCGAGCACCGCCGCACGTTCGTCGGCACCGAGTTGGTCGATGCATCCGCGCATGACGTCCCAGGTCGGAACGTACCCGCCGTGCGGCACCGACATCGGCCAGTCGCCGCCGTACAACAGGCGATCGGGGCCGAACGCCTCGAGTGCGATCTCCCAGAGCGGCTGCACCGTGGCGGCTCCGAACTGCGTGTCCGGCAGCTGCAGGCCCGAGAACTTCGCGACCGTGTTCGGCAACTCCGCCACGGCCTCGAGCTCTCGACGCCACGCTGCGAAGTCATCGCGGCCGACCGGCGGCTTCGCGAGATGGTCGATCACGACCGTGAGCTCGGGAATCGCCCGGGCGATCCGCCCGGCGCCGCCGAGGTGCCGCGGCCAGGCATCGGGAACATCGAATGCGAGCCCGTGCTCCGCGACCTCGGTGAGCGAGGCGCGTACCTCGGGCAGGTCGAGGAACTCGTCGCGCGGATCGTCGTGCACGAGATGACGGATGCCGCGGAGCGCCGGTTCGCCCACGAACGCCTCGAGGGCGGCTCGTGCGGCGGCCGAGTCGTCGAGCCGCACCCAGCCCACGACGCCGAGGACCCAATCGTGGCGAGCCGCGACATCCAGCATGAAGGTCGTGTCTGCCGAAGAGTCCTCGGCCTGCACGAGGATCGCCGCGTCGATGCCGGCGGCATCGAGTTCGGCCCGCGCTGCATCGGGCCCGAAGTCCGCGTACAACGACCCGAGCTCCGGGGTGATCCATGCGTAGTCGCTGACGCCGCGATCCCAGAGGTGCAGGTGCGCGTCGATCGTGGGCGTTGCGGCGGTCATGGCACGAGCCCCGCGTCTCGGAGCCGCGACCAGAACCCGTCGGGCAGCGGCATGCCCACGCGCGCGATGTTCTGCGCGATGTCGGCGGAACTGGCCGATCCCACGACGACCGAGCGAACGGCGGGATGTTCGAGGGGGTACTGCAGCGCGGCGACCGGAAGCTCGACGCCCTCTGCACGGCACGCGTCCGCCAGCCGCTGCGCATGCGCGAGCACCCCGGCCGGCACCGCTCGGTAGTTGTAGCGCCCGGAGTCCCCCGGCGTCGACGTGGCGAGCAGGCCCGAGTTGAACACGGCCGCAGCCACGACGCCGACGCCGCGCTCCTCGCAGGCCGGCAGCAGTTCTGCGAGCGCGGGCTGCTCGAGCAGCGTGTAGCGTCCCGCGATCATCACGAGGTCGAGGTCGCCCTCGCGCACGGCGCGTGTCGCGGCATCCGCGCTGTTCGTGCCGATCCCGATCGCCCGGACGACGCCCTCGTCGCGGAGCTTCGCGAGGGCCGGCAGCCCTTCGGCCAGACCGCGATCGAGATCGTAGGCATCGGGATCGTGCAGGAACGCGATGTCGATGCGATCGAGTGCGAGGCGCTCGAGCGACTCCTCGACGCTCCGCCTGACGCCCGACTCGCTCGGGTCGAAGCGACGCACGGTGCGGTTCGGCACGGCGAAGTCGAAGGCCATGTCATCGCCGCCCGAGAAGTCGGGATTCGGGTCGAGTACTCGCCCGACCTTCGTCGAGATGACGAAATCATCACGAGGCTTCTCGGCGAGGAACGCGCCGAGCCGGCGCTCGGAGAGCCCGAGACCGTAATGGGGCGCCGTGTCGAAGTAGCGGATGCCGCCGTCCCACGCAGCGGCGAGCGCGGCATCCGACTGCGCGTCACTCACTTCACGGTAGAGGTTGCCGATCGACGCGGCACCGTAGCCGAGCGACCCGAGTCGCTCCGCCGACGTGACGGTGACGGTCATGCCGGCACCCGTCCGACGTGCGCTCCCCGCCAGGTGAACGCGTCGACGGATGCCGCGAGCATCTCGGTGCCCGCGCC
Source organism: Agromyces neolithicus (assembly GCF_039529735.1). Taxonomy (NCBI): domain Bacteria; kingdom Bacillati; phylum Actinomycetota; class Actinomycetes; order Micrococcales; family Microbacteriaceae; genus Agromyces; species Agromyces neolithicus. The sequence continues at coordinate 150,290 of NZ_BAAANJ010000002.1, forward strand.
CGGCGCCGTCGGGATGACGTAGCGACCGCGCCTGACGGCGGCCGGGGTGACGAAGTGCTCGTGGAGGTGGTCGACGAATTCGATCATGCGTCCGTCCATCGTGCCGGAAAGCGCGACGTAGTCGAACATCGAGAGGTGCTGCACGGCCTCGCAGAGGCCGACGCCGCCGGCGTGGGGGCATACCGGCACACCGAACTTCGCGGCGAGCAGGAGATTCGCGATGTTCTCGTTCACGCCGCCGACACGGGTGGCGTCGATCTGCATGACATCCATCCCACCCGCCTGGAGGAGCTGCTTGAACACGATGCGGTTCTGCACGTGCTCACCGGTCGCGACGCGGATCGGCGCGATGGCGCGGGAGATCGCCGCGTGGCCGAGCACGTCGTCGGGGCTTGTCGGCTCCTCGATCCAGACCGGATCGAACTCGGCGAGTGCGTTCACCCACTCGATCGCCGCGCCGACGTCCCATCGCTGGTTGGCGTCGATCGCGATCGGGAAGTCGGGGCCGACGGTGGCCCGCGCGATCGCGAACCTGCGACGGTCGTCGGCGAGGTCGGCCCCGACCTTGAGCTTGATCTGGGGGTAGCCGTCGGCCACGGCCTCGCGGCAGAGCCGCTCGAGCTTCTCATCGGAGTACCCGAGCCAGCCCGGCGTCGTCGTGTACGCCGGGTATCCCTGCTCGAGCAGCTGCGCGGTGCGCTCGGCGCGTCCGGGCTCGGCGGCGCGGAAGAGCTCGACCGCCTCACCCGGGGTGATCGCATCGGTGAGGTACCGGAAGTCCACGAGCGCGACCAGCTCGTCGGGGGACATTCCGGCGAGCAGTTGCCACAGCGGTAGCCCGGCACGCTTGGCCTTGAGGTCCCACAGGGCGTTGACGGCCGCGCCGATCGCCATGTGCATGACGCCCTTCTCGGGGCCCAGCCAGCGCAGTTGCGAGTCGTGGGCGAGCAGTCGCCACGCCGAACCCATGTCACCGAGCAGGGCTTCGACGTCCTGGCCGAGCAAGTGCCCGCGGAGCGTGTCGAGCGCGGCGACCTGCACGTCGTTGCCGCGCCCGATGGTGAAGACGAAGGCGTGGCCTTCGAGGCCGTCCGCGGCATCCGTTCGGATCGTCAGGTACGCCGCCGAGTAGTCGGGGTCTGGGTTCATGGCGTCCGACCCATCGAGTTCGAGGGAGGTGGGGAAGCGGATGTCCCGGGTCTCAACACTGACGATCGTGCTCATGGCGTCCTTTCGTGGCGACCTCGAGCATAAACATCGGATGTCTACGCTGTCAACTCCCGAATGTTGTGCAAGAATCGTGGCTGAATCCGGCTCGCGCACACGAAAGCTCAGATGTTCGCGCAGGCACCGATGGAGAGGACCAGCATGAGATTCGCCCGCCTCGGCGCAGCAGGCGCCGAGATCCCCGTCGTCGTCGACGGTGACCGAACCCTCGACCTCCGCGGGATCACCGCCGACATCGACGGCGTGTTCCTGGGTGGCGACGGCGTCGTCCGGGCCCGCGCCGCGCTCGAGGCCGGCGAACTGACCGAGGTCACCGGCATCGACGGCCTGCGGATCGGAGCTCCCATCGCACGGCCCTCGGCGGTCTACTGCATCGGCATGAACTACGCCGCACACGCCGCCGAGTCGGGCTCCGAGCCGCCGACCCGGCTCGTGATGTTCATGAAGTCGCCGAACGCGGTCGTCGGCCCGTACGACGACGTGGCAATCCCACGCAACAGCACGAAGACCGACTGGGAGGTCGAGCTCGGCGTCGTCATCGGCGTCCGTGCGAGCTACCTCGACTCCCCCGCCGACGCCGCCGCGCACATCGCCGGGTACGTCGTCGCGAACGACCTGTCCGAACGCGACTGGCAGATCGCCGAGTCCGGCGGGCAGTGGAGCAAGGGCAAGAGCGCACCCGGATTCTGCCCCACGGGGCCATGGCTCGTCACCGGCGATGAGGTGGACGCCGGCGACCTGCGACTGCGCAGTTTCGTGAACGGCGAGCCGCGCCAGGACTCGCGCACCAGTGATCTCATCTTCGACATCGAGACGATCATCTGGCAGCTCAGCCAGGTGCTCGCCCTCGAGCCTGGAGACCTCGTGCTCACCGGCACCCCCGAGGGCGTCGCCCTCTCCGGCCGATTCCCGTACCTCGCGCCCGGCGACGTCGTCGAGCTCGAGATCGACGGCCTCGGCCGCCAACGCCAGCAATACCTCCCCGCGTGACCTCGAAAGGACCCAGCACCATGAGCCAGGACTTCACCGGCCTCGTCGCGATCGTCACCGGCGGGGCATCCGGCATCGGCGCCGCCATCGCGAAGCACCTGCAAGACGGCGGCGCGCGCGTGGCCGTCTTCGACCTGCAACCCGAGGCCGCGACCCACGCCGACCTCGCCGTCGCCGTCGACGTGGCCGACGACACGAGCGTGCGCGCCGGCGTCGACCGCGTCGCCGCCGAGTTCGGCGGCATCGACATCCTCGTGAACAACGCGGGGATCGGCGCCCAGGGCAACGTCGAGGCGAACTCCGACGACGAGTGGCACCGAGTGCTCGACATCAACGTGGTCGGCATGGCGCGCGTGAGTCGTGCGGCACTCCCCCACTTGCGCGACTCCCCCGCGGCCGCGATCGTGAACACCTCGTCGATCGCCGCGACCGCCGGGCTTCCCGAGCGCGCACTGTACAGCGCGAGCAAGGGCGCGGTCGCCGCCCTCACCCGCGCGATGGCCGCCGACCACCTGCGCGAGGGCATCCGGGTGAATGCCGTCGATCCGGGCACCGCGGACACGCCCTGGATCGGCCGCCTGCTCGACTCGGCGCCCGACCCCGCTGCCGAGCGCGCCGCCCTCGAGGCTCGCCAACCTCACGGTCGCCTCGTGTCCGCCGACGAAGTGGCAGCGGCCGTCGCCTACCTGGCCAGTCCTGCCGCAGGTTCCACTACCGGCGTTGCGCTCGCGGTCGACGGCGGAATGCGCGAGCTGCGACTCCGGCCGCAATCACAGTAGGTTGTCGACGCGAGCACGTCGCCTCGCCAGTTCGTTGTACACCTCCCACACAGGTTGCGCAGATGTGCCCGATAGCCTAGAGAGGTGAAGTTCGCGCACCTGAGAGCCGAAGGCCAGACGATCCCTCGACTCGCGGTGGTCCGGGGCGAATCGGCGCTCTTCCTCGACGATGTGATGCCCGAGGCGCCGCGCGATCTGCAAGACCTCATCGAGCGCGGCCCGCACGGACTCGACGCCGTCCGTGAGGTCGTCGATGCGCGCGGCGACTCCGCCCAGCCCACGCCGGTCGCCGACCTGCGCCACTCCTCCGCAGTGCTCCGGCCCGCACAGGTGCTCGCCATCGGCGCCAACTACGCCGCCCACGCCTCCGAGTTGAAGCTGCGCTCCGAGACCGCGATGACGGTGTTCTCGCTGTGGCCGAACTCGCTCACGGCGCACGGCGCCACCACCACCTGGCCCGGCGACCTCGCCACGCAGGTCGACTACGAGGCCGAGCTCGGCGTGATCATGGGCAGGCCCGCTCGCGGCGTGCACGCCCGCGACGCGCTCGACTACGTGTGGGGCTACACGGTCGTCAACGACATCACCGCGCGCGATATCCAGTTCAGCGAGGCGCAGTGGTCGCGCTGCAAGTCGTTCGACGGCTTCACCCCCACCGGCCCGGTCGTCGTCACCGCCGACGAGATCGCCGACCCGCAAGACCTCTGGCTCACGACGAACCTCGACGGCCATATCCTGCAAGACGCTTCGACCAACGAGATGGTGCGCCCCGTCGCCGACATCATCGCCTACCTCTCCCGCTCGGCGACGATTCCGCCGGGCACGCTCATCTCGACGGGTAGTCCCGGGGGCGCGGGCTACTCGCGCAACCCCCAGGTGTTCCTGCGCGACGGCTCGACGGTGACCGTCACCATCGAGGGCATCGGGTCGCTCACCACGCACTGCCGCGTCGTCTAGCGACGACGCGGCGCACGCGGCATCCCGGTGTCGACCCCGAGCCCGAGCCACCGCCCGAGCGCCTCGACCTCGTCGTCGACCGCGCGCCGCAGCGCGGGGCCGAACGGCTCGTCCTCATGGATCGCGTGCACGACGAGCATTCCCGCCGCCCGGTCTGCAGCGGCGTCGAGCTTTCCGACGAGGCGATCGCCGTGCAGGATCGGCAGCGCGTAGTAGCCCCACTGCCGCTTCGCCGCAGGCTTGTACATCTCGAGCGCATAGTCGAAGCCGAACAGCTCGAGCGTGCGCTTGCGGTCGTGGATGAGCCGGTCAAACGGCGAGAGCAGCGCCGTGCGACCCTCGAACGGATGCTCCCGCACGGCGGCGAGCACCCTCGGATCGACCTGCCAGGTGCCCTTCACGCCGTCGACGACCGCGGGCTCACCGGTGTCGCCGACGTCGTTGGGCTCGTTCGGCGTCCGGGCCGACTTCGACCGGGCGATGCCCAGCGCGCCGAGCCGGCGCTCGTCGCGCCGGCGCCGCGCGTCCTCGGGATCGAGGGCCTCCAGCCCCGCGGGATAGACCCGCTCCGGGACATCCCACACCCGCTCGCGGCCGCGTCGGCCGGCGATGGCGACATCGCCGCGCATCGCAAGCAGCTCGAGCATCTGGGTGACATGCCGCTCGGTGGTCCAGCCGCTCGAGGCCCAGGACACGGTCGACGTGTCGGGGATCTCCTTGGACGGCAGCGGCCCCGACCGCTCGAGGAGCGCAGCGACGTCCCGTGCGAACCCCTCGTTCGCGGTGAACCATCGTTGCACGGTGTCCGTGCTCGCCCACGGGGTGAACATCCCGCGGTACAGCGGGAGATCCGACATCGGGCGGATCATCGCGGTGAGCTCGACGAGAGTGCGGTCGATCTCGAGCGCGCTCGTGAGGTGCTCGGGCCGGTAGGCTTCGCCGAGCCGGCTCCACGCGACGAGGTCGGCGCTGGGTGCGATCGCCGCGATCGGATCGACCTGCAGCACGGTGAGGTCGTGCACGAGCCCGACGACGTCGAACGGGCGATCGGCGGTCAGCCGTTGTGCGGTGATCGCGATGCGGCGGGCCTCGCCGAGGGCGAGCCGATGCGGCTCCATGCGATCGACCCTATCGGCTCGATGAGCTGCGTACCGGCCCGCGGTGCACCTCTTGGGCTACTCGCTCGGCTCGCCCTGCATGTCGATCACCGGAATCGCCATGGTGATCGGGCGCACGCCCGAGAGCTTCGACGGCGAGAGCTGCGCCGTAACGTCTTCACGGGTCATGAGCCCCGACTCGACCACGAGGTCGGCGACCGGACGCCCGCTCTTCAGCGCCTCTTTCGCGAGTGTCGCCGCTGCCGTGTAGCCGATGAACGGGATGAGCGCCGTGATGACGCCGACGCTCGACGCGACCATCGCGTCGAGTCGCTCGGTGTTCGCGGTGATGCCGTCGATGCAGTTGACGCGCAGGGTCCAGCACGCCTGGCGCATCCACGTGATCGACTGCAGCAGCGAGTGCGCGATCACCGGCTCGAATGCGTTGAGCTGCAGCTGGCCGCTCTCGGCCGCCATCATGACGGTGACATCGGCCCCGGCGACCGCGTAGGCGACCTGGCTCACCGCCTCGGGGATCACGGGGTTCACCTTTCCGGGCATGATGCTCGACCCCGCCTGCTTGGGCGGCAGGTTGATCTCGCCGAACCCCGCCTGGGGTCCCGACGACAGCAGCCTCAGGTCGTTGCAGATCTTCGAGAGCTTGATCGCGCTGCGCTTCAGGGCACTCGAGAAGGTCATGAAGACGCCCGTGTCGCTCGTGGCCTCGATGAGGTCGGGCGCCGACTCGAGGCGCATGCCCGTGATAGCGCTGAGGTGCGCGACCGCGGCTGCGGTGTACCCGGGCTCAGCGGTGATGCCCGTGCCGATCGCGGTGGCACCGAGGTTCACTTCGGACAGCAGCTTGATGGTCTCGCGAAGCCGGTCGACGTCTTCGCCGAGCGTCGTCGCGAAGCTGTGGAACTCCTGCCCGAGCGTCATCGGCACGGCGTCTTGCAACTGGGTGCGACCGACCTTGAGCACGTCGTGGAACTCGCGACCCTTGCGCCCGAACGAGATTCGCAGCTGGTCGAGCTCTGACAGCATCGTGGTCAGCGAGAACGCCATCGCGAGCTTCACCGCGGTCGGGTACGTGTCGTTGGTCGACTGGCTTCGGTTCACGTCGTCGATGGGGTGCAGCACGTCGTAGCGGCCCTTGGCGTAGCCGCCGATCTCGAGCGCCAGGTTCGTGATGACCTCGTTGGCATTCATGTTGGTCGAGGTTCCGGCGCCGCCCTGGATGACACCGACCACGAACTGGTCGTGCAGTTCGCCATCGATCACGCGCTGGCAGGCCTCATCGATCCACGCCGCCTTCTGCTGCGTGAGCACGCCGAGCTCGCGATTGGCCCGCGCCGCCGCCTGCTTGACCGACGCGAGTGCGATGACGAGATCGGGATACACCGAGATGGGCCGCTTCGAGATCGGGAAGTTCTCGAGGGCCCGCATCGTGTGCACGCCCCAGTACGCGTCCGCGGGTACCTCGACGGTGCCGAGCGAGTCGCTCTCGGTGCGTGTGGGCGCGCCGGGTGCGGCGAGGTGCTCGCTCGCCCCGAGGCGGCGTTCTGCGGATGGGTATGCGGGCGTCGACACGAGATGGGCTCCATTGCCTCGGGCGCGCGGGATGCTGCGCGGCGGTGTGCGGTTCGAGTGCGATGCGGGATCGCCGCATCCATCTCGAGCCTAGCCGTGGTCGACACACGAGAAGGGCCGCGCCCCCCGGTGAATCGGGGGGCGCGGCCCAGGAGCCGGATCGATCGATCAGAGGAAGGCGAACGGAAGCATCGCGAGGCCCACGAAGGCCGCGCCGATTCCGACGAGCACGGCGCCGCCGAGCATCACGGCGTTGAGCACGATGCCCCAGATCGCCATGGTCCGCGAGGCGGGCTCGCGCTTGAGGGCCATGATGCCGAGCACGAGGCCGGCCACCGGAACGACGAACGTGTAGCTCGCGACGATCGAGACGAGGCCGAGCACGAGGCTCGCGATGCTGAACCCACGCGACTCGGCGACGGGCGCCGAGTACGCGGATGCGTACGGGTTCGACGGGTCGGCGACCGGCTGCTGCGGTTCGGTGTGGGTGGCGGTGCTCATGATCTGAATCTCCTGTTCGTGGGTGTGATTCAAAGCTACGGATGCCCCGGGCCACGCGATATGGGGCTATCCCCCCGATCCCGAGGTGGGCGTGCATACCAGCCGCACGGCTGCCACCCCGATGGCAGCGCGGTCGCGGCCACGCGCCGCGGCCGCCTACCTGATCAGGCGAGGCCGAGCAGCTTCAGCACATGCTCGCCGACGATCAGGTAGATGCCGAAGAGCACGGCGCACGCGCTCACGACGAAGCACGCCCACGCGCCGATCAACGCGACGCGCTTCTGCGCGTCACTGAGCGGGCTCTTCTTCGCCGCCTTCGCAGCGCGCTTCTCGGCCTTGCGCACCTCGGCCGGCGTGACGACGGTGATCGCGTCGGTGAACTCGGCCGGCGTGACGATCGGGGTGCGTCCCGATACGGTGAGCAGCCGGATGCCCAACGAATACGCCGACACGACCACGGCGGTTCCCAGGAACGCCGCGACGAACACGATGAGGAAGTCGATCCAGTCGATCACGACTTCACCCGCTGCTTCGGCTTGGGGTTGCGCTTGATCTTCACGGCGCGGCCGGAGTCGGCCACCTCGCTCATGACATTGTCGGGGGTGACCTCGCTGCGGCGCGACCAGACGAAGATGGCGACGATGACCACCACACCGACGACGGCATCGATGAGCACGCCGATGACGCCGAGGTGCGCGACGGCCGCCGCGAGCGCGCCGACGGCTCCGGCGGCAGGGAGTGTCAGGAGCCAGCCCACGCCGATGCGGCCGGCAGTGCGCCACCGCACCTTCGACCCGCGACGCCCGAGACCCGACCCGATCACCGAGCCCGACGCGACCTGGGTCGTCGAGAGCGCGAAGCCGACGTTCGTCGAGGCGAGGATCGTCGCGGCGGTGGCGGTCTCGGCGGCGAAGCCCTGAGCAGGCTTCACATCGGTGAGACCGGTGCCGAGCGTCTTGATGATGCGCCAGCCGCCCATGTAGGTGCCGAGTGCGATCGCGACCGCGCAGGTGACGATGACCCAGGTCTGCACGTCACTGCCGGCTTCCTGCATGCCGGCCGCGACGAGAGTGAGCGTGATGACGCCCATGGTCTTCTGCGCGTCGTTCGTGCCGTGGGCGAGCGCGACGAGCGACGACGAGAAGATCTGCGCATGGCGGAACCCGTCGCGCCCGTCGGGCTTGCCGTCGCTGCGCCGCGTGATCACGTAGGCGAGCTTGGTCGCGGCGTAGGCGATGACGCCGGCGGTCACCGGGGCCAGGATCGCCGGCAGGATGACCTTCGACATGACCACCGAGAAGTCGATGGCGCCGAGGCCGGCGCCCACGATGACCGCGCCGATGAGACCGCCGAAGAGCGCATGGCTCGACGACGACGGAAGCCCGAGCAGCCACGTGATCATGTTCCACACGATCGCGCCGATGAGGCCGGCGAAGATCAGCTCGGGCCCGAGGTCGACGACATCGCCCTCCTTGATGATGCCACCTGAGATGGTCATGGCAACCTCGGTGGACAAGAAGGCGCCGACGAGGTTCAGTATCGCGGCGAGCCCGACGGCGACCTTCGGTCGCAGCGCGCCGGTCGCGATCGGCGTGGCCATCGCGTTCGCCGTGTCGTGGAATCCGTTGGTGAAGTCGAAGAAGAGCGCCAGCGCGATGACCAGCACGACGATGAGGGTGAGATCCACCGGCGTCTTTCTCTGGGTTCGGTGAGAAGGTTCACCGGATGTTGATGGAAGGCGGGTAGCAAGCTCGACGCTCACGACGCACTCTCAAGAATGTTACGCGACGGGGCTGCGCTCCGACACCACTGTTGCGAGATCCTCACCGAATACGAAGATGCGGCGAACGCTGGCCCCGGCGAGCACCTGGGGCAGCCACATGCGGGCATCGTCCCACATCTCGTCGAACGGGATCGACGAGAGCGCGAACCACTCGGGATCGAGTTCGTCTGAGGGCCCGGGCTCGCCGTCCCAGTCGCGGCAGACGAACACGCTGGACTCCTGGCTCCAGGCCTCGTGGTGCGGGAAATGGTAGCTGAGCAGCCCCCGCGCCTCGAGCGCAGACGCGTCCACGACGACGCCCGACTCCTCGAACACCTCGCGCACCGCAGCATCGGTCGCCGTCTCGCCGGGCTCGAGCTTGCCGCCCATTCCCACGAAATTGCCCACGCCGAGACCGTGCTTCTTGCGGCCGAGCAGCACCTCGGTCACACCCGCGCGTTCTCGCACGAGGTAGCAGACGCAGACTTGGGGCAGCGGCATCGGGCGTTCCTGCACTCGTCGGATGATCAGCCGAAGAGGATCTTGGCCTCGTCGTAGCGGTGCTGCGGCACGCGGTTGAGGCTGTGCGTCGCGTCGGCGATCGAGACGGTCTCGATGTCGGTGCCGCGCAGCGTCACCATCGAACCCCACGCCCGGTCGTAGACGGCGGTGACCGCGGCCATGCCGAGGCGGGTCGCGAGCACGCGGTCGTACGCGCTCGGCGCTCCGCCGCGCTGGATATGGCCGAGCACCGTGGCCCTCGATTCGATGCCGGTGCGCTCTTCGATGATCGGCGCCAGCTGCTCGGAGATGCCCCCGAGGCGCGGGCGGTTGAACGCGTCGAGGCCCTTGTGGGAGTGCGCCTCCCCCATGGAGTCGAGGGTGAAGCCCTCGGCCACCACGATGAGCGGCGCCCGGCCGCGGCCGCGCACCGACTCGACCCACTCGCAGATCTGCTCGATCGACTGAGGCTGCTCGGGGATGAGGATCGCGTGCGCTCCCCCGGCCATGCCCGAGTGCAGCGCGATCCAGCCGACGTGGCGGCCCATGACCTCGAGCACCATGCAGCGGCCGTGCGAGTCGGCGGTGGTGCGAAGGCGATCGATGGCCTCGGTGGCGATCTCGACCGCCGTGTCGAAGCCGAACGAGTAATCGGTGGCCGCGAGGTCGTTGTCGATGGTCTTCGGCACGCCGATGACGTTGATGCCGCCCTCATCGTGGAGGCGGCGAGCCGCGGTGAGTGTGCCCTCGCCGCCGATCGCGATGATCGCGTCGATGCCGTGCTCGTCGAGCGTGCGCTGGATGTTGTCGGGGCCGCCGCCCTCGCCCTCGAACGGGTTGGTGCGACTCGAGCCGAGGATGGTGCCGCCCTGCTTCGAGAGACCGCGCACGTCGTGCCGGGTGATCGGCATGATGTCGGCCTCGACGACACCCTTCCAGCCCCACCGGAAGCCGACGAACTCGGCGTCATGCGAGATGACGCCGTTGAGCACGGCGCCGCGGATGACCGCATTGAGACCCGGGCAGTCGCCGCCCGAAGTGAGGATGCCGATCTTCATGCTGAGGTGACTCCAAACGCGCAACGGAACATGAGCTGTGCCGGATGCCACAACGCCGGGGCGGTTCGACTGCGGCAGTCTATCCGTTCCCGGCGGAGCCGGGTCGGTCGACGACGCGCTACAGTGCGCCGTCGAGCGCACGCCGCAGCAGGTGCTGCAGGGCGTCGAGTTGCACCGAGTCGGCGGAGCCCGGCTCGACGTCGCTGCCATCGAGCGCGCGGGCGGCGAGACCCTGCTTCGAGTCGATGAGTTCAGCGATGCGGGCGTCGATCGTGTGCGCGGCGATGATGCGCCACGCGGTGACCGGCTCGTCTTGACCGATGCGGTGTACGCGGTCGATCGCCTGGGTCTGCTCGGCGGCCGTCCAGCTCAGCTCGGCGAGTACGACGTTCGAAGCGGCCTGCAGGTTGACGCCGACGCCCGCCGCGGTGAGCGAGCAGACGGCGACGGCGACCTCGGGATCCTTGTTGAACGCGTCGATCGCGGCCTGGCGCTGAAGCGCGGTCTGGTCGCCGCGCAGCGACACCGTGCGCAGCTCTCGTGCCGCGAGGGCCGCCTCGGCCTGGTCCATGACGTCGATGTGCTTGGCGAAGAACACGACCTTGCCGACCGATCGGGCCAGCTGTGCCGCATAGTCGGCCGCGAGCCCTGCCTTCGCCTGGCCGATGCGACGCACCATCGTGAAGACGTTCTCGCCGGACTTGGCCGACTTCGACTCCTCGAGCTCGGCGCTCGCGACCGCGCGGATGAACTGGTCGCGCTGGTCGTCGTCGAGGTCGCCGACGCGCAGGTCGCGTGACTCGACGAGCGCACGGAAGCGCGACACGAGGCGGTTGCCGAGTTCGCGCTCGGCGGCACGTACCGATCGGCCCAGCTCGTCGTCGAGTTCGACGGGGAGGTCGGCGATGCGCTTGTCGGGCAGGTCAGCTGCGACGTCGACTTTGCGGCGACGCACGATGCCGAGGTCGATCACTGACTGGCGCGCCGAAGTGTAGAAGCCGTGGTCTGCGGGTGTGAGTCCGGTCTCCTCGAGCTTTCCGAGCAGCTCGGGTGAGGGCCTGTCTCCCTCGATCCAGCCGAGGAACTTCCAGATCGCCCGGAAGTCGTCGACGTCGTTGATGAGCGGAGTTCCGGTGAGTGCGAGCAGCAGCGGGTCGCCGCCGGGTGCGGCCCGACGGATGCGGTCGGCGAGCGCCAGCACGTTGCGCGAGCGCTGCGACTGCAGGTTCTTGATGAAATGCGCCTCGTCGACGACCATGCCGCGGAAACCGAGCGTCGACAACCATGCCATGTGGCGGTCGAGCACGTCGTAGTTGACCACGACGACGTCTGCGAAGGCGTCGAGGGTGTCGCCGTCGCCGTGGATGACGGTGGCCCGGCGGTGCGGGGTCCAGCGCTCGACCTCGCGGGCCCAGTTCATCTTCACGACGTTCGGCACGACCGCGAGCAACGGGTAGGCGTCGGCGACGGATGCCGCGAGCACCGACTGCGCCGTCTTGCCGAGGCCCGGCTCGTCGGCGAGCAGGAACGTGCGGTGACCCTCGCGGGCACTCTCGACGAACCGCGTCTGGTGCTTCATGAGCTCGAGGCCGCGCGGCGAAAGCCGATCGACAGCGGGCGCCTCGGGGAGGTCCATCGAGGCGGCGCGCCCGCCCGAGCCCATCTCGAATGACTTGAACAGGGGGCCGAGCAGCTCCCAGTTGGCGAGGCGTCGTACGGGGACCACGGGCGCGGGTGCCTTCGAGAAATCGGGCGCGAGGAACGGGTTCGCGAGTTGCCGCGACCGAACCGACGCCGGGATCACTTGGTTCTCGGCGAGTTCGAGCTTCGCCTCGGGCTCCCGCGTGATGATGAGCTCGTCGGGGCTCAGTTCCGCGCCGGATTCGAGCAGCCAGTCACGGCGGAACCGCTGCGCGACGGTTGAGATCGAGGCGTCGGGTTCGAGCAACGCGATGAGGCTCGTGTCGCGGGCGGCAGTCTTGGCGAGGATCTGCGCGATGCCGTCGAGCCGCTTCAGCAGCTCGACCCGGGCCGCGTCGGCGACCTCGGTGTCGGCCTTCACCCGGGCCCGCTCTTCGCGCATCAGCAGTGCGATGACCTGGAACTTCGTGCGGTTCGTGGGGCCGAGCTTGCCCTTCTGGGCCTTCTGCTCGACCTCGCGCACCTTTCGGGCGAGGATCGGGATGATCGGGGCGTCGTCGTCGCGCGAACGCGTACGCTGCCGCTGCCTCGTCTGGGCCATGGTCCTCCCGTTTCGTCGTGCCGTGCCCGACACCCCCTCGGCACCGGTGTGGTGGTCGAGCCCGCGCGGGGCGGCTGGGATGCCGCCGGGCGCAGTACGCCGAATCCCGAACCGAGCAGCGGTGAGCGAGGCTCACACGGTCGGACGAAGAACGGATCCGTCGGGCGCAGTGCCCATTCTAGCGGGCATGGCGCCCGCCCCGGGACATCCGTGTGCAGGTCGGCGACACGACCCGCTCAACCGCCGACGTGGATCGCATAGCTGAGCAGGAATCCTGCCGTCGAGAGCAGGCCCGTCCACGCGTGCGCCGTACGGAATGCCTCGGGGATCATCGTGTCGCAGATCATCGCCAGGATTGCGCCGGCCGCGAGCGCCGTGATGAAGGCGATCAGCTCACCGCTCGCACCATTGAGCAGCACGAAGCCGCCGACCGCGGCGACGGCGCTCGCGAGCGTGATGCACGTCCACAGCACGAACACGTAGGTGCGTGAACGTCCGCTCGCCTTGAGGTCGGCGGTGCTCGAGAGCCCCTCGGGCACGTTCGAGATGACGATCGCGACGAACACGGGGATGCTCACTCCCCCGCCGCCGACCATGCTGAGGCCGAGGACCGCCGACTCGGGAATGCCGTCGAGCAGTGCACCGAGTGCGATGCCGAGGCCCGTGCCCGGGCTCTCGCCGAGCCCGCGGGGATTGCGCTGGCCGAACCGGTCGAGCAGCCGGTTCGCCGCCACGTAGACGACGGCGCCGACGGCGAACCCGCCGACCGTCGGCCAGAATCCGCCTTCGTTCTGGGCCTCGAGCACGAGATCGAACGCGAGCGCCGACGTGAGCACGCCCGCGCCGAACGCCATGACGCCCGCGACGATGCGCGTCGGCACCCGCACGAACCACGCGATGATCGCGCCGGCGAGCAGGGCGCCGCCGGCGAGGAGTCCGGCGATCGCCGCCAGCAGCCAGTCGGGCATGAGGCGAGCCTATGCGCCGAGCGGCTTCGAGCGAGGATGATTCGTCCGTGCGTGTTCCGGGCGACGGGCATACCCTTGGAGCATGGACGAGCTCACGGGGGTGGGCCCCGCTATCACGCCCGAAGACGACGACTTCACGGTCTCGCAGGACACCGAGTTCGACGAGCCCGACGTGGCCCGCGACGACGACGAGCGCCCGGTCGACGACAGCCTCGACGACGAGCCGCCCGGCGTCGACGCCGAGCGGCGCGTCGACCTGCGCGACGAGCTCGCGACCGCCGCCGACGACTGAGCCGCGAGCAGCCGAACGCCTCGGAATCGCGCGCTGCGCCGCGATCGCACTCGCGAGGTCAGACGCCTCCGCCGCCCCCGCCGCCTCCGCCGCCTCCCGACGACCCGCCGCCGCCGGACCCGCTCGACGACGAGCTCGAACTCGACCCCGACCACGCCGAACTCGATACCGACGAGAACGACGACACGCCTACTGCGAACGCGCCCGCGTTGAAGCCGCTGCCGCCCGAGTACCAGTTCGGCGAGCCGCCCTCGCGCGCGTACAGGTCGGCGAGCACGTCGCTCCACTCGCGCTCGAGGCCGAACAGCACCGCGAAGGGCAACAGCCGCTCGTTGAGCTTCAGCACTGTCGCAGGGTCGGGCACGGTGTCCGCCTCGACAAGCGGATGCGCACCGATCGTGTGGGCATCGCCGGCCCCGGCTGGCGGGCCGGGCGCGCCGACCCGCAGCGCCCCGCTCGGACTCTGCAGCACCCGAAGGCGATCGGCCTCGGCGAGGCGGATGTAGAGGCGCAGGCCCTCGAGGTGGTCGCGCATGGCACGCCCCGCCTCGGTGAGCGGCCTCACTCGCGCGACGGTCATGACGGTCACGAGCGCAGCCACACCCGCGACGATGAAGACCACGAACGGCCACACGCCGCCCCTGCTGTCGCCGATCGCCATGAAGCCGAAGACCGCGCTGAAGAGGCCCGCGACCGCAGCCACCACGCCGAGTACGAGGCGCATGCCGAGGTCGGGGCGATGCCTCAGCCCCGACTGCACGACCCGCTTGCGCACGTGCTGTCGCAATGAGAGCAGTTTGCGGCCGAGCCCGGTATCGCTCGACTTCAGCTCACGCCGCGCGCCCGGGTACGGGTTGCCGCGGTAGAGCGCGAGCACGACCGACTGTGCATCGCGATCGCCGAGCTCACCGCCGACGAAGTCGACCGCGTACTTCTTGCGCCCCGTCTCGACGACCCGCAGCTCGCCGGCGACGGCGCGTTCGAGGATCGTCGCCGTCACCCCCTTGCCGGGATGCCCCGCAAGGTCGGCGGCCTCCATCGCGCTGAGACCTGCGGGCGGTTCGTACTGGGCGATGATGGTGCCGCGCCCCGGATGGTCGCGCCAGCGCACCGCGCGCAGCACGATGGCCGTGAGCATCGCGATCACGGCGATCGCTGCGGCAACCGCCCCGCTGATCGCCGCCCACGACGCCCCGAACGACGCGTCACGCGGCTCGAACGTGCCCGCCTGGAACGCGACCGCGAGCGAGAGGTTCTCGAACGGCCCCAGTCCCGCAGCTTCGGCGACGACGACCGGCGGGTCGACGACCAGCGAATCGCAGGTCTGGGTCGAGCCGCTCCAGCCCCGGTAGCACGCCGCGCCGCCGGTGAGCGCGGCGACGAGATCGGGGCTCACCTGCAGTTCGGCGCGCACCGATCCGAACGGCTGAGCCCACCCGGTGCCGTTCACGTCCCAGAAGAACTCGTCGATCGCGGCGTCGTCGGGCTCGAATGTCACGTTCTGCTGGCGGTAGGTGATGACGTAGGTCTGCTCGCCGTGCACGAAGTCGTCGGCGCGGATCGTCACGAGAAGGAAGTCCCCGGACTCGTCGTAGTCCTCCTCGAACTCGCGTGGCGCGCCCGTTGCATCAGTCACGGATTCGACGTCGAGGTCGGTCGGATGGCCGTCGAAATCGACAGGGATCGCCCGCCGGATGCCCCGATTCTGGTCGAACGCGGGAAACTGCGCCACGAGCGTCTCGGTCGTCTCGAGCACCGAGCGGCGGTCGGCGTCGCGCGAGAGGCGGTACACGGCGTCGAATGACGCGAAGGTGAAGTTGTCGACGTCGGGCGAGGCTTCACTGATCACGGATGCCGCGGGCGCGACATACGCGGCGGACCGGTCACTGCTCGCCGCGGGCACGATCGCCGTCGCAGCCGATGCCGCCGGTGCCGGCCCGAGCGTCGCGACCGCGACCATCGCGGCCATCACTCGCACGAGACGAAGTCGGATCATGGCCCAACGCTAGCGCTCCGGATGCCTCGGCACGACGGTTGAGTGGTACCCACCAGGGGTACTCACCGTTCGGGGAGTATCCTGTGAGGGTGATCGATGACATCAAGAAGCGCGCCCTGCACCGCACGAAGATCATCGAGGGTCAACTGCGCGGCATCGAGAAGATGATCGAGAACGATGATTACTGCGTCGACATCATCACACTCTCGCTCGCGGTGCAGAAGTCGCTCGGGTCACTCAACAAGCTCCTCGTCGAGAATCACCTGCGCACCCACGTCACCGAGATGTACGAGGCCGGCGGCGAACATCGCGAGGCGGCCGTCGCCGAACTCGTGCGCATCTTCGAGCTCTCGAACAATCGGGGCTGATGTGCCCCGCATCGAGCTCGTCACCGGCGACATCACTGCCGAGCGGGTCGATGCGATCGTGAACGCCGCCAACTCGACGCTGCTCGGCGGAGGCGGCGTCGACGGGGCGATCCACCGGGCGGGCGGTCCTTCGATCCTCGCCGAATGCCGTGAGCTGCGCGCGACGACCCTCACCGACGGCCTACCCGCGGGTGAAGCCGTCGCCACGGGCGCCGGCCGGCTGCACGCACGGTGGGTCATCCACACGGTCGGCCCGGTCTGGCCCGCTGGCGCAACCGAGACCGACGCCCGGCGCGAGCTGCTGCGCGCCGCCTACCGCAACTCGCTCGGGCTCGCGGCTCGGCTCGGCGCCACCTCGATCGCCCTCCCGGCAGTGTCGGCCGGCGTCTACGGGTGGCCCGCCGGCGATGCCGCGACCGTCGCACTCACCGTCGCGAGCACTGCGTCTGCTGATGCCGCGCCTGACTTGGTGCGGTTCGTGCTGTTCTCGGCGCGGATGCACGCCGAGTTCAGTGCGGCGGCCGATCGGCTCGGCATCGCGGTCGCCGTCGGCTGATTCACACTCAGTCGCCCGGAGCGGCGACCGAGAGCCAGGCATCGAGGTCGCTCGGCTGGTCGGTGATGATGCCGTCGACGCCGAGCTCGCTCACCTCCTGCCACCGATCATCGGAGTTGAGCGTGTAGCACAGCACGGCGACGCCGATCTCGTGCAAGGCGTCGACCGCGCCCGGAACGGCGGTGACCGATTCGGCCGTCGTGCCGAAGCCGATGACCCCGAACCGCTCGGCGAGCGGCACCGGGTCGGCCGGCAACTCACGGATGAGCATGATGCGCGGCGTCGTCGGCGAGACCCGCTGCACGGCGAACAGGGTCTCGAGGCTGAAGCTCTGCAGCACCACCCGCCCACGCAACCCGTGTCGCTCGATGAGGTCGAGCACCGTGCGCACCTCGGCCGGCCGCCAGTCGGCCTTGAGCTCGACGAGTGCACGCGCAGCCTCGCGTTCCGAGAGCGCGATGAAGAACTCGTCGAGGGTGGGGATGCGCTCGCCCGCGTGGTCGGGTCCATACCACGCGCCCGCATCGAGGCGCCGCAGGTCGTCGTGGTCGAGTTCGCCGACCGTGCGCGAATCGCCCGTGATGCGCTCGAGCGTCGTGTCGTGGAACAGCACGGGAACACCGTCGCGGCTGAGCTGCACGTCGGTCTCGACGAACTCGAGACCGTCCATCGCGAGCTCGAGCGATGCCATCGTGTTCTCGGGTGCCTCGGCGCGGTCACCGCGGTGCCCCACGATGAACGCCGCCTCGCCCGGCAGGCGGAGCTCACCGAAGACATCGCCCGCCGAGGCGGTCGTCGGCGTGGCCGCGATGAGCAGCACCGCAGCGGTCACGATGGTGCCCGTGAGAGCGCAGGCGACCCGCACGGCCCGATTCGGAGGGGTTGAGAGTCGATCGAGCAGGCGGCGTGCGGGCGCCGGCGCAGCGCTGGCGGCCGAGGCGATCGCAGGGTCGGTCGCACGGGGCGTTCGGGTCACGGGGGTTCGGGCCTTTCCACCCGTCGCGCGCCGTTGCGCACCGGGTGCACGTCACTCTAGCAAGACCGTTACCGTTTCGTTACCCGACTTCAGGGGACATCCGCGCGGCGATCGTCGGGACGTCGTGGCGGTGGGGGGGGTCAGCGTCGCTCGTTGCCCCGCTTGTAGTTGCCGGTGATGCGCGCGAGCAGGTGCTGCGTCGTCAGGTCGTCGGCGCGCTGCAGCGCCGCCGCGAGCTTGCCCGCGTCGCGCCCGCCGACCGTCGTCACCGGTCGGCCGCCGCGCGAGACGATGACCGCCCCGTCTTTCGCGATGCGGTAGTCGAACGGGTCTGCCACGAGCCGCCCGCGCTGGTCGGACGCGCCACTGCGACCTGCCATCTGCTGCTCCCTACTTGAGGCTCTTCGTGTGCCAGACGGTCTTCGTCTCGGTGAACGCGGTGATGCGGCCCAGTGCCGGCGCTGCGGCGTCGGCTCCTTGCTCGGGGCGCAGTACGCGCTTCAGCGTGTCGGCCGCGTCGATCTCGAGCGAGACCCAGTCGAGGTCGCCGGCACCGACGAGGTCGAGCGCGTTGATGTCGGAGTGGCTCGCGAGCCACGGCGCGATCTCGGCCGGCGAACCGGTGAGCACGTTGACGACGCCGCCCGGCACATCGCTCGTTGCGAGGATCTCGGCGAGGCTGATGGCCGAAAGCGGGAACCGCTCGCTCGCCACGATCACGACCGAGTTGCCGGCGACGAGCGCCGGTGCGAGCGCCGAGACGAACCCGAGCAGCGAGGAGTCCTGCGGCGCGATGATCGCCACGACACCCGTGGGCTCCGGCACCGAGATATTGAAGTACGGTCCGGCGACCGGGTTGGCGTTGCCGGTGACCTGGGCGAACTTGTCGGCCCAGCCGGCGTACCAGACCCAGCGGTCGATCGCCTCGTCGACCTGTGCGGATGCCACGGCGCGGGATGCCCCCTCTGCCTGCTCGATCTCGGCGACGAACTGGGCCCGCCGGCCCTCGAGGAGTTCTGCGATGCGGTAGAGCACCTGCCCGCGATTGTATGACGTCGCGCCCGACCATCCCGAGACCGCCGAGCGCGCCGCGACGACCGCGTCACGAGCGTCTTTGCGGGACGCCTTGGCGACGTTCGCGAGAAAGCCGCCGTCGGCGCGGAGCACTTCGTAGGTGCGCCCCGACTCGCTGCGCGGGAAGGCGCCACCGATGTAGAGCTTGTAGGTCTTCGGCACTGCGAGGCGGCTCACTTCGCTGCTCCCTTCTTGGTGGCCCTGGCTGATCGCGTGGTCTTCGCGGCATCCGTGGTCTCGATACGCGGCTTCGCCGCAGCTCGACCGGCGGAAACGGACTTGCCACCTGCGCGACCGGTGGTGACCGCCGCCTGGCCGACGGAAGCGGGCGTCAGGTAGGCGGCGAGGCCGTGCCGGCCGCCCTCGCGTCCGTAACCCGACTCCTTGTAGCCGCCGAACGGGCTCGACGGGTCGAACCGGTTGAACGTGTTGGCCCAGATCACGCCGGCGCGGAGCCTGTCGGCGACGGCGAGGATGCGGCTGCCCTTGTCGGTCCAGATGCCGGCCGAGAGCCCGTAGGGCGTGTTGTTCGCCTTCGCGATCGCCTCGGCGGGGGTGCGGAACGTGAGCACCGAGAGCACAGGACCGAAGATCTCTTCGCGCGCGATGCGGCTCGACGTCTGCACGTTCGTGAAGATCGTCGGCGCGTACCAGAATCCGTTCTCAGGGATCTCGCACGGGACGCTCCACCGGTCGGCACCCTCGGCGACGCCGACGTCGGAGAGCATGCGGATGCGCTCGAGCTGCTCGCGCGAGTTGATCGCGCCGATGTCGGTGTTCTTGTCGAGCGGGTCTCCGAGGCGCAGGGTCGACAGGCGCAGCTTCAGTCGCTCGACGACCTCGTCGTGGATGTTCTCTTGGACGAGCAGGCGCGAGCCCGCGCAGCACACGTGGCCCTGATTGAAGAAGATGCCGTTGACGATGCCGTCGATGGCCTGGTCGATCGGCGCGTCGTCGAACACGATGTTCGCCGCCTTGCCGCCGAGCTCGAGCGTGGCCTTCTTGTCGGTGCCCGCGATCTGCTTGGCGATCGCCCGGCCCACCGCGGTCGAACCCGTGAACGCCACCTTGTCGACGCCCCCGTGCGCGACGAGGCTCGCGCCGGTGTCGCCCGCTCCGGTGATGATGTTGACGACGCCGGGAGGCAGGTCGGCCTGTTGCAGGATCTCGGCGAAGATGAGCGCCGTCAGCGACGTCGTCTCGGCAGGCTTGAGCACGACGGTATTGCCGGCGGCGAGTGCCGGTGCGATCTTCCATGACAGCATCAGCAGCGGGAAGTTCCACGGAATGACCTGGGCGGCGACGCCATGGGCGCGAGGGCCCGCGCCGAGCCCGGCGTGGTCGAGTTTGTCGGCCCACCCGGCGTAGTAGAAGAACCACGCCGCGACGAGGGGGACGTCGACGTCGCGCGACTCCTTGATGGGCTTGCCGTTGTCGAGCGACTCGGCGACCGCGAGCTCGCGTGCACGCTCTTGGACGAGCCGGGCGATGCGGAACAGGTACTTGCCCCGGTCGCGGCCGCTCATCTTCGACCAGGTGCGGTCGTAGGCACGGCGCGCGGCGTTGACCGCGTCGTCGACATCGGCCTCGTTCGCGTTCGCGATCATGGCGATGCGCTCTTCACTCGCCGGCGAGATGGTCTGGAACGGGGTGCCCCGGCCCGCGACGAACTCGCCGTCGATGAAGAGCCCGTACTGGTCGCGCAGCGACAGGATCGCCCGCGATTCGGGGGCAGGTGCGTATTCGAGGAAGCTCATGGTGGACTCTCTCAATCGATCGTGACGTAGTCGGGACCGGAGTAGTGGCCGGTGTTCATCTTCTGGCGCTGCAGCAGCACGTCATTGAGCAGGCTCGATGCCCCGAACCGGAAGAGATGGGGCACGAGCCAGTCTTCGCCGACGGTCTCGGCGACCGTGACCAGGTACCTGATGGCGTCTTTCGAGGCCCGGATTCCGCCGGCGGGCTTGACGCCGACGCGGTGCCCCGTGGCGAGGTGCCAGTCGCGCACGACCTCGAGCATGAGCAGCGTCACGGGCAGGGTCGCTGCGGGCGCCACTTTTCCGGTGGAGGTCTTGATGAAATCGCCGCCTGCGAGGATCGAGAGCCACGAGGCCCGGCGCACGTTGTCGTAGGTGACGAGTTCGCCGGTCTCGAGGATCACCTTGAGACTCGCACTCGTGCCGTCGGCGCGGCGGCACGCGTCTTTCACGGCCGAGATCTGGTCGAACACCTGCCCGTAACGCCCGGCGAGGAATGCTCCGCGATCGATGACCATGTCGATCTCGTCGGCGCCGGCGGCGACCGCTTCGGCCGTGTCGGCGAGCTTGATCTCGAGCGACGAACGACCGCTTGGGAACGCGGTCGCGACCGCGGCCACCGAGATGAGCCCGTCGTCGGGGTCGCCGTGCGCGCCGCCGAGGGCGTCGATCGCGAACGGCACCATGTCGCCGTACACGCACACGGCCGCGACGCGCGGCGTCGATGGGTCGGCGGGGTCGGGATTCATCGCCTTGGCGACGAGCGAGCGCACCTTGCCTGCGGTGTCGGCGCCCTCGAGGGTCGTCAGGTCGATGAGCGAGATGATCTTGTCGAGCGCCCACTTCTTGGAGGACGTCTTGATCGACCGCGTGGCGAGCCCGGCGGCGCGCTGCTCGAGGCCGACCGCGTCGACGCCGGGGATGCCGTGCAGGTACCGACCGAGTGTCTGGTCGTCTGGTTCGCCGCCGAGGACGGCGAGCGCACGCTCGCGGGCGGTGACGAGTGAGGTGCCTGACATGGTGTGCGACCTGTCTTTCGTGTGAGGGATGTTGCTGCGGGCGCGGCGTCAGCCGTCGAGCAGGTGGAGCGCGGTGGACTCGTCGGTGACGAGCACCGAGCAGAGCCGGCTGCGCACGACCGCGTCGGCGACGGCGTGCTTGGCGGAGCCGGCGATCACGGCGATGGTGAGCGGCGACTCGCGCAACTCGTCGAGCGTCAGCCCCACGGTGCGCGCGTCGAGGGCAGGATCGACGATGTTGCCGTCGGAGTCGATGTAGCGCCCCACGACATCGCCGACCGCACCCTTCTGCACGAGCACGTCGACGTCGGCGGTCGAGAGGTAGCCGCTCTCGACGTGCACCGAGTTGTGGTCGGCGGCCCCCGCGCTGAACAGGTAGGCATCGGCCGAGCGGGCGAGCTCGATGACCCCGGCCACCACGCGGTCGGACTCGATGGCCTCTTTGGTGGAGAGCTGCTCGAGGATCGCAGGGCTCGGCAGCAGCGTGGCACTGCCCCCGCCCTTCTGCGCGATCGCGACCGCGGTGGCGGCCGCCGTGCCGGCGCGGCGATTGAGGCTGACCCCGCCGTTGATCTGCACCACGTTGACCCCCGCGGCCCACCCGTTGCGCAGGTGCTGCGAGATGTCGAAGAGGGTGCGACCCCAGCTCACGCCAAGGGTTCGCGGCACGGGTCGGAGTGCGGTGAGGTAGTCGGCTGCGGCCTGAGCGGTGCGTTCTTGCAGCTCTTCGGCCGAGACGACACCCGCCGACGAGACGACGATCGCGTCGATGAGCCCGCGCTCGTCGCGCAGCCGACGTTCGATCGGCAGGCGACGAGCGCGCGGATGCAGGATCTCGATGCGGATGAAGCCGCGCTGCTTCGCCTGCGCGAGCAGCCGCCCGACCTTCCACCGGGTGAGGCGCAGTGCCTGCCCGATCTCGTCCTGGGTCTTGTTCTCTTCGTAGTAGAGCTCGGCTGCCCTGATCGAGAGCAGTTCGTCGATCTCGTCCATGCGCCTCCGTCCGACCTCGACTTCCAGCGTAGGCAGGTCGATGCGCATCGGCAACACTCGCGGGCGATCCTGCTCATATGAGCACACGAGCGTCGGATGTCGCGCGCCTATGCTGAGGGCATGTCAGAGCCGCTCGCGCTCGCCGTCGACTTCGGCGGCACCAAGGTCGAGGCCGCACTCGTCGACGGCCGGGGCGAGCTCGTCGTGGGCTCCCGGAATCGTCGGCCGACCGGCGCCGGCGCTTCCTCGAGCGAACTCGACGCCTCGGTGCGCGACGTCGTCTCGGCCGCACTCGTCGCCCGACCCGCCGACGCACCGCTCCTCGGGGTCGGCGTGGGCGCCGCGGGCCCCGTCGACCTCGACCACGGCACGGTCTCGCCGCTCAACGTGCCCGCGTGGCGGGGACATCCGCTCGCCGAACGCATCGCCGAGATCGTCGGCGGCGTTCCCGTGACGCTGCGTATCGACGGGCTCTGCATCGCCTTGGCCGAGTACTGGGTCGGAGCGGGCGCGGGCTCTGCGAACATGCTCGGCATGGTCGTGTCGACGGGTGTCGGCGGAGGACTCGTGCTCGGCGGCCGTGCCGTACCGAGCCCGACCGGCAACGCAGGTCACATCGGCCACGTCGAGGTCGGCGGGTTCGACGACCCGTGCGCGTGCGGGGGCAGCGGGTGCCTCGAAGCCGTCGCCTCAGGCCCGCGCACCGTCGCCTGGGCGCGCACGCAGGGCTTCACGGGCGAGACCGGTGAAGATCTCGCCCTCGCTCACGCCGCGGGCGACCCGATCGCCCTCGCCGCCGTCGAACGCGCGGGCACCGCGATCGGGCGGGCCGTGGCCTCGTCGGCCAACCTGGTCGACCTCGATCTCGTCGCCATCGGCGGCGGCTTCTCGCGGGTCGCGCCCGCGCTCTTCGACCACGCGCGCGCGGCGGTCGCGCAACGCACCGCCTTCCCGTTCGTGAAACGGGTCGCGATCGTGCCGTCGGCGCTCTCCGACGAGGGCCCGCTCATCGGGGCGGCCGCACTCGTGCATCGGCCGGAACTGCTCGTCTGAGGCCTGCGCGCACCACTCGACGATCAGGCGTCGCGCTCGTCCTCGAAGTAGCGCGGGCGGGCGACCACGGCACCAGCGATCGCCACCGGCACGGCCGATGCGAGCAGCAACAACAGGGGCCAGACCCAGTCGCCGGTCTGCTCCGCGAGGATGCCGACGAGCAACGGCCCTGTCGCGACCATGAGGTAGCCCGCGGACTGCACGAACGCCGAGAGGCCGACGGCGCCCGAGTGCGTACGCGTGCGCAGGTTGATCAGCACGAGTGCGAGCGGGAACAGCATCGGACCGATGCCGGCGAGCGCGACCCACAACCACGTCGCGACCATCGGCACGAGGAGCAGGCCGAGGTAGCCGAGTGCGAGCGCAGCGATCGCCACGACCACGAGCAGCCGCACCTTGCCGTAGCGGGCCGCCACGACGGGTACGACGAGCCCGGCGGGCAGCCCCATCGCCGCGTACAGCGCGAGCAGCGCGCCCGCCTCGGCCGGCGAGACCCCGGCGAGGTCGCGCAGGAGCACAGGGAGCCACGCGAACGCCGCGTAGCTGTTGAACCCGGGCATGGCGAACACGACGGCGAGCGACCATGCCAGCGGCGAACGCAACGCATGGCGCAGCTGCCCGCGATCGGCCTCTTCGGGCAGCGCCTCGGGCGCCTGCCGTTTCGGGTGCACGAGCAACGTGATCCACGGCACGAGCGCCAGCGCGGCCACGACCGCCCACTCGCCGAGCGAGACCCGCCAGCCCGCGGCATCGGCGACCGGAACCGCGATGAGCGGCGGCATGAAGGAGCTCACCGACATCGCGGTCACGTAGAGCGCAGTCATGAGCCCGATGCGATCCGGGAAGTACCGCTTCACGAGCGGCGGCAGCAGCACGTTGCCGACGCCGATCGCGGCGAACGTGAGCGTGCTCGCAGCGAGGAGCTCGAGCGCCGAGCCCGAGAGCCCGCGCCACGCGAGCCCGGCGGAGAGCGCGACGAGCGCGACGAGGAGCGTGCCTTCGAGACCGAATCGGCGAGCGATGAGCGGCGTCAGGATGCCGAAGACGGCGAAGCTCAGCGGCGGAAGCATGCCGAGCAACCCGAGCACAACGGGATCGAGCGCGATCTCGGCGCCGACCTGGTCGATGATCGGCGAGAGCGATGCCACCGCGGTGCGCAGGTTGAACGCGACGAGCGCAATGCCGATGAGGGCGAGCGAGCGTCCCGCCCAGAGCGGTCGGGGCGGGATCGGTGTCATCCCCTCGAGTCTATGCGGCGGTCGGGCGGCGCGGACGGGGCCCGCCTCACGCAGCCGGGGTCGCCGCCGGCCGGGTGATCGGCTTGATGTGAGCGAAGGCACTGCGGGCGTTCCAGGTCGGGAAGGCCCGCACGAGCCATGAGGGGCCGTGGAGTCGGATGCGGCGGTCGCGAGTGGCTTCGGCCCAGCTGAGCTGCCCGGCGTGCCACTTGACGAAGGCTTCGGCTTCGGCCGTGATGAAGAGGTCTTCGTCGAGCCCGGTGTACTTCTTGCAGATCTCGGTCTCTCCATGCTCGATCAGCAGCCAGAACCGCTCATGAGGCTGGCGATCGATGAAGTCGAAAGAGATGACGACACGTCGTTGCGGCAGCCGGTCCTTTCTGAACGCGTTGCACATCGACCACAGGGCCACGAAGGGATCGAGGTGCTCGGGGGCGAGATCGAGCCAGTGGGCACCCCAGTCGCCGAGCGACACGCAGACCTTGTAGAGGTCGTGACCTGCCGGGGTGAGTTGGTAATGACGCCCGTGCCCGTCGGGCTTCGGCGCCGCCTCGATGACACCGACCTGTGCGAGCTGCCGGAGCCGCTGCGAGAGCAGCGTGCGAGAGAGCCCGGGCGCGCCCTCGAGGATCTCATTGAAGCTTGCGCAGCCCAGGTACAGGTTGCGGATGATCACCGGCGTCCAGCGCTCGGCGAAGATCTCGGCACCGCGTGCGATGGGGCAGTACTGGCCGTACGACCGCATGACTCCAGTATGGCGGGCACCGTGCGCAGAGTCCAGATTCTGGACTATACGCGCGCGGGCCACGGTGGTGCGATGAATTCATGAGCACAGGACAGACCATGACACCGCTCACCGGCCACTCGGGCAATGCGGGCGCGAGGGCGACCGCCGAAGCGATGCACGGCTTCCGAGGTCAGCTGATCACGGCTGACCACGCCGACTTCGACACCGCCCGAGCTGTGTGGAACGGCGCCGTCGACCGGCGCCCGCGCCTGATCGCCCGATGCAGCGGCACCGCCGATGTGGCGGCGGCCGTGCGCTTCGCCCGTGACCACGACCTCGAGATCGCCGTTCGCGGCGGTGGCCACAACGTGGGTGGCACGGCGGCGTGCGACGATGGGATCGTCATCGACCTCTCAGCGATGCGGGCCACCTCGGTCGACCCCGCGGGCCGATCGGCCCGGGTGCAGGGCGGCGCTCTGTGGGGCGACGTCGACCACGCGACGCAGGCGTACGGCCTGGCCACCACCGGCGGAATCGTGAGCCACACCGGCGTCGGCGGGCTCACTCTCGGCGGTGGCATCGGCTGGCTCATGCGCAAGTACGGGCTGTCGGTCGACAACCTGCTCGCCGCAGAAGTGGTCACCGCCGAGGGCGGCGTCGTACGGGCGTCGGCCGACGAACACCCCGATCTGTTCTGGGCGCTGCGTGGCGGCGGCGGGAACTTCGGCGTCGTCACCTCGTTCCTGTTCGCACTGCACCCCGTCGGGCCGACCGTCATGGCTGGACCCGTCTTCTGGGCGGCCGACGACGCGACCGACGTGCTGCGCTTCTACCGCGACGTCATCGCCGAAGCGCCCGACGAGCTGGGTACGGTCGTCAGGCTCGGCACCGTCCCCCCGCTGCCGGCGATCCCCGAGAAGCTGCACTGGCGCCCCGCCATCGCCGTCGCGTGCTGCTACGCCGGCGCTGTCGAAGAGGGCGAGCGAGCCGTCGCGGCGCTCCGCGGCTTCGGGACGCCGTTGGTGGACCTCATCTCCCCGTCGTCGTACGTGGGCCATCAGTGCGCCATCGACGACACCGTCCCCCACGGCTGGCACTACTACTGGAAGGCCACGAACCTCGCCGCCCTGACCGACGACGCCATCGCCGTCATCGCCGATCAGGCGTATGCTGCCCGTTCGCCTCGGTCGTACTCGGCGATCTTCCACCTGGGCGGCGCCGTCGCCCGTGTTCCCCACGACGCCACGGCATATGTCGGCCGCGACGTCGGGCACGACATGAGCATCGACGCCGTGTGGCTCGCCGACGAGTCCGACGAGCGCGCCGACGCCGAGACGGCTTGGGCGCGGGGCTTCTTCGAGCGTCTCCGACCGCACCGCGCCGGTGTCTACGTCAACTTCCTCGATGCCGACGATGACACCGACCGCGTTCGAGAGGCGTATGGCGACGACACCTACCGGCGACTCGCCCAGGTCAAGGCACGATACGACCCCGACAACGCGTTCCATCTCAACAAGAACATCCGCCCGGGTTAGCAGGTGCAGGCCAGGCTGATCAGTCGGCCAGGATGGCGCGGGAACGGTCGACGTCGCTGCGTATGGTGTCGATGAGGTCGGGGATGTTCGTGAACGCCTCCATGCCGCGGATGCGCTCCACGAACTCGATGTCGACGACGTGGTCGTACAGGTCGAGTTCGCGATCGAGCACATAGGCCTCGACCTGCTTCTTCGCCACGCCCTCGAACGTGGGATTGTCGCCGACCGAGATCGCGGCGGGGTACCGCGTTCCCGAGTCGGTGAGCCAGCCCGCATAGACGCCGTCGGCTGGGATGAGCCCCTCGGACTCGGGCGTGAGGTTCGCGGTCGGGAAGCCCAGCGCGCGGCCGCGCGCCGCGCCGTGCACGACGATGCCCGACACCGTCGGGGCATGCCCGAGCAGTTCGGTCGCCTGCCGCACATCGCCCTCGGCGAGCAGCTCGCGTATCCATGTCGACGAGACGCGGCGCCCGTCGTGCGGGGTCACGTCGTCGATGACCTCGACCGTGAATCCGAACGTGGCGCCGAGATCGATGAGCAGGTCGACGTCGCCGGCGCCGCGGGCTCCGTAGCGGAAGTCGCGCCCGACGAGCACCGCCTTGGCCCCGAGCGTGTCGACGAGCACCCGCTCGACGAACTCGGTGGCCGGCACCGACGCCAGGGCGCGGTCGAACGGCAGCATCAGGGTCGCGTCGATTCCCGTGGTGGCGAGCAGTTCGAGCTTCTGGCGAACGCTCACGAGCGAGTCGGGGCACTTGTCGGGTGCGAGCAGCGCGAGCGGATTGCGGTCGAACGTGACGACCGCCGACTTGAGCTGCTCGACCTCGGCGATCGCGCGGAGCCGGCCGATGACGGCGCGATGGCCCTGGTGCACGCCGTCGAACTTGCCGATCGTCACCGCCGACGGGCCGAAGCCCGCGGGCACGCCGGTGAGGCCCTTGAAGATCTTCATACGGCCCCCGTCGCGACCGGCGGCACAGGTCGATGGGTCGCGAGCCACCACATGCCGAGCACGGGCACCACGAGCGGAATGAAGAGATAGCCGCGGCCGAACCCCGACCAGACCGTGTCGTGGGGGAACAGGCCGGGCATCATGACGCTGAGGGCGCCGACAACGATCACGCCCGTGAACTCGAACGCGATCGTCGCCCACGCGACGCGGTACCACACGACTCCGGGGCGCACCAGCGCGATCGTGGCGACGATGTAGACGACCGCCGCGAGGGCCGAGAGTGCATAGGCGAGCGGCGCCTCGTCGAACTTCGACACGATCTGCACGAACGAGCGCCCGGTCGCTGCGAGCGCGAGCACTCCGTAGACGGCGACGAGCACGCGACCCACACCGCTCATGCGGGTCTTGGCGCGCGCCTGTGACGGGGCGTTCTGCAGCTTGATCATGTCGCTCGATTCTCTCAGACGCCGCTCACGCCGGCTGCACGGTCCAGATCTGCAGCATGCGGTACACCATGACCCCGACCGCGAGCGCCGCGACGCCCAGGATGACCGTCGACCAGCGGTTGCGCTCGAGCAGTGCCCAGAACGCGGCGGCCGGCGGCAACAGCAGCGCACTGATGAGATACGTGTAGAACTCGAGCACGCTGCCGGTGGGCTCATTGCCGAACCCCGGGGCGAGGATCGCCACGATGAGCTGCACCACGAGCAACGCCTCGACGAGCGCGAGCGCGCCGATCGTGAGGTCGCTCGGCACCCTTCGGGCGAACCCGAGCACGATGCAGAGCACGCCCGCGGCGACGGCGACGGCGAGCTGCACCCAGGTGAACCACTCGATCACGACTGCGCCTCCTGCGGGAATCCCGTGACGACCTTGAGCTGGTCACCGCGCCGTTCGACGATCGCGATGAGCCGGTTGCCGGGGCCGATCGCCGCGAGCGGTGCATGACGGTCGGATGTCGCGAGCCGCGCCGCATCGACCGCGACGCGCTTGCCGTGGCCCAGGTCGACGGCCTCGGCGGCGCTGACCTCGACGACCGGCAGCGATCGCCTCGCGGCGTCGGCGGGGCCGATGAGCGACGCCGCGACGTCGAACCCCTCGAGCTCGCCCGCCTCGTCGACCGAGTACCGCCCGATGCGGCTGCGCCGCAACGCCGTGAGGTGGCCGGCTGTGCCGAGCGCAGCGCCGAGGTCGCGCGCGAGCGCGCGCACGTAGGTGCCCGACGAGCACTCGACGCGAACGTCGAGGTCGAGGCATCCTTCGCCCGCACGCGACGCGAGCGGTTCGAAGACCGACACGGTCACCCGGCGCGACGCAAGTTCGACCTGCTCGCCGTCGCGCACGCGCTGGTAGGCGCGCTTTCCGTCGACCTTGACGGCGCTCACCGCGCTCGGCACCTGGTCGATCTCGCCGACCTGCAGGCGCATCGCGTCGCGGACGGCCTCGTCGGTGAGCCCGGCGATCGCGGCCCGGTCGGCGTCGGTGGCGGGCAGCGCCTCGCCCTCGGCGTCATCGGTCGTCGTGCCCCAGCCGAGTCGGATCGTCGCGAAGTACTCCTTGTCGAGCCCGACGAGGTAATGCAGCAGCCGGGTCGCGCTGTCGACGCCGAGCACGAGCAGGCCCGTCGCCATCGGGTCGAGTGTGCCCGCGTGCCCGATCTTGCGGGTTCCGGCGAGACGGCGCATGCGGGCGACGACGTCGTGACTGGTGATTCCCTGCGGCTTGTCGACGAGGAGGATGCCGCTGTTCACGCCCATCAGGCTAACAGCCGCGCCGGACGAGGCACGCCGCCCGCCGACGGCACGGCCGGCCGCCGTGCGCCGCTTACGCTGGGACGGTGAGAATCGGGATCATCGGCGCCGGTGCGCTCGGAGGGACCTTCGCCGCCCTGCTCGCCCGGGCCGGCCACGACGTCGAGGTCACGGCGCGCGGCGCCGGACTGGCGGCCATCCGCGAGGGCGGGATCCGCTTGAGCGGCGGGTACGGTGACGCGCATGCCACCGTCTCCGCCGGCGAGACGCTGGCGGCCCGGCCCGACCTGGTGCTCGTCTGCACCAAGGCGCAGGACGCGGCGACCGCGATCTCGGCGCACGCCGCACTCATCGACGGCGTGCCGGTGGTGGTGGTGCAGAACGGGCTCGACGGCGTCGCCACCGCGGCGCGGCTGCTGCCGCGGTCGTCGTGCATGGGCCTGCTCTCGATCATCGCCGCGAACTACACCGAGCCGGGAACGGTACGCGTCACGACGCCTGCGACGAGTTACCTCGGGCGGGGCGACGGCCCGGCCGACGCCGAATGCGTCGAGGTCGCGCGCGTGCTCTCGGGCGCCGTGCCGGTCGTCGCAGTCGACGGGTTCCGCGGCGCGCAGTGGACGAAGCTCATCGTCAACATGCTGAACGCCGTCCCCGCGATCGTGGGCGAGAGCGTGCAAGACGTCGTCGACGACCGTCGCCTGCGACGCGTCGTCGCCGCATCGATGCGCGAGGCCGTGCGCGTGGGCATCGCCCGCGGCATCCGTTTCGGGTCGTTGCAGGGGCTCGGCGACCGGCGGCTGCGCCTGTTCGCCCGGCTGCCGCTCGCGATCGGGCAGGTGCTGCCGTGGGCGATGCGCGTTCGCATGGGCGGCGTGCCCAACCTCGGGTCGACCCAGCAGAGCCTGCGCCGCGGGCAGCCCACCGAGATCGACTTCCTCAACGGGGCCGTCGTGCGCGAGGCATCCGCGGCCGGTCTCGACGCACCCGTCAGCCGTGCGCTGACCGCGCTCGTGCACGAGGTCGAGCGGCGCGGTGAGCCGCTCTCTCGCGAGCGGCTGCTCGCCGACGTGCCGGTCTGACGACGTGCCGGTCTGACGCTCGGCATGCCGTCGGCGAGAGATCACCGAACTTCGAGGAACCGACGAGTCGGATGCTCGGGATCGATCAGGTCGACGATCGCAGACGCCACGGTGCGGGGATCACGCTCGGCATACGCGAGAACATCGGCTGGATCGATGGGATCGCCGTCGACGGCGATGCGCACATCCCAGAGGCCGGCCAGTCGCTCGCGCAGCACGAACCTGCCGTCGATGACGAGGATCGCGTCGTCGGGGCCTGTGATCCACTTCGGCTCGACCCAGGCGTCGCGAGTCGGATCGAACACCCGGGTCACGAAGGCGGTCGAACCGCCCATGCGGAACGGCTCGACGAGCACCCGTCGCAGTGCCGACTCGTCGATGCCGTACCCGAAGTACCGTGCCGGCGTATCGGCCCCGAAATCGGCCTGCGCAGCCCGTGATCGATGGAAGTCCTCGATGCTCGCCCGGAACACCGAGTGCTCGCGCTCACGCAGCACATCGGCGAGGTCGTCGCCGAACCTCGACTTGCCGCTGCGCAGCGGTCCGTCGATCGCGACGATCATGCGGCCACGCCCATACTGAGCCAGGAACTCATCGGCCAGCGTGCGCAGAAAGGTGACCCTTGGCGTCGTGACCAGTCGCATGACCCGAGCCTAGCCGCGGCCATCGGCCGCAGCAGGGCCGGCGTCATAGGCTGGGCGGATGTCGCGCCCCACACCACCGCCGATCGCCGACGCGCTCATCGGCTGGTTCGCAGACGCCGCGCGGCCGCTGCCCTGGCGTGCCGCCGACGTGTCGCCGTGGGCGGTGCTCGTGAGCGAGATCATGCTGCAGCAGACCCAGGTCGCCCGGGTCGTCCCGCGGTGGGAGGCGTGGATCGAGCGATGGCCGACGCCGGCCGCGCTCGCGGCCGAGCCTCCCTCTGAGGCGGTGCGGGCATGGGACCGGCTCGGCTACCCCAGGCGTGCGCTCTGGCTGCACCGAGCCGCGACCGAGATCGTCGAGCGGCATGGCGGAGAGGTGCCGCACGATCTCGACGCGCTGCTGGCGTTGCAGGGCATCGGCCCCTACACGGCCCGTGCGATCGCCGCGTTCGCGTTCGGCCTGCGACATCCGGTGGTCGACACGAACACGCGGCGCGTGCTCGCCCGCGCCGTCGGCGGGCAGGGCGAACCCGGCCCGCCGTCGACCGCCCGCGACCTCGCGGCGATGGAGACGCTGCTCCCCGACGACCCGGCCTCGGCGCGTCTCGTGAACGCGGCGACGATGGAGCTCGGCGCCACGGTGTGCGCCGCGCGCACCCCGCGCTGCGGTGAGTGTCCGATCGCCGAAGCCTGCGCGTGGCGTCGAGCCGGCTACCCGCCGTACGAAGGCCCACGGCGGGCCGCGCAGGCCCGGTTCGCGGGCTCCGACCGGCAGGTGCGCGGGCTCGTCATGCGTGAGATGCGAGCCGTGCACCGGCCGATCACCCGGGCCGAGCTCGCGCCGGTCTGCGACGATGCGGCCCAGCTCGGCCGTGCCATCGAGGGGCTGACCGCCGACGGTCTGGTGATCGGCGACGCATCGGGATACCGGCTGCCCGAGCGGTGAACCTGTGCAACTGAGTGCATGCGCGCTCGGTGTCGCGCCGTCGAATGTGCGAATATGCAGGTGTGCCCTCGATGAAGCTGCCGAACTCCCGGCCGAACCCCGACGACCTGCTCGTACTGCTCGCCGTGGCGCGGGCGGGTCGCTACACGACGGCCGCGGCCGAGCTCGGCCTGAACCACACGACCATCGCACGGCGCATCAGCGCCCTCGAGTCCGCCCTCGGCGGCCGCGTGCTCGCACGGGGAGCGGCCGGATGGGTGCTCACTGCACTCGGTGACCACGCGATCGCCGCCGCCGAGGGCGTCGAGCGCGCGCTCGGCGCGCTCTCACCCGAATCTGCGCGGCTCTCGGGCGTCGTTCGACTCTCGGCGACCGACGGCTTCAGCGGCTTCATCGCGGCACCCGCGATCGTCGCCGTGCGCCGGGCACACCCCGACGTGTCGCTCGAGATCGTCGCAGCGCAGCGCCGCGCCGCACAGCAGCGCGTCGGCGTCGACCTCGAGGTCGTCGTCGGTAGACCGCACGTGCACCGCGCCGAAGCCGTGCACCTCGCCGACTACGCGCTCGGCCTCTATGCGAGCCGGGCGTACCTCGAACAGCACGGGACGCCGCGCACTCCGGCCGACCTCGACGGCCGGCCGCTCGTCTATTTCATCGAATCGATGCTGCAGGTCGACGCCCTCGACGAGGCGCGGCGCTCGACGAGGCGCATGGTCGACGCGGTGTCGAGCACCAACGTGTTCGTGCACGTCGACGCGACCCGCGCGGGAGCCGGATTCGGCCTGCTCCCGGCGTTCCTCGCCGACGGCCACGACGACCTCGTGCGCCTGTTCCCCAGCGAGATCGACGAACGCCTTCCGTACTGGCTGGTGTGCCGGCCCGAGGCACTTCGGCAACCGGTCGTGCTGGCGTTCATCACCGCCATGCGCGCACGCATCGCCGAGGTCGCCGCCGACCTTCGCGGCAGCGGCGGGCGCGGGTAGCCCGCAGCCCGTCGCGCTCGGTGCTAGCCCGCGCGCCCCTCGCCGAACTCGTCGTCGTCTTCGTCTTCGTCGAGCTCGCGCGGCTTCACATACGGATCGGCGTCGCCGGCGTAGGCGGCCGTCGAGGCGAGCGCGGTCGTCTCGGCGTCGCGCTCGCGCGCCTCGCGGAGCAGCTCCTCGATGTGCTCGGCGTTCTCGGGGATCGCGTCGGCGATGAACTCCAGCGACGGGGTGAGACGCGCCGTGATGTTGCGGCCGACCTCGGTGCGCAGCATGCCGGTCGCCGCTCTGAGGGCAAGCGCAGAATCACGACGCTCCTCATCGGTGCCGTACACCGTGTAGAAGATGCTCGCGTGCTGCAGGTCGCCCGTGACCCGCACATCGGTGATCGTCACGAACCCGAGCCGCGGGTCGCGAAGGCCCTTGTCGAGTCGCTTGGCGACGATCTCCTTGATTCGGTCGGCCATCTTCCTGGCCCGTGCCGGATCAGCCATGGCAGGGTGCTCCTTTCGAGCGAAGCCCGGGGCGGCGAGCCGCCCCGGGCTGTTCGACTAGGCGCGAGGCTTCTCGCGCATCTCGATCGTCTCGATCTCGTCGCCGACCTGGATGTCGTTGAACTTGCCGAGGCCGATGCCCGCCTCGAAGTCCGTGCGGACCTCGGTGACGTCGTCCTTGAACCGGCGCAGCGACTCGATGGCGAGGTTGTCGCCGACGACGACGCCATCGCGGATGACGCGTGCCTTGGCGTTTCGCGTGATCGTTCCCGATCGCACGATGACACCGGCGATGTTGCCGAACTTCGAGGAGCGGAACACCTCGCGGATCTCGGCGACGCCCGACTGGACCTCTTCGTACTCGGGCTTGAGCATGCCCTTGAGCGAGTTCTCGATGTCGTCGATGGCGTTGTAGATGACCGAGTAGAAGCGCACGTCGACGCCCTCGCGGGCGGCGCGCTCGCGCGCCTTCACGTCGGGGCGCACGTTGAACCCGATGACGATCGCGTTGTCGATCGTCGCGAGGTCGATGTCGCTCTCGGTGACCGCACCCACACCGCGGTGGAGGATGCGCAACTGCACCGACTCGTCGACCTCGATCTTCATGAGCGACTCTTCGAGCGCCTCGACGGCACCCGAGACATCACCCTTGATGATGAGGTTGAGCGCCTCGACCTTGCCCTCTTCGAGTGCACGGGTGAAGTCCTCGAGCGAGATGCGCTTGCGTGCCTTCGCGAGCTGCGCGTTGCGCTCGGCGGCCTCGCGCTTCTCGGCGATCTGACGGGCGGTGCGGTCTTCTTCGGTGACGAGGAAGGTGTCGCCCGCTCGCGGAACGCTCGAGAGCCCCTGCACCTGAACCGGACGCGACGGCGTCGCCTCGGCGACCGCGTCGCCGTTCTCGTCGGCCATCGCACGCACGCGCCCGTAGGCCGTGCCCGCGACGATCGCATCGCCGACGCGCAGCGTTCCCGACTGGATGAGCACGGTGGCCACGGCACCGCGCCCCTTGTCGAGCTTCGCCTCGATGGCGACACCGCGGGCGTCCTTGTTGGGGTTCGCTCGCAGGTCGAGACCGGCGTCGGCGGTGAGGAGCACTGCGTCGAGCAATTCTTGGATGCCGATGTTCTCGCGAGCCGAGACGTCGACGAACATGACGTCGCCGCCGTACTCCTCGGCGACGAGGCCGAACTCGGTGAGCTGCTGGCGCACCTTCGCGGGGTTCGCGTCGGGCTTGTCGATCTTGTTCACCGCGACCACGATCGGCACGTTGGCCGACTGCGCGTGGTTGAGCGCCTCGATCGTCTGCGGCATGATGCCGTCGTCGGCGGCGACCACGAGGATCGCGATGTCGGTGACCTGCGCACCACGGGCACGCATGGCGGTGAACGCCTCGTGACCCGGGGTGTCGATGAAGGTGATCGCACGGTCGACGCCCTCGTGCTCGGTGTGCACCTGGTACGCACCGATGTGCTGGGTGATGCCGCCGGCCTCGCCCGCGACGACGTTGGCGTTGCGAATGGCATCGAGCAGGCGGGTCTTACCGTGGTCGACGTGACCCATGACGGTGACGACCGGCGGACGCGCCATGAGGTCTTCGTCGGTCTCGTCTTCGAGCTCTTGGTCGAGGTCGATGTCGAAGCCCTCGAGGAGCTCGCGGTCCTCGTCTTCGGGCGAGACGACCTGGATCTTGTAGCCGAGCTCTTCGCCGAGCACCTGGAACGTGGCCTCGTCGAGCGACTCGGTCGCGGTCGCCATCTCACCGAGGTGGAACAGCACCGTGACGAGCGCGCCGGGGTTCGCGTCGATCTTGTCGGCGAAGTCGGAGATCGAGGATCCGCGACGCAGGCGGATGACAGTGTTGCCGTCGCCGCGGGGAACGCTCACGCCGCCGAGCGACGGAGCCTCGCGCATCTCGAATTCCTGCCGCTTCGTGCGCTTCGACTTGCGGGCCTTGCTCTTGCCGCCACCGCGACCGAAGGCACCCGCCGTGCCACCGCCGGGGCCACGGCCACGGCCGCCGCCGCCCGCGGGACGCGGGCCACCGAAACCGCCGCCGGGAGCACCGCCGGGACGCTGGAAGCCACCGCCGCCACCGCCCGGACGAGCACCGGCACCACCGGCACCGCCGGGACGCTGGAAGCCGCCGCCCGGCCGCCCGCCGCCACCGGCCGGGCGCGGGGCCCCGGGACGCGGCGAACCCGGGCGCGGAGCCTGCGGGCGGGGGATGTTGCCGGGACTCGGCCGCTGGCCCATGCCCTGCGAACTCGAGAACGGGTTGTTGCCCGGGCGGGGCTGGGCGGGACGCGAGCCCATGCCCTGCGAGCTCGAGAACGGGTTGTTGCCGGGGCGCGGGGCACCGGGGCGCGGGGCACCGGCCGGCCGAGGGGCGGCACCGCCGGGCTTCGGACCGGTCGCGGGCTTCGCGACATCGGCGGCCGGCGCCGCAGTTGCAGGCTTCTCGGCCTGCGCGGCCTTCTCTTCGGCGGCGTGCGCGGCCTTCTCTTCGGCCTGCGCCTGCCGCTCGGCGACCGTGAGGGGCGCGTGGGCGTCGGAGGCGGGGACGGCGGCGGCCTCGGCAGCGGCGGGCGCAGCCTCGGCGGGCTTCGCGGCCGGCTTGGGGCCGGGCTTCGCACCGGGCTTGGCGCTGGACGCCGCCGTCGTGGTCGTTGCCGCCTTGGCGGGCGCAGCCTTCGCTGCGGCGGCACCGTCGGCCTCGAGCGCGGCCTTCAGCCGGCGGGCGACGGGGGGTTCGATGGACGACGAGGGTCCCTTGACGTACTCGCCCATCTGCTTGAGCTTCTCAAGCGCGATCTTGCTGTCGACACCGAGTTCGGATGCGATCTCGTGTACGCGTGGTTTGGCAGCCACTTCTCTCCTGTTCCGGGTCCGCCCCGAAACAGGGGGGGGACCATCAATGACGGACGGGTCTCATTTCGAGCCGCTCATGAGTTGTCCATTAGCCTTCAGCCTGTTCTCTACATTGCTGGTGTCCACCTCGCCGCGGATGCGGAGCGCACGTGTGAACGCACGTCGCTGCACGGCGAGCCGGTAGCACTCGAGCGTCGGATGCAACCAGGCACCCCTGCCCGGAAGCACGGCCGAATCATCTGCGATGACGTGGGAGTTCTGGGTGACGACCCTCAGAAGTGAGGACCGCGGGGAGCGCGAACGGCATCCGATGCACGTTCTGACGGGTTCCATGTTACACCTCTGAGCCGGGCGCCCGCCGACACCCGGGGCGGGCACTCTTCACGTCAGCTCGACTCGAGGATCGAATCGGGCTGGATGTCGATCTTCGCGCCCGTCAGCTTGGCGGCGAGGCGGGCGTTCTGGCCCTCTTTGCCGATCGCGAGCGAGAGCTGATAGTCGGGCACGAGGGCGCGAACGGCTCGCGTCGACTCGTCGATGACGAACGCGCTCGTGACCTTCGCCGGCGACAGGGCGCTCGCGACGAACGTGGCGAGGTCGTCGTTCCAATCGACGATGTCGATCTTCTCGTTGCCGAGCTCGGCGGTGACGGCGCGCACACGCTGCCCGAGCTCGCCGATCGCGGCTCCCTTGGCGTTCACGCCCGGCTGGTTCGCCCGCACCGCGATCTTCGTGCGGTGCCCGGCCTCACGGGCGAGCGAGACGATCTCGACGACGCCCGACGCGATCTCGGGCACCTCGAGCGCGAAGAGCTTGCGCACGAGCGCGGGATGGGTGCGCGACACAGTGATGGACGGACCCTTCGTGCCCTTGGCGACACTCGTCACGTACACGCGGATGCGCTGGCCGTGCGGGTACTCTTCGCCGGGCACCTGCTCTTCGGGCGGCAGGATCGCTTCGACGGTGCCGAGGTCGATGTGCACCATCTTCGGGTTCGGCCCCTGCTGGATGATGCCGGCGACGATGTCGCCCTCACGCCCGCGGAACTCCCCCAGCACGGCGTCGTCGGCCAGGTCGCGCAGGCGCTGGTTGATGACCTGTTTCGCCGCGAACGCCGCGATGCGACCGAAGTCGCTCGGCGAGTCCTCGGCCTCGCCGATGACGTTGCCCTCGTCGTCGAGCTCGGGAACGAACACCGAGACATGCCCGGTCTTGCGGTCGAGGTGCGCGCGAGCCCCGTTCGGGTTCGCGTGGCCGTGCTGGCCGGGATTGGTGTGCTTCAGGTAGGCCATCAGGATGGCCTGTTCGATGATCTCCACCAGTTCGTCGAACGGGATCTCCTTCTCGCGCTCCATCATGCGAAGCACGCTGAGGTCGATATCCATCGCCGGCCTCCTCTATTCAGCTCTCAGTGCCGCGCTCCCCTCGGAGTCGGCAGGACTCAACGATACCGGTTCGCGCGGGGCGGGTCATCCGCTCTGACGACGCATCATTCACCCGACATACCCGCCGACGGCGACATCAGTGGAGGCGTCGCGACGGCAGGCGCAGACGGGAGCTCGTTGAGCGCGCGGATGAGGCGGTGGAGCCGACCGACCCGGCGCCCGTCCGGCGTGAGCATGATTCGGGCGAGGTCGAGTGCGTCGCCATCGTCGCGCTCGGGGCGCAGCGGCTGTGTGCGCTCGATGCGACCTGTGGCCGAAAGCTCACCGAAGCGCTCGTTCAGCCCAGCGATCTCATCGTCGCTCGGCGCGGCATTCAGCCGCAGCACGAGCCGCGGGCCGACCCAGCGCAACGAGTCGTAGTTGCGCCAGAAGCCCGTGAGCTCGCGAGCGGCCTCGGCCACGGAATCGGTGACGAGCACACGATCGAGATCGTCGCGAGAGATCATGCCCGCCGGAACCAGGGTGTCGTCGACGAAGCGCGTCAGGCCCTCCCAGAAGCCGACGCCCGGCGCGTCGAGCAGCACGATCGGCATGGGCTCCGCCTTGCCGGTCTGCTGCAGGGTGAGCAGCTCGAACGTCTCGTCGAGCGTGCCGAATCCGCCGGGCAGGCAGACGAAACCACGGGACTCTTTCACCAGCATGAGCTTGCGGGTGAAGAAGTACTTCATGGTGACCCGGCTCGCGGCCGCGATCGCCGCGTTCGGCTCCTCTTCGAACGGCAACCGAATCGACACCCCGAGCGCGCGCCCGGGCCCTGCGCCGGTGCTCGCGGCCTCCATGATGCCGGGTCCGGCTCCGGTCACCACCATCCAGCCGTCTCGGGCGAGGGCGGTGGCGAGCTCGTGCGCCTGGCGGTACGACGGATCGCTCGGCGAGGTGCGCGCCGAGCCGAACACGGTGACCTTCGGTACATCGGAGTACGGCTCGAACAGGCGGAACGCATCGCGCATCTCTTCGAGGGCGGCCGCCGTGATCTTGAGGTCGAGCCGTCGCGTGCCGTCGGTGCCGAGTCGGAGGCCCGACAACAGGATGCGCTCGATGAGGCTGCGGTTCTCGCGGATCCCCGCTTGATCGAGCAGGGCGTCGACGCTGTTCAGGACCTCGTCGTTGAGGGGCTCGCCGACACTCGGCTGGGGCTGAACGGTCATGCTCCAAGCCTCCCACGCCTTGCGTGCTCCAAGCCTCCCACGCCTTGCGTGGTGATCGCGGGCTGCTCTTCCCCCTGCTCTGGCGTGGTGCACTCCCAGATCGAGTGGGCAGA
Organism: Agromyces neolithicus; assembly: GCF_039529735.1. Classification (NCBI taxonomy): domain Bacteria; kingdom Bacillati; phylum Actinomycetota; class Actinomycetes; order Micrococcales; family Microbacteriaceae; genus Agromyces; species Agromyces neolithicus. The sequence continues at coordinate 189,972 of NZ_BAAANJ010000002.1, forward strand.
GATCGACCTTGCGATGCGACGAGAAGGTCGATCTCTGCCCACTCGATACTCGTCGAATCGCGTGGGCGAATCGTGTGGCCCGATCGAGTGGCCCACTCGATCGGGCCTCAACGATGCTGGGCACCGCCCATACGGCGTCGGCGTGTCTCTCGGAGGTCAGCCAAGAACTGCTCGGGCGACCGGAGATCGGCCAGGGTGACACGAATCACCACCCACCCGACGGCCTCGAGCGCTCGCCGTCGTGCGATGTCATCGCGCCACCGCCGTGGATCGAGTCGATGCTCCTCGCCCTCGTACTCGATCGCGATCCTGAGCTCGGGGTATGAGAGGTCGGGATGCAGGATTACCCCGTGGCGAACCGGGACAGGTGCGGCGATGATCGGCTCGGGTAGGCCTGCACGCAGGATCGCAAGTCGCGTGAGCGTTTCGCGGCGGGAATCGACCCCGGTCCGTACGAACTCGATCGCCTCGTCGAGCTTCGCTGTCCCGCGAGCGGGACGATGTCGATCGATCGCGGCCCGCAGTTCCTCTGTGTTGCACAAGGGTGCCACGCGGAGGCCGCGGCGGATGAGCTTGCCCGAGACGAACGCGTCGCCCGCGGCGATCAGATCGTCGAGAGAGAGCAACATCGACAACTGGCACCACGTGTCGGCCGGCGACGCGGCCGGAAGCCCGTTCAGTTCGTAGCGCTCGAGCCGCTTGATCCGGTGCCCGGCCACGCCGGTTGCTCGCGGACGGCCCCCGTCTGCCGACGACACGTGCAGGGGCCGCGTCGCTTCGAGTTCGCTCGGCAGCGGAATCTCGTACAGTTGGGCCGCCGTCGAATGGCTGAACACCTCGGACGGGCGCATGCGCGGCCGGTAGGCGAGACAGAGACCGCGCAGCTCGGAGAGATCGACGCCGACGCTGCGCACACCGAAGAACGGTCGGTCGACATCGACGCCGCGGAGCCTGCTCGGGCCGAGCCCGAACGCACCCTGAGCAGTCACGGGGAATGCTCGGCGTTGCAGGCGTTGGGGAAGGGGTGTTCGGGGCTTCACCGGTTCAGCTTGCCGGTGTGATCACTCGTTCAGGCGAGATTCTCCACAGCCCTCGTGTCTCACGCCATCGAGTGGGCAGAGATCGACCTCGCGACGCGGCGAGAAGGTCGAACTGTGCCCACTCGATAGCGACGAGGCGAGAGGCGACAACGCAGCCCGCGAGAGCGACGAGCGGGCGACTCAGCTCTCGAGCACGGCGACGACCCCGTCGATCGGCACCTGCGTGCGCTCGCCCGTGGCGCGGTCCCACACCTCGACGACGCCGTCGGCGACGCCACGGCCCGCGATCACGATCTTGGGCACGCCGATGAGTTCGGCGTCGGCGAACTTCACGCCGGGCGACAGCTTGGGCCGGTCGTCGTAGAGCACATCGAATCGGGATGCCTCGAGCGCGGCCACGACCGTCTCGGCGGCGTCGAACACCGCGGAGTCCTTGCCGGTGGCGAGCACGTGCACGTCGAACGGCGCCACCGCGGCCGGCCATACGAGGCCCTTGCCGTCATTGTTGTCTTCGGCGATGATCGCCAGGATGCGGGTGACGCCGATGCCGTAGGAGCCCATGGTGACGGTCACGAGCTTGCCGTTCTCGTCGAGCACCTTGAGGCCGAGCGCCTCGGCGTACTTGCGCCCGAGCTGGAACACGTGGCCGATCTCCATGCCGCGGGCGAGTTCGACGGGGCCCGAGCCGTCGGGCGCGGGGTCGCCGTGGCGCACGTCGGCGATGTCGATGACGCCGTCGGCTGTGAAGTCGCGGCCGGCCACGAGCGAGAGCACGTGCTTCTCATGGAGGTTGGCCCCGGTCACCCACGCCGTGCCGTCGACGACACGCGGATCGACGAGGAATCGGATGCCGCTGGCCGATGCGTCGCCGAGCACCGGGCCCTCGGGCGACCACGGGCCGATGTAGCCCTTGACGAGTGCCGGGTGCTTCGCGAAGTCCGACTCGGTGGCTGCCTCGACCTCGGCGGGGGCGAACGCGACCTCGGCGCGCTTGACCTCGACTTCGCGGTCGCCGGGCATTCCCACGACGACGAGCTCGCGGTGCCCGTCGAGGTGGGTCAGCGCGAGCACGACGTTCTTCAGGGTGTCGGCGGCGCGCCACGGGCGGTCGGAGCGCGGCTCGTGCTCGTTGACGTGGTCGACGAGGGTGAGGATCGTGGGGGTGTTCGGCGAGTCGAACACGACCGGCGCCGGCTGGCCGTCGATTGCCGCAGACTCGGGCACGATCGTCTGGAACGCCTCGACGTTCGCCGCGTATCCCCCGGCCGAGCGCACGAAGGTGTCTTCGCCGACGGGGGTCGGGTGCAGGAACTCCTCGCTCTTCGAGCCGCCCATCGCGCCCGCGTCGGCCTTGACGATGACGTACTCGAGGCCGAGGCGACCGAAGATGCGCTCATAGGCGTCGCGCTGCGCCTGGTACGAGACATCCAGACCCTCATCGCTGACATCGAACGAGTACGCGTCTTTCATGGTGAACTCGCGCCCGCGCAGCAGTCCTGCCCGCGGCCGTGCCTCGTCGCGGTACTTGTCTTGAATCTGGTAGATCGACAGCGGCAGGTCTTTGTACGAGTTGTAGAGGTCTTTCACGAGCAGCGTGAACACCTCTTCGTGCGTGGGCGCGAGCAGGTAGTCGGCACCCTTGCGGTCGTGCAGGCGGAACAGGTTCTCGCCGTACTCGGTCCACCGGTTGCTGATCTCGTAGGGCTCGCGCGGCAGCAGCGCCGGAAAGTGCACCTCGTGCGCGCCGGCGTTGGTCATCTCTTCGCGGATGATCGCCTCGATCTTCGCCTTCACCCGCAGCCCGAGCGGCAGCCATGCGAACACCCCCGGCGCCTGACGGCGGATGTAGCCGGCGCGCACGAGCAGCTTGTGGCTGGTCACCTCGGCGTCGGCGGGATCTTCGCGAAGCGTACGGAGGAAGTAGTTGGTCAGGCGTGTGGGCACCCGCCCAGTCTAGAAGGCGAGCGGATGCCGCGACCTCACGTTGCCGCGTCGTCATGCCCTCGTCCGTCGTAGGCTTGAGCTCATGTCCGCGCTTCGGTCGCACATCGCCGCCTCGGCCGCTCAGAGCGAGCTGGCCACCGCGCTCGCCGACCTGCGCGAGTCGCTCGAGTTGCCCGCGGAGTTCTCGGTCGAGGTGCTCGCCGAGGCCGAGGCCGCGACATCCGCTTCGCCGCCGCCCGAACGCGACCGGCGCGACCTCGAGTTCCTCACCATCGACCCGGCCGGCTCGATGGACCTCGATCAGGCCCTGCACCTCGTGCGACGCCGGGGCGGCTACGCCGTGCATTATGCGATCGCGGATGTCCCGGGGTTCGTCGACCCCGAGGGCGCCGTCGATCTCGAGGCGCGCGAGCGGGGGCAGACACTGTACGCCGCCGACGGGCGTGTGCCGTTGCATCCGCCCGTGCTCAGCGAAGACCGCGTGTCGCTGCTGCCCGGCGTCGATCGAAGCGCGTACGTGTGGACGCTCGACCTCGATGAGGCGGGCGCGGTCGTCGACACTCGGCTCGAGCGAGCCATGGTGCGCTCGCACGAGCGGCTGAGCTATGTCGAGGCGCAGGAGCGCATCGACGGCGGCGGCGCCGATGGCTCCCTGGCGCTCCTGAAGCAGATCGGGCTGCTGCGCATCGAGCAGGAGCGGGCGCGCGGCGGGGCGAGCCTGAACTCGCCCGAGGCCGAGATCGTGCGCTCCGACGGCGGGTACGCGCTCGAGTGGCGCAGCCTGCTGCCCGTCGAGGACTGGAATGCCCAGCTGTCACTCATGACCGGCATGGCCGCCGCGCAGCTCATGCTGGAGGCCCGCGTCGGCATCTTGCGCACGATGCCGGCGCCCGATGCACAGCGCATCACCGCATTCCGCACGCAGACCGAGGCGCTCGGGCGTGCGTGGCCCGAGTCGGTCTCGTACGGCGAGTATCTGCGGGGTCTCGATCGCTCCGACCCGGCCTGCCTCGCCATCATGCGCGCCGCTGGAGGCCTCTTCCGCGGCGCGGGCTACGAGGCGTTCGACGGAACCGTGCCGCGCGACCCCGTGCAGTCAGCGATCGCGGCGCCGTATGCTCACGTCACCGCGCCGCTGCGGCGGCTCGTCGACCGGTGGGGTCTCGTCGTGTGCGAGGCATTGAGCAACAGCCGCGAGGTGCCCGCGTGGGCCCGGCAGTCGCTCGCGGCGCTGCCGTCGCTCATGGGTTCGTCGTCGCAGCGGGCGAGCCAGCTCGAATCGGCATCGGTTGCCAGGGTCGAAGCGGCTGTGCTCGCCGACCGCGTCGGCGAACGCTTCGACGCCACGGTGCTCGAGCTGCGCGACGATCGCGCGGTCGTGCAGCTCGCCGACCCCGCTGTCACAGCCACCTGCCCGGCGAACGATCGAACCCGGCCCGGCGAGCGCGTCGGCGTGGTGCTCGAGAGCGCCGACATCGCCTCGGGTGCCGTGGAGTTCGCGCTCGCGGGCTGAGTCCGCGCTTCAGACGTCGCCGTCGACGTCTTCCTCGTCGCGGAGTGCGAACTCCTCGAGGTCGTGCTCTGCCGCCGAAGCGGCGTCGGTGTCGGCGTCGGCGTCGGTGTCGGCGTCGGCGTCGGTTGCCTCGACGCCCTCGTCGACACCCTCATGCAGCGTGCCCATGCCGTCGGGATACCCGGCGGTGTCGGGGTACTCGAACTCGAATCCGTCTCCACTCATCGCGATCCCCTCTCGCGCAGGGATGCCGGTGAGGCATCCGGTGCCGCCCACCCTACTCGCGGGGGGCGGCGGCGACTACGGGGTCAGGGCGTGACGACCGTGGGCGCGCCGACCGGGGCGTCGATGCCCATCTCGTCGGCGATGCGGTTGGCCTCGGCGATGAGGGTCTCGACGATCTCGGACTCGGGAACGGTCTTGATGACCTCGCCCTTGACGAAGATCTGGCCCTTGCCGTTGCCCGATGCGACGCCGAGGTCGGCCTCGCGCGCCTCGCCAGGGCCGTTGACGACGCAGCCCATGACGGCCACGCGCAGCGGAACCGTCATGCCCTCGAGCCCGTCGGTGACGTCGTTGGCGAGCTTGTAGACATCGACCTGCGCGCGGCCGCACGAGGGGCACGAGACGATCTCGAGCTTGCGTTCGCGCAGGTTCAGCGACTGCAGGATCTGCAGGCCCACCTTGATCTCTTCGACGGGTGGGGCGCTGAGCGAGACGCGGATTGTGTCGCCGATGCCCTCGCTGAGCAGGATGCCGAACGCCGTCGCGCTCTTGATCGTGCCCTGGAACGCCGGGCCCGCCTCGGTGACGCCGAGGTGCAGGGGCCAGTCGCCGCGCTCGGCGAGCAGGCGATAGGCCTTCACCATGACGATGGGGTCGTTGTGCTTGACCGAGATCTTGAAGTCGTGGAAGTCGTGCTCCTCGAACAGGCTCGCCTCCCAGACGGCCGACTCGACGAGCGCCTCGGGGGTGGCCTTGCCGTGCTTCTCGAGCAGTCGCGGGTCGAGCGAGCCCGCGTTCACGCCGATGCGCAGGCTCACCCCGGCGGCCGACGCTGCCTTGGCGATCTCGCCGACGCGGTCGTCGAACTTGCGGATGTTGCCCGGGTTCACGCGCACCGCCGCGCACCCGGCGTCGATCGCGGCGAACACGTAGTTCGGCTGGAAGTGGATGTCGGCGATCACCGGGATCTGGCTCTTCTTGGCGATGATCGGCAGCGCCTCGGCGTCGTCACGGCTCGGCACGGCGACGCGCACGATGTCGCAGCCCGATGCGGTGAGCTCGGCGATCTGCTGCAGCGTGGCGTTGATGTTCGTGGTGGGGGTCGTGGTCATCGACTGCACGCTCACCTGGGCGTCGCCGCCGACGAGCACCTTGCCCACCTTGATCTGGCGGGACTTGCGTCGCGGGGCCAGTACCTCAGGGACTTTGGGCATTCCGAGATTCACAGCAGGCACGTGTCGAGTCTACTTCCGGAACGCGAGACGCAGCCCAGCGCGGGGCGGATGCCTCAGGCGCAGCGATTGCCTCAGGCGCAGCCGTCTTCGTGGATCGGAAGCGGGGCCCGGACGCGCGCGATGCTCGACTCGTCCTCATTCGCGACGAAGTCCACGCCGAACCGCTTCTCGTGCACCGTGCCGTCGGGCCACGTCTCCTCACGCGTGATGTAGTCGAGGTACGGCCCCGAGCAGCCGCTGGGGTTGACCTGCAGGCCCGGCATCGCCACGAGTTCCGCCCACGATGCGCCGGCGACGACGCCCTGTTCGGTCGTGAGCGCGACGCCGGCGGAATCCGGGCCGGTGAGGACCACACCGAAGCTCGGCTGATACAGGGTGCGCTCCTGCTCGGCGAATTCCGCCCAGCGGTCGACGTACCGTCGTTCCCAGAGCTCGAACGCACCCCATCGGTGCGCCGTGGAGGGCGAGAAGTGGCTGGAACCCGGATGCTCCTCTGCCGACGGCCCGGCACCGAACACTACCGTGAGTGAGTCGATCGCCTGGTCGACGTCATCCAGGTAGCCGAACTCGGCGACGACCATGTCGGAAGCGTCGCGCAGTTCCAGCGATTCAGGTCGCGCGACGATCGCGGTGACCGTTGTCAACGGATCCACGGGAATCGCGGACGGCGTCGGCGTGCTCGACGGCTCGGCCGTCGCGGTCGGCGCCGAACCGGCCTGCGCCGCGCCCGCCGCGCAACCGGTCAGCAGAACGGCCGCGAGCAACGCCAGCGTGCTGCCCGCCTTCTGAAGGGAGATGCGAACCATGACCATGCCCTTCCGGGCATCGACGGCCCTCGTGGCCCATTCTGCTCACGGAATGACTCGTGAACGCGGATCGCGTCATAACGATCCGATAGCGACTCGCGCCGCCTGACCGCGCACGGCACGAACCGGCTCGGTTCAGCCGATCAGCTCGAGCAGCGCCGCGCGGACCTCGTCGGGGCGCTCGAGGTGCGGAGAATGCCCGCAGTTCTCGAGTTCGAGCTCGGTCACGTCGCCGCCCGCCGCCTCGTAACGCGCGAGCACCGCGCGCGTCTGCTGGATCATAAGTTGCGGCGGCGCGACGTCGTCGCCGGGCCACCCCGGGATGATGCCGGCCTTGCCGAGCTGGTTGAGGTCGAAGAACGACGCATCGCTGACGATGGCGTCCTGCACACCGTGGATCCAGAGGATCGCCGGCTTCTGCTCGACGTCGACGATCGCCGTCGTGTTGAACACCGTCGGCGCGAGCGTATTGAGAATGCCGCGACCGCCGGGCGCGAACCCCGGCCAGTTCTCGGACGGCGTGGAGTCACCCGAGTAGTTGTCGACGCCGGTCTTCGTCGTGAGCATCGACTCGACCCAGATGTCTTCGTGCTCGGCCGAGAATCCCGGCGCGACGTAGGTCGCACGGAACACCGCGCGCGGCGAACCGGGCTCGTCGCCGCGGTCGCCGCGCGCGATGCGCGCCACGAAATCGGGGTTCGCTCCGCCACCGCCCGTGCCCGCGGCATCCGATGTCAGCAGCGAGCCGTCGGCCGCGGTGCCGCCGAACCCGAAGGGCGATACCGGCGCCTGCAGGGTGAGGCTCGCGACGAGGTCGGGCCGGTCGAGCAGCAATTGCATCGCGACACCGCCGCCGAGGCTCCAGCCGACGACGTGCACCGCGCCGAGGCCGAGCGTGTCGATGACGGATGCCACGTCGTCGGAGAAGTCGCGCACACCACGGGTGGCATCGACCGGCAGCGTCTCACTGTCGCCGAACCCGCGCAGGTCGATGGCGAGCGCCCGCACGTCGTCGGGCAACGAGAGCATGATCGGCTGCCAGAACAGCGACGACGAGACGTTGCCGTGCACGAAGACCACGGTCTTCGACGCGCCATGCGACGCTCGCTCGAGCACGTTCGCGGTGAGCCGAGGCGTCTCGACCCGACAGGTGGTGATGCCCGGGAAGATCGTGTCGACCATGGATTGCCTTTCGTAAGGTTGGTCTCGATACGGCCCTGGCGGGCCTACTCGACCGACGGGGGGTCGGGCCTACTCGACCGACGGCAGTCTCGATACGGCCCTGGCGGGCCTACTCGACCGCCGAGGTGTCGAGGGGCGGCTCGGTGGCGGCGACGACCTCGTCGACGGTGACACCGGGTGCGAGTTCGACGAGCTTGAGTCCGTCGGGCGTGATGTCGATGACGGCGAGGTCGGTGATGATGCGGTCGACGACGCGCTTGCCCGTCAGCGGCAACGAGCACTCGTTCACGATCTTGGCCGAGCCGTCTTTGGCGACGTGCTCCATGAGCACGATCTTGCGGCGGGCGCCGTGCACGAGGTCCATGGCGCCGCCTGGCCCCTTCACCATCTTGCCGGGGATCATCCAGTTGGCGAGGTCGCCGTCCGCGGAGACCTGCATGGCGCCGAGGATGGCGGCGTCGATCTTGCCGCCGCGGATCATGCCGAAGCTCGTCGCCGAGTCGAAGTACGCCGCGCCGGGCAGCACGGTGACCGTCTCTTTGCCGGCGTTGATGAGGTCGGGGTCGACGGCGTCTTCGGTCGGGTACGGGCCGACGCCGAGGATGCCGTTCTCGGACTGCAGCAGGATCGTGACGTCGTCGGCCACGTAGTTCGGTACGAGGGTCGGCAGCCCGATGCCGAGGTTCACGTAGGAACCGTTGGAAAGCTCTTTCGCGGCGCGGGCCGCCATCTCGAGGCGTGTGAGTGCCATTGCTCAGGCTCCTTCGGGCATCTCGCGGGATGCCGCTCGTTCGACGGACACGGTGCGACGTTCGATGCGCTTCTCGACGTCGGGGCCCACGACGACGATGCGGTCGACGTAGATGCCGGGCAGGTGCACGGCGTCGGGGTCGATCTCGCCGGCCTCGACGACCTCTTCGACCTGGGCGATGCAGACCCGGCCGGCCATCGCCGCGAGCGGCGAGAAGTTGCGCGCCGACTTGTCGAACACGAGGTTGCCGAACCGGTCGGCCTTGAGTGCGTGCACGAGCGCGAAGTCGGTCGTGATGGCCTCTTCGAGCACGAACTCGCGCGGCTCGCCGTCGACCTCGAACGACTGCACCTGCTTCGGTGAGCTCGCCACGGCGATCGTGCCGTCGGCGTGGTACCGCCGTGGCAGCCCGCCCTCGGCGACCTGGGTGCCGACGCCGGTCTGGGTGAAGAACCCCGCGATACCGCTGCCGCCGGCGCGGAGTTTCTCGGCGAGCGTGCCCTGGGGCGTGAGCTCGAGTTCGAGCTCACCCGAGAGGTACTGGCGCTCGAACTCCTTGTTCTCGCCCACGTACGACGAGGTCATCTTGGCGATGCGCTGCTTCGCGAGCAGTACGCCGAGCCCCCAGTCGTCGACGCCGCAGTTGTTCGAGACCACCGAGAGTTCGTCGACGCCCGAATCGAGCAGGGCCTGGATCAGCACCATCGGGATACCGCAGAGCCCGAACCCGCCGACGGCGAGACTTGCTCCTGATGGGATGTCGGCGACCGCCTCTTGAGCGGACCCGACCACCTTGTCGAGTGTCACAATGCACCTTCCTGTGTTTGCGCGGCCCGGATGCGGTCGCGGATGACGGGCATCACACTATCGACTCCGAGGGCCGACATGACGATCGTGTAGTGGTTGACGTCGGCGACGTCGTGGACGACGAGCTGCGGCATCCGCTCTGCCCACGAAGCCGCGAGCGCACCTGAATACAGCGGTGCCGCGTCGAGTAGGCCGCGCGGCGCGCGGAAGAAGTCCACGGGCCCGGGCGTCGCGAGCAGCGCCTCGGTGTAGCCGGCCGACCCGTCGAGCTCGACGGCGTTGACGGCAACCGCCGCCGCGCTCGCCGAACTGCGAAGCGCCGGCTCGACGCCGTCGAGGTCGTACTGCACGTACGCCTCGATCGCTGAGTTCCAGTACGGTCCGAGGGCGGGATGCCGCTGCCAGAACTCCACGTAGTCGGCACGGCTGGGGAACGTCATCGACAGCCGTTCGAGCGCCGGCCCGAGCAGCACCTTCGGAAGGTCATCGGTGGCGATGCCCTCGGGGCTCGGCACCGGCAGGCCGCCGTCGATGAGTGCGAGGCCGGCGACCCTGTCGGGGTGGCGTTCGGCGAAGCGCACCGAGACGAACGCGCCCATCGAGTGCCCGAGCACGTAGACGCGCTCGACGTCGAGCGCGTCGAGCGTCGCGGCGAGGTCGTCCGCGTGCTGCACGAGCCCGTACGGCGCGGGCAGGCCGTTGCTGCGGCCCCGTCCGCGAAGGTCGGGCGCGATCACGCGCCGGCCCGGCAAGGCGTCGGCGACGAGGTCCCAATTGCGGTGGCTCGCCGTGATGCCGTGCACCGCGAGCACCGCGAGGCCCGGGACATCCGCCCGCCGCTGCCCGCCCGCCAGGACGCCGCCGGCAACGGGCGCGGCGAAGCTGGTCTCGGTCATCGTGCGCTCCATCCGCCGTCCATGACATAGCTCGCCCCAGTCGCCATTCCCGCGTCGGGCGAGGCGAGCCAGACCGCCAGGCTCGCCACCTCGGCGGGCTCGACGAGGCGCTTGATCGCCGACTCGGTGAGCATGATCTTCGGCAGCACCTCGTCTTCGGGGATGCCGTGCAGGAGGGCCTGGTCGGCGATCTGCTTCTCGACGAGCGGCGTGCGCACGTAGCCGGGATTGATGCAGTTCGAGGTGACGCCGTGCGGGCCGCCCTCGAGTGCGGTGACCTTCGACAGCCCCTCGAGGCCGTGCTTGGCGGCGACGTACGCCGACTTGAACGGCGAGGCGCGCAGTCCGTGCACGCTCGAGACGTTGATGATGCGACCGAATCCGCGCTCGTACATGCCGGGCAGCGCCGCGCGGATGAGCAGGAACGGCGACTCGAGCATGAGCTTCAGGATGAACGCGAACCGCTCTGGTTCGAACTGCTCGATGGGGCGCACGTGCTGGATGCCGGCGTTGTTGACGAGGATGTCGGCGTCGAGGGTGAGGTCGGCGAGCGCCGCAGTGTCGCCGAGGTCGACCTGCCAGGCCTCGCCGCCGACCTCTCGCGCGACCCGTTCGGCGGCCTCGCCGTTCAGGTCGGCGATCACGACATGGGCGCCGGCCGCGGCGAAGGCGCGGGCGCACGCCTCGCCGATGCCGCTCGCGCCACCGGTCACGACCGCCCGCCGCCCGCTCAGATCGGTCACGATTCCTCCTTCTGGGGCGCGTCGGCGCGCCGCGTCCGCGCGGTCTCGGGGCGCCCGAGGGCTCCCTCGATGAACCGCATCATCTCGTCGAGCACGTGCTGGGGCACCTCGCGGGTGCCGCTCGCCGTGGGGTCTGCGCCGGCCCCGGGCGCCGCGTCGGGGTCACCCCAGAGCACCCAGCGCATGCCGATCATCTCGCCGATGCCCATCAGCGCCCACGCCGCCACCGTTGGGTCGATATCGCTGATCTCGCCGTCGTCGAACGCGTCGCGCAGTCCCTCGATGTAGCCCTCGACGATGCGCGTGTAGTGCAGCCGAAGCGCATCGGGCGACACCTGCTCGGCCTCGCGCACGACGCGATAGAGGCCCGGGTGCTCGGCCGTGAAGCGGAAGAACGCGGCGAAGCCCGCGCGCTCGGCCTCGAGCCGGCTGGAGGCGCCGCGCGCGCCCTCGCTCATCGCCTGGCGCACGCGGTGGTTGAGGTCTTCGACGAGCTCGTTGAAGATGGCGAGCTTCGAGTCGAAGTAGAGATAATACGTGCCCTGCCCGACCCCGGCGACGTCGGTGATGCGAGAGACGGATGCCTCGTGGTAGCCGGCCGCCGCGAACACGTGCTCGGCGGCCTCGAGCAGCTTGCGCCGGGTCTTCTCGCCGCGTGCGGTGCGGGGTGCGGCGCTCATCGTTGGTCCTCCTGGCCCGTGGGTTGAGGAGGTCGCGCAGCGACCGACTCGAAACCCGGTCGCCCGGTGATCTGCTCGACGAGCACCCGCCGCAGCACCTTGCCCGCGGTCGACCGCGGCAGCGCGTCGACGAAGTGCACCCCGCGGGGCACCTTGTACCGGGCGAGCGAGCCCGCGGCGAACTCGATCAGCTCGGCGGCGTCGGTGACGCGCCCGCGGTTGACGACGACCCACGCGACGCCCGCTTCGCCCCAGCGGTCGTCGGGCACACCCGCGACGGCGACATCGGCGACGGCCGGATGGCTCATGAGCACGGCCTCGACCTCGGCCGGCGCCACCCCTTCGCCGCCCGAGATGTAGATGTCCTTGATGCGGTCGACGACGGTGAAGTAGCCGTCGGCGTCGCGCCGCACGAGGTCACCGGTGCGCAGCCAGCCGTCGACGAGGGAGGCTTGGGTCGCTGCCGGGTCGCGGAAGTAGCCCGCGAACACCGACGGCCCGTGCACGAGCAGCTCGCCCTCGGCCTCCCCATCGAGGTGTTCGCCGGTGACGGGGTCGGCGACGGCGACGTCGACGTGCGGGTACGGCTTTCCGGCCGAGCCGGCGCGGCCGAGCGCGTCGTCGTCGGGCAGGCAGAGCACGTTGGGCGACGCCTCGGTGAGCCCGTAGCCCTGGGTGAGCGCGATGCCCCGCGCATGCCACGTGCGAAGCAGTGCCGGCGGCATCGGCGCGCCGCCGACGATCGTGTGCACGAGGCTCGACAGGTCGGTGCGTGCGAAGTCGGGATGCTGGGCGAGGAACAGGTAGTTCGCGGGCACGCCCATCATCGTCGTGATGCGGCGCTCTTGGATGAGGTGCAGCACGCGGGCGGGGTCGAACGTGCGCTCGAGCACCACCGTCGCGCCCGTCCACCACGCGAGCAGCGGCTGGATGTTCCAGCCGCCGACGTGGTACTGCGGAAGGACGGCGAGCACGGAGTCGCCGGGGCCGATCTCGGCGATCCGCGAGAACGACAGGTTCGTCCAGAAGCAGTTCGCGTGGGTGAGCACCGCGCCCTTCGGCTTCGCGGTGGTACCCGAGGTGAAGATCATGAGCAGGGCGTCGTCGTCGGCGACGTCGCGGTCGTCGACGGATGCCCCGTGCCGCACGTCGCCCGCGGGCGCAGGCACCTCGGCCTCGACGCCGTGTGCGCCCAGCGGGGCGTTCGGGATTCGGCGGGCGAGCCGCGACAGCGTCGCCTTCGCGAGCGACTCGAACTCGGTCTCGACGAGCAGCAGGGCGGGCTCGGCGATCTCGAGCTGCTCGGCGAGTTCGCGCGGAGCGAGACGCCACGACAGCGGCACGAGCACGAGGCCGGCCTTCGCGCAGGCGAAGAACAGCACGACGTGGTCGGCGCTGTTGCCCGTCATCGTGGCCACGCGGTCGCCGATCGCGTACCCGGCACCACGCAGCGCACCGGCCAGGCGTTCGGCGCGCTCGTCGAGCTCGCGGTAGGTGATGACCACGCCACGGTCGTCGATCGCGATGCGCTCGGGCGTCGCACGGGCACGATCGCGCGTCCAGCGCCCGAGCGTGTGCAGACCGTCAGGCATCTGCGGCCTCCTCAGATTCGGCCGGATGCCGCTTCCGGCCCGATCGGATGCGTTGCGGAATCCCCGCGATCCCCCCGGGCAGGAACAGCACCACGAGGATGAAGAGCGTTCCCAGAATGAACAGCGGCTCGGACAGCGGAACGCGGAGCACGGCGGGCAGCCCGGCAATGAAGTCGGAACCCGCGAGCGCCGTGAGCCGCTGGTCGAGCAGTGTGTAGACGATACCGCCCACGATCGCGCCCCAGCGATACCCCACCCCGCCGAGCACTACGATCACGAGGATCGTGAGGGTGAAGTCGGCCGTCGCCACCCGGGGCGAGGCACCCGACTGCAGCAGCAGGTAGCCCATTCCGGCGATCGCTGCGAGCGTCGAGGCCACGATGAAGATCAGGAACTTCACCTGGTACGGACGGATGCCGATGACGCGCACGCGCAGCTCGTTCTCGCGGGTCGCCTCTGCCACATGGCCCGCGCGGCTGCGCTCGACCCAGAGCACCACCAGGTACACGAACACCAGGACGCCGAGCGCGAGCCAGTAGAGGTTGCGCGTGTTGAGCACGCCGACGAGCGCATCGGGCACGTTGGTGATGTCGAGCGAGAGTCCCTCGTCGCCGCCGGTCGCGCCGCCGGGGTTGCGGCGGATCAGCACCGAGCCGGCCTGCGCGAACGCGAGCGTCACCATCGCGAACGAGATGCCGGTCACGCGCAGCGCGAGCGAGCCGACCGTCGCCGCGAGCACGACGCCGAACACGAGCGTGACGAGAATCGAGCCGAGGAAGATGAGCTCGCTCGGCCACTCGACCGGTGCGAAGTACTCGAGCGCCATGCCGAGCCCGTAGGCGCCGGCCGCGAAGAACAGCGCGTGCCCGAACGAGAGCAGCCCGGCGAGGCCGAACATCATGCGGTAGCTGAGGGCGAGTGCCGCGATGAGCATGGCGTAGGCGAGCAGTTGCAGCGTGCCCGGCGTGTACGTCGGTCCGGGCAGCACTCCGGGGATGTCGATCGCGAGCAGCGGCAGGATCGCGAGACCGACCACGAGCGCGATGCCGCCGATGAGCAGCACGAGCGGTCGTCGGGCGGATGCCGCGGGGCCGGTCTTGCGCGTCGGTGCCGACCCCGTGCTCGACGAGCCGGTGCTCGAAGCGGATGCGGCAGCCGTCGCCTGCTGTTCGGTGCCCTGAGTCTCTTGCCGGGTCATGCGACCTTCCCCATCAGTCCGCGCGGGCGGATGAGCAGCACCGCGGCGAGGGCGATGACGACGACGAAGTCGCCGGCGCCCCAGTAGTAGTTGGCGAACTGTTGCAGCACCGCCACGAGCACCGAGGCGATCGCGGCACCCGTGAGCGAGCCGAGCCCGCCGATCACGGTGACGATGAACGCGAAGATGAGCAGCACCGAGCCGAGGTGCGCAGAGACGTAGCCGTAGTAGACCGAGGCGAGCACGCCGCCGAGCCCGGCTGCGGCGCCGCCGATGGCGAACACGATCGTGAACGAACGGCGCACGTCGATGCCGAGCGCGGTCACCATCGACCGGTTCTCGACGCCCGCGCGGATGATGAGCCCGTAGCGTGTGCGCTGCAGGAACAGCACGATGCCGACGAGCACGAGTGCCGCGCACGCGATGAGCAGGAACCGGTCGTTCGGAATCTTCGCGCCGAGGATCTCGGTGGTCTGCGAGAGCCACTCGGGCTTGGCCGTATAGATCGGGTCGGTGCCCCAGATTCCCTCGAAGAGGGCGACCGTGGCGAGCCCGAGGCCGACCGTGATGAGCGCCTGCTCGATGTGCCGCTCGTAGAGGCGCCGGATGAGGAAGTACTCGGTGGCCGCCGCGACGACCGCGCCGACGATCATGCCGACCAGAGCCGAGATGAGCAGGCCCCACCAGGTGCCGTCGGACACCCGGCGGCCGACCTCCCAGCCGATGAAGGCCGCGATGGTCAGGAACGAGCCGTGGGCGAAGTTCAGCACGCCCATGAGTCCGTAGATGAGCGACAGGCCACTCGCGACCAGGAAGTAGAGGGCGCCGAGCCCGAGGCCCGTGATGACGAGGAGGAGCACGGTGCTCATCGGGGTTCCTCCGTGGATTCGGCGATGGATGCCATGGGGGCGGCGGGGTGGGCGGCGGCGGGCGCGTCGTCGTTGGGTGCGGCAGCGGGTGCGTCGTCGGCGGCGTCGTGCACGCCGAGGTACCGCTGGATGCGAGCATCGTCGTCGAGCAGGTCTGAGGCGGAGCCGGTGAAGACCACGCGACCGCCCGAGAGCACGACGACGCGATCGGCGAGCTTGCGGATCACGTGCAGGTTCTGCTCGACGAGCAGGATCGGCACGGTCGCGGCGGCCTCGGCGAGCGCGACCGCGACCTCGTCGACGATCTTCGGCGCGAGACCCTTCGTGGGCTCGTCGACGAGCAGCAGCCGATTCTCGTTCACGAGGGCCCGGGCGAGCGAGACCATCTGCTGCTGGCCGCCCGAGAGGGTGCCGGCGCGCTGGGCGCGGCGGGCGTGGATGTCGGGGAACAGCCGCTCGATGAGCTCGCGGCGCGGACGTTGGTCGCGCTCGGCGAGCCGCAGGTTCTCGGCGACGCTCAGCGAGCCGAAGATCTCACGGTCTTCGGGCACGTATCCGACGCCGTGCTGCACGATGCGGTGCGTCGGCAGCCGGTCGATGCGCGCTCCGCCGAGGCGTACGCTGCCGGAGCGGTCGATGAGACCGAGGATGGACTTGATCGTCGACGTCTTGCCGACGCCGTTGCGGCCGAGCAGCGCGGTGACGCCCGAGGCGGGGACTTCGAACGAGACGTCTTCGACGACCTGCTGCCCGGCGATGCGGCCGTTCAGGCCCTCGATGACGAGGATTGGCTCGCTCACACCGACTCCCCGAGGTACGCGGACTGCACGGTGGGATTCGCCATGACGGCCTCCGGGGTGTCGACGGCGAGCAGTTCGCCGTGGTGCATGACCGCGACGCGGTCGACGAGGCCGAGCACGACCTCCATGTGGTGCTCGACCATGAGCACCGTGCGGCCGCCCCGGTGCAGGCCGCGGATGACCTCGGTGATCGCGGGCACGTCGCCCGAGCCGACGCCCGCCATCGGCTCGTCGAGCAGGATGACCTTGGGATCCATGGCGATGAGCATGGCGATCTCGAGCTTGCGCTTCTGGCCGTGGGCGAGCCCCGATGCGACGGTGTCGGCGCGATCGGCGAGGCCGACCTCGGCGAGCGCCGCCGACGCGGTCGCGGTCGCCGCATCCGAGCGGCGCGGAGTGTGGAAGACGGATGTCGCGTGACCGGCATGCGCCTGGGCGGTGAGCCGCACGTTCTCGAGCACGGTGAGCGCCGGGAACAGGCTCGACGTCTGG
This sequence comes from Agromyces neolithicus, assembly GCF_039529735.1. NCBI lineage: Bacteria > Bacillati > Actinomycetota > Actinomycetes > Micrococcales > Microbacteriaceae > Agromyces > Agromyces neolithicus. Next base: position 206,745 of record NZ_BAAANJ010000002.1, read on the forward strand.
AACGTGCGGCCGAGGCCGGCGGCGGCCCGGCGGTGGATCGGCTCGGCGGTGACATCGCGCCCATCGAGGTGGACCGTGCCCTCGGTGGGACGGATGACGCCCGAGATGACGTTGAAGAGGGTGGTCTTGCCTGCGCCGTTGGGGCCGATCACCCCGAGCATCTCGCCCGCCGGCACCTGCAGCGACACGTCCTGCAGGATGCGCGCGCCGCCGATACGGAGGCCGATGTGCTCGAGGGTGAGCACCGCGTGGTCGGTCATGGTCGCCTTACCTGGTCGTCGCGTCGGGGATGGTCCGGCGGCCGCGTTCGGGTGCGACCGCCGGACTGTTGAGCGGGCTGCTCAGCCGGCGACCGGCGGCGCGACCGTCTCGGCGTCGATGGTGTCGATGAGCTCGGGCACCCAGTCGGCGCCGTCCTGCACGAGCTTCGCCTGATACATCGGCTGGATCATCGCGTGGTCGTCGGCGCGAACAGTGATCTCACCCTTGACGGAATCGAATGTGTACCCTTCGAGCGCACCGATCATGCCGTCGACGGTGTCGCCGCCCTCGCGCACGGCCTGCACGATCATCTGCGCGGCGACGAACCCGTCGGGCGAGAAGAGGTCGGGAACGGCGCCCTCGGCCTCGAGGTACTCGGTCATCGCAGCCTCTGCGTCGGTACCCGCCGCTCCGCCGAAGTAGTGGTTGAGGAATGAGATGTCGGCGGAGGCGTCGCCGTACGCCCCGTACGTCGCGACATCGCCGAGGCCGGTCACGACCGGAACGGCGTCGAACACGCCCTGCTGCGAGAGCGCCGTCCACATCGCGCCCGACGAGGCGCCGGCCCAGGCCACGAACACGAGGTCGGGCGAGGCGGCGAGCAGTTGCTGCGCGAACGGGGTGAACTCGGTGGCGTCTTCGGCGACGAGCACGCCCTCGACGGTGGCGCCCTGGCCGCCGAGCACGGCCTGCACGCCGGCGAGGTTGCCCTGGCCGAACGCGGTGTCTTGGGCGAAGACGACGACCTTCTTGCCCGCCGGGTCGCCGATGAAGGTACCCGCGGTCGCGACGTCCTGGAAGGTCTGGCGGCCCGACCGGAAGGTGTACTCGTTGACTCCCGTGATCGCGTCGGTCGCGGCCGGGCCCGAGATATAGAGGATCTTGTTCTGCGCGGCCTGTTCGGCCAGCGCGACGGCGATGCCCGAGACCACCGTGCCCGCGATGATCTGCGTGCCCTGGCCGATGACGTCCTTGGCGAGCGAGACGGCAGTGTCGGGGTTGCCCTGGTCGTCGAGCCACTCGATGTCGAGTTCGCGGCCGTCTACCGTGCCGGTGCCGTCGGTGGCGTAGTCGAGGCCCGCCTCGAAGCCCTTGGTGTACGCCTCGCCGTAGGCCGCGAGCGGACCTGTCTGGCTCGTGATCATCGAGACCGACACGGGCGCGCCGGCGTCGCTCGAGTCGGCGTCGCCCGAGGCGGTCGGAGCGCACCCGACCAGTGCAATGGTCGCGGCGGCGATGACGGCCGTCGCGAGGTACTTCTTCGTAACCCGCATTGGATTGCCTCTCAACTGTGAATGGCTGGATGATTGATGCAGAACCTGACAGGTGGTTCAGGTGTCATGAACGTACCATAGAGTTGAAAGCGAGCAGCTCGCAACCCGAACGAAGGAGTTCCGAAGACATGAGCATCCCCGACGTCGTCATCATCGCGGGGGCACGTACCCCGTTCGCCCGCATCAACGGCAACCTCGCGAACCAGACGGCGGTTCAGCTCGGCACCGTCGCGATCCGCGGCGCACTCGAGAAGGCCGGGGTCTCACCCGACGATGTCGACGCGGTCATCATGGGCCAGGTGCTGCAGGCCGGCGCCGGCCAGAACCCTGCCAAGCAATCGGCCGTGGCAGCGGGCATCCCGTGGCGCGTGCCCGCGACGACCCTCAACAAGGTGTGCCTCTCGGGCCTTGTCGCCATCACCGACGCCGCACGCCTCATCCGCCTCGGCGAGGCATCCGTCGTCGTCGCCGGCGGCCAGGAGTCGATGACCAACGCTCCCCACCTGCTGCCCGGTTCGCGCGCCGGCCACGTCTACGGCTCGGTCGAGCTGCTCGACCACGCCGCCGCCGACGGGCTCACCGACGCGTTCGACCGCGACTCGATGGGCGCGTCGACCGAGCGCTTCAACGCCCGCTACGGCATCGAGCGCCCTGAACAAGACGAGATCGCGTCGGCCTCGCACGTGCGCGCCGGCGCCGCCCAGGCCGCGGGCGTCTTCGCCGACGAGATCGTGCCCGTCGAGATCCCGCAGCGCAAGGGCGACCCGGTCGTCGTCGACGCCGACCAGGGCGTGCGCCCCGACTCCACCGTCGAGGTGCTCGCGAAGCTGCGCCCGGCATTCAGCGCCGATGGCTCCATCACCGCCGGCAACTCGTCACCGCTCTCCGATGGCGCCGCCGCCGTGGTGGTCGCGAGCCGCGAGTGGGCCGAGTCGAAGGGGCTGCCCTGGCTCGCCCTCGTCGGCGCCGCCGGCCAGGTCGCCGGTCCCGACAACTCGCTGCACTCCCAGCCGTCGAACGCCATCGCCGCGGCCCTCGAGAAGGGCGGTGTCGCGGCATCCGACCTCGATGTCGTCGAGATCAACGAGGCGTTCGCTGCCGTCTCGCTGCAGTCCACCCGCGATCTCGACCTCTCGAGCGACATCGTCAACATGCACGGCGGCGCCATCGCGGTCGGCCACCCGATCGGAGCCTCGGGCGCGCGCCTCGCACTGCACGCGGCGCTCGAGCTCTCGCGTCGCGGCGGCGGCAACGCCGCGGTCGCCCTCTGCGGCGGCGGCGGCCAGGGCGAGGCGCTGCTGCTCTCGCGCTGATCACCGCCCTCGTCGGTCGAGTAGGCGCGAAGCGCCGCCTCCGTCGGTCGAGTAGGCGCGCCAGCGCCGTATCGAGACCCGCTCACAGGTCCCGATAGCGGGTTCGCCCGCTACTCGACCGGCGCCCGCCCGTGCGACGATGTGTGCCATGAGCACGCCGGCCGCGCACCCCCCGCTCGACCACCGCCTGCGACGCATGGTCGGCCGCGACCCGAACGAGCCGCACCGCACCGCGACCCCGCTCGAGCTGCTCTTCGACCTCACGTTCGTCGTCGCGTTCAGCCAGGCCGGATCACAGGCGGCGCACCTGCTCGAACTCGGTCACTGGGGCCCGGCGTTCCTCGGCTTCTCGTTCGCGGTGTTCGCGATCTGCCTCGCGTGGATCAACTACTCGTGGCTCGCGTCGGCCTACGACACCGACGACGCGTTCTTCCGCATCGCCACCATGGTGCAGATGCTCGGGGTGCTCGTGCTGGCCCTCGGCCTGCCGCCGGCATTCCATTCGATCGACGGGGGCGAACACCTCGACAACGGCGTGATGATCGCCGGCTACGTGATCATGCGCGTCGCGACCTTCGCCCTCTGGCTGCGCATCGCCCGCCACGATGCCGCGCACCGGAGGTCGGCGCTCACCTACGCGACCGTCGTCGGCATCATCCAGGTCGGCTGGGTGATCACGATCATCATCAACCCGTCGCTGCCCGTCATGTTCGCCTTCATCGCGGTGCTCGGCACGCTCGAATTCGTCTGCCCTTACGCGATCGAGCGCCGCGTGGGGGGCACTCCGTGGCACGCCGACCACATCGCCGAACGCTACGGGCTGCTCGTCATCATCACCCTCGGCGAGGTCGTGCTCGGCACGATCCTCGCGATCTCGGCCGTGGTCGAGCAACAGGACTGGTCGGTCGAGGCAGCCCTCGTGGCGTTCGGCGGCACCCTGCTGGCGTTCGCCATGTGGTGGGTGTACTTCACGATGCCGTCGGGCAAGGTGCTGACGCGCTTCCGCGAACGCGGGTTCGTCTGGGGGTACGGGCACTTCTTCATCTTCGGGTCCCTGGCCGCGACGGGTGCGGGCCTCCACGTCGCGGCGTATGAGATCGAGGGTGTCGCGCACATCGGCACCGTCGCGGCGCTGCTCACGGTCGTCGTGCCCGTGGCGGTCTTCTCGATCGCGCTGTTCACCTTGTACTCACTGCTGCTGCGACAGTTCGACCCGTTCCACATCTGGCTCTTCGTCGGCAGCATCGTCATGCTCGTGATCGCGGTCTGGGCGGTGGCCGCCGGCGCGAGCATGGGAACCGGGATCGTGCTCACCGCACTCTCGCCCGTCGTGGTCATCGTCGGCTACGAGACCGTCGGCCACCGGCACCAGGCGGCAGCGCTCGAGCAGGCGCTCGCCGGCTGACCGAACGTCGACGAGGGGCGGATGTCGCGACATCCGCCCCTCGCATTCCGCGAACGCTACGCGTTCGGCCGGTTCGCGCGCAGCACTTCGAGGCGAGCGCGGTATTCGGTCTCGTCGATGTCGCCCTTCGCGAACCGTTCGGCGAGCGTCGACTCGGCGCTCGCGCCGGCGCGCATCCACGGCGGACCGTACGAGCCTTCCGGTGCGGCGTGCGCCCAGAAGCGGCGGCGACTGCGGACGATCAGGAAGATGATGAGCCCGATGACCAGGAACCAGAGGATCGGGACGAGAATGAAGGCCCATCCGAACCCGGCCCCCCAAGGGCCGGTGTGGGCGGCCACCGAGGTGGCGGCGAAGGTGGCGAGCATGAGTTCTCCCGTGTTCGTGCGGCCTGCGATTCAGGCCGTCGAGACGAGTCTCGCGAGCACGCGGCATCGGCGAATCCGCCCTGCGGAGGCACCTTGGCTGCTCCCCCGGGAGCATGAGAGCTCGGGTCTTCCACCGCGAGCGGGTGCCCGGAGCGTCGAGTTCTCGACGGTGTGCTGGCTGGTCATACTCGTTCCCACGTCTGGCTCGACTTGTCCTCCACAGGGGCGTTCTGCGGGGAGTTATTCACATGCTGACCTGCGGTTTCGGGGCAGTCTCAATGTCAGAGGGTGCCGCAAGAATGGAGGCATGACCGCAGTCGCCGACGCACTCGAGCAGGTTCGCTCGACGCTTCGCGAGGTGCTGCGGTTCGACGACCCGGCACGATGGTCCGACGACGAACTACTCGCCGTGACGGCCTCGATCGAGGCGGTCGGGCGGGTCATCGACGCCCACCGGGCCGCGTGCGCCGGCGAGGTCGCTGAACGCTCCCGGGTCGAGCTGGGCAGCGAGCGGCTTTCGTCCCGGCGCGGCTGCCGGTCGGCGTCAGAACTCATCGAGCGGGTCACCCAGGCGTCGGGCGCCGAGGCGCGACGACGCATCACGTTGGGGGCGGCAACCCGCGGCCGCGTCGGATTCACCGGCGAACCGCTCGAGGCCGAGTTCCCCGGCGTCGCCGCCGCCCTCGCCGCCGGGCTGCTGGGCGCCGATGCGGCGAGCACGATCGTCCGCGAACTCGACCGGCCCCGACGCGTCGCCGACCCGCTCAAGTTCGCCGCCGCCGAACGTGAACTCGTGGCCGCGGCAACCGGCACCGGCGACAGCCCCGGCGCCCCGGTTCAGTGCGCCGCCGACGAGCTGCGGGTGCAGGCGCAGGCATGGGCCGTGTTCCTCGACCAAGACGGCCCCGAACCCGACGACGACCGTGCCATGCTGCGCCGCGGACTGCGCCTGGGCCGGGCCCGCGACGGGCTCATCCCGATCAGAGGCGACCTGATGCCCGAAGTCGCGGCCGGGCTCACCCGGCTCTTCGACGCACACCTGTCACCACGGTCGAACACCGGGTTCGTCACCGACGAGCAGGCCGCGCACTTCGACCGCTCCGGTGAGCAGCGCAGCACCGACCAGCAACGCCACGACGTGCTCGCCGCGATCATCCAGACTGCCGCCCGATCAGGTCAGCATCCGTCGATCGGCGGCGCCCCGCCCACCGTGCTCGTGAGCGTGCGCGCCTCCGATGTCGCCGCCGGTCGCGGCGCCGGTCACGCCGACGGTGTCGAGATCCCGGTCTCGATGCGGGCCGTGCGGCAGCTGATATGCACCGGCGGCAGCTGATATGCACCGGCGGCACCCAACGGGTCGTGCTCGACGACCGCGGCCGCATCATCGAACTCGGCTCCCAAGAACGCTGCTTCACCCCGCAACAGCGGCGCGCGATCACCCTCCGCGACGGCGGATGCCTCATCCCCGGCTGCTCGGTACCCGCATCATGGTGCGAGATCCACCACGTCATCCCCGACACCGACGGCGGGCCCACCCACCCCGACAACGGCGTGCTCGTCTGCTGGTTCCATCACCGCTCGATCGAGACATCCGGGTGGGGCATCCGCATGCACCGCGGCGTGCCGCAGATCCGACCGCCGGTCTGGCTCGACCCCGGCGGCGGCTGGCGCAACGCGACCAAATCGCCGACGCGGATCGCAGACCGGCTCGAGCGAAGATCGGGTCCGGCAGCGTGACCGCGCGTGACGGGGTTACTCCTGCCATCCCGGCGCGACGAGCCCAGACTCGTAGGCGACCACGACGAGGTGCACCCGGTCGCGCGCGTGCAGCTTCGACATGATGCGCGAGACGTGTGTCTTCGACGTGAGCGGTGAGAGCACGAGCCGCTCGGCGATCTCGTCGTTCGTGAGCCCCTGCCCGACGAGGCGCAGCACCTCGCGCTCGCGTTCGGTGAGGGCGGCGAGACGCTGTTCGTCGGGTGCGTCGCGCAGGCCCACCGCCATGCGCTCGAGCAGGCGCTTCGTGACCCCGGGCGAGAGCAGCGCCTCGCCGCTCGCGACCACCCGCACCGCGCGCAGCAGGTCGACGGGCTCGGTGTCCTTCACGAGGAACCCGCTCGCCCCGGCCCGCACTGCCCGGGCGACGTACTCGTCGAGTTCGAACGTCGTGACGATCACGACGTGCACGCCGGCGAGCGCCGGGTCGGCGGCGATCTGCTCGGTCGTCCAGAGCCCGTCGGTGCCGGGCATGCGAATGTCCATCAGCACGACGTCGACGGGTTCACGACGCACGAGCTCGAGCAGCTCTTCACCCGTCGACGCCTCGCCGACCACATGGATGTCGGGTTCGGCCTCGAGCAGGGCTCGGAAGCCCGCGCGCACGAGCACCTGGTCGTCGGCGAGCGCGACGCGGATCACGCGGCTGCCCGCCATGGCAGTCGCGCGATGACCCGCACCCCGCCGAGCGGCGAGGCCTCGAGGTCGACGGTTCCGCCGAGCAGGGTCGCGCGCTCGCGCATACCGAGGATGCCGGTACCGGTGTACTCCTCGTCGACGGCATCCCCGCTGGAACGCTTCGAGAACCCGCCCCCGTCGTCGTCGATCGTGACCACGAGCTCGTCGCCGACATGGTCGAGCTCGACGAGTGCGCGCGTCGCCCCGGCATGCCGCACCACATTCGTGAGCGCCTCCTGCACGATGCGGTAGGCCGCGAACTGTGCGGCGCGACCGGGCACCTCGTCGAGCCGGTCGAAGAGCTCGGCCGAGAAATCAGGTGATTCGACGCCCCGCAGCAGGCGCGGCAGCTCGGCGATCTCGGCCTGCGGGGCGAGCGGCGCCTCGCCGTCGCGGATGACGCCGAGCACGCTGCGCACCTCGTCGAGCGCCGTCTTCGACGTCTCCTTGATGCTCGTGAGGGCGGTGCGTGCCTGCTCGGGATCGCGGTCCATGAGGTGCAGCCCGACGCTCGCCTGCACGTTGATCTGCGAGAGCGCATGGCCGATGACGTCATGCAGTTCGCGCGCGATGCGCACGCGTTCGCGCGCTTCGGCCGACCGGCGGCGGCGAAGCGCCTGTTCTCGGTACGCGGCGGCACGGGTGCGCCGCACCCGCACGAACCAGCCGATGCCGAAGCACGCCGCGAGCGCGAGGGTGGTCGCGGCGATGCGGAACGGATGCCATGACAGCCCCAGAACCGAGCCGAGCCAGATCGCGCCGACCCACGCGACGACCGTCGAGACGGCCGCCCACACGACGGCTCCACGGGCGACCGCGAGCACGATCGCGAAGGCGAACGCCAGATACGGCGGCCCCGAATGGGGCGTGACGAGCAGGTCGGCGAGGGCGAGCCCTGCGACCACTGCGACGGTGGGGCCGGGGAACCGGCGCGACGCGAGCAGCGCGAGCGGTCCCGCCACCGCCAGGGCGACCTGCAGCAACCCCGTGGCCCAGCCGACGTGGGTCCAGACAGCGATGCCGATCGCCGCGGGCACCTGTACGAGCAGGCTGATGACGACGGGCGCGAGCAGCACGAACGCTGCCGGTGGCCGCCGGTATCGATCGGGCGGCGGGCCCCAAGGCGGCCCGGGCATGGCCCGATCGTGGGGGCCGCTCCACGGGGGCGCGGACATTCCTCGATCGTAATGCCCCGCGCGCACCCGCGAATCAGCCCGGCGAAGGCTCACGCCCTACTCCCCCGGGTGTACGGGCGGCGCCACGCACCCCGCATCAGAACAGCGATACCGGCTTCACGATGTCGGCGTAGATGAGCAGCGCGCTCATCGCGCCGAACACCACGACGACCGCGAGCGTCACGGGCATGAGCTTCGCGAGGTCGACCGGCCCAGGATCGGGCCGCTTGAAGAGCTTCGCGAACCCGCGGCGGATCGCCTCCCAGAGCGCGCCCGCGATGTGGCCGCCGTCGAGCGGCAGCAGCGGGATCATGTTGAAGACGAAGAGCGCGATGTTCAGCGACGCGAGCAGGCCGATGAGCCCGGCGGCCTTCGACGCCATCGGAATCTCGTCGAGGCTCGCGATCTCGCCGGCCACCCGGCCCACGCCCACGACCGAGATCGGGCCGTTCGGGTCGCGCTCGCCCGGGCCGAACGCCGCGTTGGCGACATCGACGAGGCGCTGCGGCAGGTTCACGATGATGCCGGCGACCCGTGCGACGTTGTCGCCGACGGCGGGCAGCACGGCCGTCGCCGGCTGTTGCACGGTCTCGGTCGCGGCGCCGACGCCGATGAACCCCGCCTGCACGACGACCGGCTCGCCCGAGGCATCCATCACCACCTGGCCGTTCGCATCGAGGGCGTACCGCTCGCTGAGCATCGGCGTGACCGTCAGCGCGACCTCTTCGCCGTCGCGCACGACGACGAGCTCGACCGCCTCGTCGGGGTGGTCGCGGATGATCGCGGTCGACTCGCCCCACGTCTCGATGGGTTCGCCCGCGACCGAGATGATGCGGTCGCCGGGCTCGATGCCGGCGGCAGCACCCGGCGCTGCCGGATCGCCGGGCTCGCACGTCTGCCGTTCGCTCGTCGCCGGCAGCGCGCACTCCGAGACGGTGCCGACCGTGGTCGACGCCTGGGTGACGCCGAAGCCCATGAGCAGCACGGCGAAGAGCACGACCGCGAGTAGCAAGTTCATGAACGGTCCGCCGAACATGACGATGATGCGCTTCCAGACCGGCAGCTTGTAGAACGCACGGTCTTCGTCGCCCGGCGTGATCGATTCCATGCTCGAGTCGCGTGCGTCCTGCACGAGCCCGCGGAAGAAGCCCGTCGAGTCGGCGTGCACCTTGGCGCCCTTGGCCGGCGGGAACATGCCGATCATCGAGATGTAACCGCCGAGCGGGATCGCCTTGAGGCCGTACTCGGTCTCACCCTTGCGCCTCGACCAGATCGTGGGCCCGAACCCGATCATGTACTGCGTGACCTTGACCCCGAAGAGCTTCGCGGGCAGCAGGTGCCCGATCTCGTGCAGCCCGATCGAAAGCGCGAGGCCGATGACGACGATGACGACGCCCCCGATGAACAGCAGTACGGATTCCACGGCGTTCAGCGTACTGCCGATGGCTTTGAAGCGGCTGTGCAGCGTCACCGGTCGAGTAGGCCCGTCAGGGCCGTATCGAGACCACGCGGGATCTCGATACGCTCGCTGCGCTCGCTACTCGATCAGCGGCTGGAGATATGCTCGCACTCGATCAGCGGGACACTGCGGCGATGCGGGCGTCGGCGGCGCGCCGGGCCGCCCGCTCGACGTCGGCGAGCGATTCCACCGTGAGCGTGCGATCGGATGCCTCGTGCGATTCCACGACGTCGCGCACGGTGTCGACGATCGCCGTGAATCCGATGCGGCCCGCATGGAACGCCGCCACGGCCTGCTCGTTCGCCGCGTTGAACACCGCCGGGTACTCTCCGCCGGCGCGGCCCACCTGCTTCGCGAGCGCGACCGCGGGGAACGCCTCGGAATCGAGCGGCTCGAACGTCCACGACTGCGCCGTCGTCCAGTCGAGGGGGCGGCCGGCGGCGGCGACCCGGTTCGGCCAGTCGAGGCCGAGCGAGATCGGCAGCCGCATGTCGGGCGGCGACGCTTGCGCGATCGTGGAGCCGTCGACGAACTCGACCATCGAGTGCACGATCGACTGCGGGTGCACGACGACGTCGATGCGGTCGTAGTCGACGTCGAAGAGCAGGTGCGCCTCGATGACTTCGAGGCCCTTGTTCACGAGCGTCGCCGAGTTCGTCGTGACGACGAGGCCCATGTCCCACGTGGGGTGCGCGAGGGCCTCGGCGGGAGTCACCTCGACGAGCGACTCGCGGCTGCGCCCTCGGAACGGCCCGCCCGACGCGGTGAGCACGAGCCGGCGCACCTCGTCGTCGGTGCCCGACCGCAGCGCCTGCGCGATCGCCGAGTGCTCGGAGTCGACCGGCACGATCTGACCCGGCTGCGCGAGCCGGGTGACGAGGTCGCCCCCGACGATGAGCGACTCCTTGTTGGCGAGCGCGAGCGTGGTGCCGCGCTCGAGGGTCGCGATCGTCGGTGCGAGCCCGACCGACCCGGTGATGCCGTTGAGCACCACGTCGGCGTCGACGTCGCGCACGAGCTGCACGGCCTCGTCGATGCCGACGGCGGTGTGCTCGACGTGGAACTCGGCCGCCTGCTCGTCGAGGAGTGCCCGATTCGACCCGACACCGAGGCCGACCACGTCGAACCGCCGAGGGTTCGCCCGGATGACGTCGAGGGCCTGCGTGCCGATCGAACCTGAGGAGCCGAGGATGATGACGCTGCGCACGTCACCCACTGTACGGCCCGCGACGGTGGGGCGATCGGATGACCCGAGCGGGGGTCATCCGTTCGATTCGGCGACCTCGGCGCCCGCCGCGACGCCTCGATCAGCCGAGGACGGCGACCGATGCGGCACGGTTGCCGGGCACCGGCACATCGTGGAATCGGATTTCACGCCATGCCGGCCCGAACTCGGGCACGCTGCGCTCGACGCGGCCGACGCCGTCGTCATCGCCCGGCGTCGAGACAGCGAGCCTCGACGGCTCGATGAAGGCGGTGTGACCCATCGCGCGCAGCAGCGCCGACTTCCGCGCCCACAAGATGGCGCGCACGAGCGGGCGCCGCGCGGGGTCGAGGCCCGCGAGCACCGCGAGCTCGCTCGTGTGGAAGGCGGCCTCGTCGATCACCTCGTCGAAGCCGGCGACCGCCGACTCGATGCCGACGCCCACGGGGCGTCGGGTGCCGGCCGCGGCCACGATCGCGTCGCCCGAGACCGCCGCGTCGGCGAACCATGCGCCGCCCGACGGTGTGAGCGGGTAGGCGACGACCGGTCTGCCGTGCCGCGCCCCGCACACCTCGCATGCATGCACGAGCTCGACGTCGCCGGCCGGTACGCCCGAGCCGGCGGCGACGAGACGGCGCAGCACCGAGTCGGTGCCGGGACCGCGGCGGCCGCGCGCGACGACGAAGACGCGCACACCCGACTGCTCGAGCTCGATGAGCTCGCCGTCGGCCGTGTCGTCCATGGACATGGCTCCAATCCTCCACCATCGAGCCGGTCGCGGCCCAACACGGATATGCCGTGCGGCGCATACCCGCGCTCGTAGGGTCGGAGGGTGAGCGAGATCGTGGCCGACGCCGTCCCTGTCGCACCGGTTCGGCAGGGACCGCTCTATCGAATCGTCCGAGGCGTGCTCAGGCCCCTCGTGCGTCTGGTCTACCGACCGACCATCACGGGCACCGAGCACGTGCCCCGCCATGGCGCGGTGATCCTCGCCTCGAATCACCTGTCGTTCGTCGACAGCATCGTCATCCCGTTGGCTTCGCCTCGCCCCGTGCAGTTCCTCGCGAAGTCGAGCTACTTCACCGGCACCGGGTTCTCGGGCTGGGTCTCGCGCACGTTCTTCGGTGCCATCGGCGCGGTGCCGGTCGAGCGCGGCGCGGGCTCGCAGGCGCAGGAGGCCCTCGACGCCGGCAAGCGCATTCTCGACGACGGCAGCGCCTTCGCGCTCTACCCTGAAGGCACCCGATCACTCGACGGACTCCTCTACCGCGGCCGCACTGGCGTCGCCTGGCTCGCGCTCACCACGGGCGCCACAGTCGTCCCGGTCGGCCTCGTGGGCACCGAGCAGATCCAGCCCGTCGGTGCGAAGTTCCCGCGCATCCGCCCCGTGACGGTGCGCTTCGGCGAACCGCTCGACCTTTCGCACCATGGCAGCGCGACTTCGGGCCGGGCCCGGCGCGCCGCGACCGACGAGATCATGGCCGCGATCCATGCGCTCAGCGGGCAGGAACTCGCGGGCCGCTACAACGAGGCGCCCCCGCACAGCGCCCTCGCGCGCCTGGCCGACAGGGTCGTCCCGCGCGAGCGGCTCTGACGCGATTCCCAGCCCCAGTCGGGGGCGCGCCGCTATCGTCTTCACGATGAGATTCGCGAAGCTGGCTGCTCGCGCCGCCGCCGCGGCGCTCGTCGTGCTCGGCTTCGCCGCGTGCGCGGCGCCCGCGCCGACCGAGCCCTGGCAGGGCGGCGCGGCCACACGCGCCACCCCCACGCCCGAGTTCGAGATTCCGGACGCCGCCGGCTTCGACCCCGGCCGCATCGTGAGCGACGACGCGTTCTTTGACAGCCGCGCCATGAACGAGCGCGAGATCCAGACGTTCCTCGACGGGCTCGACTGCCGTCCGGTCGACGATGTGCCCTGCCTCGCCGACTACCGTGAGACCACGACGACCCAGCCGGCCGTCGGCGGCACGCACTGTGCCGAATACCGCGGCGCAGTGCGCGAGCGGGCGAGTCGCATCATCGCGAAGGCCGCGGTCGCGTGCGGCGTGAGCCCCCGCACGCTGCTCGTGCTGCTACAGAAGGAGCAGTCACTGCTCACCTCGCCCGACTCAGCCGGATACGAGCGGGCGACCGGATATGCCTGCCCCGACACTGCCGATTGCGACACGAAGTACTTCGGCTTCTTCAACCAGGTGTACAACGCCGCATGGCAGTTCCGGCAGTACACCGAGGAGCCCAAGCGCCAGTACCGCATCGGCACGATGCAGGTGCAGTACCACCCCGACGCGGCGTGTGGTGCTACCGCGGTAGCCGTGAAGAACCAGGCGACTGCGAACCTGTACAATTACACGCCCTACCAGCCGAGCCCGGCGACCATCGCCGCCCCAGAGACCGGCGACTCGTGCTCGGCGTTCGGCAACCTCAACTTCTGGCGGCTCTGGCACCGCTGGTTCGGCGACCCAGAGGCCGAGCGCTATCCGGGGTTCCTGCCCGCCTGCACGCGACTCGTCGGCGGGCACCCCTGCCCGCCCGGCGCGACGCTGCCCGCAGTACCCGACGTGCCCTGAGGTCAGCCGGCGACGACCGAGGTCGGTTCGTGGTGCACGGGGAACGCCACCGACGCCGCGATGAAGCACTTCTCAGCCGCCTCGGCGTGCAACGAGTCGGCGAGGGCGACCATCGAGGCGTCTGCCACCGTGACCACGGGCCGCAGCGTGACCTCGGTGAACGCGCCGCCGCCGCGGCCGTCCTCCTGCATCGTCCCCGTCGCGGCATCGGCGTACCCGCGCACGACGACCCCGTGATTCGTCGCGACGTGCAGGTACGCGAGCATGTGGCACTGGCTGAGCGCCGACAGCAGCAGCTCTTCGGGGTTCCAGCGGTCGCGGTCGCCGTGGAAGACGCGGTCGCTCGACCCCGCGATCTCGTGCAGCTTGCCCGGCGCGCGCACGACATGCTGCCGCCCGTAGGCGCGATAACTGCTCGTTCCCTCGCCGCGATCGCCCTGCCACTCGAGTTCGACCTCGTACCGGTGCTCTCCCAGCATCTGCACCTCCGCCTCTCGCCCCGCCTGTGACATCCGATTCTGCCCCATCGCGACCACAGGACGCCCGGCCGGCGGCGATAGGGTTGGAGCACCATGACTGACACCCAGATCTCCGCCCAGACCGCTGCTTCCCCGGCCTCGTCGGTGCCTCAGCAGCGCAAGATCGTGACCGCCGTTCCCGGTCCGAAATCGCTCGAGTTGCATGACCGACGCTCGAAGGTCGTCCCCGCCGGTGTCTCGTCGGCGCTTCCCGTGTACATCCAGCGCGCGAACGGCGCCGTGCTCGTCGACGTCGACGGCAACCAGTTCATCGACTTCGGCGCCGGCATCGGCGTCACGACCGTCGGGCACACCGAGGCGCGCGTCGTCGAAGCGGCCGCCGGTCAGCTGCACGACGTCATCCACACGCTCTTCACGATCACGCCCTACGAAGAGTACGTGCGGGTCGCCGAGCTGCTCGCCGAACACACACCCGGCAACTGGCAGAAGAAGAGCGTGCTCGTGAACTCGGGCGCAGAGGCCGTCGAGAACGGCGTGAAGATCGCCCGCAAGTACACCGGCCGCCGCGGCGTCGCGGTGCTCGACCACGCCTACCACGGTCGCACCAACCTCACCATGGCCATGAACTTCAAGGCGATGCCCTACGCGAGCGGCTTCGGCCCGTTCGCCGGCGACGTCTACCACGCGCCGAGCTCCTACCCCTACCGCGACGGGCTCTCGGGAACCGACGCGGCAGCCCGAACCATCGGCTACCTCGAGAAGATCATCGGCGCGAGCGATCTCGCGTGCCTCGTGGTCGAGCCCATCCAGGGCGAGGGCGGCTTCATGGTGCCCGCCGACGAGTACCTGCCCACCCTGCAGGGATGGTGCACTGAGAACGGCGTCGTCATGATCGCCGACGAGATCCAGTCGGGCATGGCCCGCACCGGCCGCTATTACGCGAGCGAGCACTTCGGCTGGGAGCCCGACCTCGTGCTCTCTGCGAAGGGAATCGCGGGCGGCCTGCCGCTCGCCGCGGTCACCGGTCGCGCCGAGATCATGGACGCGGCGCACCCCGGGGGTCTCGGCGGCACGTTCGGCGGCAACCCCGTGGCCTGCGCCGCGGCGATTGCCGTGTTCGAGTCGATCGAGCAGAACCACCTGCTGGCAGAGGGCCGCCGCATCGAGGCGACACTCACCGCCGGGCTCGAGCGGCTCAAGCGGCGCTATGACATCATCGGCGACATCCGCGGCAAGGGCGCGATGATCGCGATCGAACTCGTGCAGCCGGGCACGCGCGACACCACGAAGGTGCCGAACGCCGAGGCAGTGGGTGCGCTCGTCGCGTTCGCTGCGCAGAACGGCGTGCTGCTGCTCAGCGCCGGCACCTATGGCAACGTGCTGCGGTTCCTGCCGAGCTTCGCGGTGACCGACGAGCTCATCGAAGACGGCCTGCGCGTGCTCGACGACGGCCTCGCGGCCCTCGGCTGAGCCGTGGCCGGCACATTCAGCGTCGCAGATTCCGTCGAACTCGCCGTGGTCGAACGAAGTGGTTTCATCGAGTCCAGGCACGCAGGCTCCGCCATCGTGCTCTCCCCTGAGGGCGAGGTGCTGCGCGCCCTCGGCGACGTCACGACGCCGATCTTCCCGCGCTCCTGCCTGAAGCCGTTCCAGGCGGTGGCCGTCATGACGTCGGGCGTGACGCTTCGCGGCGAAGACGCCGCCATCGCGAGTGCGAGCCACTCGGGCACCGCGGCGCACGTCGCGCTGGTGCGCAAGCTGCTCGAACGGGCGTCACTGCCGGTGTCGGCCCTCGGTTGCCCGCCCGCGGCGCCGACCGACAAGGTCGCCCGCGACGAGCTGATCCGCTCGGGCGGGCCGCGTGACCGGGTCTACATGAACTGCTCGGGCAAGCATGCGGCGATGCTCAATGCGTGCGTCGAGAACGGCTGGTCGCTCGACGACTACCTCGACCCCCAGCACCCGTTGCAGAAGCGCATCCTCGACGTCGTCGAGCGGTTGACGGGCGAGCGCCCCGCTGCGACGGCCATCGACGGCTGCGGCGCGCCCGTGCACGCGATCAGCCTGGGCGCGCTCGGTCGCGGCATCCAGAAGATCACGACGGCGGCGACGACCTCGCCGTTCGCGCTCTACCGCGAGGCGGCCGCGCTCACCGAGGCTGTTCGCGAGAACCCCTGGGCGGTCGGCGGACCCGGACAGCCCGACACGGTCGCGATCGAACGGCTGGGCGTGTTCGCGAAGGTGGGTGCCGAAGGCGTCATGGTGATGACGGCGCCGAACGGCACGACCACGGCGGTCAAGGTGCTCGACGGCTCCTCACGCGCCTCGACCATCATCGCGTTGCGGCTGCTGGCCGCGGCGGGCGCCGTCGACGACGCGGCGATCGACGCCGTGCAGACCGAGCTCGACCTCTGGGTCATGGGCGGCGAACGACGCGTCGGCCAGGTGCGCGCGACCGTCTGACCGGGTTCGCGAGGCGAACGGATGCCGCGGGGGCGACTCCCCCCGCGGCATCCGACGTTTCCGGCCTCGGTTCGGGTCGCCGAGACTCATCGTCGCGTCAGTTCAGTTGCGCGAGGCGCTTGGCGCGCGCCGCCCTCGAGACCTGGGCGATGATCACGAGCACGAGGGCGAAGAGGAACACCGCCGACGCGATCACGTTGGCTTCGGCGGGGATGCCGCGCGACGCCGAGATGTAGATGTACTTCGGGAACGTCGACACCGACCCCGAGTTGAAGTTGGTGATGATGAAGTCGTCGAAGCTCAGCGCGAACGAGAGCAGCGCGGCGGCCATGATGCCCGGCACGAGGAGCGGGAACGTGACCCGCCAGAACACCTGCGCCGGCGACCCGTAGAGATCGCGCCCGGCCTCTTCGAGCGCCGGATCGAGACTTGCGACGCGAGCCTTGACCGTGACCACGACGAAGCTGATGCAGAACATCGTGTGCGCCAGGATGATCGTCGTCATGTCCTTCGGCACGCCCACCGCGAGGAATTGTGCGGCGAGACCCGCGCCGAGCACGACCTCGGGGGTGGCCATGGGCAGGAAGAGCAGCAGGCTGATCGACGACCGGGCACGGAACCGGTAGCGCACGAGTGCGATCGCGATCATCGTGCCCAGCGTCGTCGCGATGACGGTTGCGACGAGCCCGATCACGATGCTGTTGGCGAAGGCCTCGCAGACCGCGCCGCCCTCGACGTTGCACACGTTGAGCCACTTGTCGAACGTGAAGCCGCGCCACGCGATGTTCGACTTGATCGAGTCGTTGAACGAGAACACGAATGTGTAGGCGATCGGGATGAGCAGGAACACGAACGCGATCACCGTGTACACGGGGAGCAGCCAGTCACCGAGCCCGACGCGCTGCCGCCGGACCCGCCCGCCGCGATGCCCCGAATCGTCCTGTTGCTCGCTCTCTTGAAGCCCGCCGAGCACGGCGGCTGCCTGGACTTCGCCGCTCACAGCAGGTCCTCCGTTCCGGAACGCCTCACGTAGATGCCGACGAGCACGAGGATCGCGGCCATGAGGATGATCGACAGCGCTGCCGCCGCCGGGTAATTGAGCAGTACGAGGAAGTTCGCCTCGATGACGTTGCCCATCATCTGCGTGTCGGGCCCGCCGAGGAAGTCGCGACTCGCATTCACGTAGTCGCCCGCGGCCGGGATGAACGTCAGCAGCGTGCCCGCGACGATGCCCGGCATCGAGAGCGGGATCGTGACCTTGCGGAACACGGTGAACGGGTTGGCGTAGAGGTCGCTGCCCGCCTCGAGGTATCGCAGGTCGAGGCGCTCGAGGGTCGTGTACAGGGGCAACGTCATGAACGGGATGAAGTTGTAGGTCAACCCGAATATGACGGCGGCCGGGGTGCCGGTGAAGTGCGCGTCGGGCGCCATCAGCGAGAGCGCCTTCAGCGATGTGATGACGAACGACTCGTCGGAGAGCAGCTGCTTCCACGCGAGGGTTCGCAGCAGGAAGCTGATGAAGAACGGCGCGATCACGAGGACGAGCATGACGCTCTGCAGCAGCGGCCAGCGGCGCGCCTTCACGCCGATGAAGTACGCGAGGGGGTAGCTGAATGCGAGGGCGAGCACCGTCGCGACGAGGGCGTACCCGAACGAACGCAGGATGTGCGGCCAGTACTCCTGCACCACGGTGACGTAGTTCTGCCAGTTGAACGCGTAGTCGTACACGCCGATGTCGCCGAACTCGTTCGGCGCTTGGAGCGACGTCAGGATGAGCGAGATCAGTGGCGTCAGGAAGAAGAGCACCATGTAGAGGATGCCGGGCAGGAGGAGGAAGAGCGCGATGCGGCTCTTACGCTTCGGTGCCTGCGGCTGCGCCTCCGTCGTGGTGAACGCTGCGAAGGCCATCGTCAGCTCTCCTCGAGCTCCGCGACGAGCGCCTCGCGACGCTGCACGGCGATCGAGTGGGTGTCGTCGTCGGCAGGGAACTTCTCGGCGTCGGCCGGGTCGTCGTCGAGCCCGAAGCCATGCTCGACGTCCCAGCTGATCCACACCTCGTCACCCTCGGACGCGATCGGACCGATGCCGATGTTCTGCGCGAAGACGGTGACCGTGCCGACGCCCGTGATCGACACGATGTACTGCGTGCTGACACCCGAGAACGAGACGTCGATGACGTGGCCCGGGCCGAGGACGTTGCGCGACGACGACTCCGCCGGTGCATCACGGTGGAGTGCGACCTTCTCGGGCCGCACCCCGATGGTGACCTGGCCCTGGTGTCGTGCAGCGCGTGCGGTGGGCACCACGAGGCTCGCACCCTGCACGTCGACGGCGATCGCGGTGTCGGTCGTACCGACGACCGGGCCGGTGAACAGGTTGGACTGGCCGAGGAAGTTGGCGACGAACACCGTGCGCGGCAGCTCGTAGAGCTGCTCGGGCGCACCCATCTGCTCGATCGCGCCCTTGTTCATGACCGCCACGGTGTCGGCCATGGTCATGGCCTCCTCCTGGTCGTGCGTGACGTGCAGGAATGTGAGCCCGACCTCCTCTTGGATGGTCTTGAGCTCGAGCTGCATCTGTCGGCGCAGCTTCAGGTCGAGTGCACCCAGCGGCTCGTCGAGCAGCAGGAGCGCTGGGCGGTTGACGATCGCCCGGGCGAGCGCCACGCGCTGCTGCTGTCCGCCCGACAGCTGCGCCGGGCGGCGCTGCGCGAGGTGGTCGAGCTCGACGAGGCGCAGCGCCTCGTGCGCGCGGGCATCGGCGTCGCCGATACGGCGTCGCTTCAGCCCGAACGCGACGTTCTCGATGATCGACATGTGCGGGAACAGCGCATAACTCTGGAACACCGTGTTGACCGGTCGTTGGTGCGCCTTCGTCTCGGTGACGTCGGTGCCGCCGATGAGAATGCGACCACGCGTGGGCTCCTCGAGTCCGGCCACGAGGCGCAGGGTCGTCGTCTTGCCGCAGCCCGACGGGCCGAGCAGGGCGAAGAACGAGCCGGCGGGAATGGTGAGGTCGAGCTCTTCGATGGCGGTGAACCCGGGGAAGCGCTTCTGGATGCCGACGAGTTCGAGGTCGGCGCCTCGCTCGGCGAATTCGCGAACGGACACGCTCACGACCCCAGCAGGATGGCCTGGAACTCGGCCTGGTACTTCTGCTCCTCGGCACCCGAGAGCGAGCGGAAGATGTGCGCCTGGCTCAGGGTCTCTTCGTTCGGGAAGATCAGCTGGTTCTCGGCGAGCTCGGGGTCGATGGCGATCGCGGCTTCCTTCGCCCCGACGACGGGCGTGATGAAGTTCACCCAGGCTGCGACTTCGGCGGCCACCTCGGGCTCGTAGTAGTAGTTGATGAGCGTCTCGGCGTTGGTCTTGCGCGGTGAGCCCACCGGGACGATGAAGTTGTCGTTCCACAGCGTGCCGCCGGCGGAGGGCAGCGCGAACTCCCACTTGTCGCCGGCCTCGGCGTTGATCACCGTGATGTCGCCCGACCAGCAGATCGCCGCGAGGGTGTCTTCGTTCTTCAGGTCCTCGAGATACGAGTTGCCCTTGATGTTGCGCACCTGGCCGTCGGCGACCTGCTTGTCGAGCTCGTCGATGGCCGCGCTGAACTCTGCGTCGCCCCAGTCGCCCGAGATGTCGATGCCCTGCTCGAGCATGATGAGCCCCATGGTGTCGCGCATCTCGGAGAGCACGCCGACCCGCCCCTTGAGTTCGGGGTTCCAGAGGTCGGAGACCGACGCGAGCCCGCCGGGCACTGCCTCCTTGTTCCAGCAGATGCCGGCGAAGCCGCCCTGCCACGGCACGGACTGCTTGCGACCGGGGTCGAAGTCGGGGTCCTTGAGCGCAGGGGTGAGGTTGGCGAGATTCGGGAGATTCGCGTGGTCGAGTTGCTGCCCGTAACCCAGGCGGATCCAGCGAGCGATCATCCAGTCGGTGAGCACCGAGAGGTCGGCACCGATGTCCTGGCCGAGGGCCAGCTGGTCTTTCACCTTGCCGTAGTAGGTGTTGTTGTCGTCGACCGCGACCTCGTAGTTGACCTCGATGCCGGTCTGCTCGGTGAACGCGACCAGCGTCGGGTAGTTGCCGTCGTCGTCTTCGTCGATGTACGCGGCCCAGTTCGCCCAGTTGAGCGTCTTGTCGGTGGCCGACTTGTCGGCTGCGGGTGTGGGCTTCGCCGCGCCGCCGCCGGCGGAGCACGCCGCGAGGGCGAGCGCGGTGGCGCCGGCCCCCGCTCCGGCGAGCAGTGTGCGGCGGTTCAGTTGTGCCCGACGCGCCTGAGCGATCAGGTTGCGGATCATCGGGTCTTGGGGAAGAGGCCGGGGGCTCACGAGCGACTCCATTCGTTGCAGGCTTCGGGGTGGGAAGATACTGTCACACTGCAGGCCGATTTGTTCCCAACTATGTCCGAATCGTTAATTTCTGTGATCATTCGATTCGGATTCAGTGCTCGTGCTCGCTTTCACCTCCGGATTCGGTTGTCGCGATCGGCGGCCAACTGTATCGCCCGACGGGTGTGCCGCTGCGCACCGCCCAGCACTGGTCGTTGCCGTCGTCGAGCAGTGGGGGCAGCGTGCGATCCCTGATCAGCGCGCGGTATTCGTGCGCGCCGCCATGCACGACGATGACCGCGGCCTCACGTAGACGTGCGGCGAGCGCCCAGTTGGCGGCCCATGCGTCGGCGTCGCCGACGTACACCGTCGCCCGGGAATGCTCGCCCGGCTCGCCCGGCTCGCCCGGCTCGCCACTCGCGCGTGCCGCGACATCCGCCCCCGATGCGATCGGAATCACGACGCCGCCCGCCGAGCGCAGTGCCGCGGCCGCGGCTCCGGGAGCGGCGGCGGCGACCGCGTAGACGTGCCCGGCCCGCAACTCCAATCGAGCAATCTCGTGCGATCCGGCAGGCGCCGGCGGTTCGGCGACGACCACCTGCACCGGGTGACCGCGCCATTGCCCGGCGCCCGGGGGAACGTCGGGGCGCCACAGGCCACCGACACCGCCCGACTGCACGAGATCCGACCGCGTGGCGTGGTGCAGCAGCAGGCGCACGCCGAATGCGTCGCGAAGGCCGGAACCCAGTCCCAGCGGTTGCGATGCCGCCGCAGCGACCCAGAGCCCGCGCGCCCGGCCCTCGCGCAGCAGCGCCTCGACGGCGTCGAGCGCGCCCAGGCGATAGTCGTCGGGCCACGACCGGAACCGCACGTCGAGATCGTCGATCACGACGAGCCGCGGCACCTCGGCACCGGACCGCAGCGCCTCGAGCAGCCCGTGCAGCGCATCCCACACCGCGCTGCGTGCGCCGTGGACGACCAGCACCGATCCGGTGCCGTGCACCGCGGTCACGGCCGACGCCGCCGCGGCGAGCGCCCCGGTTCGGCCGCTTCCGGGGGCACCGAGCACCAGAAGGTGACCGTCGGCGACCGGCGTCCACGTGGCCAGGCTGCGGCGCTGGTGCTCGGGTTCGTCGACGAGGCCGATGGCGAACACGTCGGGGCGGTCAGCGCCGTCAGGACCGGACACCCCGACGACGTCGGGGGCGACGCCGGCGGATCGCGCGACGGAAGCGAGGTCGGCTCGTTCCACCCGGCTCGGCAAGGGGTCGAGCCAGGGTCGGCGGGCCCGAGTCGCTGCGGCGCTCGCGACCCGCGCCGCAGCCAGCGCATCGGCGTCGGCGATGGCGGACTGGAACTGCACCGGACACCCGTCGCCACGGTCGACGACGCCACGGCCGGGGATGCCGGGCGAGATCTCGGCCGCCAGTTCGGATCCGACGACCGCGAGACTGTCGGCCCTCTGCATCACCCGCAACGACACCCGGATCGCGCAGTTCGCCGTGACCTGCTCGCGCACGACGCCGTTCGGTCGCTGCGCCGCCAGGACGAGGTGCAGGCCGAGTGACCGGCCGCGTGCGGCGATGTCGGCGATCACCGCGCCGAGGTCGGGGAACCGCTCGATCATCGCCTGGAACTCGTCGACCACGATGACGAGCCTGGCGAGCTCGATGTGGGCATCGAGGAAGCGGATGTCGCGGGCCCCCGCCCGTGCCAGCACCCGCTCGCGATGGCGCAGCTCGGCACGCAGGCTCAGAACGGCGCGCTCGGCCTCGGCCTCGTCGAGATCGGTGACGACGCCCGTCACGTGAGGGAGTCGGCGGATCGGCTCGAACGCGGCGCCGCCCTTGAAATCGACGAGGAGGAACGCGACCCGGTCGGGCGGGTACGTGCGCGCGAGCCCCGTCAGCCACGCCAGCAGGAACTCGCTCTTGCCGCTGCCGGTCGTTCCGGCCACGAGGGCGTGCGGGCCGTGCTGCGCGAGATCGATCACGAGCGGCCCCACCCCTGCAGTGCCGACCGCGACCGCGAGCGACGCCCGCGACGTCGCATCGACGACGGGTTGCTCGAGGTCGCCGAGCACGACGCGTGCGGGAAGGCCGGCCCCGCCGGTCGCCACGCCGGCCCGCGCTGCCACGAGGGTCGTCGCCTCCGCCCACGATCGGGCGTCGGCCGCGCCGGTCAGGGCCGGCACCAGCGGAACCGGCGCAGTACCATCGAGCCGCCGCACGAGGGCCGACCCCGGTGCGTCGATGCGGACGATCGTCTGCAGGCCGGGTGGAAGCGACGCCGCATCTGCGGCGACCGCGATCACCGCGGCCCGGGCCGGAGCACCCGACGACCGGGGACCGGTCGACGTCGTCACCCCGGTGTCGTCGACCGGTGAGCCCGAGCCGTCTGCGCGGTCGAGCACCCGCAGCCGTTCGATGCCCGTCTCGGTGTGGGGCAGGCGAGCGGCCCACTCCCAGTGCGTGGAGCGGGGAAGCTCGAGTGCGAGCCCTCCGGGAATCCCGTAGTGCGCGCACTGCACGACGGCCGCCCGTGCGGCCGCCCGGGCGAGCGGGAGTACGCCGACGAAGCCGACGCCGCCGTACGGGTCGGCGAGCACGGGAGCGTGGTCGAGCGATGCGGCGCGCACGAGCAGCTGCCGCTCGTCGGTGTCTACGGGAGTGCCGTCGACGCGAACGGCGCTGAGCGCGGCACCGCTGCCGACGACGATGGCCGGAAGGGGCCCGGGCTGCCAGCTCGGCGGCGTGCGGTGCTCGACGAGCACGGCCGGCGACGGCGATCGCCGCCACGCCGCCTGACGCTCGAACGCATGCCGCGCGTCGATCTCGGATCGCAACTCGTCGAGCAATCGGGCGCGCTCGGCTGCGGCCCGCCTGCGTCGCGTGCGCCCCTGGCGCCGGGCGTCGAGCATCGACGCGATGGCCACCACCGGTCCGAGAACGGCGAACACGAGTGTGAACGGCGAGCCCGTGATCGCCCACAGCGCGAGGGCGCCCGCGACGGGCGCGAGCACCGCGAGCAACGGGAAGCCGGGTCGTTCGTGGTCGCCCGGCGACGCAGGCAGCGCAAGCGGGAGGTCGACGGGCGGCCGTTCGGGCAGATCGAGGGAGCGCACGAGGCCATCCGACCAGTCGAGCTCGCGCTGAGCGCGTTCGATGCTCGCTTCGGTCGGAACCGCGCCACGATCCCGCCTGTCGAGGACGAGTCGCCGAGGGACTCGGCCCGACCTTTCAGGCGACGACGAACGACTGCTCGGCGAGCTCCACACGGCTGCCGCTCGGCACGAGGTAGCGACGCCCGGGCTCGCACCGGAGTGCTCCGTCGTCGGGGCGCCGCACGACCGTGCCATTCGCCGAGAACCGGTCGGAGACCCACAGCGTGCCCTCGTGCTCGCCGAACTCGAGGTGCGTCTTCGAGACCGAGAGCGTTCGGTCGGCGATCTGCACGAGATGGTCGAAGTGCTCGCCCGGCTGCGGAAGGGGTCGACGGCCGATGAGGCCGCTGCCGAACACGGTGCGCGTCTCACCGGTGCTGAACTCGAGTACGAATCGGGCCGGATGCCCCGTGGCCGGTACCGAGGGCTGCGCCGGCTCGACCCGGGCAGCGGCATCCGACTCGTTCGCGGCCTGGTCGGCGTCGAGGCCGATCGCGGTCGCCGCCGGGAATCCGTCGACCGGAACGCTCACCACGCCGCTGTTGCGGGGCGACGGGCGATCGAGCGGATCGAGGATCGTCGTGTCGCCGGGCCGCGAATCGGCTCGCCGTCGCGACTCGGGCGTCGCGCTCGTGGAACTGCCGCATTCGCCGCAGAACATCGCGCCGTCGGGCAGCTCAGCACCGCAGATGCGACATCTCACGCTCGGCCTCCCTTACGCGTGACAGCGTACCCGCCGAGGGACGACAGCGAGACGGCGGCCCGAAGCCGGTCACGGGGACTGCGCGACTCGCCCAGTCGCTGCGCCAGTTCATCGACCGTGTGCCAGACACGGTGGTCGTCGTCGTCGCCGGGGCCATTCGGCGCGAACACCGCACGGTCGACCACCGACGCGAGCACCAGCGGGCCGAGCCCGCCGACGGTCGCCGCCTGTTCGGCACGGGTGGCCGTGGCCGAGATCGCGTAGCCGTAGTCGGAAGCGATGTCGGCGAACTCGTCCCATCCGCCCTCGATACGCTCAACCGGGGTCGGTGCACGCCGGCGAAGCCTCCGACGGCGCAGCTTCGCGACGATGATCGCAAGGAACGGACTCACGAGCACCGCGAGTCCGAGGATCACGAACCCGGCGATCCTGACCACGCCGAGCAGCACGGCGAGCCATCCGTCGTCGTCGCTGCCGTCGTCAGGCGCCGGGTCGGGGTCGGCATCGTAGTCGTCGACCGGAGTGCGTTCCGCCAGGGGCGGCAACGCAGACTGCGGCCGCGACACGATCGTGGGCTGGTCGGGTTCCTCGTCGGGAACCTCTCGCGGCGTCGGATTGGGGTCGACGGCCACCCAGGCGCCGTCGGCCGTCTGCACCTCGATCCACGCCTGGCGGTCGGCGCTTCGGAGCTGCAACGCGCCGGTGGCGTCATCGGTCGGCGTCTCAGGCTGCGCCATATAGCCGACGACGACGCGGGCGGGGAACCCGATGCGCCGCGCCATGAGCGCCGCGGCGACGGCGTACTGCTCGCCGTCGCCCAGCATCGGCTGGTCGGTTGCGAGTTCGATGAGCCGGTCGAGCGAGTGACCGGACCGACTGTACGGCTCGTCGTCGAGCCCATGGCTGACATAGCCCTCTCGTTCGAACCCCCCGATGAGCTGCGCGAGCCGCAGGCCGGGCTCCCCTGAGGCCGGCGCCCACCGCTCGAGCAGCCGCTCGAGCTCGGGGGGCAGTTCGGGTGCCGGGGGCAGCACGCTCGTTCCGGGCTCGAGCTCGGTGAGGTCGCCGGCGGGCACCGGCACCTTCGACACGGCCTCGTAGCGGTCGCCCGCCTCGAGCCCGTGCTGCACTGCACCCGTCGCCGTCACGTCGTTGTAGAAGTACTCATCGGTGAGCACGACGGCGTCGGGGCCGGCGAAGGTGATGCGCTCGAGCTGGCCGATGCCGGGCACCCACACCTCGTCGTAGTCGGCGACCTCGACCGCGATGTCCTCGCGTGTTCCGGTCGCCTCGGTCTGGTCGAGCTGGTAGGGCACGCGGGCGAACCGCCCCGAGAGCGCATTGCGGTCGCCGCCTCCGACCGAGTAGACGACCCCGTCGTAGGTGTCGAGCGCGGCGATCCGGATGCCCGCGCCCGGCGGCAGCCCGGTCACCTCGAGCATCACACGCTCGGCCTCCCCCTCTCGGAACGCCGTGCGGAATCCGGCGAGCGGGCTGTCATGCTCCTGCGGTTCGAACGGAGGCTGGAGCTCGGCACGGACGACGTTGCGCGCGGGCCCCGGCATCGCGATCGAGCCGGCCGTCGCACCGATGAGGGTGACCGCGATGAGCACGGATGCCCCGAGCACGCGCCGCGCGTCGGCGACGGCGCCCTCGACGCGTCTGACGCGCGTGATCGCTCGGCGCCGCGCGATCGCGACCCGCACGAGCCAGGCGACGACCGTGACGAGGAAGATCAGGCCCGCCTGCAGCGCGATGTCGAGGTGGACCACCCCCAGGGCGATGCCCGCGACGAACAGCAGGGCGGGCGGAAGCGCCGCCGCCGCCGGGTACCGGCTGCGAAGCGCGATCGTCGCGGTGAGTGTGGCGCAGACGAGCCCGAGCAGGAACGGCGGGACGAGGAGCGACTGGTACGAGCCCACGGGCACGGCGATCGTCACGAGCTGCTTCCACGACAGCGCAGCGCCCGCCACGAGTTCGAGCAGCCCGGCCGGCGTCGGCAGCACGCCGAACAGCGCCCGCTCGGGCACCGCCACGGGCACCCCGACCACGAGGTAGGCCGCGACCACGGCGACGACGACTCCCCACGCGGGCCATCGACGCCGGGTGCCGACCACGGCGATGGCCGACCCGATGAGGATCGCCGCCGCGGCGGCCACGAAGAAGGCGGGGCTCTCGTAGATCGGCCACCAGGGGATCATCGCTCCCGCGAGCATCGCCCCGACGAGCGCGACGCTCACCGCGGTCGGTACCAGCCGATCAGCACCCCCCGGCGCCCGCACGCTCATGCGACCGACGCCGATCTCGCGAGCATCGCCCGCAGGTCCTCGAGGTACCCGATGTCGAACACGGTGAGCCCGGCGACGGTGCGAGCGCTCGCCTCACCCTCGGGCGAGCACTGCACCGCGAGTACCTCGACACCCGCGGGCACCCTGCTCGCCGCAGAACGCAACGGGGCGATTCCCCTGGCGGTGCCGGTGACGAGGATCACGAGGGAGATGCCGTGCAGCGTCTCGACGGCGCTGCGCGCGACATCGGGCAGCAGTGCCGCGCGAGGCTCGCGCTCGACCACGCAGAGCGCGTCGACAAGCCGATCCCGCGAGACCGTCGGAAGTTCGCGCGTCGGCCCGCCGAGGCGGCTGCCGGTCGCGGAGCGCGGCCCGGACACCACGAACGAGACGCTGCGGGCGTCGCGGATGGCCCGTGCACCGACCGAAGCCGCCGCTCCGACGGCGAGCTCGAACTCGGCATCGTCGGCGTACGCCCCCGGTTCGAGGTCGAGCAGGATCATGAGCCGGCTGCGGCGCGACTCCTCGAACTGGCGCACCATGAAGGTGCCCGTCTTCGCGGAGCTGCGCCAGTGGATGAAGCGCCGGTCATCGCCTGGCACGTACTCGCGCAGCGCGTGGAAGGCGATGTCGCTCGAGGTGAGGTCACGCGTGGGAAAGCCCTCGAGGTCGCGGATGAACCCGGTGCTGAGGGCGGTGATCGACACGGTGCGCGGATGCACCCGGAGCTCGGCTGTATCGGACCAGACGATCTCGCGCCGCATGAGGCCGATGGGGTCTGCGCGAACCGTTCGGGCGGGCCCGATCGACACGATGCCACGGCGATCGGTCGGAATCGCGATCTGCTCGTCGAATGCGGTGCCGCGCGCCAGGCGCGGAAGCACGCGTTCGATCACCCTCGCCCCGACAGGGAGTTCGAGCTGCACTCCACTGAACCGGCGACGACCCGGGTTCGCCGCGACGAGTCGGGCGAACGCGGGTTCGCCGACGACGACGCGGGGAATCGGAACGAGCAACCGGATCTCCCCTGCGCCCCGTCCGATCAGCCAGAGCGCCGCCACCGACACGAGCACGGCGAGGCCCCAGCCGATGGCGATGATCTCGAGAAGACCCCATGCGTACCCGACGACGAATGCGACGATCGCCGCGGCGATCACCGACCAGCCGAGCGGGGTGACGACGCCCTGCACCGCACGAGCGGCGCGCGTGGTCGCCGCCGCGGCGGCGCGCATGCCGAGGAGTGCACGCTCGATGACGACCGCGAGCAGGCCGCGCTTCTTCGCCTCCTCGGGAATGCTCGTGTGGGTCTGGGCGAAGGTCACACGGCCTGCCTCGTGGAGGGTGGTGGCGTCTCGATGAGCACCTGGGCGATCATGTTCGACGCGGTGACTCCGTCGAACTCGGCCTCGGGGTCGAGGATCAGTCGGTGCGCGAGCACGGGCTCGGCCAGCGCCTTGATGTCATCGGGCACGACGTAGTGGCGGCCCCGACCGGCAGCGTGGGTCTTCGCCGTGCGAATGAGCGCGAGCGCACCGCGCACGCTCACTCCGAGCCGCACCTCACCCGCCGTGCGGGTCGCGTCGACCAGCCGGGACACGTAATCGTGGATCGTCGGGTCGACGTACACCGTGCGGGCGAGCGCGGCGAGGTCGATGATCTCTCGGGCGTCGAGTTGCGCGTCGACTCGGTGGTCGTGCGCCCGCTGGTCGGCGCCCTCGAGGATGCGGATGGTGGAGGCGTGGTCGGGGTACCCGATCGACGAGCGGATGAGGAACCGGTCGAGCTGCGCCTCGGGAAGCCGGTAGGTGCCCGCCTGTTCGACGGGATTCTGCGTGGCGATGACCATGAAGGGATGACCCACGGGGTGCGTCTGACCGTCGACCGTGACCTGTCCCTCCTCCATGACCTCGAGCAGCGCCGACTGCGTCTTCGGGCTCGCGCGGTTGATCTCGTCGGCGAGCACGATGTTGGCGAAGACCGGACCCGGATGGAACTCGAAGATCCCGCTGCGCTGGTCGTACACGGTGACACCCGTGATGTCGCCGGGGAGGATGTCGGGAGTGAACTGCACCCGGTTGCTCGTCCCGGCGACCGACTGGGCCATCGCCCGGGCGAGCGAGGTCTTGCCGGTGCCGGGCACATCGTCGAGCAGGAGGTGCCCCTCGCTCAGGAAGGCGGTGAACGCCAGCCGGATCACCCGGTTCTTGCCGAGCAGCACCTGCTCGACCGCTCCGACGAGTCGGTCGAGGGTTGCCGCGAACCGTGCGGCTTCTTCGGCGGTCATCGTCATGTGTGTTCCTAACCCTTCGCCGTGTAACGGGCGCTGATGCCCGCGACCTCAACATCCAACCAGACGGTGTCACCGCGCTTCGCGCCGGGGATCTGGCAACTGGTCGCGGTCTGCGCCACGCGGCTGTCGCCCTCGACCCCGCACCTGAAGGTGACGGGCAGCCCGGAGTTGTCAGGCGGCGTCGTCCACGACCAAGTGCTCGTGGTTGCGTTCCACACCCGGCTCGGCAGCGCGAAGGTGAGTGACGGAGTCGCCTCGCTCGGCAGCACCTGCGACCACGGGCCGCAGGTGCCCCACGTGGTGCAGCCGCGAACCTGGAACCGGGCGGTCTGGCCGAAGTCGAACCGGCTGGGGTTGCTGAAGAGGTCGCGCAGCCAGCCTGTGCCGCGGAACTCGCGGCGCGATCCTGCGATCTGTGCGCCGTTGCCGTCGACGGCGACGATCTCGAAACGCGGTGCCGCGACGTCGACGCCGTCGATGTAGCGGTCCCACGTTTCAGGACCGTTGTAGGCCATGCTGCTGCGCACATCGTTGACGGCGCCCGGACCCGGCCGCACGATCCTCGAGGCGACGTCGGTGTGGACGCAACCGGCCCGGTTGTACCCCCAGACGATGAACGAGTACTTCGTGGAGTCCGACGAAGTCCCCGAGAAGCGGATGCTCGTCGTGTCGGGCGAGACGGGCACGGTCTCGGTGACGGTGCCGCCGCTGCTCGGCGCGACGACTGTTCCGGGGGCCGGCGTCGTGACGGTGCACGCCTGCGGTCCGCTCGGCACACCCGACGCACCCTCGACAAGGCGCTGCACATAGTACCCGGCGATGGCGTCGCCGTTGGCCGCGAAGGGCGACCACTTCACCGTGACGGCACCGGCGACCGAATCGGGAATGACGTCGATCGAGCCCGGGATCGGCGCACCGAACGGCGTGCCGGTCGTCGCCGCCTCGGTCCACGAGGCGAGCGCCGGGTATGCCTCGTTGCGCGCGCTCACGCTCACTGGAACGACGCTGCCGTTCTCGAGCGGCCCCGACTCGACGCCGCACAGGCTCGCCGTGCACGTGCCGGATGCCGAGACCTCGTTGGAGACACCGCCGACGGTGATCACGTACGAGCGAACCGCACTGCCGGATCCGGTCGCGACCGGCGCCCATTCGACCCGAAGTCGTCCGTCGCGCGGCAGTGCGCGCAGTCCCGCGGGCGCCGGCGGGATCACGTCGGACCAGATCGCACCCGGGATCTCGACGGGGTCGGAGAACCCGATCCCGTTCTGTGCGCGCACGCGGACGCGCACGCTGTTGGCCTGGCCGTTGCCGGGAGTCGGCACGGTGCAGGTCGTCGCCTCGCACATCGAAGTGCCGAGCACATCGCTCGACCCTGGCGCGATGAGCGCGATCTCGTATGCCGTTATCGGCGAGTTGTTGAATGCCCCGGCGCCGAACACGACATCGAGCGAGCGGTCGGCGAACCCGGTGACCTGTGCGCCGGTGACGGGGTCGGGTCGGTCCTGCACCGAGATCGTCACGGTGCCCCAGGCGAACCGTGACGGGTCATCGGTCGCATCGGCCACTTGGTATCGCAACGCCGTGTTGATGGCCTCCGCGTCGGGTGCGACGTGCACCGACAGGGTGGACCCGGCATCGTCGGGAACGATCGTCACGCCGCGCGGCAGCACACCGGCATCGAGGCCCCGCACCTCGCCGACGAGGCGCAACGGAGACGCAGGGAAGGGATTCGTGGCCTCGTCGTTGGCGAGCACGTCGATCGAGGTCGAGGTTCCGCGGGTCACGACGGCGACATCCGCGGCAGGGCGGGCGATCGGCTTGGTCGACGGAACGACCCGCAACTCGATGCGGCCGTTGCCGCCGTCGCCGCGCGAGTCGGCGACGGCCACCGTCACCGCTCCCTGTGTGCCGGTGCGGGTTCCCTCTGCCGCGGAGATCGTCATCTCGTCGCCATCGACCGAAACCTCGAATCCGTCGACGGGTGGCGGCAGCACCTGGTACTCGAGCTCTTCGGCCGCGTCGCTATAGGGGTACCTGGTGAGCTTGACGAGGTCGATCGTGCGCGACTGCCCCGGCTCGAACTCGAGAAGCCCGCCGATGAACGATGGGGGCTGGTTCTCGATCGAGAGCACGTCGATCGGGATCACGATGGTGCCGGTCCGCCCCGCAGGATCGTCGGGCCCCTCGCCGTCGGTGACGGTGAACGAGAGCGATGCCAGACCGAAGTAGCCATCTTCGCTGCGGAAGCGCAGCGTGTCGTCGTCGACCACGAGCGAAGTGCCGTCGCTATGGGTGGCACGCACGCTCGCGTCGTCGGTGATCGTGACGGGGCGGCCAGAGGCGGCGATCACGTAGTCGGCGAGGTCGAACTCGATCTCCTCACCGCTGCGCACCTCGGCCCTCGGCGCGTCCTTGCGCAACTGCGGAAGCGCGTCGTCGCGCCCCGGAACGAAAATGAAGGCGTGCGCGGTCACGGTCGGGTCTTCGGGGTGGCTGACCGTGAACGGGATGATGCGCCGCCGGTCTTCGACCTCGACGCGGATCGTGCCGTCGCGATTCACGGCTGCGCCGCGCGAATATCCCGAGACGAGTCCCACCCGCAGCGCATCGGCGTCGCCGTCGGCGAGGAAGACGTTGCGCAGCACGGGAACGTCGATGCGATCGGTGTCGAGAATGTCGCTGAGCCCGAGCACCGTGTCGGCGGCCTCGGGACGTGCGAGCGGAGCGTCGGTGCGCGCCTCGATCCTCAGGAAGTTGCTGGCCGTGCCGAGCTGCCCGTTCTGGATGTGGTAGATGAATCCGTATTCGCCCTCGCCGGCGGGAACCTCCACCTCGATCCAGTCCTCGACCACCTGTGCCGACGCTCCGCCCGTGACCGGCTCGACATCGGTGAGCCGGAGTACTCCTCCCGCCGGGTCGGAGTCGTTCTCGAGCACGCGCACCGAGATCGTGCGGCCGGGCCTCACCATGATCTCGTCTTCGACGGCGAGCGGCTTCTGCGAGCCGGTCGTGGGCGGAGCGATCCCGAGGCGAACGGTGCCGTTCGCGCGCGCGCCCATCGCATCGACCACCGAGTACTGGAACTGGTCGGCGCCGGCCGAGTACTCGCCGGCTTCGTACTCGAACCAGTCGGGACCGGTCTCGATGACGGCACCGCGCGTCGGATTCGAATACTGACCGAGAAGCTGCACCGAGTCACCGTCGGGGTCGACACCACCGAGCGGTATCGGGATGCGCACCGTCGCTCCGGCGATGACCCGGGCCGTCACTGTCGCCGGTACCGGCTCCGCATTCGTCTCGGCGTCGGGTTCGCTCACCGAGATCGCGACCTTCGCCGTAGCGGACTGTCCGTCGGTCTCGATGCGGTAGGTCGCCTCGTACTCGCCGGCGCGCTGCGGTGCGTAGTACCTCAGCCGATCCTCGGATACGAACAGCAGGCCGTCGTCGGGTAGCTCGACCAGGTCGGGCGCGAGCGTGATCGGCAGCGCATCGGGGTGTTCGTCGTTGGCGAGCACGGGGATGTCGACGACGTCGCCGACGCGCGCCGAGACCACATCGGGGACGGCGACGGGCGGCTGGGCGACCGCGGGAATCGGCACTTCGACGAGCGTCACCTCGCCCTCGGCCTCGGCGAGGCCGTTGCTGACGTGGTAGCCGAACGTCGTCGACCCCGACGCGATCGGGCTCGTGAGCGTGACGCGCAGGAACCGGTGCTCGACGATCTCGACCCTGACACCCTCGAGTTCGGCGTCAGCAGCGGTGACCACGAGCACGCCACCTGTCGGGTCGATATCGGTGGCGAGCACGTCGACGTCGACGGGCTGGTCGACGCGCAGGTACGCCGTGTGCGGCACGGTGATCGGCTTCGTGTCGCGGTCGGGCGGTGCCGAGACGTCGACGCGAACCACGCCGGTCGCCGTCTCGTCGCCATCGGTCACGGTGTACTCGAGGTAGTGCGTTCGCACGGCCTCGCTCGTGAAACGCACGGTTCCGCGATCGTAGTCGGGAGTGAGTTCGACCTCGGGCTTGGCGGGCACCGAGCTGAGCTTCACCGCGCCGGTGCCTCCGCGCACGTGGCGCAGTGGATCGATGCGGATCTCCTGCCCCGAGGTTGCGAGCGCCACGAACGGCTCCGCGATCAACGGAACACCGCCCGGCTCGCGCACCGTCACCTCGAGCGCACCCGACGCCTGATCGCGCCCGTCGGAGGCGAGCAGCGACACCATACGGCTTGCGCCCCGCCCACCGCGCTCATCGACCACAACGGTGCCCTCGGGTGTCGACGAGACCGAATCGGGTGCGTCGATCGTCGCCTGTTGCAGAAAGAACGGGTCGCCGTCGGGATCGACCCAATCGCCGAGCACCGCCGTGGTCACACGCCCGCCGGTGGCGACCACCGTCGCCGTGTTCCGTTTCTGCTCGGGGGGCGAGTTCTCGCCTGGTGCGCGGACCGTGACCACGACGTGCGCCTGCGCGGTACCGCCGCGTCCATCGTCGAGCACGTAGTCGAATGCCATCGATCCGGATGCCTCGCGCCCGAGTGTCAACTGCAGCTGTTGATTGTCGGAGACGAGGTCGACCGTCGCCCACGGAGGCAGATCGCCCACGATCGAGTCGATGACGAGCACGTCTCCATTCGCGTCGTAGTCGTTGAGGATGACGGGGAGCAGAGTCGATCGCTCGGGGCGCGCGCCGAACTCGACATCGTCGACCGCGACCGGAGGGACTTGGCTCTTCTCGACGGTGGGCGTCGTATTCGGATCGTTCTGCTCGACCTGCACATCGTCGTCGCGTGTGTCGACCAGTTTCTGCCAGTTGTCGATGAGCTGGTAATCGGCACTCGCCGCCCACGTTCGTCCGCTGCGACGGTCGTTGAGCGCGAGCGCATCGCCGTTCTGCATGAACGCGAAGTCCGCACCGCCGGTGGCCCCGTCGAGCGTGCTCAGACCGTCGCCGGGTGCGCAGGAGCGCCACACCGTGTCGCGGCCCCAGACCGCGTGGATGCAACTCTCATGCACGATCGGTGCCACTGCTGCGCCCGATCGGCCCTCGACGAGTGTGCGCGTCACACCGTCGTCGGTGCCCACCGAGACGAGCCCCTGTCTATGCGCGACCACGATCTCGTCGGCGGTCGCCGACGGCACCTGGAGCACCGGGCGGCCGTCTTCGGCGATGATGCCGGTGAGGTCGACCGCGCCGGAGGGCAAGGTCAGCGTACGCGCCTGCGGATCGAGTACCGCCCACGTGCCTCCGGCCGAGCTGAGCTGCAGCTGGCGGCTGTCGGTGATCGGATCGATCTCCCAGCTACGGTCGATCGTCTTGGCGTCGGCGGTGTCGACCGCCCGCATCACGCCTGTGCCGGGTGTGAACGCGAAGAGCCTCCCTGCGGGATCGACCGAGATCAGGGTTTCGGCTCCGAACGAGAGCTCGGGTTCGGCGTCGGCGTCGAAGTCGGCGAACTCGTCGATCGGTGACGTCCACACATCGCCCTGGGCGACGACCACGACCTTCGACCCGGCGATACGCACCGTCGGCTGATCGGGCGGAACCGCAACCGGGTGGTCGACCACCGAAGAGGTCGCCACGTCGACGATGTCGACGCTCGCCCGATCGGGATCGAGCAGGAGCACCGTCGGTCCGGACTGGGCTACTTCGACCCGCCCACCGCCGGTCTCGACGAGGGAGTTCAACTCGAGCGCGGCCGTGCTCGCGCGCCCGATCGACTGCATGTGATCGTTCGCGACCCAGACCGCGGCGTCTCCGAGATCGATGCGCTGCGCCGTGTACCCGCCGGAGGTGACCGCGATGCCGCCGACGACGGCGACGACAGCGGCGACCGCCACGGTTGTGGCGATCGCGGAACGATGGCGGTTCAGCCGACGAAGCGGAACCATCAGCCCGTTCCTTCGATGTCGACGCAGCGCTCGACACTCGGCTGACCCGATTTGCCGTCGCGGCTCACGACGACGGTCGCACAGACCCGGTCGCGATCCCGCGCGTCGAGTGACATGCGGGGCTCGCGTTGCGCCGGTGACCGGGTGCCGTCGACCGAGACGATGTACACGTCGTCGGACTGCAGGCCGGGATCGCTCCAGGTGAACGTGACGGTCGCGCCGTCGGCCGTTCCCTCGACGTCACCCACGACCGGTATCGATCGGGTGCCCTGCACCACTGCCCACACACCCGCACCCGAGATCGCGAGCAGCAGCACGGCGACGATCGACACACCCCAGACGAGTCGAGGGGCGCGGCGCCCGGCTCCAGCGGCGGTCGACGAGCTCGCTTCACGAGACTGGGTGGCGACCGCGCCCGTGCTGGCGGCCGGCGTGCCGCGGCGCCGGCGTGCCTTGCCTCTGAGCGCGGGCGACGACACCGCGCTCACGCGTGTGCGCTCGTCGCCGTCGATCGTCGTCACCACCGCCCAGTCGTCGATGACGACCTCGAGGGGCGTCTGCGCAAGCCCGAGCTCCTCTTCGACCGACTGCAGGTCGCGGATGAACTCGAGCGCATTCGCCTGACGGGCTGCGGGGCTTCGCGACATCGCCCTGGCCAGCACCGCCTCGAGGCTCGGTGGAACGTCGTCGCGACCGGTCGGCGTGACCTTCGCCTTCGCGATCCGCGCCATGACCGCCGAAGTGCCGTTGTCGCCGCCGGTGACCTCGAACGGGCTTCGGCCGGCGAGCAGCGAGTACACCGTCGCCCCGAGCGACCAGACTTCGCTGGCGACCGTTCCGGAGACCTCGTCGTGCAATACCTCGGGCGCCGACCACGGAATCGAGAGCCCCACGGTGTCGCTCGATTCGACCTGTCCGAGCGTCGCGGCGATGCCGAAGTCGGACAGCACGGGATGGCCGAACGCCGTCGTCAAGATGTTCGACGGCTTGATGTCGCGGTGCAGCACGCCCTGCTGATGCGCCGTCTCGACCGCGCTCGCGATGCGAACGCCGATCGAGAGCACCTCGCCGAGCGGCAGCTGGGTGGCGCGGTAGCGTTGGCCGATCGATGCCGAGCAGTACTCCATGACGAGGTAGGGCCGGCCGTCTGCGGCGACACTCGCCTGGTAGACCGTGAGGATCGAGGGGTGCGAGCTCAGCTGGGCCATGAGGTTGGCCTCGGCCTGGAACATCTGGCGCATGTCGTCGTTGACGAGACCGGCGAGGAGCACCTTGACCGCGACCAGCCTGCGCGGCATGTTCTGCTCGTACAGGAAGACGTCGGCGAATCCACCGGAGCCGAGGACGCGCACGAACTCGAACCCGGGCAGGTTCGGCGGCGTTGATGGCAGGCGGCGCGGCACGATCCTCCCCGCATTCGTCACGTGACCGGGAGCGTCCCGCCGGCGCCGGCGGGCCCGGATTCCTCCCCATTGTAGGTCGGGGCCGTCATCGGTGAATCTCCCTGTGCACACCGCACTGGACGGGCGGGGGCATCGCTCAGGCGCGTGCGGTCTCGCCGCCGTCTGATTGCTCGCTCGCCGCCGGGCGCGCCACCGCGAGCACGTCGATCACGACGACGGTGATGTTGTCGCGTCCGCCGTTGCCGAGCGCGGCATCGACGAGCTGGGCAGCGGCCTTCTCAGCCCGGTCGTTGGCCACCAGGAAGTGCCGGATGCCGTACGAGGTCAGCTCTTTCGTGAGCCCGTCGGAACAGACGAGCAGCCGCATGCCCGGCTCGACGGCGATGGCACGGTAGTCGGGAATCGGCGCCTCATGGAAGCCGACGGCACGGGTGATGACGTTGGAGTGCGGATGCGTGTCGGCCTCCTCCCGTGTGATCTGCCCTGCATCGACGAGCTCCTGCACGATGGAGTGATCTGTGGTGAGCTGCTCGAGTACGCCGCCGAGCAGCCGGTAGACGCGGGAGTCGCCGATGTTGTAGACGATCCAGGTCGGCTCGTCAGAGATCATGCCCAGCGCGACTCCGGTCACCGTCGTGCCGCTTCCCTCGTCGGTCACGCCTGCGCCTCGGCTCATGTCCTGTACGGCCCGGTGCAGCGACGCATCGATGTCGGCGGTTGCGACGACCGGCTTTCCGCCGTGCTCGGCGAGGCGCGTCACGACCGCCGCGCTCGCGAAGTCGCCCGCTGCGTGCCCGCCCATGCCGTCGGCGACGGCGAAGATGGGCGCCTGTGCGATGAAGCTGTCTTCGTTGACCTCGCGCCGCAGGCCCGTGTCGGTCTTCGCCGCCCACGCGAGGGTGATCTCGGTGCCGTCGGGCAGCGAGACGCGATGTCGGG
The DNA here is from genome assembly GCF_039529735.1 of Agromyces neolithicus. Taxonomy (NCBI): domain Bacteria; kingdom Bacillati; phylum Actinomycetota; class Actinomycetes; order Micrococcales; family Microbacteriaceae; genus Agromyces; species Agromyces neolithicus. The sequence continues at coordinate 244,174 of NZ_BAAANJ010000002.1, forward strand.
CGTTGCCGTTGCCTATCTGCGTCACCTGTGAAGCCTGCTGTCTGGTCGGGTCGATCGATCGTCGTCTCGAGGAGGGAGGATCTCGATGATCGTATCGTCACCGAGGTCGAGGGCGACGCCCGGGATGACGACGATCGATTCGCCGGATCTCAATCGCCGCCGCCCGCCGCCCGCCGATCGGAGCGTCGTGCCGTTGGTCGATCGCAGGTCGGTCGCGACGAGGCGGGTAGCCTCGACCCGCAACTCGAGGTGCGTCGCCGAGATGAAGCCGCCGTGCGACTCGACGGTGACGAGCTCGGGCGCGACGCCGCCGACGTGGGCGAGGCGTTGCGGGCTCGGCCGGCGACCGACCAGCAGCGGCACCGTGACCGCGCGCACCGATCCGCCGGCGATGCGCACCCGCGGCACACCGGCGACGTCGGCCGAGACATCGGCGACGTCGGCGGAGTCGGATGCGCCCGGACTCGCGTCGGGATCGTTCGCCCTGCCGGCGCCCGCTGTATCGGCGGCCGGCTCGGAACCGCCGTCGATCGACCCGGGGCGACGGCGCGGCACGAGGATCGTGTCGGCGTCGATACGGGAGCGCCCGAGCAGCACCGTCTCGGCGTCCACCGACGGTGACGACTCGGCTGTCGGCGCCGCGTCGCGTTTCGCGCGCTCGTCTGCCGGCGCGAAGACCGCATCGGGATTCGCGGGCGGTGCGACCACCGTCACGGGCGTGGTCGGCTCGGGTGTCGTCGCCGCCGTCCACTCCACCGACGACGCACGCAGGCTCGCCCGCGCGTGCTGTACGGCCTCACCGCCGCGAAGCGGCTCGAGCGGGGTGCCTGCACCCGTGAGCCTGAGCCCCGTGACATCGTGGAACTCCGCGAGCAGCCATGGGCGGATGTCCCGTGCGTCGAACCTCCTACTGCCACCGGGTGACTCGAGATCGATCACCGCGTCGCCGCGCACCACGGCCGTCAGCTCGGTCAGCTCGTCGCCAGGCCACCAGACCAGCGCGAAGGAGTCGACGGTGTCGATGTCGCCGAACGGGAGCCTGCCCACGAGCTCCTCGAGCACCGGTCTCTCGTGACTCGCGGCGTCGGCGAGCGACGCGAGCACGGCGTCGGGCGCCGGCGCTGCCAGCGCGACGATGAACCGGTCGCCGACGATCACGTCCCACGCCGACGCACCCACCGTCGCAGTGCTCGTGACGGAACCTCGGGGCATGTCGTTCAGTCTGGCACCGGCAGGATGCCCCGTGACCGGACCCTTGTCATTTCGCACGAAATGTATGGAATCAGTCGTCAGAACGCGTAGATACGACGGAATCCCTTGCCTGAGACATCCGCCACTGACACAATCGAGCAATGACGAACGCAGGTCGCTCCAACGGCAATCGCGCCATGCAGCTCGACGACGTGTCGAAGGCGATCATCGAGCAGCTGCAGGCCGACGGGCGACGCTCGTATGCCGACATCGGCAAGGCGGTCGGTCTCTCCGAGGCGGCGGTTCGCCAGCGGGTGCAGAAGCTGACCGATTCCGGGGTGATGCAGATCGTCGCGGTGACCGATCCGATGCAGCTCGGTTTCACACGCCAGGCGATGATCGGCATCCGTGCCGCGGGTGACACCCGGGTGCTCGCCGAGCAGCTCGCCGAGATCCCCGACATCGACTACGTCGTACTCACGGCCGGCAGCTTCGACCTGCTCGCCGAGGTGGTGTGCGAGAACGACGACGAACTCATCACGCTGCTCAACACCAAGATCCGCAATCTCGACGGCGTCAGCGCGACCGAGACGTTCGTGTACCTCAAGCTCCAGAAGCAGTTCTACAACTGGGGCACCCGCTGAGCGGGCGCCCCGAAGGAGGAAGAAGAAATGACCACCCTCGACACCCCGACCAGCCTCGGCACGACGAGCTACGACAACGCCGACCTGCAGCAGAAGGCGAAGGACCACCTCTGGATGCACTTCGCCCGGCAGTCGACGATGCAGACGTCGGGCGTTCCCATCATCACCCGCGGCGAGGGCCACCACATCTACGATGTCGAAGGCCGCAAGTACTTCGACGGGCTTTCGGGGCTCTTCGTCGTGAACGCCGGCCACGGCCGGGCGCGGCTCGCCGAGGTCGCCGCCAAGCAGGCCGAACAGCTCGCGTTCTTCCCGATCTGGTCGTACGCGCATCCCGCGGCGATCGAGCTCGCCGACCGGCTCGCGGGCTACGCACCCGGCGACCTCAATCGCGTGTTCTTCTCGACGGGCGGCGGCGAAGCCGTCGAGACGGCGTTCAAGCTGGCGAAATACTACTGGAAGCTCAAGGGCCGCCCCACCAAGCACAAGGTGATCTCGCGGTCGGTCGCCTACCACGGCACCCCGCAGGGCGCGCTCGCGATCACCGGCATCCCGGCCATGAAAGAGATGTTCGAGCCCCTCACGCCGGGCGGTTTCCGCGTGCCGAACACGAACTTCTATCGCGCGGCCGAGGTCGGCGCGCCGGCGGACGACCTCGAGGCCTTCGGCATCTGGGCCGCGAACCGCATTGAGGAGATGATCCTCTTCGAGGGCCCCGAGACCGTTGCGGCCGTGTTCCTCGAGCCGGTGCAGAACTCGGGCGGCTGCTTCCCGCCGCCCCCCGGGTACTTCCAGCGCGTTCGCGAGATCTGCGACCAGTACGATGTGCTGCTCGTCTCCGACGAGGTCATCTGCGCGTTCGGGCGCATCGGCCACATGTTCGCCTGCGATGCATACGGCTACGTGCCCGACATGATCACGTGCGCGAAGGCGATGACCTCGGGCTACTCCCCCATCGGCGCCACCATCGTCTCCGAGAAGCTGTACGAGCCGTTCTCGACGGGCACGACGTCGTTCTACCACGGCTATACCTTCGGTGGGCATCCCGTCTCGGCGGCAGTCGCGCTCGAGAACCTCGACATCTTCGAAGAAGAGGGGCTCAACGAACGGGTGCGCGAGAACTCTCCGCTCTTCCGCGCCGAGCTCGAGAAGCTGCTCGACCTGCCGATCGTCGGCGATGTTCGCGGCGACGGATACTTCTTCGGCATCGAACTCGTGAAAGACAGGGCCACCCGCGAGACGTTCGACGACGACGAGTCCGAGCGGCTGCTGCGCGGCTTCCTCTCGAAGGCGCTCTACGACGCCGGCCTCTACTGCCGGGCCGACGACCGCGGCGACCCCGTCATCCAGCTCGCACCGCCGCTCACGATCGGCGTGCCCGAGTTCCAGGAGATCGAGCAGATCCTGCGCGGTGTGCTGACCGAAGCCTCGAACCGGCTGTGACCGCGAAGGCTCTCCCGCGAGTTACCGATGCCTCACCCGATGCATACCGTCGGGTGAGCTTCTGGCTCGATGACCTCGTCGAGCGTGGCATCGACGAGCTGCGGCCGCGCGAGGCTCTGTCGGCGAACGCACGGTTCGACGTCGCTCTCGTCGGCGGCGGCCTCACCGCCCTGTGGACCGCCTACGAGCTCTCTCGGGCCGACCCGTCGCTCTCGATCGCGGTGCTCGAACGCGATATCGCCGGGTTCGGCGCCTCAGGCCGCAACGGCGGGTGGTGCTCGGCGCTGTTCCCCAAGTCGGCGGGCGCACTCGAGCGCGGGCACGGCTTCGACGCAGCCGTCGCGATGCGACGCGCCATGGTCGACACGGTCGACGAAGTCGGCCGGGTGACGGCGCGCGAGGGCATCGACTGCGACTTCGAACGCGGTGGCACGCTCGTGTTCGCGCGCGACGAGGTGCAGCGTGGTTCGGCCAGGGCCGATGTCGCCGAGGCGGCGCGCTTCGGCGTCGACCGGCTCGAGTACCGCGATGAGCGCGCCGTGGGCGCGACGTCGGGTGCGACGGCACTCGACGGCGGCCCGCCGGCGGCGGTCTTCGACCCCGCGTGCGCGCGGGTGCATCCGGCGAAACTCGTGCGCGGGCTCGCGCGGGTCGTCGAAGCCCGGGGCGTCAGCATCTTCGAGCGCACCGAGGTGCTCGACTGGTCTGCGGGCCGGGTGCGCTTCCGCACGGTCGACGGCAACGATGCCGACGGCACGATCGTCGCGCGGCACGTCATCGTCGCGACCGAGGGGTACGGTCCCCGGCTGCCGCGAGTGCGCCGGCGAATCCTGCCGCTCTACTCGCTCATGATCGCGACCGAGCCGCTGCCCGATTCGGTCTGGGACGAGATCGGCATCGCGCACGGACAGACGTTCAGCGACTACCGGCACCTGCTCATCTACGGTCAGCGCACCGCCGACAACCGCTTCGCGTTCGGCGGCCGTGGGGCGAACTACCACTGGGGCAGCGCCGTCGATCCGGCGTTCGAGCGCGTCGACCAGGTGTTCGAGCACCTGCACACCGCGCTTCGCGACCTGTTTCCGGCCGTGGGTGAGGCCAGGGTGACGCACCGGTGGGGCGGACCGCTCGGCGTCGCGCGCGATTGGTGCGCGACGGCGAGCTACAACCCGAAGACGGGGGTGGGCTTCGCCGGGGGCTACGTCGGCGACGGACTGTCGACGACCAACCTCGCAGGCCGCACGATGACCGATCTCGTGCTCGGCGTCGACAGCGAGCTGACCCGATTGCCGTGGGCGAACCACCGGTCGCCGCTCTGGGAGCCCGAACCGCTGCGATACGTCGGGGCGAACCTCGGCATCCTCGGCATGACGGTCGCCGACGCCGAGGAACGCCTCACAGGCCGGCCATCGCTCATCGCCCGTGCCACCGCGCGGCTGACCGGCCACTAGGCCCGACCGGCACCGACGCTCGCAGCATCCGACGCCGGCCGCACGAACGCCCACTCGGGCAGCGCGCCGCTGCCGATGAACGTCGCGAGGAGCCCGGCCATCGGGTGCGCGGGGTCGAGCTCGATCGCACGGTCGATGAAGGCGCCGGCGGCGGAACCGCGCCCGAGCGACCACGCGAGCCACGCGGCGATGCAGAGTGGGCCGACCCGCGCGGCCACGGGCGCGTTGGCGATCAGGGGGCGCAGCAACGCGAGCGCGCGCTCGACCCGAGTGCGCTCGGGTCGCAGGGTCGACTGGCCGAGCATCAGGCGCGAGAGCAGGTCGGTGACCTCGTCGTGCTCGCCGTCGGCGACCTCGCGTCGCACGAGCTCGTCGATCGACTCACCCGACGCCTCGGCCCGCTCGGCGCTCGCGATCGCGTCGTCGTGTGCCGCAGCACCGACGACCGGCCCGAACGCGAACTGCAGCATCATGCCGTCACGGAACGCCGGCCGTGCGGCGAGGTGTAGGAACCACGCAAGTCGCACCACCGGCTGCGACGCGGGCTCGCCCGACATCAGCGATTCGACGAGCTCCACCGGATCGATGTCGTCGCCGAGCCGCTCGAATACCGCGTCGCCGGGCTCGGCATCTGCGAAGCGACCGAGCGCTTCGGCGATGCGCACCGCAGCTCGCCCGTCGGGTGCGGGAAGCGCGGCGACCGAGTCGGGGCCGTCGAGCACCTCGGCTGCGTCAGGTGCGTGATCGGTCACGGGGTTCTCATCGATCATTGCGAGCGGATGTCCCGACGCCGGCGTCGCGCGGTCGAGATAGGAGCCCCAGGCATCCGCCGCCCGACAGAGCGCATCGCGCACGACGAAGCCGGCCTGCTCGGCTCGCCGGATGAACTGCTCGGCCAGCCGTCGCTCGGGGATCCCGCGTGCGGACCCGAACGAGCGATCGGTGTACAGCACCGGCACGACGGCGTCGACACCGGGCATACGGCAGAGGGTGCCGACCGCGACCGAGACGAGCGCCGCGTTGTCGCGCGCCCGCACGGGCAGGTCGTGCCGCAGGACGCCCACGGTGCGGTTGCCGTCGAAGGCGACGCACACGAGCGATCGCCGTGGCTGGAACCCGGCGAGCGACGGAACGAGGGCGAGGAAGTCGTGCGCCGATGCGGCGCGGATGATGGTCGTCATGCCGAGTGATGCTGGCGCAGATGGTCGCGGCGTGCCGGGCCCGCCTCGATGCGAGGAAACCCAGTCGAGGGCGGGGCGCTGGGGAGGACGAGTGCGCCGCAGGATGAGGGCCCGGCCGGCAGTCCGAGCACGAAGTCGTCCTCCACAGCCGATCCGGCGGTCGAACTCCCTGCAGTGTCCGATTCCCGCGAGTGCGTGTCGGATGCCCCGGGTACTCTCGGAGCATGACCAACGTGTTTCTGATCCGACTCGACAGCCCCATCGGGCGCATCGAGGTCGTCGCCGACGACGACGCCGTCACGTCGCTCTCCATCGAGCAAGACGGCGTGCTCCCCCACGACGGCGAGCCCGAACGCGCCAACGCCGTGCTCGACCGGGCGCGAACCGAGCTCACCGAGTACTTCAGCGGCTCCCGCACCGAGTTCGACCTGCCAGTGCGGCTGCACGGCACGCCCTTCCAAGAGGCCGTCTGGAGTGAACTCCGGCGCTTGGGGTGGGGCGACGCCACCTCTTACGGCACCCTCGCGGCCGCCGTCGGCAAACCGGGCTCCGCCCGCGCCATCGGCCGTGCGGTCGGCGCCAACCCGGTGCCCATCATCGTCGGCTGCCACCGCGTGCTCGCCTCCGATGGTCGCATCACCGGGTACTCCGCCGGCGAGGGCATCCCCACCAAGCTCTGGTTGCTCGGCCACGAACGCATCGGATTCGCTGCATGAGCGTCATCCCTCGGCCCGAGATCATCGTCGGCGACGACAGTCTCGCCCGGTGCGGCTGGGGTTCCGCCAGCGACGAGTACCGCCGCTACCACGACGATGAGTGGGGTACTCCGCAGCACGACCCGGTGCGGCTCTTCGAGAAGGTCTGCCTCGAGGGCTTCCAAGCCGGGTTGTCGTGGATCACCATCCTTCGCCGGCGACCCGCGTTCCGCGAGGTGTTCCACGGCTTCGATCCCCCTCGGGTGGCGGCGATGACCGAAAGCGACGTCGAACGCCTGCTCGGCGATGAACGCATCATCCGGCATCGCGGCAAGATCGAGGCGACCATCCAGAACGCCCGCGCCACCCTGGCGCTCGACGTGCCCATCGAGCAGCTTCTCTGGGGTTTCGCACCGCCGCCGCGCGCCGCGGCTCCGGCGTCGTTCGCCGAGGTGCCTGCCACGACGTCCGAATCGGCCGCGATGAGCAAAGAGCTGCGTCGCCGGGGTTTCCGCTTCGTCGGCCCCACGACGATGTACGCGCTCATGCAGGCTGCGGGAATGGTCGACGACCACCTGGCGGGGTGCTTCCGCGCGGCTCCGGCCACGCAGCATGCTGCGCCGTCGGTTGCGTCGGCCGTCTGATGTCCGCCGCGCCCGGCGCGGCACGCCCCTGAGATCCTTGACACCTTCGAATCGCGCAGGCTACGTTGAGCCCACTTCGGGGGGCAGGCAACGACGCCGGCCCACGCATCCGAAGCCGCTCGCCGACCAGGCGAACGGAGATCGCTCAGCTCAGAAGGAGCACTGCATGCACATCACGAGAACACTCGCGCTTGCCGCCACCGCGGCAGCCGCGCTCGCTGTCGGCACGGCAATCCCGGCCGCCGGCGCAACCCCGCCCGATGACTCCGGCGTTCCCTCCTACCAGGAGTTCGCGGCATCGACCTACCGAGACATCGACGGCAGCTACCTCGTCAACGGTGACGAGGTGATCTCGGGCCAGAGCGACCTGCGGTCGTTCTACGAACAGCTCGTCGGGCCCGAGACGCCGACCGACGGTCTCATCGTCAACACGGTCAACGGTGCAGACGACAAGTGGTCGGCCGCACAGGTGGGCAGCCTCACGTACTGCGTCAGCACGAAGTTCGGCACACGTCACGCCGACGTCGTCAGCGCGATGGCGAGCGGCGCAGCCCTCTGGGAATCCGCATCGTCGAAGATCGACTTCGTGCACGTGAGCAGCGCCGACGGCCAGTGCACGACGCGCAACAAGTCGGTCGTGTTCTCGGTCGAGCCGGTGCAGACCTCGCAGTACATCGCCCGCGCGTTCTTCCCGAGCTCGCCGAACCGTCAGCAGAACGTGCTCATCGACGACTCGATCTGGAGCTCGGGCTCCTGGACGCCGGCCAACATCCTCGGCCATGAGCTCGGGCACACCCTCGGTTTCCGGCACGAGCACACGCGCCCCGAATCGGGCACCTGCTTCGAAGACAACAACTGGCGTCCGCTGACGCCGTACGATTCAGCGTCGATCATGCACTACCCGCAGTGCAACGGCTCGTCCGACGACCTGTCGATGACGAACTCCGACCGCGCGGGCGCCGTCGCACTCTACGGCAGCTGAGACACGCTCTCGTCCGAGCCCTCGGTCAGAGCCCGCTGGGTCCGGTCGTGTTCGACCGGGCCCAGCGGCCATCATGAAGTCGCGAGTCCGAGGGCGAGGGCAAGCAATCGAGCGGGGCGGCAGCGCAGCCGTCGAATCGCGAGACCGGCACGTCAGGCGACGAGTTCCGCCTCGCGCGGCAGCGTCGGGGAGCGGTCCTCGCCCAGTCGCATCGAGAGGCCCTCGGTGTCGGCCCAGTCGAGCAGCTCGTCGAGCGTATCGAGTTCGGGCCGCCCTTCGAGGACGGCGCGGGTGAATCGGCCCTTCGCCTGCTTGTTGAAGTGGTTCAACGCCCGCTTCCGTCCGGTGCCGTCGATCGAGACGACGCGCACGTACACGCTGCCGGGGCGAACCGGCGCCGGGCCGAGCTCGGCGTAGCCCTCCGACCGGAGGTCGATGATGAGACCCGCCTCGTCGTCGAGCACGTGCGCGATCGGCCCGCGCCAGTGCGCCTTCAGCCGCAGCCCCGGCAGCTTCGAGTCATGCGAGAGACGGTACGCCGGCACAGGGTCGAGTGCGCCGACGAGCCCGAGGAGGGCGGAGTGCACGACGACCGTGCGGCACGCGAACTCGCGCGCGGCCGCATCGAGCGACGGCGCGTCGAGCGCGTCGAACAGCACCCCGGTATAGCGATCGATCGCCGCCATGGTCGGAGCACTCTGAAGCACACGATTCCGGTCGACCTCGGCGTCCTGTCGGGGCCCGAGCTTCAGCGCCAGCTTCATCGCCTCACCATCGAGCGAGAGCTCGCCGAGTGCGGCGAGCGTCTGTTCGCGGGCTGTGGTAAGCGTCGGGAACGACAGAGCCTCGAGCGCGAGAGGCGCGTCGGCGCCACCGTCGCGCTTCGTCTCGGACGGCGGAAGAAGGATCCGCACTACGCGCCGATGAAGGCGAGTGCTGCGTCGACGTTGGTGCCCAGCGTCTCGACGCTGTCGATCGTCACCCGCGGAAGTGCTGATGACGGTCCGGTCCACACGGCATACCCCTCGAGGCTCTGCTCGACCGCGCGCCAGGTCGTCTCCTCGAGATGCGGAAGCCCTCGCTCACGCTTCTCGAGCCGGGCACGGTGCAGCGCCTCATCAGAGCAGACGACCTCGATGACCCGCAGCCGCACGTCGGCGCGTTCGGCCAGATCGCGCCACTGAAGGCGAGCCGCCTCGGCGGCGTTGACCGCGTCGACGATGACCGTGCGCCCCGAATCGAGCTCCTTTTCGGCGATCTCCTCGGCGACGAGATACGCCGCGAGCCCCGTGGGCTGGTCGGCGTCGATGCCGGCGCGCAGGATCGCGGACTCGATCGGGTCCACCGACACGACGGTGGCGCCGAGGCGGGCGCCGATGATCTCGGCGATCGTCGACTTGCCCGCACCCGGCAATCCGGCCATGACGATGAGCTGGGTGACGCTCAGGTCACCGAACTGGCGGTCGAACGGCTGCTCCCCCTGCATCCGCGACTCCTCAGGCGAGCTCGGCGCGCGAGGCCACGACCTGCACGGAGTTCGACTGCACCGAGAGGAAGCCCTCTTCTGCGTTCGCGGTGATCTTCTCACCGCCGGCGAGCGTGACGCGCACCTCACCGCCGGCGAGGATCGCGAGTAGTGGCTCGTGCCCGGGCAGGATGCCGATCTCGCCTTCGGTCGTGCGGGCGACGACCATGGTCGCCTCGCCCGACCAGACTTCCTGGTCGGCCGAGACGACGCTCACGTTGAGGCTGGCCATGCTCAGCCGTTCTCCTTCTGGATCTGCGCCCACTTCTCTTCGACGTCGGTGATGCCACCGACGTTGAAGAACGCCTGCTCGGCGACGTGGTCGAAGTCACCGCGCGCGATCGCGTCGAACGACTCGATGGTGTCCTTCAGCGGGACGGTCGAACCCTCGACGCCCGTGAACTTCTTCGCCATGTACGTGTTCTGCGAGAGGAACTGCTGGATGCGGCGCGCACGCGACACCGTGATCTTGTCTTCCTCGGAGAGCTCGTCGACACCGAGGATGGCGATGATCTCCTGGAGTTCCTTGTTCTTCTGCAGGATCTGCTTGACCGTCGTGGCGACGCGGTAGTGATCTTCGCCCAGGTAACGGGGGTCGAGGATGCGCGAGGTCGAGGTCAGCGGGTCGACGGCCGGGTACAAGCCCTTCGACGCGATCTCACGCGAGAGCTCGGTCGTCGCATCGAGGTGCGCGAAGGTCGTCGCCGGTGCTGGGTCGGTGTAGTCGTCGGCGGGCACGTAGATGGCCTGCAGCGAGGTGATCGAGTGACCGCGGGTCGACGTGATGCGCTCCTGGAGGATGCCCATCTCGTCGGCGAGGTTCGGCTGGTAGCCCACGGCCGACGGCATGCGGCCGAGCAGGGTCGAGACCTCGGAGCCTGCCTGCGTGAAGCGGAAGATGTTGTCGATGAAGAGCAGCACGTCCTGCTTCTGCACGTCGCGGAAGTACTCCGCCATCGTGAGCGCAGACAGGGCGACGCGAAGTCGCGTCCCCGGCGGCTCGTCCATCTGGCCGAAGACGAGGGCGGTCTTGTCGAAGACGCCCGCCTCCTCCATCTCGTGGATGAGGTCGTTGCCCTCACGGGTGCGCTCGCCGACACCGGCGAACACCGACACACCGCCGTGGTCTTGGGCGACACGCTGGATCATCTCCTGGATGAGCACGGTCTTGCCCACGCCGGCACCGCCGAAGAGGCCGATCTTGCCACCCTGCACATAGGGGGTGAGCAGGTCGATGACCTTGATGCCGGTCTCGAAGAGCTGGGTCTTGGACTCGAGCTGGTCGAATGCCGGGGGCTTGCGGTGGATCGGCCAGCGCTCGGTGACCTCGACGGTCTCGCCGGGCTCGCCGTTCAGCACCTCGCCGATGACGTTGAACACCTTGCCCTTGGTGACATCGCCGACCGGAACCGAGATCGCCTCGCCGGTGTCGGTGACCTCCTGGCCACGCACGAGGCCGTCGGTGGGCTTCAGCGCGATGGCGCGAACGAGGTCGTCGCCGAGGTGCTGCGCCACTTCGAGGGTGATGTTCGTGGTCTCGCCGCCGATGGTGATCTCGGTGCGGAGAGCGTTGTAGATCTCGGGGATCGAGTCATGGGGGAACTCGATGTCGACGACGGGGCCCGTGACCCGGGCGATGCGGCCGACGGCGCCGGCGGTCGACTCGGCGACCGGCGCGGTTGCGGTGTCAGTCATTCTGGCTCTCTCTTTTCTGGATTACTTCTTGACGACGAGCGCGTCAGCGCCGCCAACGATCTCGGCGATCTGCTGCGTGATCTCGGCTTGGCGCGCCTCGTTCGCGAGGCGGGTGTAGTCGGTGATGAGCTTGTCGGCGTTGTCGCTCGCCGACTTCATCGCCTTCTGAGTGGCAGCGTGCTTGGCCGCGGCCGACTGCAGCAGCGCGTTGAAGATTCGGCTCTCGATGTACACCGGCAGCAGCGAATCGAGCACGGTCTCGACGTCGGGCTCGAACTCGTAGAGCGGCTGCACGGCGGCGTCGGGCTCATCGACGCCCTCTACGACCTCGAGCGGCAGCAGGCGCACAACCTCGGGGGTCTGCGTCATCATGCTCACGAAGCGGTTGTAGACGACGTGGATCTCATCGACGCCGCCGTCGGCGGCATCGCGCAGGAACGCCTCGAGCACGGCCTCGGCCACGTCTTTGGCGAGGTCGAACTGCGGGTTCTCGGAGCTGCCGACCCATTGCCGTTCTGAGGAGCGACGGCGGAACTGGAAGTAGCTCACCGCCTTGCGGCCGATCAGGAAGTACACGACCTCCTTGCCCTGCGACCGCAGCAGCTCGCTGAGCTCTTCTGCCTCGCGCAGCACCTGCGAGTTGAAGGCGCCCGCGAGACCGCGGTCGGAGGTGACGATCAGCACGGCGGCGCGCTCGATCTTCTCGGGCTCGGTCGTCAGCACGTGGTCGACGTTCGAGTACGTCGCGACAGCCGAGACGGCGCGCGTGATCGCACGCGAGTAGGGCGTCGAAGCCGTCACCCGCGCCTGCGCCTTCTGGATGCGCGAGGCGGCGATGAGCTCCATCGCCTTGGTGATCTTCTTCGTCGTCTGGGCAGACTTGATCTTCTGCCGGTAGACCCGAAGTTGCGCTCCCATTTCTCTCCTGTATCGCTAGGGTTCGGTCGTCAATCGTGGAATCGCCTAGCGGCGAGCCTTGACGATCTTCTCCTGGTTGACGTCTTCGGCGGCGATGGCCTCGAACTGCTCGGAGCCGACCGAGGCGAGCGGCTTGCCCTCACCGGTCTGGAACTCCTGCTTGAACGCGTCGACCGACGACTCGAGCTGGGCGACGGTCTCGTCGGAGAGCACGTTCGATTCGCGCAACGTCGACAGCACCTCGGTGTTGCGGCCGAGGTAGTCGAGCAGCTCGCGCTCGAAGCGCAGGATGTCTTCGACCGGGACCTCGTCGAGCTTGCCGTTGGTGCCGGCCCAGATCGCGACGACCTGGTCTTCGACCGGGTACGGCGAGTACTGCGGCTGCTTGAGCAGCTCGGTGAGGCGTGCGCCTCGAGCGAGCTGGCGGCGGCTGGCCGCGTCGAGGTCGGAGGCGAACATCGCGAACGCCTCGAGCGAGCGGTACTGCGCGAGCTCGAGCTTCAGCGTTCCCGAAACCTTCTTGATCGACTTCACCTGGGCGTCGCCACCGACTCGCGAGACCGAGATGCCCACGTCGACCGCGGGGCGCTGGTTTGAGTTGAAGAGGTCGGACTGGAGGAAGATCTGGCCGTCGGTGATCGAGATCACGTTGGTCGGGATGTACGCCGAGACGTCGTTGGCCTTGGTCTCGATGATCGGCAGACCGGTCATCGAGCCCGCGCCGAGCTCGTCGGAGAGCTTCGCGCAACGCTCGAGCAGACGCGAGTGCAGGTAGAAGACGTCGCCGGGGTATGCCTCGCGACCCGGCGGACGGCGCAGCAGCAGCGACACGGCGCGGTAGGCCTCGGCCTGCTTCGACAGGTCGTCGAAGATGATGAGGACGTGCTTCGAGTCGTACATCCAGTGCTGGCCGATGGCCGAACCGGTGTACGGCGCGAGGTACTTGAAGCCCGCGGGGTCGGAGGCCGGAGCCGCGACGATGGTCGTGTACTCCATCGCGCCGGCGTCTTCGAGGGCGCCCTTCACCGAGGCGATGGTCGAACCCTTCTGGCCGATCGCCACGTAGATGCAGCGAACCTGCTTGTTGACGTCGCCCGAGTCCCAGTTGGCCTTCTGGTTGATGATCGTGTCGATCGCGATCGCGGTCTTGCCGGTCTGGCGGTCGCCGATGATGAGCTGGCGCTGGCCGCGGCCGACGGGGATCATCGCGTCGATGGCCTTGATGCCGGTCTGCAGCGGTTCGTGCACCGACTTGCGCTGCATGACGCCGGGCGCCTGCAGCTCGAGGGCACGACGGCCCTCGATGCCGGTGATCTCGCCCAGGCCGTCGATGGGGTTTCCGAGCGGATCGACGACACGGCCGAGGTAGCCCTCGCCGACGGGAACCGAGAGGACCTCGCCGGTGCGGGTCACCTCCATGCCCTCTTCGATGCCGGTGAACTCGCCGAGCACGACGACGCCGATCTCGTCTTCGTCGAGGTTCAGCGCGAGACCGAGCGTGCCGTCGGCGAAGCGGATGAGTTCGTTCGCCATGACCGAGGGCAGGCCCTCGACATGCGCGATGCCGTCGGCTGCGTCGGTGACGTAGCCGACCTCGGTCTTCTGCGCTGCACCCGGCTCGTACGCCGAGGCGAACTCCGCGAGAGCCGAACGGATCTCGTCGGGGCTGATGGAGAGTTCTGCCATTGCCATTTCCTTTTCTGGGGCTGGCCCTTATCTGTACAGGTCGTACAGCTACTGGTCTGTCGCGGCGCAGGCCGCCGGTCGTTGTGGTCCGGCGTCAGCCGGCGAGCTGCTGCCTCAGCGAGCTGAGGCGGCTGGCGACGCTGCCGTCGAAGACGTCGTCGCCGATCTGCACGCGAACCCCTCCGACGACGGTGGGATCGACGATGGTGTCGAAGCGAATGCGGCGGCCGCCCGTCTGGGCGGCGAGTCCCTGCTCGAGACGCGCGAGCTGCGCGTCGCTGAGCGGCACTGCGGTGGTGACCGTGGCGATGCCGAAACCGCGCTGGTCGGCGACGACGGATGCCGCGTGCCGCAGCATCTCGCCGATGCGGCGGCCGCGCGGCTGCTGCACCAGGTGGCGCACGATCGCAACGGTGGCCGGCGAAACCTTGCCCACGAGGAGGCGGTCGACGAGGACGGCCTTGGCCGCCGACGAACCGAGCTTCGAACCCAGCGCGAGTTCGAGTCCCGCATCAGCGGCTACAGTGCGCTCGAACGCGAACAACTCGGCGTCGATCTCGATGTCGTCGCCGGTCGCCTCTGCTGCCACGCGGATGCCGAGGTCTTCGACGCCCCCGAGGAAGTCGTGGCCACTCGACCAGCGGCTCGACGCAGCACTCGTGAGCAGCGTGGCCGCGTCGGCCGAGATTCTGCTGCCGAACACGGCGTCGACCAGGGCGCGCTTCTGCACCGCGTCGGCCTCGTTGTCGATGAGTGCCGAGCGCAGCTGCGACGTGCCGTGGATCGCGCGGACCGCGGCGAGGAGGTCTTCTGCGACCGACAGGTCAGCGCGGCCGAGTGCCGTCAGCGCGGCGCGCGTGCCGGTCAGGGCCTCTCTCGTAGCGCTACCCATGGACTACTTCTTTCCTGCGGCGGTGGCCTCGGCGGCCTCGAGGTCTGCGAGGAACCGGTCGACCACCGCGGCAGCCTTCTTGTCGTCGGTGAGCGACTCGCCGATGACGCCGGACGCAAGGTCGATCGCGAGAGTGCCGACCTCGGAGCGCAGCGACACGAGGGCAGACTGACGCTCGGCGTCGATCTGCGCTTGCGCGCTCGCGGTGACGCGAGCGGCTTCGGTCGTGGCGGCCTCTTTGGCCTCTGCGACGATCTTCTTGCCGTCTTCGCGCGCGGTCTCGCGGATGCGGCCGGCCTCGGTGCGAGCGTCGGCGAGCTGGGCGGTGTACTCCTCGAGCGCCGCCTCGGCCTTGCGCTGCGCCTCATCGGCCTTCGCGATGTTGCCTTCGATCGCCTCGCCGCGCTCATCGAGCAGCTTCTGCACGCGCGGCAGCACGTACTTCCAGAAGAAGATGAGGATGATGACGAAGGCGACCGCCGACCAGATGATGTCGTACGGCGCGGGAAGGAGCGGGTTGATGCTCTCTTCTTCAGTCGCCGCAGTCACGATTGCCTGGAGCATTGGTACCTCGGTGTCTCGTCAGGGGGTGATTACGGGAACGGGATGAACGCCACGGCGATCGCGATGAAGGCGAGCGCCTCGGTGAACGCGATGCCGAGGAACATGAGGCCCGTGAGACGACCCTGGAGCTCAGGCTGGCGTGCGACCGACTCGACCGTCTTGCCCACGACGATGCCGACGCCGATGGCCGGGCCGATCGTTGCGATGCCATAGGCGACGGGCGCCAGGTTGCCGCTGACCTCAGCGAGGATTGTCGTTGCGTCCATGTGTGTTTCCTTTCAGGTTGTCGAACCGGGGTTTTCGGTTCGCTCAGTGTTCTTCGGTCAGCGCGAGCTGGATGTACACGGCCGAGAGCAGGGTGAAGACGTAGGCCTGCAGCACGGCGACGAGGATCTCGAACAGTGTGAATGCCAGGCCGAACGCGAAGGTGCCGATGCTGAACAGGCTCCACAGGCCGCCGGCCGTGAAGATGAAGAACTGCGTGGCCGAGAAGCAGAGCACGAGCAGCATGTGCCCGGCGACCATGTTCATCAGCAGTCGCAACGCGAGCGTGATCGGCCGCAGGATGAACGTCGAGACGAACTCGATGGGCGTGACGACGATGTAGAGCGGCCACGGCACGCCCGACGGGAACAGCGAGTTCCTGAAGAACGCGCCCGGGTGCTTCTTGATGCCCGCGTACATGAACGCGATGTACGAGATGATCGCGAGGAAGAGCGGGAAGCCGATGACCGAGCTGCCCGCGATGTTGATGCCGGGGATGACGCCGGTCAGGTTCATCGCGAGGATGAGGAAGAACAGCGTCGTCAGCAGGGGCAGGAATCGCTTGCCGTCGCGCTTGCCGAGCGTGTCGTACACCATGCTGTTGCGCACGAAGTCGAGCGCGAGTTCGGCGAGGCTCTGGCCGCGGCCGGGCACGAGCTTCATGCGCCGTGTCGCGAGCCAGAAGAGCAGGATCAGCACTGCGACGACGAACAGCCGGATGAGGACGATGCGGTTGATCTCGAACCAGGTGCCTTCGAAGAGGATCACCGGCGGGAAGAAGTCGGTCAGCGAAGGACCATGGAACTCGCCCGAACCACCTTCTTCGGAGGTCGCGAACGGGAGCATGTGAACGAGAGCGTTACCTAGCAGCGCTGTCTCCAGTTTCGGGGCGTGTCGTTACGCGCAAAGAAGGGGGGATCGCGTTCGACTCTAGCAAGAAGAACGGCGGATCACCGAATCGTCAGGACGTGGAATCGGGACCTTGGGGGCCGGGCAGATCTACATCGCTGACGTAGGGAACCCGGGCGTTGCGGAAGGCCAGCACGTCGACAACGAGGCTGCCGATGACGGCGACGACGATCGTGATGAAGAAGACGTACGGGTCGATGTACTCCTGGCGGCTCACGAAGAGCACGGCGACGAAGAAGACGAGCAGCTTCGCCAGCCACCCGCCGAGCACGATGCCGAAGAACAGCGTCGAGAACATCTGCCCCTTGGCCACGTGCGAGGCGATGAGCACGGTGGCCGCCGTGAGGCCGAAGAACACCACCGTGAGCACCGCTGCGATGAGCGCGCTCGTGAGCCCGGGGATTCCGGCGACCAGGTAGCCGACGATCGATCCGACGACGGCGAGCCCCACGGCGAGGATCGCTCCGTAGACCAGCGCGAGCCGCAGGATCGGCGCGACCGCCGGGGTCGTGGAGGCCGCGGGGCGCCCGTCGGCGGGCGTGTCGGGAAGTGCGTCGGTCATCGTGCTCCTGGGTCGGGGTCGCCCGATTCTACCGAGCCGGCCTGTTCGCCTGCTGCGACCTTCGTGACCGACGCCTCCGCGGCCACCGTGAGCCGCTTGCGGCGACCGAGCGGCGCCAGCGTGACCGCGGCCAAGATGAGGAATCCGATCGCGATGAGCACGAACGCCCACATCGAGTCGATGCCGAAGTAGACCGGGAAGACGTAGGTGAGCAGGCACCCGATCGAGGCGACCGCGGTCCAGCCGTAGAAGATGAGCACGGCGTTGAGGTGCGAGTGGCCCATGTCGAGCAGCCTGTGGTGCAGGTGCTTGCGGTCGGCGGCGAACGGCGACTTGCCGGCGCGCAGGCGCCGCACCACGGCGAGGCCGAAATCGAGCAGCGGGATGATGAGCACGAGGAACGGCAGCAGGATCGGGATGAACGCGGCGAACAACTGGTCGAACCCGACGCCGGTCGGGTTCAGCTGGCCCGTGACCGAGATCGCCGCGGTCGACATGAGCAGGCCGATGAGCATCGAGCCCGCGTCGCCCATGAACAGCTTCGCGGGGTGCCAGTTGAGCGGCAGGAACCCGGCGCAGGCGCCCACGAGCACGATCGCGAGCAGCGACGCGAGGTTGAAGTAGTTGAGCGGCGAGGTCTGCTGCACGAGCAGGTAGGTGTAGAGGAAGAACACGCCGTTGGCGATGAGCGCGACCCCGGCGACGAGCCCGTCGAGACCGTCGATGAAGTTGATGGCGTTCATCACGAGCACGATCGTCAGCACCGTGAGCGTCACGCTCACCCACGAGGGAATGAGCGTGATGCCGCCGATCGGCAGCGACACGATCGACACGCCCTGCCACGCGATGAGCCCTGCCGCGAGGAACTGGCCGGCGAGTTTCGTGGTCCAGTCGAGGTCCCAGATGTCGTCGGCGACGCCGATGAGCACGATGAGCAGCGCCGCGCCCAGGATCGCAAGCATCTGGCCGGGGTTCTGGAAGATGATCGCCACGTTCGAGAACCGCGACGAACCGAGCGTCGACACGAACGCGGCCGCGCCGATCGCCACGACGATGCCGACGAACATGGCGATGCCGCCGAGGCGCGGCGTCGGCCGGGTGTGCACGTCGCGTTCGCGGATCTTCGGGTAGAGCCGGTACTTCAGGCTCAGCTTCCACACGAGGATCGATCCGCCGAGCGTCACGAGCGCGGTGAGCAGCGCGAGCAGCAGGAAAAGCGTCATGAGGCGGTGGAACCCGCTTCGTCGGCGACGCCGTCGATGTCGGATGCCTCGGGGTCGGCCTCTGCCGTCGATGCAGCACTCTCGGTCGGCGCGTCGGGATCTTCGGCGGCGTCGGCATCGCCGGCACCGGCGCCCTCGGGCGCGAGCATGTGCTCCCCCACCACCGCGGCGATGCGTTTGCGCGAGATGACCCCCGCGCGCACGATGCGCAGCACCCCCTCGCCGTCGTGGATGCCCGTGGCGTCGACGATCGTCGACGAGGTGTCGCCGGGGCGTTCGCCGATCGCCTCGTAGGACTCGCCCGCCGGTCCGCCGTCGAGGTACACGGCCACATGTTCGCCGAGCATCTGCTCGGCCTCGGCGGCGGTGGTCGCCGACGGCATGCCCGACAGGTTCGCCGACGACACCGCGAGCGGGCCGGTCTCGGCGAGCAACTCGAGCGCGATCGGGTTGGCGGGCATGCGCAGTGCCACGGTGCCGCGGGTCTCGCCGAGGTCCCATTGCAGCGAGGGCTGCGCACGCAGGATCACGGTGAGCCCGCCGGGCCAGAACTCCGCGACGAGCTGTCGCACGGCCTCGGGGATGTCGACGGCGAGCGCGTCGAGGGTGGGAATGCCGGGGATGAGCACGGGCGGCGGCGCAGTGCGTTCACGCCCCTTGGCGGCGAGCAGGCCCGCCACCGCCTGGGCGCTGAACGCGTCGGCGGCGAGACCGTAGACCGTGTCGGTCGGGATCACGACGAGCTGCCCCCGGCCGATGGCACCCCTCGCGAGTCGCATGCCGGTGAGCAGTTGGGAGTCGACCGAGCAGTCGAAGATGGCAGTCATGACCTGCCGATTCTAGACCAGCGGCGCGGGCCGGACGGATGGCCCGGGGCGGGCGTTTCGCCGCGAGGCCGCCCGCCCGGGTCATCCGATCAGCGCCTGCCGGCCTTGCGGCGGAACAGCCACGCCCCCCAGATCGCGGCCGCGGCGATGATGGCGACGCACCAGCCGATCGCCCACCACGCCGAGTCGTCGACCGGCGTGCCCATGAGCAGCGCGCGGATCGTCTCGATGACGGGTGTGATGGGCTG
This sequence comes from Agromyces neolithicus, assembly GCF_039529735.1. Classification (NCBI taxonomy): domain Bacteria; kingdom Bacillati; phylum Actinomycetota; class Actinomycetes; order Micrococcales; family Microbacteriaceae; genus Agromyces; species Agromyces neolithicus. Next base: position 263,718 of record NZ_BAAANJ010000002.1, read on the forward strand.
GTTGTCGGCGATCCACTGCAGCCATTCGGGCATGGTCTCGACGGGCACGAACGCGCTCGACACGTACGGCAGGAACAGCAGGATGAAGCCGTAACCGCTCGCGGCGTCGGGACTCGATGCGGCCAGGCCGATCGCCGCGAACAGGTACGTGATGGCGAGGATGTACAGCGCGATCACGCCGAACACCGCAACCCAGTCGAGGAACGTCGCCGAGGGCCGGAAGCCGACGAGCAGGGCGGCCGCGACGACGATGGCGGTCGCGAGCAGGTTGCGGGCGAGGCTCGCGACGACGTGCCCGGTGAGCACCGCGCCGCTGCGCAGGGGCATCGTGCGGAACCGGTCGATGATGCCCGTGGTCATGTCACGCGACACCGCGACGGCGGTGGATGCGGCCCCGAATCCCGCGCACAGCAGGATGATGCCGGGCACGACATAGTCGACGTAGCCGCCCGAGGGGTCGATCGCGTTGCCGAAGATGAATGTGAACATCAGCATGAGCATCACGGGAAGCACGACGGCCATGAGCAACGCCTCGATGTCGCGGATCGAGTGGATCAGGCTGCGGTTGATGAAGGTCGACTCGGCGGTGAAGCCACGCAGTCGCGGGCGGGTGGCGGTGAGTGTGGTCATGGTCGTCACTTCGATTCGATGAGGTCGCGGGCGGTTCGATCGGATGTCCCGTCGCCGGCGGTGATCGCGAGGAACACGTCGTCGAGGCTCGGGCGGCGGATGGTCACCTGCACGCCCTCGGCCGCGGCGGCCGGGGTGCGGTCGAGCTCGTCGATGGCTGCTCGCAACCCGTGCACGGAGCCGTCGGTGGGCAGCTCGCGGAGAAGCCCGCCGTCATGGCTTCGCAGTTCGACGACGTCGCCGCCGATGCGGGCCTTGAGCTCGTCTGCGGTGCCCTCGGCCGCGATGCGCCCGCCGTCGAGCACCGCGATGCGATCGGCCAGCCGGTCGGCCTCCTCGAGATACTGCGTCGTGAGGAAGACCGTGGTGCCGGCATCGGCAAGCGAGCGGATGAGCGACCAGAGCTCCTGGCGACTGCGGGTGTCGAGGCCGGTCGTCGGCTCGTCGAGGAAGATCACCGGCACGTCGACGACGAGGCTGAGCGCCAGGTCGAGCCGACGGCGCATACCGCCCGAGTAGGTGCCGACACGCCGGTTCGCGGCATCCGACAGCCCGAAGCGCTCGGCGAGCTCCTCGGCCCGCGCCGAGGCATCACGACGCGACAGCCCTGAGAGCCGACCCAGCATGACGAGGTTCTCGTTGGCGGTGAGCACTTCGTCGACGGCCGCCGACTGGCCCGTGAGTGCGATGCGCTGCTTGACCTGGTCGGCGTCGGCGACGACGTCGTACCCGGCGACGCGGGCGCTGCCCTCGTCGGGTCGCACGAGCGTCGTGAGGATGTTGATCGTCGTCGTCTTGCCGGCGCCGTTGGGCCCCAGCAGCGCGAAGACGGTACCCGCGGCGACGGTGAGATCGAGGCCGTCGAGCACGTCGGTACGACCGAAGCGCTTGCGCAGCCCGGTCGCGTCGATGGCGTGAACCATGAGCTTCCCTTTCCTCTCCTGTCTGCGCCTGTGTCTTTCTGAGTATGGCGCAAACTGTTTATGTCATGCACTGTTGTTTAAGTAATACACAGTTCTAGACTGTCGTCAAGCGAATCGAAGGACGGAAGCCGAATGAGCGACGCGCGAGCCGACCCCGAACTCCCCCGCGGCGTCGCGCTCGCATGGGGTGTTGCCGTGAACCCGCAGCGCGGGCCGAAGCGCGAACTCTCGATCGAGCGCATCGTCGAGGCGGCGATCGAGATCGCCGACGCCGAAGGGCTCGCGGCCGTCTCGATGAGCCGCGTCGCGGCGTCGCTCGGGTTCACGACGATGTCGCTGTACCGCTACGTGACCAGCAAAGACGACCTCATCCTGCTCATGCAGGAGGGGGCCCTCACCCCGCCGGTGCCCGATGACACGATCGAACGCACCTGGCGCGACGGCATCACCGCGTGGATGCTCGCGATGCGCGGCGCGTACCGCGCGCACCCCTGGCTCGTCGACATCCCGATCTCGGGCGCACCCATCACACCCAACAGCCTGCTCATGGTCGACTGGTTCCTGCGCGAGGTGCGCGAGCTGCCCCTCAGCGACGGCGAGAAGATGTCGGCGCTGCTGCTCGTCACGAGCTACGCGCGCGCCACGAGCGCCCAGGAACGCGACCTCGGCGCCGCCGCCGCGGCCGCCTCCGATCCGGCGGATGTCACGGGGGCGAACTACTTCGAGGCCCTCGCCGAACTCGTCACCCCCGAGCGGTTCCCCTACCTCAGCCCGCTGCTCGCAGGCGGCGGCTACGTGGCCGCGCCCGGCACCGCACCCGACGAGTCCGACGACGACTTCGTGTTCGGCCTGGCGCGCATCCTCGATGGCATCGAGCACCACGTCGACCGCGTCGGCGCCGATGCGCCGCCGCCCGAGCGCCCCGCCCCGCTCCCGCCTCAGGTCGAACTACCCCGCGACCCCAAGGTGCGCGAGGCGGCGAAGGCGCGGCGCGAGGCCGAGAAGGCGTTGCGCGAGGCGCAGAAGCGCGAACGAGAGGCGATCAAGCGCGCCGTCGAGCGCGAGCAGCACGCGCGAGAGAAGGCCGAACGGGCGAAGTAGCGCCGCGAGAAGCGTCAGCGCAGGGCGGTCGTCGCCCGGTCTCGCCCGGTGAGGTCGCGGTGATGCGCGATCGCCCGCCATCCGTCGGCGGCGAGCAGTGCCGCGATCTCGGCTGCCTGCTGTTCGCCGTGCTCGATCACGAGCACTCCCCCCGGGTGCAGCAGGGCACGCGCCCGGTTCGACAGGGCCCGAACCACATCGAGCCCGTCGGGTCCCCCGTAGAGCGCGTGCTCGGGATCGTGCAGTCGCACCTCGGGGTCGCGCGGGATCGCGCCGTGAGGGATGTACGGCGGGTTCGACACCACGACGGCGACCGTGCCGTCGAGCTCGGGCAGCGCGACCGCGAGATCCGCGAAGACGAGCTCGAGGTTCGGAGCGGCGACCTCGTCGACGTTGCGCCGTGTCCACGGGAACGCCGCCGGCGAGTTCTCGACCGCCCACACCCTCGCGTGCGGCACCTCGGTCGCGAGGGCAAGGGCGATCGCGCCGCTTCCGGAGCCGAGGTCGATGCCGATCGGCTCGGGCTCGGCGCTCGCGCGCAGCGCATGGATGGCCAATTGCGCGACGCCCTCGGTCTCGGGGCGCGGAACGAAGACGCCCGGCCCGACCGAGAGCTCGAGCGAACGGAACGCCGCACGCCCGGTGAGATGCTGCAGCGGTTCACGCCGAGCGCGGCGCTCGACGAGACCGGCCAGCTCCGAGGCATCCGTCTCTTCGATCTCGCCGCCGACGACGATGCGCGCCTGCACCCCGCCGCGCGAGAGACCGAGCACGTGCCCGATGAGCAGGTCGGCGTCGACCTCGGGGTCGGGCACGCCGGCCGCTGCGAGGCGCGCCGCCGTCTCGTCGCGCACCGCGCGCAGCGACCGCGATCCTGGGGGTGTGCTCGTCGTATCCACGCAATGGAATGTAACCCACTCGCCCGTTCGACTGCCGATCCCTAGGCTGGGGCCGTTGATTCCGAGCATGAAACCGAGGAAGGCCGAACGATGGCGCAGATCTACGAGAACATCACCGAAGTCGTCGGCCGTACGCCGCTCGTGCGCCTGAACCGGCTCACCGAGGGCGCCGGCGCGACCGTGCTCGCGAAGCTCGAGTTCTACAACCCCGCCGCGAGCGTGAAAGACCGCATCGGCGTCGCGATCATCGACGCGGCCGAGCAGTCGGGCGAACTGACGCCCGGCGGCACCATCGTCGAGGGCACGAGCGGCAACACGGGCATCGCGCTCGCGCTCGTCGGCGCCGCGCGAGGCTACAACGTCGTGCTCACGATGCCCGAGACTGCGAGCGTCGAGCGTCGGGTCGTGCTGCGTGCCTTCGGCGCCGAGGTCGTGCTCACCCCCGGTGCAGAGGGCATGAAGGGCGCCGTGGCGCGCGCGCAGGAGATCGTCGCGAACACGCCCGGAGCGATCCTCGCCCGCCAGTTCGAGAACGAGGCCAACCCCGCGATCCACCGCGCCACCACCGGCCCCGAGATCTGGGATGACACCGACGGCGCCGTCGACATCCTCGTGTCGGGCATCGGCACGGGCGGCACCATCACGGGCGCGGGCGGGTTCCTCAAAGAGCGCAATCCCGACGTGAAGGTCGTCGCGGTCGAGCCGGCCGACTCCGCCATCCTCACGGGCGGCGCGCCCGGCCCCCACAAGATCCAGGGCATCGGCGCGAACTTCGTGCCCGACGTGCTCGACCGCGACGTCTACGACGAGGTCATCGACGTCGCCACGCCCGATGCCATCGCGACCGCACGCCGGCTCGCCGCCGACGAGGGGATCCTCGGCGGCATCTCGTCGGGCGCCGCCGTGTGGGCCGCACTCGAGGTCGCGAAACGCCCCGAGAACGACGGCAAGACCATCGTGGTCGTCGTGCCCGACTTCGGCGAGCGCTACCTCTCGACCGTGCTCTACGAAGACCTGCGCGACTGAGGCGGCGGTATTCGGTCGGCGGGCCTGATTGACTGGCTTCCGTGAACATCGTCCGCGCCCTTCGAGAAGACATCGCCACGGCGCGATCTCATGACCCAGCTTCGCGCAACGGGCTCGAGGTGTTCCTCGCGTACTCGGGGCTGCACGCCATCTGGGGCTACCGGCTCACCCACCTGCTCTGGGGGGCGGGGTTGCGCCTTCTCGCACGTGTCGTCTCGCAGTTCGTGCGCTTCCTCACGGGCATCGAGATCCACCCCGGCGCGACGATCGGCCGGCGGTTCTTCATCGATCACGGCATGGGCGTCGTCATCGGCGAGACCGCGGTGCTCGGCGACGACGTCATGCTGTACCACGGGGTCACCCTCGGCGGAAAGGCGGCACGCGGCGCGGGGCGCGGGGCCAAGCGACATCCGACCCTCGAAGACGGGGTGACCGTCGGCGCGGGCGCGAAGGTGCTCGGCGACGTCACGATCGGCGCATGGAGCGCCGTCGGCGCGAACGCCGTCGTGACCAAGGACGCGCCCCCGCACTCGCTCGTGGTCGGCATTCCCGCGACCTTCAAGCCGCTGTCGCACGACACGGCCGATGCCGCGCGCGGCATCCACGACTGGCACATCTGACCGCGCACCGGCCCTGCAGTCGCACCGGCCCTGCCCCCTGCCATCGTCCCGAAAACAGGAAGACACGCCGTCCAGGCGCCGAGAACAGGAACGGGGCGCCTCATCTCAGCGGGACTTCCTGTTTCCGGGGCGGGCAGAAGCCGTGACGACGTTGCCCCGGGCACGGTTCGTGCACGGGCTTCCGCAATCTCGACGCGAACGCCGGCCCCGTGGCATCCGTCAGTCTGCTGCTGCGTGCGTCTCGGTCACGCGTCGCCGAGGTGCGCGAGGCGCGCCTCTTCGTCGGCCTGGATCGCCGACTCGATGATCGGGTCGAGCGCCCCGTTCATGACCTGATCGAGGTTGTAGGCCTTGTACCCGGTGCGGTGATCGGCGATGCGGTTCTCGGGGAAGTTGTACGTGCGGATGCGCTCGGAACGGTCCATCGAGCGGATCTGCGATTTGCGGGCATCGGATGCCGCGGCCGCCAGCTCCTCTTGCTGGCGTGCCAGCAGGCGTGCGCGCAGCACACGCATGGCCGCCTCGCGGTTCTGCAGCTGCGACTTCTCGTTCTGCATCGACACGACGATGCCCGTGGGAAGGTGCGTGATACGCACGGCCGAATCGGTCGTGTTCACCGACTGGCCACCGGGACCCGACGAACGGTACACGTCGATCTTGAGGTCGTTCTGGTTGATGTCGACCTCTTCGGGCTCATCGACCTCGGGAAACACGAGCACGCCGGTCGTCGACGTGTGGATGCGGCCCTGCGTCTCGGTGACCGGCACGCGCTGCACGCGGTGCACGCCGCCCTCGTACTTCAAGTGCGCCCAGACGCCCAGCGACGGGTCGGTCGCGTTCGACTTGATCGCCACCTGCACGTCTTTGTAGCCGCCGAGGTCGGACTCGTTCTGGTCGAGGAGCTCGACCTTCCAGCCCTTCGACTGCGCGTACTGCATGTACATGCGCAGCAGGTCGCCCGCGAAGAGGGCGCTCTCGGCGCCGCCCTCGCCGCCCTTGACCTCCATGATGACGTCGCGTCCGTCGTCGGGGTCACGCGGGATCAGGAGGCGCCGCAGCTTCTCGTGAGCCTGGGCCAGCGCCTCCTCGAGCGCGGGCACCTCGTCGGCGAACCCGGCGTCGTCTTTCGCGAGCTCGCGGGCCGCCTCGAGGTCGTCGCTCGCCTGCTGCCACGCGACGTTCGCCGCGACGATCCGGCTCAGCTCGGCGTAGCGCCGGTTGACCTTCTTCGCGCGGGCGGCGTCGGCGTGCAGCGCCGGGTCGGCGAGCTCCTCTTGCAGCTTCGCGTGCTCGTCGAGCAGCGGCTGGACGGATTCGAACACGATTGCCTCAGCGGTGGTCGGTCTCGTGCCCGTGCGAGTTGCCGTGTCCGGTGGCGACCGGCATCGACTTCTGCATGAGCATGAGGAACTCGACGTTCGACTGCGTCTCTTTCAGGCGACCGAGCACGGCCTCGAGGGCGGGCTGCTGGTCGAGCCCGGCGAGGGCGCGACGCAGCTTCCACGTGATCTTGACCTCGTCGGGGCTCAGCAGCATCTCCTCGCGACGCGTCGACGAGGCGTTCACGTCGACCGCCGGGAAGATGCGCTTGTCGGCGAGCTGGCGCGACAGGCGCAGCTCGGAGTTGCCGGTGCCCTTGAACTCCTCGAAGATCACCTCGTCCATCTTCGAGCCGGTCTCGACGAGCGCGGTCGCGAGGATCGTGAGCGAGCCGCCGTTCTCAATGTTGCGTGCCGCGCCGAAGAAGCGCTTCGGCGGATACAGCGCCGAGGCGTCGACGCCGCCCGACAGGATTCGGCCCGAGGCCGGCGCGGCCAGGTTGTAGGCGCGCCCGAGACGGGTGATCGAGTCGAGCAGCACGACCACGTCGTGGCCGAGCTCGACGAGGCGCTTGGCGCGCTCGATGGCGAGTTCGGCGACGGTCGTGTGGTCTTCGGCCGGACGGTCGAAGGTCGAGGCGATCACCTCGCCCTTCACCGTGCGCTGCATGTCGGTGACCTCTTCGGGCCGCTCGTCGACGAGCACGACCATGAGGTGCACCTCGGGGTTGTTGATCGAGATGGCGTTCGCGATCTGCTGCAACACGATGGTCTTGCCGGCCTTCGGCGGTGCGACGATGAGCCCGCGCTGGCCCTTGCCGATCGGGGCGACCAGGTCGATGATGCGCTGCGTGAGCTTGGTGGGCTCGGTCTCGAGGCGCAGCCGCTCTTGTGGGTACAGGGGCGTGAGCTTCTGGAAGTCGACGCGTGCCGAGGCCTCGTCGATGGTCTGGCCGTTGACGGAGTCGACCTTGACGAGGGCGTTGTACTTCTGCCGGCTGTTCGACTCGCCGTCGCGGGGCTGCTTGATCGAGCCGACGACCGCGTCGCCCTTGCGCAGGTGGTACTTCTTCACCTGGCCGAGCGAGACGTAGACGTCGCTCGGGCCGGGAAGGTAGCCCGTGGTGCGCACGAACGCGTAGTTGTCGAGCACGTCGAGGATGCCGGCGATCGGGATCAGCACGTCGTCGTCGAGGATCTCGGGCTCGATGTCGTCGCCCGTGCCACCCTGGCCGCGGCGCTTGCGGTCGCGGTAACGGCTGCGACGGCCGCCCTCGCCCTCGCCCTGCTGGTCGCGGCCCTGCTGGTCGCGACCCTGCTGGTCGCGGCCCTGGCCCTGCTGCCCCTGGCCGCGGCCGCCTTCGGCCTGCTGCTTGGCGTCGTCGCCCTGCGCGGCCTTGGCTTCGTCGCCCTTGCGCTGCTCGCCGCCCTGCTGGCGGTCGCCGTTCTGGCGGCGCTCGCCCTGCTTCTGGGCGTCGTCGCCGCGGTCGCCACGCTCGCCGCGCTCGCCCCCGCGACGACCGCGGTTGCGGCTGCGGCCCTGGCGCGGCTCTTCGGCTGCGGGCTGCTCGCCCTCGGTGCCGCCCTCGGCGGGCTGTGCGCCGCGGGCGCCCTCGCCCGTGGCTGCCGCGAGCTCTTCGCGCACGGCGGCGCGAGCGGCCTCGCGAGCGTCGTCGGACTCGGACGCGGCCTCGGCCTCGGGTACGAGCCCGACACCGGCACTGCCGGCATTGACGTGCGTAAGTGCCGCGGTGGTCGCGCTCGTCGCGCGACGGGGCTGACGCCCACGCCGTGCGGGTGCGGCGGTTGCGGGGGCGTCGGTGACGACCGGGTCTGCCGCAGCGGATGACTCGGGCGCGGCTTCGTCGACAGCGGGGGTGTCGGGCACGGTGGCTGCCGGACGAGTGTCGACGGGCGCCTCGACGGGCTCGGCGGCCTCGGCCACGGTCTGGTCGGCGGCCGTCGGGGCCTCGACAGGGGCCGCGGCGGCAGCGTCACCGTCGGTCACGTCGACGTCGAGCGTGGGCGCCTCGCCTGCGTCGGCCGCCTGTCGCGCCGAGATCGCCTCGACGAGCTCGCCCTTGCGGAGCTTCGAGCCGCCCGAGATGCCGAGCGAGGCGGCGAGTTCTTGGAGCTCGGCGACCTTGAGGGTGGAGAGTCGGGCGCCGTTCGCCACGCCTGTGGCGTGATCGGATGCGTTGGTCACTGGGTATGTTCCTTTCCCCTGGCGCAGATTGCGAACCCAGGAGAGCTGATCGCACATCGACCATGTCGGTGCGCGGGGCGCAGACATGCGCGAAAGCGAAAGCAAGAGATTGCCGGGAAGTGCACGATGCGGCCGTGAGACGCGAACTGTGCGTCACCTGCCAGGTGCGCGATCAGTCTAACACCCGGAATCGGGTGCCTTGACACGCGCCACGCCCTGTCGAGGACGACTGCCCGGTCGGGCAGGCGCTCACCCGCCGTCAGGCGGGCTGCACCGTTGCGCCGAGGAAGTCGACGGCGAGGGGCAACGCCTGCCACGCGGTGTCGGCTGCGGCTTCGACACGCGCGATCGCGTCGGCACGCTCGCTCGGGTCGCTCGCGAGCACCAGGATCGACGGGCCCGCGCCCGAGACGACGGCCGGATGACCCGCCGCCCGCAATTCGCGGATGAGCTGGTCGGTCTCGGGCATCGCACCGGCACGGTAGTTCTGGTGCAGCTTGTCTTCGGTGGCCTGGAAGAGCAGTTCGGGGCTCTGGATGAGCGCGGCGATGAGCAGCGCCGAACGCGAGACGTTGAACACGGCGTCTTCGTGCGGCACCGACTCGGGCTGCAGCGAACGCGCGAGCGCGGTCGACATCTCGTGCGCGGGCACGAGCACCAGCGGCGAGACGCCGCGGTGCACGATGAGCTTCTTGTGCCGCGGACCCTCGGGCGTGACCCACGCGATCGTGAGCCCGCCGAAGAGCGCGGGTGCCACGTTGTCGGGGTGGCCCTCGAGCTCGGTGGCGAGCTCGAGCAGCTCATCTGCGGTGAACTCGACGACGCCCTCGAGCAGGCCCTTCGCCGCCACGACGCCCGCCACGATCGCGGCGCCCGACGATCCGAGGCCACGCCCGTGCGGAATCGTGTTGTGCGCGACGAGCGAGAGCCCGGGCAACGGCACTCCGGCCCGCGCGAAGGCGTGGGCGATCGAGCGCACGACGAGGTGCGACTCGTCGAGCGGCACCTCGCCGGCGCCGACGCCGTGCACCTCGACGACCACGCCCGGCGCCTGGGTGACCGCCACCTCGAGCTCGTCGTAGCGCGCGAGCGCGAGGCCGAGGGTGTCGAAGCCCGGGCCGAGATTCGCCGAGGTCGCCGGCACCTTCACCTGAACGCGACGCCCGACGAGTGTCGCCGACGGATCGGCGACGAGGGTTCCGGTCATGAGGCGAGCCCGAGCACCCCGGCGATCGCCACGGCGTCGACGGGCACCACCGTGGGTGCCACGTCGGAGCCGTCGGCGGTGCGCAGCGCCCACTGCGGGTCTTTCAGGCCGTGGCCGGTGACGGTGAGCACGACGCGCGCGCCGGCGGGGACGACCCCGGCGGCCGATCGCTCGAGCAGGCCAGCGACGCTGATCGCCGATGCGGGCTCGACGAAGATGCCGACCTCGGCCGAGAGGATGCGCTGGGCCTCGAGGATCTTGTCGTCGTCGATCGCGCCGAAGTATCCGTCGGTCTCGTCGCGCGCCTGCAGCGCGAGCTCCCACGACGCGGGGTTGCCGATGCGGATCGCACTCGCGATGGTGTCGGGGTCCTTCACGGGCTCGCCGCGCACGATGGGCGCGGAGCCTGAGGCCTGGAACCCGAACATGCGGGGCATGAGCGTGGCATTGCCCGCCGCGATGTCTTCACGGTAGCCGCGCGTGTACGCGGTGTAGTTGCCGGCATTGCCGACGGGGACGAAGTGGAAATCGGGTGCGTCGCCGAGCACTTCGACGACCTCGAACGCCGCGGTCTTCTGCCCCTCGATGCGGTCGTTGTTGACCGAGTTCACGAGATGCACCGGGTAGTTCGCGGCGAGGTCGCGGGCGATGTCGAGGCAGTCGTCGAAGTTGCCCTGCACCTGCAGCAGCTCGGCGTTGTGGGCGATGGCCTGACTCAGCTTGCCCATGGCGATCTTGCCCTCGGGCACGAGCACAGCAGCCTTGATGCCGGCGTGCGTCGCATAGGCGGCCGCCGAGGCGGAGGTGTTGCCGGTCGACGCGCAGATGACGACCTTCGCACCGTGCTCGACGGCCTTCGTGACGGCCATCGTCATGCCGCGGTCCTTGAACGAGCCGGTGGGGTTCATGCCCTCGAACTTGACCCAGACGTCGGCGCCCGTGCGGGCCGACAGCGCGGGCGCCGGAAGCAGGGGCGTGCCGCCCTCGCCCAGCGTGACGATGGGCGTGGCATCGGTGACGTCGAGCCGGTCGGCGTACTCGCGGATGACCCCGCGCCACTGACGCGAGTTCGCCTTGGGGGTGATGGGGTTGTTCACACTGCTCCTTCAACTCGGAGAACGGACGCGACGGATGCGACGACGGGGCTCTGGTTGAGGGCGGCGACGGTCTCGGCGAGCGCTGACTCCTTCGCCTCGTGCGTCCCGATGACCAGCGTAGCCCGCTCGGAGCCCTCGGCCACGGTCTGCTGCAACTGCTCGACCGAGACTCCGTGCTCGGCGAACGTATGGGCGATCTTCTCGAGCACGCCCGGCTCGTCGGTGACCTCGAGCGTGATTGCGTAGCGGGTCGTGATGCGGCCGATGTCGAGCACCGGGAGCTCGGCATGCGTCGATTCCGCCGTTCCCGGCCCGCCGATGACATGGCGCCGGGCGATCGCGACGAGGTCGCCGAGCACCGCCGACGCAGTCTGCACGCCTCCGGCGCCGGCGCCGTAGAACATGAGCGGACCGGCCGCGGCCGCCTCGACGAAGACCGCGTTGTTGGCGCCGTGCACGGCGGCGAGCGGGTGACTGCGCGGCACGAGTGCCGGGTAGACGCGCGCCGAGACGCCCTCGTCGCCGGTCTCGTCGTCGATGAGCCGCTCGCAGATCGCGAGGAGCTTGACGACGTAGCCCGCACGCTTGGCCGACTCGACCTGCTCGGCCGAGACGCCCGTGATGCCCTCGCGGTGCACCGCGTCGACGGGAACGCTCGTGTGGAACGCGAGGCTCGCGAGGATGGCCGCCTTCTGTGCGGCGTCGTAGCCGCCGATGTCGGCGGTCGGGTCGGCCTCGGCGTAGCCGAGCTCGGTCGCGGTGGCGAGCGCCGCCTCGAGCGATGCCCCGGTCTGATCCATGCGGTCGAGGATGAAGTTCGTGGTGCCGTTGACGATGCCGAGGATGCGGTCGATGCGGTCGCCCGCGAGGCTGTCGCGCAGGGGCCGGATGATCGGAATGGCTCCGCCGACGGCCGCCTCGTACGAGAGCTGCGCCCCCACTTGCTGCGCCGCTGCGAACAGTTCTGGGCCGTGCGTGGCGAGCAGGGCCTTGTTGCCCGTGACGACGTCGGCGCCCGAGGCGATGGCGGCGAGCACGAGCGTGCGGGCGGGCTCGAGGCCACCCATGAGCTCGATGACGATGTCGGAACCGTGGATGAGCGTCTCGGCGTCGGTCGTGAGCAACTCGGCCGGCAGGTCGGCGTCGCGCTTCGCGCTCGTGTCGCGCACTGCGATGCCCACGAGCTCGATCGGCGCACCGACGCGCTGCGCGAGCTCGTCGGCATGCTCGAGCAGCAGTCGGGCGACCTGCGAGCCGACCGATCCGGCGCCGAGGAGCCCGACTCGGATGGAGCGGTACTCGATCATGCAGGGTTCCCTTCGGTGGAGCGGTCAATGAGGTCGACCTCGAGCACTGCATCGCGGGCGAGCAGGTCGGCCTCGGTCTCGCCGTGCACGATCACTCGCGCTTCGCCGTCGCGCACCGCGACGACGGGCGGGCGGGGCACGTGGTTGTAGTTCGACGCGAGCGACCAGCAGTAGGCGCCGGTCGCCGCTACGGCGAGCAGGTCGCCGGGGGCGACGTCGTGGGGCAGGTACTCGGCGTCGACGACGATGTCGCCCGATTCGCAGTGCTTGCCGGCGACCCGCACGAGCGCGGGCGGGGCATCCGATGATCTGGAGGCGATGCGAGCCGTGTAGTCGGCGCCGTAGAGAGCGGTGCGTGCATTGTCGCTCATGCCGCCGTCGACCGAGACGTAGTGCCGCCATCCGCCCTCGATCTGCACCGGCTTGACCGTGCCGACCGTGTAGAGGGTGATGCCGGCCGGCCCGATGATCGACCGCCCCGGCTCGAACGCGAGCTTCGGAACGGGAATGCCCCGCTCGCGGCATCCGTCGGCGACCGCGTCGACGATGCCGAGCGCGATCTCTTCGATGGGCGTGGGCTCGTCGGCCGACGTGTAGGCGATGCCGAACCCGCCGCCGAGATTCAACTCGGGCACCGGTGCGATCGCCGCCAGCTCGGCGTGGGCTGCCAGCAGGCGCGACGCCGACTCGGCGAAGCCCGCCGAGTCGAAGATCTGCGAGCCGATGTGGCAGTGCAGACCGCGTAGGTCGAGGGAGGCGTGCGAACGGATGCGCGTGCCGAGCTCGGCGGCGCGCTCGAGCGAGACCCCGAACTTCTGGTCTTCGTGCGCGGTCGCGAGGAACTCGTGCGTAGACGCGTGCACCCCGCTGTTCACACGCAGCCGCACGCGCTGCACCCGGCCCGCACGAGCCGCGGCTTCGGCGACCCGCTCGATCTCGATCTCGCTGTCGATCACGATCGTGCCGACGCGCGCGGCGACTGCTCGTTCGATCTCGGCGAGCGACTTGTTGTTGCCGTGGAAGCCGATGCGCGAGGGATCGGCGCCGGCGGCGAGTGCGACGGCGAGCTCGCCGCCCGTGCACACGTCGACCGCGAGGCCTTCTTCGGCGACCCACCGCACGATGGCGGCCGACAGGAACGCCTTGCCTGCGTAATAGATCGTCACATCGGTGCCGGCCGTCGCCGCTGCAGCCTCGAACGCAGCGCGGATGCGCCGTGCCCGGGCCCGCGCGTCGGCCTCGTCGACGACGTACAGCGGCGTACCGTAGCGCCCGACGAGCGTCACGGCGTCGAGGCCGCCGATGACCAGTCGTCCGTGGGGGTCGCGATGGGAGCGCTCGGGCCAGACCAGCGGCGCAAGGGCGTTGGCGTCATCGGGCACACCGAGCCAGCCGGGCACGGGTGCACTTGATGCGACGGATGTCACGGGAAACCTCACGTGAGGGCGAATCGACGGATCGCTCGCGGCGAGCGAACCCGGATCGGTTCCTGAAGCCTGATGCGTGCCGGCCTTGTGGGTCGGCGTTACCGGCGAGTCTACCGACGGGGCGCCGGGCGAGCCGAATCGATGACGCTCAGGAACAGGTGCCCGTGGTGGCGAGGCTCTGCTCGTCGAGACTGATTCCGTTCGCCTCGAGGGTGACCGCCGCCGTGCCCGGCTCCACCGCGATCTGCGCCACCTCGACGCCTGCGGGAAGGTGCTCGGCGACGCACACCGGGATGGGGTCGCCGCCCGTGATGCGGTCGACGAGTCCTGAGACGTCGATGGCGCCGCCCCCGGCGCCGACCTCGACGCCGACGGGCTCGAGCAGCACCCGGTCTGCTGCGGCGATCGGCCGGGCGGTGACCGTGTAGTCGATGGGAATGCCGAGGAAGCGGGTCGTGTCGGAGTAGCCCACGATGCCGTCGCCCAGCACGACCTCGCCCTGGACCTCGGGAATCTCGATCAACTGGTTGATCGCCGCCTCGTCGGCGTCGAGCCTCGCGGTGATGTGACCGACGGGCGCGTCGAGCGCCGGCGGCAGGTCGGTGGCCACCACGTCGACCGAGATCGGGACGCCCTGCACGCTGAGCTCGGGCGCCGAGAGCTGCACGCGGTCGATGGAGCCCGCGAGGTACTGCGCGAGCACCGAGAACCCGCCGATCGAGACGTCGACCTCACCCTCGACGCCCGGCGGCAGCTCGGCCTCGATCTGCTCGGCCACGCGCTGCTCGGCGATGCCGCGCACCACGACGTCGGTGATGACCAGGAGCACCGCGACGGCGACCACGATCGCCGCCACGATGATCCACACGCGGCCCGCGCGACTCCGGTGTTCGCGGGGCGTGGCCCCGGCCGCGTCATCCGTCATCGGCGCCCCCTTCGTCTCTGCGACGCTACATGCGTTCGGGAGCGGACACGCCGAGCAGGTCGAGCCCGTTGCGGATGACCTGGCCGGTTGCGTCGTTCAGCCAGAGGCGCGTGCGGTGCAGGTCGCCGATGGGCTCGTCGCCCAGCGGCAGCACGCGGCAGTTGTCGTACCAGCGGTGGTAGAGGCCCGCGAGCTCTTCGATATACCGGGCCACGCGGTGCGGCTCGCGCAGCTCGGCCGACTGCGCGACGATACGCGGGAACTCCTGCAGTGCGCCGAGCAGCGCCGACTCGGTCTCGTGATCGAGCAGCTCGGGCGCGAACGTCGAGCGGTCGACGCCGACGGATGCCGCGTTGCGGTCGACCGCAGAGGTGCGGGCGTGCGCGTACTGCACGTAGAAGACCGGGTTGTCGTTCGTGCGGCGCTGCAGGATCTCGGGATCGATCGTGAGCGGCGAATCGGCCGGGTAACGGCCGAGCGTGTAACGCAGCGCGTCGGTGCCGAGCCAAGCCTGCAGGTCGTCGAGCTCGATGATGTTGCCCGCGCGCTTCGACAGCTTCGCGCCGTTGATCGACACGAGCTGGCCGATGAGCACCTCGATGTCGCGCTCGGGGTCGTCGCCGGCGGCACCCGCGAGCGCCTTGAGGCGGTGCACATACCCGTGGTGATCGGCGCCGAGCAGGTAGATCTTGTGCTTGAAGCCGCGATCGCCCTTGTCGAGGTAGTACGCGGCGTCGGCCGCGAAGTACGTGTACACGCCGTTGCCGCGACGGGCCACGCGATCTTTGTCGTCGCCGAAGTCGGTCGTGCGCACCCATACGGCGTCGTCTTCGTCGAAGACATGGCCCTGGGCGCGGAGACGCTCGATGGCCGTGTCGACGTCGGAGAGGCCGTCGTCGCCCTTGACCTGCATGCGCCGTTCGCTCGTCCATACGTCGAAGTGCACGTTGAAGCGATCGAGGGATTCGCGGATCTCGGCGAGCTGCAGTTCGTACGCGATCTCGGTCGCGGTGTGCAGCGCCACGTCGTCGGCGAGCTCGAGCAGCTTCGGCTCGCGCTCGAGCACCTGCTCGGCGAGATCGGCGATGTAGCTGCCCGGGTAGCCGCCCTCGGGGGTCGGCTCGCCCTTGGCCGCGGCGAGCACCGAGAGGCCGAAGACGGCCATCTGGCTGCCGGCGTCGTTGATGTAGTACTCGTTCGCCACCTCTGCGCCCGCCGCGCGCAGCACGCGGCCGATCGAGTCGCCGAGTGCGGCCCAGCGGGTGTGGCCGATATGCAGCGGCCCGGTGGGGTTGGCCGAGACGAACTCGAGGTTGATGACGCTGCCGGCGAGCGAGTCGCCGTGGCCGTAGCGCTCGCCGGCCTCGACGATGGTCTTCGCGAGGGCACCGGCAGCGGCCGCGTCGAGCCGGATGTTGATGAAGCCCGGCCCGGCGACCTCGGCGGTCGCGACCCCATCGATCGCGGCGAGGCCCTCGGCGAGCTCGGTCGCGATGTCGCGCGGGCTCTGGCCGAAGGGCTTCGCGATGCGCATCGCGATGCTCGACGCCCAGTCGCCGTGCTCGCGCAGCTTGGGGCGCTCGAGCGTGACATCACCGAGCGCGAGCCCGAGTTCGACTTCGACGCCCGCGGCACGACGTCGCTCGGCGAGGGCGAGCACGAGGTCGTACAGGACGCGGGAGAGGTCGGCTGGAGTCACTCCGAAATCCTACCCGCCGCGGTTGGTAAGGTTCGTCACATGCCGCGCCCGCTCCACCCCGCCCGAACCCCCGTCTTCGGCCCTGTGCTCGTCGCCGCGGCATCCGTTCTGCTGCTCACCGGATGCTCCGGGGCCATGCCAGGGGGGGCGACCGACCCGGGCGCTCCGCCCGCGGCATCCGAGTCGCCCGCGGCAACGGCGAGCCAGCCCGCCGAACCCGACGAGAAGCCCGTACCGTTCGAGGTCGCGTGCGACGAGCTGCTGAGCGCCGACGACGTCTACGCCTTCAACCCGAACTACGGCACCGACCCCGGGTTCGAGCCGAGCGCCGAGGCCTTGGTGGGCGTCGTCGACGAGGCGGGCACCGCGTGCGGGCTGCTGAACCAGACCAACGGCGCGGTCATCGAGTTCGGGGTCGCCACTCCCCCGGCGGGCGCCCTCGCGACGCGCATGGGCGACGCGGCATTGAACAGCAACGTGGTGCCCACATACGGCACGCCCCCCGACGTCGAGGGCTACTTCAGCCGCGCCGGCGACGTCGGTGAGGCCCAGGTGTTCACCGGCCGCTACTGGGTCGTCATCGACTCGACCGAGCTCGTCGAACCCGGCGACGCGCAGTCGCTCGTCTCGGCGCTGCTCGCGAACCTCCCGGCCGGCTGAGGGCCGGTCACGCATGCGAAGCACACACGGCACTCCCTCGTGGCTCGGCGCGGTGAACGACCGCGTCGGGCTCTCGGCGCTGCTCGACCACGGTCCGCTCACGCGCAACCGCATCTGCGAACTCGTCGGCGTCTCGAAGCCGACCGCCTCGATGATGATGAACCGGCTCATCGCCGCCGGGGCCGTCGAGGAGCGGGGGCAGGTCAGCGGCGGCTCGGGGCGCAACGCCACCCTCTACGCCGCCCGCACCGACCGACCGCTCGGGGTGGCGATCGCCATCGACGCGCACGAGTTGCGCGCGAGCGTCGTCGACGCGGCGGGCGGCGAGCGCCCGGTCGTGCGCACGGTGCTGCCCGGTGATGCCGCGGCCCGCTCGGCCGTCGGCGAGGTCGCCGCGGCGATCCGCGACGCGAGCGCCGCGGCCGGCACCGACCCCGACGAGGTGCACACGATCTGCATCGGCACGGCGGGCTATGTCGACCCGGGCGGCGAGGGCGCCCTGTTCAGCGAGACGCTGCCCGGCTGGCCGACCACCGGGCTGCGCGCGACGCTCGAGGCCGAGCTCGGCGTCGTCGCCTTCATCGAGAACGACGTGAACCTCGCCGCGCTCGCCGAGCGCGAGACCGGCGCGGGCGTCGACCGCGACGTGTTCGCACTGCTCTGGCTCGGCAACGGCGTCGGGGCGTCGTTCGATGTCGCGGGCGACCTGCACCGCGGCACGTTCGGCGGTGCCGGCGAGATCGGGTTCCTCCCGCTGTCGGTCGCGGCGCGGCAGCTCGACGACGCCGCGCACACCAGCCAGGACCTCGTCGGGGCCGTCGCCGTCGAACGGCTCGCGGCCGCGCAGGGCCTGGGCGCCGACGACTACCGGGGCACGATCGACGCGATCGCGGCGAGCCCCGACCGCGACCTGATCATCGATCGGCTCGGCGAGCGCATCGCCCACATCAGCCTCGCGCTGCTCGCCACGCTCGATCCGGGCCTGCTCGTGCTCGCGGGGCCGACCGTCGCCGTCGGCGGCCCGCGCCTCGCCGAGGCCGTCGAGCGCGACATCCGGCGACTGAGCCGCTGGTATCCCGACGTCGTCGCGACGCACGTCGAGGGCGATGCCGTGCTGGCGGGCGCTCGCGCGTTCCTCACGGCGAAGGTGCGCGACGAGTTGCTCGGCACGGTCGCTCAACTGACGATGTGAGCCCCTTCGCGACGTGAGCGTCGAGCGCACCCGGCGGTCGGGCCTGGGGCGCACAGGTGGTAATGTCTCTAGTCGTGCGCCTCCGTAGCTCAGGGGATAGAGCGCCGGTTTCCGGTACCGTAGGTCGGGGGTTCGAATCCCTCCGGGGGCACGTTTTCCGTTCGCGGGTCGAGGGCATTCGCCCTCCCCGTCGTTCGAGTCGCACCCACGATCGCGGTGTGCGGTCGTGGACGGGCGGCGCAACTGCCCCATAGACTCGACACCGTCTGCTGGCACGGGGGAAGGGCACTGGCGCATGCGGTTGCTACGCAACGGTTCGGTGGTTCTGGCGATCGTGGCAGGCATCGTGCTCGCGGGCGCAGCCGGCGCGGCGCGTGCCGATGACCCCGTCGCATTCGGGTCGTCGCCGGTCGTCGACGCCGCGGGCGTGCTCGGCGACCAGACCGACGACGTGGTCGCCTCGATCGACGCGGCCGCCGAGCGCAGCGGGCGCCAGCTGTTCGTCGCCTACGTCGACACGTTCACCAACCCCGAGGCCGCCGACGAGTGGGCGACCCGCACCGCGATCGACAACAACATGGGCAGCGAAGACTACCTGCTCGCCGTCGCGGTCGACGGGCGTGCGTACTACCTGTCGGCCGCCAGCGACGCATCGCTCTCCGATGCCGAACTCGACCGAATCAGCCTCGAGGTCATCGAACCACGGCTGCGCGACGAAGACTGGGCGGGCGCCGCGACAGCGGGCGCCGAAGCCATCGCCGGCGAAACCGGGGGCGGGGGCTTCGGCGTCGGGCTGATCTGGTTCCTGGTCATCGCCGCGGCCGTGGTCGTCGTCGTCGCGATCGTGCTCGCCCGCCGCAAGAAGAAGCGCGCCTCGGTCGACGCCGGCGGCGTGCCCCTTCCGTCGATCGACGACCTGCGCCGTCGCGCCGGCGGTGCGCTCGTGCAGGCCGACGATGCGCTCAAGACGAGCGCCGAAGAGCTCGGCTTCGCAGTCGCCTCGTATGGCGACGAGGCCACCACCGACTTCCGCACCGCGCTCGAGGCCGCGAAGGCGAAGGTCGCCGAGGCGTTCACGCTGCAGCAGCGCATCGACGACGCCGAGCCCGACACCGACGACGAGCGGCGCGCCTGGTACGGCGCGATCGTCGAGCTCACGGGCGAGGCCGACGCGCTGCTCGACGAGCAGGCCGAGCGGTTCGACGCCCTGCGCGACCTCGAGCGCAACGCGCCCGAAGCCCTCGCACGCGTCGAATCCGCCGCCACCACCGCCGAGCAGCAGATCGCACCGGCCGCCGAGCGGCTGAGCGGGCTCAGAGCGCAGTACGGTGAGAGCGCCCTCGCCGCCGTCGCCGACAACCCCGAGCAGGCGCAGGTGCGCATGACTTTCGCGCGCGAGTCGCTCGCCGCCGCGAAGTCCGCGGTCGAAGCCGGCCAGGGCGGCCCGGCGGCCGTGTCGATCCGGGCGGCCGAAGAGGCGGTCGACCAGGTCGAGCTGCTGTCGAATGCCGTCGAACGTCTCGCAGCAGATCTCGCCGCCGCCGACCAGGCACTCGCCGAAGGGGTTGCCGAACTCGAGCGCGACGTGCAGACGGCGCGCTCGCTGAACACCGAGGCCACGAACGCCATCGCCGATCGCGTCGCGGCCGAGGCGTCCGACATCCGCTCGTCGATCGGCGTTCCCGGGCGCGACCCCCTCGCGCTGCAGGCGAGACTCGACCAAGTCGACGCCGAGATCGACGCCGCCGTGCAGGGCGCCCGCGACGCCGCCGAGCAGGCGGCGCGCGCACGGGCACAACTCGACCGAAGCCTCGCAACCGCCCGTGCACAGGTGCACGCGACCGAGGACTACCTCGTCGCGCGCCGCGGCGCCGTCGGCGCCGAGGCACGCACCCGGCTCGCCGAGGCCGGCAGGCTGCTCGTGCAGGCCGAGGCCGCCGCACCGACCGACCCGGCCGCAGCGCTCGCGACCGCCCAGCGCGCCGACCAGCTCGCCCGATCGGCGATGTCACTCGCGCAACACGACGTCGGCGGGTTCAGCGGCGGCATGGGGGGCGGATTCGGCGGCAGCAGTGGTGGCGGGGGCAGCGACGTCTTCGGTGCCGTGCTCGGAGGCATCCTCATCAACTCGGTCCTCGGCGGCAGCGGGGGCGGCGGCTTCGGCGGAGGCGGCGGCTTCGGCGGCGGAGGATTCGGCGGCGGCGGGGGCGGCGGTCGACGCTCCCCCGGCAGTTTCGGCGGGTCGGGCACGCGCTCGCGCCGCGGAAGCGGAGGCCGATTCTGAACCGCAACGACCGCTGACCGAACCTCGACGACCCTGTTCTCACCACGAAAGGAACACCATGTCAAAGCAGTCCATCTTCGGCCGGATCTCGCAGCTCGTGCGAGCCAACATCAACGCGCTGATCGACCAGGCCGAAGACCCCCAGCTCATGCTCGACCAGATGGTGCGCGACTACACCAACTCCATCGCCGACGCCGAGGCCGCGATCGCCGAGACCATCGGCAACCTGCGCCTGCTCGAGGACGACCACCGCGAAGACGTCGACGCCGCACGCGAGTGGGGCGAGAAGGCGCTCGCCGCCAGCCGCAAGGGTGACGAGCTGCGCGCGGCGGGCGACGCGACCGACGCCGACAAGTTCGACAACCTGGCCAAGGTCGCCCTCAGCCGCCAGATCTCGTCCGAGAACGAGGCCCGGTCGGCCGAACCGCAGATCGCCGCGCAGACCGAGGTCGTCGACAAGCTGAAGGCCGGCCTCAACGGCATGAAAGAGAAGCTCGTCCAGCTGCAGAACAAGCGCAGCGAGCTCGTGGCCCGGGCGAAGACCGCCGAGGCGCAGAAGCAGGTGCACGACGCGGTCAAGTCGATCGACATCCTCGATCCCACGAGCGACATCGGCCGCTTCGAAGAGAAGATCCGTCGCGAGGAGGCGGTCGTGCGCGGCCAGGCCGAGCTCGCCGCGTCGAGCCTCGACGCGCAGTTCAACGAACTCGACGACCTGGGTGAGCTCACCGAGGTCGACGCGCGCCTGGCTGCGCTGAAGGCCGGCGGGTCGCAGAGCGCGATCTCGGGCTGAGCCGACACCCCCGTTGCAACGGCCGTGCCACGCGTCGACCACGCGCGGCACGGCCGTTCGCCGTCGGCGGAGTCGGAGACATCCATCGTGCATCGCGCACCGAGGAGCGCGATACTGGATCGCATGCCAGCAACCTTCGTCGTCGTGCCGCTCTGGCAGGGATCGGTCTCGGCTCGCGCGATGAGCCATGCCGACGGTGCCAGCGCCATCCAGGGCGACCTGCCCGCCTCGACCACCATCGTCGTCGACGTGCCCACCGAAGCCGGCGAATCGCTCGGCACCGGGGTGGCGCGCTACTCGACGATCCGTCGTGTGCGCGAGCTCGCCGGCGCCGCGCTCGACCGGGTGCCCGACTGGGCGATCACGATCGGCGGCGACTGCGGGGCCGCCGTCGCCGCCGCCGCGCACGCGCAGCAGCGTTCGGGCGGCGACGTGGCGGTGCTCTGGCTCGATGCGCACCCCGACCTGAACACGGCCGAGTCCTCGCCGTCAGGCGGGTTCGGCGGCATGGCCCTTCGGGCGATCGTCGGCGATGGGCCAGAGGGGCTCGCCCTCGACGACGCGACGCGAGTCTCGCCCGGCAGGGTCGTGCTCGGTGGCGTCCGCGCGGTCGACGACGAGGAGCGCCGCTTCATCGATGAGCACGGCATCGTCGAGCTCACGGTCGACGACCTCGCCGACCCGGCCGCGGTCGTGAGCGCGATCGAGGCCACAGGCGCCGAGCGGGTGTTCGTGCACATCGACCTCGACGTGCTCGACCCTTCCGCCCTCGCCGGGCTGTCGTACCCGCTGCCCTTCGGCGTCGGCGCGCCCGAGCTCGCAGCCGCGCTGCGGGCTGTGGCCGCGCGTTTCCCACTGGCCGGGGCGTCGATCGCCGGGTTCGCGCCGAGCTCGCCCGAAGCGGCATCCGACGACCTGCCGACGATCCTGCGGCTCGTGGCCGCCCTCACGTCGGGCGCAGCCGCCGCGTGAACGACCGTCGCCCGGTGCGCCGCGCGGTCGAGCGCGACGGCAGCACGCTACGCCTGCGACTGACCGACTCTCGCATCAGCCGCGCCGGCTACTGGTGGGCGACCCTCGTCGGCTTCACCTGGGGTTTCCTCTGGAGCACCGGGCCGATCGAGCGCCGGCACGGACTCATCGTCTTCACCGGCATGCCGAACTGGACGTACGGTCGCGGTGGGTCGTGCGTCGGCGCGTGTTACCTCACCGGCGACAACACCCGCGAGCGGGTGCTCGAGCACGAGACCGTGCACAAGGCGCAGTGGCAGAAGTACGGCATGCTCTTTCCGCTGCTCTACTTCATCGCCGGGCGCAACCCGCTGAAGAACCGATTCGAGATCGAGGCCGGGCTCGAAGCCGGCGGCTACCTGCCTACCCCTCGGCGCGGCCGAGCTTCCAATACCCCATGAAGGCGACGCGCCGACGGTCGACGCCGAGTTCCCTGACGAGATGGCGGCGCAGCGTCGTGATGGCGGATGCCTCGCCCGCGAGCCACGCGTAGAAGTCCGCGTCGTCGCGGGGCTCGGGTACCTCCCAGAGGATCTCCTCGTCGTCGATCGGCGGGAGCTCGACTGCGGTGGCAGGGCGGTCGGACGCGGGATCGCCGCCCGATGCGCCACTGGCGCCGGATGCGTCTGCTGATGCCCACTCGTCGGCCCACGCCCGCACCGCCTCGACGAGCCGCGCACCGTACTCGTCGGACTTGTCAGACGATTCGCCGCGCGCGAGCCAGTGCACGTCGACCCCCTCGGGCGCCCGCACCTCGAGCGCATCGAGCGCATCGGGCACCTCGAGGAACGCCACGCCCCGGGCATCGCCGGGCAGCTGCTCGAGAATGGCCGACATGGCCGGCACCGCGGTCTCGTCGCCCGCGATGAGCACGGTGCGGGCGGCGCCGGGGTTCCACTCCCACCCGCCCGAGGGCTCTTCGCTCGTCGCGTCGGGTGCGATGAGCAGCATCCGCGCGCCGATCGCGGCCGTCCCGATCCACCGCGACGCCGGCCCGCCGTCGCCGTGCGCGACGAAGTCGACGTCGAGCTCGCCGAGCTCGGGCCGGGCGTCGCGGATCGTGTAGGTGCGGATCGGGTTGCGGCGCTCGTCGGGAAGCGCGCGCCAGGCGGCGAACCAATCTCCCCCGCTCGGCACGTCGGCGAAGCCGGTCGTCTCGAGCGGCAGGATCACCTTGATGCGCTGGTCGGGTCCGTCCCAGCCGACGTCGCGCAGGTCGTCGCTGCGGAAGGTCACTCGCACGAAGTGCGGCGACATCCGTTCGATGGCGGCGACGAGTGTGTCGAAGACGCGGTATCCGGGCTTGGCCATGTGCAGGCTCCTCTGTCGAGACGGTGGGTGATGATCAGGCGGTGCGGCGCGAGCGCCAGAGCAACCACACGAAGTAGGGGGCGCCGACGACGGCCGTGAGCAGGCCGGCCGGCAGCTGCCCGGGCGCGATCACGGTGCGGCCGAGGGTGTCGGCGACGGTGACGAGCAGCGCACCGAGCAGCGCCGCGAGCGGCAGCACGAGCGCATGGCGCGCCCCCACGAGGGCACGGGCCGCGTGCGGCGCGACGAGCCCCACGAAGCCGATCACGCCGACGGCCGAGACGGCCGTGGCGGTGAGCGCCACGGCCAGTGCGAGCAGGCCGAGCCGCGCGCGCCCGAGCCGGATTCCGAGCACCCGCGGGGTGTCGTCGTCGAACGCGAGCAGGTCGAGCTCGCGGCGGGCGCCGACGAGCAGCGGCACCGCGGCGAGCAGTACGACCAGCAACGCGATGAGCTGGGGGAACGTGCGCCCGTACGTCGAACCCGAGAGCCAGGTGAGCGCCTTCGCCGCGTTGTACGGGTCGGTCGCGATGATGAGCATCGAGGTGATCGCCCCGGCGGCGGCCGAGACTCCGAGGCCGATCAGGATGAGCCGGGTCGACGCCAGGCCCCCGCGCAGGGCGAGCCCGAACACGATGACCGCGGCGATCGCGGCGCCGACGATGCCGCCGGTGGCGATGCCGAGGAAGGTGGCGAGCGGCCAGAACGTGATGACCAGCACCGCACCGACCCCGGCTCCGCCGGTGACGCCGAGGATGGCCGGTTCCGCGAGCGGATTTCGCGACACGGCCTGCACGACGGTTCCCGCAAGAGCGAGGGCTGCACCCGCGAGCACGGCGGCGGCGACCCGCGGCGCACGCGTGTTCATGACGAACTCGACGAGCGGCCCGGCCTGTCCGGTCACCCAGTTGAGCACGTCTCCGCCGAGCAGCTTCGCGTCGCCGAGCAGCAGCGAGACGAAGGCGAGCGCGACGAGGAGCACCGCCGATCCGGCCATCACGAGAAACCGACCGCGTGCCGAGAGGCCGGCCCCGATCACGAACCCGGCGGATGTCTCGGACGAGGCCTTGGCCCGCAAGGCGAGCGCGATGAGGAACACGGCGCCGAAGACGGTCGTGACCACGCCCGTCGGTACTTCGACGGCGGCCTGGCCGAAGGCGAGGCGCAAGAGCACGTCGGCGCCGAGGACGACGATGACGCCCATGACCGCGGCTGCGGGGATCAGCAGCACGTGCCGCTGCATGCCCGGTACGCGCAGGGCGATGAGCCGCACGATCGCCGGCGCGGCGAGGCCGACGAAGCCGATCGGGCCGGCGACGGTCACCGCGGCCGCCGAGAGCAGCACGGCGACGACGATGCCGACGAGCCGGGTGCGTCGCACCCGCACGCCGAGCACGGTCGCGGTGTCGTCGCCGAGGGCGACGAGGTCGAACTGCCGGGCGAACACGAGCAGCACCACGACGGCGACGAGGACGACGGGCGCGAGCTGCGACACCGGGCCGAGGCCGGTCTGCGCGAGCGTGCCCTGGTTCCACGCATAGAGGCCGGTGGTTCGTTCGGGGAAGAGCAGCAACAGCATCGTCGTGATCGCCTGAAGGGCGAGCGCGATCGCCGACCCTGCGAGCACGAGCCGCACGGTGCCGCCGCTCCGGCCGCCGGCCGACAGTGCGAGCACGAGGCCCGCCGCCGCAAGACCCCCGATGAACGCGACGGCGCCACCGCCGAGTGCCGGCAGCGCGACGCCGAATGCGGCGACGCAGACCACCGCGAGATACGAGCCCGCATTGACCGCGAGCGTGTCGGGCGAGGCGAGCAGGTTGCGCGAGACCGACTGCATGACGAGCCCGGCGACGCCGAGGGCGACGCCCACGAGCACGCCGGCGAGCAGGCGCGGCATGCGCGAGGCCACGAGCACGGCGGCCGCCTGGTCGTCGGACGCGCCGGTCGCGAGGCCGAGCAGTTCAGGCAGCCCGACGTTCGCCGAGCCCTGCGTGACGTGCACCCCGGCGAGCAGCGTCGCGGCGACGAGCCCGAGGGCGATGAGCAGTACGGCGCCGAAGCGGGGACGTGTCGCCCCGCCCGGCGCCGTCACCGGCTCAGACTGCGAGCGTGTCGACGACCGCATCGATGTAGTCACTCATCGACGAGGGGCCGCCGAACATCCAGATGCCGTCGGGCAGTCGGTGCACGTTGCCGCTCTGTACGAACGACAGTGAGGTCCACACGGCGTTGTCGGCGAGGTCGACGGCGTACGCGTCGGCCTCACCGTTGGTGATGTAGAGGAACTCGACGTCGCCGACGCTCGTGAGCCCTTCGACGTCGGTCGTTCCGAGGCCGTAGTCGGCGTCGCCTTCGCCCGTCCACGCGTTCTCGAGGCCGAGTTCCTCGGCGACGGCGGTGAGCAGCGCGCCCTCGGCGAAGGGACGGATCGAGACCTGCCCGCCGCTTGCCCACGAGTCGCTCATCATGAACTCGGTGCCGGCGAGGCCGGCCTCCTCGAGCGCCGCCTTGCCTTCGGCGAGCTTGGCGTCGAACTCGGCCAGCACGGCGTCGGCCTCATCATCGGTGCCGGTGGCGGTCGCGATGCGCTCGAGGTTCGACTCCATCTGGCCGATCGGGTTCGACGCGTCGGCGCCGCGCACGACGAGCACGGGGGCGAACTCCTCGATTTGGGCGATCACCGTCTCGGGCAGGTCGGTCGTCGTGACCACGAGGTCGGGTGCGAGGCCGGCGATCGCGTCGACCGACGGCTCACCGCGCATGCCGACGTCGGTCACGCTGTCGTCGAGCGACTCGGACTGCACCCAGGCGCCGTACCCCGCGACGTCGGCGACGCCGACCGGCATGACGCCGAGCGCCACGAGGTTCTCGGCCGTGTTCCACTCGAGCGCGACCACCTGCTCGGCGGGGGCGCCGAGCTCGATCGTCTCGCCGCGGTCGTCGACGATCGAGATGGCGGCTGCCTCGTCGCCGGCGGCGGCCGGGGCTTCGGTCGTGCCGCAGCCGGTGAGCAGCAGCACGGATGCCGCGGCGGCGGCGGCCAGTGCGACGGCGGGCCCGTTCATGGTGGTACTTCTCATGGTGTCCTCACGGATCGGCGCGCGGGCATGGGTGTCCCGTGCGAGGGGGCGGTGGGTGGTCTGGGTGGTGGGCCGCGGCTAGGCCACGGCGAGAGCTTCGACGCGTTGACGCGTGTTGTAGCGCCCGATGGGGCACGTCGTGATGCAGCCGCGCTCGTCGATGTCGACATCGACCCGAATGCCGTACGCACTGCTGAGCACGTCGCTCACGAGCACCTCCGCGGGCGTGCCGACGGCCCGTACTCGGCCGGATTCGAGCAGCACGATGCGGTCGGCGATCGCCGCGGCCTGGTCGAGGTCGTGCAGCACGACGCCGATCGTGACGCCGTGATCGTCGGCGAGTTCGCGGATGAGGTCGAGCAGCTCGACCTGGTAGCGCATGTCGAGGTACGTGGTCGGCTCGTCGAGCAGCAGCACTGCCGTGTCTTGCGCGAGGCAGGCGGCGAGCCAGACGCGCTGCAGCTGGCCGCCCGAGAGCTGGTCGACGGCGTTGTCCGCGAGGTCGACGACGCCGGTGAGCGACATGGCACGGTCGACGATCGCGGCGCCGTGCGCGTCGCCCGCGATGAATCGGCCGCGATGCGGGTGCCGGCCGAACTCGACGAGCTCGCGCACGGTGAGGCCGCCGGGCGTGGGCCGGCTCTGCGCGAGCAGGGTGACGCGGCGCGCGAAGTCGCGCGCGCTGAGGCCCGCGGCGTCGATGCCCTGCGCGATGAGGTCTCCGGGCTCGCCCGCGGCAGTGCCCGATGCAACGGTGTGCACGTCACCGCCTGCCGTCAGCAGCACGCGACCCGAGTCGGGCTGGTGCAGGCGGGCGAGGGCTCGCAGCAGCGTCGACTTGCCGCTGCCGTTCGGGCCGACGAGTGCGGTGACCTTGCCCGGTTCGAGGTGGAGCTCGGCGCCGTGCACGACCGGCGTGCCGTTGTAGGAGATCGTGAGGTCGAGACCGAGCATGATCCCACTATAGGTGAGGCTTACCTAACCTCGTCAACTCGGGGCGCACGCTGCGGTCACCAGATCGACGGATGACGCTGCCAGCGCCGCACGCGCCGCTCGAGCTGCGCCCCGAGCGCGAACAGCACGGCCTCGCCGCCGGGCCGCCCGATGAGCTGCACGCCCATCGGCACGCCATCTGCGGTATCGGTGACCGGCACCGTGATCGCCGGCAGGCCCGACACGTTCACGAACGAGGTGAACGGCGTGAACTGCACCTGCTGCGCGAAGTTGCGTTCGCCGTCGTCGGGGTCGTACCAGCCGACCGCTCGCGGGGTCAGCGCGAGCGCGGGCGTCAGCACCGCGTCGTACGACGAGAATCGGCGGATCACCCGTTCCTCGAACCCCGCGAGCCACGAGAGCGCCTCAGCGAGCTCTCGTGCCGGCACCTGCCGACCCTGTTCGAGCAGCCAGCGTGTGAGCGGCTCGAGCAACGCCTCGTCATCGCCGTCGACGGGAATCGTCGCCGCGCCCGATTGCCAGATCGTGCGGAACGCCGGCGCGTAACCGGGTTCGGGCGACGGCGCCAGTTGCTCGATCCCATGGCCGATCGCCTCGAACTCCGCGACGGCCCGGTCGAGTGCACCACGCGCATCCGCGTCGATCGCGATCTCGTAGGCCTCATCCCAAGGCGAGTCGGTCATCACGCCGAGCTGGTAGCGTCCCTCGCCACGCATCGCTGCCGCGAGGAACGGACCGTCGTCGCCCGGCGCGCGCACGGCGAAGCGATGTGCGGCCGGGTAGCCGAGTGGCGCCACGAGGCCGTCGAGCAGGAGTGCCGCATCGGCCACGGTACGCGCGATCGGACCGGCCACGCCGAGGCCGGCGAGGCTCGCGAGGCCCGAGCCCGAGGGCACCCGGCCACGCGACGGCTTGACTCCGACGAGCCCGCACGAGGCCGCGGGGATGCGGATCGATCCGCCGCCGTCGGAACCAGGGGCGAACGGCAGCATGCCTGCGGCCACAGCCGCGGCCGCTCCACCGCTCGATCCGCCCGCGCCGAGCGAGAGGTTCCATGGATTGCGGGCGGGCGGCCCGGCGAGCCCTTCGGTGTACGACGGCAGCCCGAACTCGGGCGTCGACGACTTGCCGAGGCTCACCGCTCCCGCTGCGTCGACATCGCGAACGAGTTCGTCCGAGTCATCCGGAACGAAATCGGTGAACGCGCGCGAGCCGAACCGCGACGGCACGCCCGCGCGCCGAAGCAGGTCCTTGTCGGCGATCGGCAGCCCCCACAGGGGGCGGGCCATGGGAATCTCGCGCTCGACTCGCGCGGCCCGCTCGAGCGCCGCCTCGGGCGTCACCGTGGTGAGCGCGCCGACCTGCAGGTTCAGGCGCTCGATGCGCGCGAGGTAGTGCGCGGCGAGTTCGACGGGCGACACCTCGCGCCGTTGCAGCAGTCGGTGCAGTTCAAGGGCCGTGTGGTCGTGCAGCTCCATCCGTCGAGCCTACGACGCCGGGCGGCAGCGCCCCGCTAGCATGGCGCGCGTGACCGAGAACCGGGTCGTGACCCTCATCGGGCGGCATCCGCTCGCGTGGGGCACGGCGTGGAGCGCCGCGTTCGGCGTCGTCCTCGCCGCCTCGGTGGCCGCCGACTGGCCCGGATGGCTCGACTGGCTCGTGCTCACCGCGCTCGTGCTGCCCTCGCTCGTCGCCACCATCATCGTGCTGAGCGGAACGCCGCGCCGGCACTTCGACGAGATGTCGTCGGTGTTCTCGCACTTCTTCGTTCGCTACCTCGCCCTCGTCATCGCCGTCGGCGCGTGGAGCGCCTCGGTCGTCGTCGGCGCGGCGATCTCCCAGTCGATCCAGCTCGCCGCCGAGGGGCGTGAGCAGGAGATCGTGGGCATCGGCTTCGATGTCATGTCGGTCATCGTGCCGCTCGTGGTCGGCGTGCTGTGGGCGGCGTTCGTGCTGCGGTGTGCGTGGTTCCTCGCGAAGGCACGCGGCTGGGCCGAGGTGCCCGAACGCGACCGCATCCCCGACGCCCTGCTCGCCGGGCACCCGGCACTACGCCGGGCGGTCGTCGGCCTCGCGCATCCGGCGCTCTTCGCGATCACGGGACTCGCCGTCGCAGTCGCCGTGCCGTTCACGGTGGGCGAGTTCACGGTCGCGCTCTGACGCCGCGTCGCGGCATCCGAAAGACGCGCTCGCGGGGCCCGACCGCTTGGGCGCCCGGCTACTTGAGCGTCTTCTGCATCAGCACGGTGCCGAGCCACCGGTCGAACTTGAACCCGACGCGGCCCATGCGCCCGATCTCG
Organism: Agromyces neolithicus; assembly: GCF_039529735.1. Classification (NCBI taxonomy): domain Bacteria; kingdom Bacillati; phylum Actinomycetota; class Actinomycetes; order Micrococcales; family Microbacteriaceae; genus Agromyces; species Agromyces neolithicus. The sequence continues at coordinate 293,689 of NZ_BAAANJ010000002.1, forward strand.
ACGAAACCGAACTTCTCGTGCAGCGCGATCGACGCTTCGGCGCCCTGGTCGGCGATGACGGCGATCATCTCTTTGAGGCCGGCCGCCTTCGATCGGTCGATGAGCTCGCGAAGCAGCGCGCGGCCGAGTCCCTTGCCGGATGCCGCGGGGCCGAGGTAGATCGAGTTCTCGACGGTGAACCGGTAGGCGCGCTTCTGCTTCCACGGCGATACGAGTGCGTAGCCCAGCAACTGCCCCGAGGGCGACTCGGCGACGATGAACGGCATGCCGAGCTTCGAGAGGTACGCGAACTTCGACTTCCACTCCTTGAGGGTCATCGCGTCTTCGTCGAACGTCACCGTCGAGTTCGCGACGTAGTAGTTGTAGATCTCGCGCACTGCGGGCAGGTCGGCGGCCCGGGCGTCGCGAATGGAGTACTCGAACGGTGCCTCTGCGGCGGGCGTCGGGCGCAGATGCCTCGGGAGTTCGCGGCGCTGCTGGTATTCCTCTTCGAGCATGCGGCAAGCCTACGCGCGCGATATTTCGATCGGGTTTCGGGTGTCTCGTCAGGCCGGCAGGCTCCAGTCGACGGGTTCGGCGCCCTGGGCCGCGAGCAGCGCGTTCGCCCGGCTGAACGGCTTCGAGCCGAAGAACCCGCGCGACGCCGAGAGCGGGCTCGGATGCACGGACTCGATCAGCGGCGTGTCGCCGAGCAGCGGCTTCAGCCCCTGCGCGTCGCGGCCCCACAGGATCGCGACCAGCGGGGTGCCGCGCGCGACGAGCGCGCGGATGGCATGGTCGGTGACCTCCTCCCAGCCTTTGCCGCGATGCGAGGCCGCGTTGCCCGGCTGCACCGTGAGCACGCGGTTGAGCAGCATGACCCCGCTGCGGCTCCAGTGCGTGAGATCGCCGTGCCCGGGCGTCACGATGCCGAGGTCGTCGTGGAGTTCGCGATAGATGTTCGCCAGGCTGCGAGGTACCGGCCGCACGTGCGGGTCGACGGCGAACGAGAGCCCGATCGGATGTCCCGGCGTGGGGTACGGGTCCTGCCCGACGATAAGCACTCGCACATCGTCGAGCGGGGCATCGAAGGCCCGCAGCACCTTGTCGCCCGCCGGGAGGTAACCGCGACCGGCCGCGGTCTCGGCGCGGAGGAAGTCGCCGAGCGCGGCGATGCGAGGTGCGACGGGTGCGAGTGCCGTCGCCCAGCCGGCGTCGATGAGCCCGTTTGCCGCGAGCTCGTCGAGGGTCTTCGCGGGCGGCACTCAGGCGCCGATCGTCGAGACCAGCACGCCGCCGTCGGTCGGGAGCACCCGCCAGACACTGCCCGAGCCTTCGACGCGCAGGCCTCCCTCTCCCACGATCAGCACGGTGCGCTCGTCGATGCCGAGCCCGCCGTCGACGAGGCCGGATTCGACGGCGGTGACGAGGCGCGAGAGCATGCCGCGCTCGGCGACATGCACCTCGATGGCCACGTCGACGAGCCCGATGCCCGACTCGATCTCGAGCTCGAACCCCGGTTCGGCGGGGTCTTCGGGAGCGACGACCACGCCGTCGATGCGCGAGCCGCTCGCCAGCGACCCCTCGGCCGCGATCATCGCACCCGCCGAGACGCCGAGATACGGCACGCCTGCGGCCACCTGCCGACGCAGCTCGCCGAACACCGGTTCGAGTCCCGCCCGCACCTCTTCGACGATCCCGCCGCCGACCGCGATGCCGTCGACCTCGGCGAGCGCGGAGAGCGCGATGGGCTCGCCGCCGCGAGCGGCCGTCACGTGCGGATCGAACTCGCCCGCCGCGCCGAGGACGTCGACGAGCACGCCGGCCCGTGCCTCGCCCTCGGGGTGGATCGAGACCACGGCGACCCGAGGCCGAGAGCGACCGGCGGCGCGAGCCCGCGCGGCCGCCTCGGCGACGAACGGCGCGTACAGCGGAGCATCCGCGACGGTGAGCGCACCGCCACCGACCAGGTGCACGCTCACGCGATTCCCTCGGCGCCCTCGCCGACCTCGACCGGCGGCAGCGACGACCACGGGAACACGATCCAGTCGTCGGTCTTGCGATAGTCGAAATCGGGCACCAGCACGGTGTGCGACTTCGTGTACAGCGTCGCGGTACGCACCTCAGCGCCCTCGTCGGTCAGCAGCCGCAGCACCTTCGCGAGGGTGCGGCCGGAGTCGGAGACGTCGTCGACGAGCAGCACACGCTTGCCGCTGAGTGCCGGTGCGTCGAGCATCGGCGGGTGCAGCACCGGCTCGGGCAGGCGTTCGTCGATGCCCGAGTAGAACTCGACGTTGATCGACCCGCACGCCTTCGTGCCGAGCGCGTACGAGATCGCCCCGGCGAGCAGCAGCCCGCCCCGCGCGATCGCGATCACCACGTCGGGGCGGAACCCGGCGCGCAGCACGTCGCTCGCGAGGGTTCGGGCGGCCTCGCCGAAGTCGTCCCAGCCGAGGATCTCGCGGCGGATCCCGTCGACGCCCGCGGCGGCGTCATTCGCATCGAAGGTCATCCCGACAGGCTACCCGGAGCCCCCCGCCGGTCGCTCGTGCGCGGCGTCGGCAACGGGCATCGGCTCGACCGGCGGCAGTACCGCCGTGGCCGACGGGTCGGGCTCCTCGCCCGTCGAGAGCGACGGCGGGGCCGCGAGCGCCTCGCCGCCGTCGCCCTGGTGCCGCAGGTTCGCAACCCTCTCGTTGAGGTACGAGATGATCGTCGCCGACGCCGTGCCCACGATCGCGATGCCGCCTGCCATGAGCAGCACCGCGTAGAACCTGCCGGCCGAGGTCACGGGGTACAGGTCCCCGTAGCCGACCGTCGCGATCGTGACGATCGACCACCAGATCGCGTCGCCGAAGGTCTCGATGTTCGCTCCCGGGGCACCGCGCTCCGACTGCAGCGTCGCGAGCGCGAGGAAGAACACCCACGCGGCCGCATAGGCGAGGGCCAAGATGATGAACCGCGCCCGCACGGCGCTCGGCGTGTGCTTCTTCAAGAGCGGCAGATCTTGCAGCAGGCCGACGACCCGGAGCGCACGGAACACCGGCAGCACCGCCGAGAGCACCTCGAGGGGGTGATGCCAGGCATAGTGCCAACGTCGGCCGCGCGGGGTGAGCGCGATCCTGATGACGACGTCGATCACGAAGACCACCCACGTGGCGATGAGCACGAAGACCATGATCGAAGTGACGCCCTGCGGGCGATCGGGCCACAGCACGAAGACGGTGTAGGCCACGACGAACAGCACCCCGAGCAACGCGAGCGTGCGCCCGGTCACGTCGACGTAGCGCGTGCGCCGACGCGTCGCCGGGTCGCCTTCGGACACGCCCCGAAGGTTCATCGCACCGTCTCCGCTCGCACCGCGAGCTCGCCCTTGGCCACCCGGTAGGGCGCCGCCTGCGCCACGGGCTTCACGACGATGAGGTCGAGGTCGACGTGCCGGGGCTTGAGCACGGCGTCGACGATGACGCCGGCGATGTCGTCGGCGACGAGCGGCTCGGGAACCCCTTCATACACCGCATCGGCGCGAGCGCGGTCGCCGCCGAAGCGCACGAGCGCGAACTCGTCGGTCCTCACCAAGCCGGGCGCGACTTCGATGACTCGCAGGGGTTCGCCGTTGAGTTCGAGCCGCAGCACCTCGGTGAGGGCGTGCGCCGCGAACTTCGCCGCGTTGTACCCGCCACCCCCGGCGTACGCCGTGTGGCCGGCGATCGAGGTGATGTTGACGATGTCGGCGACACCGCGGTCGACGGCACCGCGCCGCAGCAGCGGAAGCAGTGCGCTCGTGACCCGCTTGAGGGCGAGCACGTTGACCTCGAACATCCACGCCCAGTCATCGACCTCGGACGCCTCGACGGAATCGAGGCCCTTGGCGCCCCCGGCGTTGTTCACGAGGGCGTGCACTCCCCCGGTCGCCGCAAGGTGGTCGCGCAGGCGATCGACGTCGGCCTGCTGCGTGAGGTCGGCGACGACGACGGATGCCCCGGTCTCGGCCTCGAGCTCACGCAGGCGGTCTTCACGCCGGGCGACGCCGACGACATCCCATCCGGCCGCCCGCAGCGCGCGCACGGTGGCCGCCCCGATCCCAGAACTCGCACCGGTCACGACCGCTCGCAGCACACTCATGCGCCCATTCTGCCGCGATCCTCCCGCCGCGTCGCGCATGCGCGTGATCTCCCACGCCGCAACGGTGTGCGGTTCTGGCTGCGGCTGATGCGGTGAAGGCCAGGTCGCCTATCGCCCTACGATCGTGTGGTGAGCACCCTGCCCGGCGATCCGGCGCCTGAACCCCGAGACGCGCGCGCCACCGCAACGGTGGGCCAGGTCGCCGTCCGCATCGACCGGCTCGCAGCCGACAACGACCGTCTCATCGTCGGCATCTCGGGATTCTGCGGCGCCGGCAAGTCGACACTCGCCCGCGAACTCGCAACCGGCGCACATCGACTCCGTGTACGCGGCGACGACTTCCTCGACCCCGTGCAGTCGCATCGGCGCTCGGCCGACTGGAGCGGGGTCGAGCGGGCGCGTCTGAATCGCGAGATCCTGATCCCCTTCCGAGCGGGGGCATCGGCTCGATTCCGCAGGTACGACTGGGCCGCAGGCCGACTCGGACCCGAGCAGCTGCTTCCGCCGGCGCGCGTGCTCATCGTCGACGCCATCGGCCTCTTCCATCCCGAGTGTCTCGACCTGCTCGATCTCACGGTCTGGGTCGATGTCGGCCTCGAGCAGGCGACGGCGCAGGGCAAGGCCCGTGATCTCGCCCTCGGACGCCGGCACGGCAAGCTGTGGGATGAGGTCTGGATGCCGAACGACCGCGACTTCGCACGCCGCTACGATCCACGCGCTGCCGCCGACATCCTCTACACGCCCGACCTGTGCGAGAGAATGAGGTGATGCACACGAGGACCCACCACCCTCCGACGCCGACGCGCAGACGCGTGCCGCTCTGGGACAACGCCCGCTGGATCGCGATCACGCTCGTCGTGATCGGGCACGGAATCCTCCCGCTCATCGGTGAAGACAACGCCGCCTACAGCGTCTACCTGTTCATCTACTCGTTCCACGTCGCCGTGTTCGTGACGGTCGCCGGCTACTTCGCCAAGTCGGGCCCGCCGAACGCGCGGGCGCTCAAGCAGATCCTCACCGACATCGTCTTCCCGTTCTTCATCTTCGAGACGATCTGGACGGTGATCCGGTGGATCCTCGGCGGGGAGTTCGCGCTCGACTTCACGACCGCCTCGTGGACCCTGTGGTTCCTCATCGCGCTCGCGATCTGGCGCATCGTGCTCCCATATCTCGTGCTGCTGCGCTACCCGCTCCTCATCGCGATCCTCATCTCGATCGGCGCCGGGTCCACCGAGACCATCGACTCCACGTTCGCGCTGACGCGAACGTTCGGCATGCTGCCGTTCTTCGTGTTCGGCTGGAAGCTGCGGCAATGGCAGCTCACGGGGCGGTGGCTCGAGCTGCGCCCCGCGGTCGCCTGGCGGTGGCGTGCCGGCGCGATCGCGATCTTCGTCGCCGTGCTCGCGTTCATGCCGATCACGATCGAGACCCTGCGCGACCTGCGGCTGCGCCGGTTCATGCTGTACGACGAGTCGTACGAGGCCATCGGCTACGACGAACCGTGGTCGGGCGCCATCCGCCTCGTTCTGCTGCTGGGCGCGATGACGCTCGCGGTGGCATTCCTCACCCTCATGCCTCGGGGTGCGCACTGGTTCACGCCGTTCGGCCGCGCCACGATGTACATCTACCTGCTGCACACGTTCGTGCTGTTCCCATTCCGCGAGACCGGCCTGCTCGCAGGACAGCAGCCGTTCTGGGTGCTCCCGGCAATGATCGTGTTCTGCGTCGGCATCTCGATCGTGCTCTCACTGAAGCCGGTGCGGCGCATCTTCCGCCCCCTCGTCGAACCGCGCGCGAGGTGGCTCTTCCGGCCCGAGCCCTCCACGGCGACCGGCACCCTCGTGCTGCCCCCCGAGGCCGGGCATCGCTGACGGCGAAACCCGGGCCGCCGAGCGTGACGCCGTGTTGCGGCATCCGTTGCCCCTCTTCGGCCGCGCGCCTAACGTGGCTCGAAAGCTGCGGTGGCTCCGCACGCCCGACCACCTGAGGAGACTTCCATGAGCAACACCGCCGACTGGCGCTTCGAGACCCGGCAGGTGCACTCCGGCGCCGCCCCCGACCCGACCACGAACGCGCGGGCGACGCCGATCTACCAGACCACGTCGTACGTGTTCGACAACTCCGAGCACGCGAAGAACCTCTTCGCCCTCGCCGAGTTCGGCAACATCTACACCCGCATCCAGAACCCCACCCAGGCGGTCGTCGAAGAGCGCATCGCCGCGCTCGAGGGCGGCACTGGAGCGCTGCTGCTCGCGTCGGGGCAGTCGGCGTCGACGTTCGCCGTGCTGAACATCGCGCAGGCGGGCGACCACATCGTCTCGTCCTCGTCGATCTACGGCGGCACCTACAACCTCTTCAAGTACACGCTCGCGAAGCTGGGCATCGAGACGACCTTCGTCGAGCACCAGGACGACATCGAGGAGTGGCGCCGCGCAGTGCGGCCGAACACGAAGCTGTTCTTCGCAGAGACCATCGGAAACCCCAAGATCAACGTCCTCGACATCCGCTCGGTGGCCGACGCGGCGCATGAGGCCGGCGTGCCCCTCATCGTCGACAACACGATCGCGACCCCCTACCTCATCCGTCCGTTCGAGCACGGCGCCGACATCGTGCTGCACTCGGCGACGAAGTTCCTCGGCGGCCACGGCACGACCATCGGCGGCGTCATCGTCGACGGCGGAAAGTTCGAGTGGTCGAAGAACGTCGAGCGCTTCCCCGGCCTGACCGAGCCCGACCCGTCGTATCACGGCGCGAGCTACACGGCCGCGGTCGGCGACGGCCTCGCGTACATCATCAAGGCGCGGGTGCAGTTGCTGCGCGACCTCGGCGCGGCGATCGCGCCGAACAGCGCGTGGCTGCTCATCCAGGGCATCGAGACACTGTCGCTGCGCATCGAACGGCACGTGCAGAACGCACAAGAGGTCGCCGAGTGGCTCGACAGCCACCCCGACGTCGCGAGCGTCAACTACTCGGGCCTGCCCTCGAGCCCGTGGTACGCAGCGGCGAACACGTACGCGCCCAAGGGCGTCGGCGCGGTGCTGTCGTTCGAGCTCAAGGGCGGCGTCGACTCGGGCCGCGCCTTCGTCGACAACCTCGCCCTGTTCAGCCACCTCGCGAACATCGGCGACGTGCGCTCGCTCGTCATCCACCCGGCCTCGACGACGCACTCCCAGCTGACCCCCGAGCAGCAGCTCACGGCGGGCGTCACGCCCGGACTCGTGCGCCTCTCGGTCGGCATCGAGAACATCGACGACCTCAAGGCCGACCTCGAGGTCGGCCTCGCCGCCGCTCGGGCCGCCACCGAGGCCGCTCGCGTCTGACCGACCACGTAGGCACACGGATGCTGCGGGCCGCACCGGCCCGCAGCATCCGGCGTTTCTCGTGGGGCCCTGACCACTCGCACGCCTGCGAAGGTGTAACAAACTCCCGCAACCCCGCCTGGTTCGGGAGAATCGAAACATGGACTGGCAGACGCAGGCGAACACCGTGCCCGCGACCATCGTGCCCGAGGCACGCGCGCTCGCGATGCTCGGGCGGCGCGCCCCCGCGACCGGCGCGTGGCGCGAGGGCGACCCCGTCGGTGACCGTCGGTTCACCGCCATCGGAGACCTCGAGCTCGAGTCGGGCGGCGTGCTGCCGGGCGTGCAGATCGCCTACGAGCAGTGGGGCGCACTCTCGCCCGCCCGCGACAACGTGATCCTCGTGCTGCACGCACTCACGGGCGACAGCCACGTCGTGGGCGCGGCCGGCCCGGCGCACCCGAGTTCGGGTTGGTGGCCGGGCATCGTCGGCCCTGGGCTCGCGATCGACACCGACCGCTGGTTCGTGCTCGCGCCGAACGTCGTCGGCGGATGCCAGGGCTCGACAGGCCCCGCGTCGCTCGCACCCGACAACGCCGAATGGGGCGCGAGGTTCCCGTTCCTCACGATCCGCGACCAGGTGCGCGCGCAGCTCGCGTTCACGCGCAGCCTCGGCATCGAGCGGATCGCTGCAGTCGTGGGCGGTTCGATGGGCGCGATGCACGTGCTCGAGCTGGCCATCGAGGCTCCCGAGTCGGTCGAACGCATCGCCGTGCTCGCGGGGCCGCCGGCGACCACGGCCGACCAGATCGCGCTGAACTCGGTGCAGATCGAGGCGATCCGCTCCGACCCGGCCTTCCGTGACGGGGCGTTCTACGACGCGCCCGACGGCGAGGGGCCCACACGCGGGCTCTCGCTCGCCCGCCGCATGGCGATGCTCAGTTACCGCACCGCCGCCGAACTCAACCACCGCTTCGAGCGCGGCTGGCAGTCCGACCTCGACCCGCTCGGCGGTCACGGCCGGTTCGCGGTCGAGTCATACCTCGACTTCCACGGCAACAAGTTCACGCGCCGATTCGACGCGAACAGCTACATCGTGCTCACCGAGGCGATGAACTCCCACGACATCGGCCGGGGCCGCGGCGGTGTCGCCGCTGCGCTCGCCCGAGTCGCGGCGCGCAGCCTCGTGCTCGGCATCGACAGCGACCGCTACTTCCCACTCGCCGGCCAGCGCGAGATCGCCGCGCAGCTGCGCAACAGCGTGCACGGCGACACCCCGGTGGTCGTCACCTCCGAGTACGGGCACGACGCCTTCCTCATCGAAGACGACGCCGTCGGCGCGGCGCTCACCCGCCTGCTGGCGGCGTGATCGGCACGTCTGCACTAAGGTTTCGAACGTGACGGATGTCGCAGACGGCGCCGTCACCGCGAGGGGGTGTCGATGAAGCGCATCCAGAAGGAACGCGACCGGCTGCTGCGACGGCTGTCGCGCGTCAGCGGGCTCACCGGTGCCGTCGGCGGCCTGCTGTGCGTGCTCGTGCCCGGCACGGTCACCGGGGTTCCGCTCGCCCTCGCCGTGCTCCTGTGCGTCGCAGCCGGCACGCTCGTGTTCCTTCACACCGAGCACGGCGGCGTGCCGACCGCGATCGCCGTCGTCGCCGCGGCGGCCGCGCTGATCGCCGTGATCGCGTCGGGACCGATGCTCGACCCGGTGGCGAGCACCGCACTGGCGGTGACCGGCTCCATCACCGCGCCGTCGGTCGCGATCACCCTGGTCGTCCGGCATCGCGGGCGAACGCTCGTGGTCATGCTCGCCGGAATCACGATCGCGACCATCGCGGTCATCGCTGCAGCCGGGCGTCCGATGTCGGTGGTGCTGATCTCGACGGTCGCCGGCTGGGCCGCGGCCGCGTCGCTCGCACTCGCGCTCAACGCGGCCATCGCCCGAGCCTCGGCGCGCATCGACGAGGTGGGTCGCGCCCATCAGGCCGAACGACTCGCGAGCGAGCTCGAGGCGAGGCAGCGCCAAGACGCGCGCGTGCTGCACGACACGGTGCTCGCCACACTCAGCCTGCTCGCGCATTCCGGGGTCGGGGTCGGGGTCGGGGCGCTGCGCCAGCAGGCCGGCGACGATGCGCGGCTGCTCAAGCAGTTGCGGCTCGGCGCGCCCCTCGACAACGCGTCCGACGCGATCTTCTCTCCCGAGGCCGAAGAAGACATCCTCGGAACGACTTTCGAGTCGGTGCGGCAGCGGTTCGCCCGCATGGGCCTCGACGTCAACTGGCACGGCGCGGGGCAGCTCACACTGCCGCGCGAGACCCTCGACGCACTTCTCGGCGCACTCGGTGAGTGCCTCGAGAACGTTCGCCGGCACTCCGGCGTCAACGAGGCCGATGTCACGGTCACCGACGACGAGCGCATGGTGCGTGCGATGGTCACCGACGCGGGCAACGGATTCCAGCCCGAGACCGTCGGCGACGGCCGTCTCGGCTACTCGGAGTCGGTGGTGGGTCGACTGAGCACCGTCGGCGGGCGGGCGCGCGTCTTCTCCTCGCCGGGCTCGGGAACGACGGTGATGCTCGAGGTGCCGAAGCCGTGAGCGGTGCACATGCCCGAGGCGAACACACGGGGTTCCGCCGACCCAATCGTTCGGCCCTCGCGGCCGGCGACGTGCGCGAGCGTCATGGCGGCCGGCGCCTCGCCACGGGCGTCACCATCACCGCCGCCGTCATCATCGCGGCCGACCTGCTGCGCGCGGTGCTGCTCGCGCCGTTCTTCCCAGTGAGCTTCGGACCTTGGCTGGCCTGGCTGTCGCTCGCGGTGATCCTCGGCGTCGGCGTCGTCTCCCGCATGATCTCGAGGGCGAACCCGCTTCCCGACTGGCTCTACGTCACCCTGCTGGTCGCGCTCGGCGTTCCCGTGTGGCTCGACGTCGCCGCCACCTGGGGTCACCTCGATCGCGGGGTGACGCCCACCGCGGCCGCCGCAGCCGGCGCCGTGCTGATGCCGGTGGCGGCGATCAGGGGAACCAAAGTGCCGCTCTCGGTCGCATGCGCGATCGGACTGGTGATCGCGACATCGACACTGATGCAGGCAGGCGAGGCCGGTGAATACACGGCTGCCGGACTCGCCGTCGCCGTATCCGCGGTGCTGCCGACGCTGCTCGCCGTCTTGGCGATCAACGGGTTCCGCTCGCTCGTGGGCCGCGAGCTCGACCTGTCCCTGGTGCAGAGCACGGTATCGACGGCGCCGTCGGCCATCGGCATGCAGGCCTCCGAAGAGCTCGCCAAGCTCGACTTCGACGCCGAGACGCTGCTCGACGATGTCGGCTCGGGACGCATCGCGATCCCCCTCCCGACGGCGGCCGCCGAGCGCGCGGCGGCCGTGGCAGCCAGGCTCCGTGCCCGTCTGATCGAGGGGCGCACCGACACCTGGCTGAAGCACGCGGTGACCGAGTCGGCGTACCTCAGCAACCGCGTCGTGGTCGACGACCCCGAGGGTGCGGCCGGCCTGCTGTCGCAGCAGCAGCGCGACGGCCTGCTGCTGGCGCTCTGGCTCCTCGTCGGCGAACGACGCAAGGGACCGGCCCAGCCGATCGCCGTCGAGTTGCGCACGCCCGCCGGCGACGACGATCACACGCCCTCCCCCGTGGTCGACATCGACATCGAGGTCTCCGGTGTCGTCTTACGGCGTCTCGACGCGGCGACGTGGGAGGCTGTAGATAGTGTCGGACGACACGACCTCGTCACGGGAGACGAATCCTTCCACATCGAGATCGAATGCCGGCCGAACACGATTTCGACGGCAAATGCGACGGCCGCGCGACGCGCGTCCAATCCGAGGGGGAGCTGAATGGCCGACACCGCAGATCCGATCAGGCTTGCGATCGTCGACGATCATCGAATGCTGCTCGGTGCGCTCTCCGAGTGGCTCCGAGGAGCCTCATCCGAGAGCGAGATCGCGCTCGTCGCCGCCGTACCCTCGTGGTCAGAGCTGCTCGCCCACCCCGACTTCCCGGTCGACGTCGTGCTGCTCGACCTCGACCTGCGCGACAACATCCCCATCTCGCTGAAGCTCTCGATGCTGAAATCAGCCGGTGTCAAGACCATGCTCATGAGCAACTACTCCGAGGCGGCCGTCGTGCGCGAGGCGCTGAGCGCCGGCGCGCTCGGCTATCTCGTGAAGTCCGAGCCGGTCGAATCCATCATCGAAGCGATCCGCGCCGCGGGGCTCGGCGACTCGTACCTCACTCCCGAGCTCGAGCAGGCGCTGCTCGACGACGGCACGGTGCCGAAGCTCTCGGCGCAGGAGCGTCGGGTCATGGCGCTCTACGGTGCCGGGCAGCCGGTGAAGGCCGTCGCATTCCAGCTGGGCATCTCCGAAGAGACCGCCAAGAGCTACCTCAAACGCATTCGCGAGAAGTACCGGGCGTCGGGCTACGACGTCGGCACGAAGGTGGCACTGCGCAAGCGTGCCATCCTCGACGGAATCCTCCTTCAGTCCGACTGAACTGACTCCGCCGACCGCGCGCCTCGGGATCGCCGCCCTCAGGCGTCGATCGCCTGCATCGCGCCCGTCGCATGCGGCACGGCCACACCGCGCCTTCCGCGAGCGCGGTCGAGCGCGAAGGAACCGAGTGCGAGTGAGATCCCGACGAGCGTGAGCACGAGCCCGATCCACACAGGTGCGACGTACCCGAGCCCGGCCGCGATGGCGAAGCCGCCGAACAGGGCGCCCAGGCTGTTGCCGATGTTGAGGGCCGAGTGGTTGAGCGCAGCGGCGATCGACTGGCTGTCGCGCGCGACGTCCATGAGGCGGGCCTGGATCGTCGGCGAGAGTGCCGCGGATGCCCCGCCGACGAGGAACACGCCGGCGAGAAGCCCCACCGGTGACGAAGCGGTGAGGCCGAGCAGCACCAGCGCGGCGGCGAGGATCCCGAAGAACAGGTACATCGACCGGCGCACGCTCCAGTCGGCCGACCGTCCGCCGACGATGTTGCCGACGGTCATTCCGAGTCCGATGACGACGAGCACGATCGGCACGAACTCGGGCGTCAGCCCGGTGACGTCGGTCGCGAGGGGTGCGACGTAGGTGTACACCGCGAAAAGCCCGCCGAAACCGATCGCTCCGATGCCCAGGGCGAACCACACCTGCGCACGGGTGAACGCACGCAGCTCGCGCGCGATGGTGGCACGGGGATCGCCGGGCTGCCACGGCACGGCGACCATCACGGCGATGAAGGTGAGCGCGAAGATCGCAGCCACCGCGACGTAGGCGCTGCGCCAGCCTGCGTTCTGCCCGAGCCATGTGATGGCCGGAACGCCGATGACGTTGGCGATGGTCAGGCCCGAGAGCACGAGCGCCACTCCGCGAGCGCGCCTGCCGGGCCCCATGAGGCTCGCAGCGACGAGCGAGGCGATGCCGAAGTAGGCGCCGTGGGGCAGCGCCGAGACGAATCGCGCGGCGAGCACGAGCTCGAACGTCGGCAGTACAGCCGAGGCCACGGTGCCGAGCGTGAACGCGGCGACCAGCACGAGCAGCAGTTGCTTCCGAGGCCAGCGCGCCGCGGCGGCCGCGATCGTCGGAGCACCGACGACCACGCCGAGCGCGTAGGCGGAGATCAGCCAGCCGGCGGTCGCGTTGGCGTCGGCGGGCGAGTCGGCGTAGAGCGCCGGGAACAGGTCGTGCGCGATGTCGGGCAGCAGGCCCATGGCGACGAACTCGGTCGATCCGATGCCGAAGCCGCCGAGTGCGAGCGCGAGCAGCGCCCAACGAACACGGGCCGGCGACAACGTCGTCGGCCCGTCGATTGAAAGGGTCACCCGCCGATTCTCGCACAGGTCGAATCGATTCGATACTCCACATGACGACGCCTGCGACGCCGACGCCGGTGCGCTGCGCTGCGCTGCGCTCGTTGCGCTACCCGCTACCCGCTACTCGCTACGCTCGTTGCGCTACTCGCTGCGCTTGATCGCGGCCTCGAGCCGCTCGACCTTGGCGTCGATCTCGCCCACGCGGCCCGCGCGGATGTCGGCCTTCAGCACGAGCGACACGCGCGGGCCATACTCGGCGACCACCTCGGTCGCCCGTCGGATGACGTCGAAGACCTCATCCCACTCCCCCTCGATCTCGGTGAACATCGAGGAGGTTCGGTTCGGCAGCCCCGATTCACGGACGACGCGAACGGCGGCAGCCACGGCGTCGTGGATGGATCCCTCGGGGCCCTCGCGCCCGCTCGGGGCCAGTGAGAATGCGACAAGCATCGGCCATGCTCCTAACTACCCGGATTCCGGTTCCCAGCCTGCCACACCGCGCGCAGCGACCACACGAGCAGGGCGATCAGCAGCGCAGCCTTCACGGTCAGCAGGAACACGAACGCCGGGTTCGCGATGAGCAGCCAGCCATACCAGTACGGGTAGATGATGTGGGTCAGCAGGGCCACAGCGGCCGCGAGCGCGGCGGGAACCGCGAACCGCGCGGGCCGGAACATGAGGCCCAGGATGATCGGCGCCGCGAGCCACGTCGCGAACTGCGGTGATCCGACCTTGTTCGCCACCATGAGCACCACGACGAACCCGAGTGAGAGCGGGGCGAGGAGCTCGCCGAGGCGCGCCGTGCGCAGCGCCGCGCGCACCCCGATGAGCACGACCACCGCCACCCCGACAACCATGAGCGGCGTCGTGAGCGCGGCAGCGACATCCGCACCCGGCCCTTCGATCTGGAACGTGAGGATGTCGCGGTCGTAGACGATCTCGACCCGCTTCGAACCCGCCACGATCTGCCAGAGCCAGGCCGTCGCGAGCGGTGCCTCGATCTGCAGGCCGCGGCCGGCCTGTTCGACGATGAAGCCGATGGCATTCGCCCCGGCCCCCGCCACGATGCTCACCGCAAGGATGCCGGCGCTCAGCGCGGCGGCGACCGTGACGACCTCGACCCGGCGGCGCACGGCGATCACGAGCGCAGCGACGAGTGCGGCGGGCCACACCTTCACCCAGGCGCCGATGGTGAGCAGCACGGCCGCGACCCGCGGACGCCCCGCCGCGAAGAGCAGCCCGGTGATCGCGAGCGGCACGGTGATCGCGTCGATGCGACCGAGCGCGATCGGGCCGAGCGCGGCCAGGAATCCGACCCACCACCACGCCGCGATGCGCCTCGGCCGCGAGAGTCGGCGGGCGCTGCCGAGCAGGATCGAGAAGGCGATGGCGTCGAGCGCGGTGACGATGGCCAACCACGTCTGCGCGTAGAACTCCGAGCCGAGCGCGAGCGCTGCGGTCATCGGTGCGAATGCGAGGATCGGGTAGACCCACGGCACGTCGATGCCCATGCGCACGAGCCCGTCGGCGGCGTTCTCGGCCCAGACGCGATACACCCCCGTGACGTCGCCGAGCGGATAGCCCTGGCCATACAGATTCAGGCCGATCAGAGCCGCGTGCACGAGGGCGAACCCGCCCCAGAGCGCGCCCCGCCCGCCGAGGATGCGGCGGACGGTGACGGCCGCGCCCGCGGTCGCCTCGCGCTCGCCTCCCAGAGTCACGACGATGAGCCTAACGGAGCGCCATGCTCCGCCGTACCGCGCCGCCGCACCGCGCTCAGCGCGCGAGCAGCGAGCCGATCACCCCGGGCAGCCTCGCCGCGATGTCGAGTGCGACGATGGGGCCGCGGCCCGCCGCGTCGCTGGCGCGCCTCGCCGCCTCGCCGTGCATCCAGGCGGCCGTCGCGGCGAGCTTCGTGAGCACCGTGGCGTCGGCGGCGAGCGCCACATGATTGGTCGCGACGAGCGCGCCGAGGATGCCGCCGAGAATGTCGCCGCTGCCGGCGGTCGCGAGCCAGTGCGTGGGCGCAGTCACGACGTAGGCGTCGCGATCTGGATCGACGATGCGCGTCACGGCGCCCTTCAGCAGCACCACGACCCCCAGCTCGCGTGCGGCGCGCGCGGCCCAAGCCGCTGGGTCGGTGCGAACTTCGGCGACACTCACTTCGACCTCGCGGGCGGTGAGCAGATTCGCGAGCTCGCGCGAATGCGGCGTGATCACGGTGGGTGCCGTGTGCGTTCCGACGAGGTCGAGCCCGCCCGCATCGAGCACGACGGGCACGCGCGACGCGAGCGCGTGCTGCAGGTCGCCTTGCAGCACGAACGAACGCCGGCGCGGATCGATGCCCGAACCGACGAGCCAGCCCTGCACCCGCCCGGCGACCGTCACGGTCTCGGGTCGCTGCGCCAGCACCGCGCTGCGCACGGGGCGCGGACCGTTGTAGCGAACCATGCCCACGCCGGCACGCCACGCAGCCTCGACGCCGAGCACGGCTGCGCCAGGGTAGTCGTTCGACCCGGTGATCACGCCGAGCACGCCGCGCGAGTACTTGTCGTCTTCGGGACTCGGCGGCACGATCCACTCGGCGGAATCCTCTGCCGTCCACTCCCGCCAGGTCACCCTCATGCTCCAACGATAGGTTGATGGGGATGCCTACGTCAGCCCTCACCCCGATCAGCCTCGCACCACGCGTCGTCGTCTTCGACTACGGCGAGGTAATCTCGCACGCCCCGACCGCCGACGACCGGGCATTGCTGCTCGCACGCGCCGGTGTGCCGGGCGAGCCATTCTGGGCGGCCTATTGCACCCACCGCGAGGGTCTCGACCGGGGCACGACGTCGATCGACGCGTACTGGCAGGCCGTCGCGCGCGAGGTCGGAGCCGAGTGGAACGCGATCGACGTGCACGAGCTCTGGGCCATCGACCATCGCAGCTGGCTCTCGGTCGATCCCGGCACGCTGCGGGTACTGCATGCACTCGTCGCGGGCGGCACGCGCATCGCGCTGCTCTCGAACGCCGGGCCCGACTTCTCAGGCTGGCTCCGCCACGGTTCCTTCGCACGGTTGTTCGAGCGCGTGTTCGTCAGCGGCGAGCTGGGCGTCGTCAAGCCCGAGCCCGAGATCTACGAGCACGCGATCGCCGAGCTCGGCATCGAACCCGCCGATCTGCTCTTCGTCGACAACCGGGCCGAGAACGTCGAGGGCGCGCGTGCGGTCGGCGGTGACGGTCATGTCTTCGCCGATTCCGAGGAGCTGGAGTCGTGGCTTCGGGGTCTCGCATGAGCGCGACCGACGCCGTCGAGACGACGGCGGCGCTGTCGGTCGACGCGGCGGCCGGGTCGACGGATGCCGCAGCGGGGCTCTTCACCCCCATCACGATCCGCGGCCTCACGATGCGCAACCGCGTCTGGGTGCCGCCGCTGTGCCAGTACTCGGTCGACACTCGCGACGGCGTGCCGAACGACTGGCATCTGGTGCACTTGGGCGCGATGGCTGCCGGCGGCGCCGGGCTCATCGTGGCCGAGGCGACATCGGTGAACCCCGAGGGGCGCATCTCCGATCACGACACCGGGCTGTGGAACGACCGGCAGGCCGAGGCGTGGGCCCGCATCACGCGGTTCATCCGTTCGCAGGGCGCCGCGGTCGGCGTGCAGCTCGCACACGCGGGGCGCAAGGCGTCGATCTGGCCCGAGCCGACGCGACGCCGGGGCTCGCAGCCTCTCGACGAGGGTGGCTGGCCCACGGTGTCGGCCTCGGCGGTCGCCTTCGACGGCCTGCGCGAGCCGATCGCCCTCGACGAGGCGGGCATCGCTGCGGTGATCGACGACTTCCGCACCGCCGCCCGGCGCGCCGTCGCCGCGGGGTTCGACCTCGTCGAAGTGCACGCCGCACACGGCTATCTCGTGCACCAGTTCCTGTCGCCGTTGTCGAACCTGCGCACCGACGACTGGGGCGGCACCCTCGAGAACCGCGCGCGACTGCTGCTCGAGATCGTGCGGGCCGTGCGCGCCGAGGTCGGCGAGGCGATGCCCGTGTTCGTGCGATTCTCGGCGACCGACTGGACGCCCGGCGGATGGGACGAAGCCCAGACCGCGACCGTCGCCGGCTGGGCATCCGATGCCGGCGCCGACTTCTTCGACATCTCGACGGGTGGCCTGGTGGCGTCCGCCGACATCCCGATCGGTCCCGCATACCAGGCGCACTTCGCCGAGTACGTCGGCGAGCGATCGGATGTCCCGGTCTCGGCCGTGGGGCGCATCACGAACGCGCGGCACGCCGAAGGACTCATCGCCACCGGCCGAGCCGACGCCGTCATGTTCGGCAAGGCGATGATGCGCGACCCGCACTTCGCCCTGCGCGCCGCTCACGAACTGGGCGCCGGCACGACGATGTGGCCCGTGCAGTACCTGCGGGCGAGCCCCGACGTGAACGACGGGGAGTGGTGACCGGGGAGGCGCTCAGCCCATTCCCGCTGCGGCGGCCCGTAGCTTCGTCGCCATCTCCATCAGCTGACGCGACGGCTGCGCGATCGCGATGATGTTGCCCTCGCTGTCGCTGAACCAGGCAGTGCGCTCTTCGCCGAGCTGGGCGACGCCGTCGACGGTCTTCAGGCCCGGCATGTCGTAGTCGTGGAACACGACCCCGTGCGTGCGCAGCGCCGTCATGTCGCGATCGAGGTCGTCGGTGACGAGGTTCAGCGCGGTGTTCTTCGCGGTGCCGGCGAAGTCGCTGCGGTAGACGAGCACCTCGGTGCCGCCGATGTCGTAGAACAACCCCTCACCCTCGAGTTCGGTGTAGACGGGGTCACGGCCCAGCACGTCGTGCCACCATTGCTGCGCGCGGGCGATGTCGGAGGCTGGGAGCACGGCCGTCGCCATGAGCTTCTCAAACATGATCTTCTCTCACTTCTTCTCGGATCGGCGCCAGTCTACGCTCGCCCCGGCGCAGGCGCCTCACCAACTTCGCGACCCGCGTCAGCCCCTACGCGTCGCGTCCTGCACCTCGCCGAGCCGCTCGCACTTGTCCGCTCTTGACACGCCGCCGATGCGGTGTCATAGTTATGACAGGGGCGACATAGATATGACATCGACGACCACGACTCGTCATACCGATGCGACACGCGCGGCCATCCTCGATGGGGCCGTCGATCTGTTCCTCGAACGACGGGGCGGTGACTTCTCCGTCCAAGAGGTCGCCGACCGGGCGGGCCTGACGCATCGCACCGTGTACCGGTACTTCCCGACCCGTGGAGAACTCCTGGGCGCGGCCTCGCAGCGCCTGGCCGTCGGCGTCGACGAGCAGTCCTTCACCGAGGTGTCGACGGTCGAGGAATGGATCGACGCCGTCGCCGGCCACTTCGCGCACACCGAGGCCAACCTCGAGCTGGTTCGCAGAGTGGTCTCCACGGTCCTCGGCTCACCCGAGATACTCCTCTTCCAGGAGCGCGACGCCCACTTCTGGGAGGTGTTCCGCCGCCAGTTCCGGAACCTTCCCGAACGCGATGCCAGTCGAATCTTCGCCACGCTTCGCCACCTGATGTCCTCAACCTCCTATGTGATCTACCGCCTGCGGTTCGGCCTCTCGCCCGCTGACGCCACCGAGGCGATCCAGGTCGCCGCCTCCGTGATCGCAGCACAGGCGGCCCGCAGCGATCAGGCATCGGCGCCACCAAGAAGGGACTGATCATGACCGGCAGCGTGGTACGAACGTCCGCAGCGGCCCTGCTGAGCCTCGACGACCACGTGTGCACGGATCCTGCCGTCGTCGGCAACAAGGCCGCGACACTTGCGCACCTGCGACAGGCCGGATTCGCTGTGCCGGCCGGCGTGGTCGTTCCCGCCGCCGCGCTCGAGGGAGTGACCGAGGGTCTCCCCAGTGCGGTCACCCGAGCGCTCCTGAACCTGTCGTCGCTGATCGGGCGCGGACCGTGGGCCGTGCGGTCGTCGAGCACCGCCGAGGATAGCGAACATGCGTCCTACGCCGGCCAGTTCGAGACCGCGCTTGACGTCGAAGACGAGAGGCTCGCCGAGGCGGTGTTCGAGTGCTGGCGATCCGGGCAAGCCGATCGAGTCAGGGCGTACGGCGGAGAGCGGGGAGCCGGATCGATGGCCGTCCTGCTCCAGCCGATGGTCGCAGCCGACGTCGCAGGAGTGGCGTTCACGATCGATCCGGTCAGCGGCGAACACGTCACCGTCATCGAGGCGGTGCAGGGGCTGGGCGAGCGGCTCGTGTCGGGGTCGGCCACGCCTGAGCGGTGGATATCACGGGACGGCGGCACGATCGCGACATCCTCGGCGGCCATCGTTCTGACCGCCGACCAGGCAGGTTCCATCGGCGATCTCGCCCGTCGGGTCGAAGAGCACCTCGGACGCCCCCAGGACATCGAGTGGGCGATCGCCGACGGCAGCCTCTGGCTGATCCAGGCGCGACCGATCACCACGGAGCCACGTTCCGGTCCCGAACTCATCCCCGTCCCGATCGAGGTGCCTCCCGGGTACTGGCAGAGGGACGACTTCCACGAACCCCTTCCGATCACGCCGTTCGGCCGGACCCTGTTGACCGAGCAGATCCTCAAGGTCTTTCCTGCGGTGTTCGCAGAGTTCGGAATCCTCCTCGAGCGTGCCGAGGTCGCCTTCGTGGGCGGCTGGGTGTACAACCGGACCGTACCGGTCGGGGCGCCCGCTCCTGAACGAGGTGCTTCGGCTCCGCCTCCTCGCTGGTTGCTCTGGCTCCTGATGCGGACCCATCCGGCCGTCCGTCGGCGCTGTCGCGCCGCAGGGCGAGCGCTCGCGCTGGACCTGCCCGCCGCGGTCATCCGCCGTTGGTTCGACGAGTGGAGGCCGGAGCATCAGTCGGACGTCGCCAAGGCCCTCGGCGTCGATCTGCGGTCGCTGTCCGACGCGGACCTGGCAGCCGAGCTGGATCATCGCGTCGAGGTGATCGGCCATCCGGCCCACATCGTGGTCGCGATCGGCTATTGGATTCAGGTCTACGAGCTCACCGAGCTGTGCCGAGACCTGCTGGGGTGGGACATCCCGAAGACGCTCTCTCTCCTGGACGGCCTCTCGACCGCATCCACCAGGCCGGGCAACCAGCTCGCCGACCTCGCCCGGATCGCGCGATCCAGTCCAGCGGTGCTCCGACTACTGGCCGACGTCGACGAGAGCACACCGGGCCGCTTGGCCGACGCTGATCCCGAGTTCGCCCGCGCGTTCTCGGAGTACGTCGAGGCGAACGGCCACCGCTCGCTCAGGTACGACATCATCGACCCCACGCTCGCCGAGATGCCGTACTTGCTTCTCCGGCTCGTCGCCCAGCAGCTCGAGCTCGACGTCTCACCCGCTCGTGCCGCCCGGGAGTCGCTGCACCGACGCGATCGGGCCGCCGACGAGGCGCTCGAGCTACTGAGTTCCCACTCCCGGGACGACAAGGAGCGCTTCGAGCGCGCCTTGACGCGGGCGCGGCGGGCGTTTCCGGCGCTCGAGGATCGGGTGTGGTGGACGACGAGCGTGCAGGCGGCGCTGCTGCGCTACGTGGCCTTGGAGATCGGACGCCGCCTCGCCGACAGGCACCAGATCGACGCCGTCGACGACGTGTTCTTCCTGGAGGCCGACGTGTCCCGGTCGGCGCTGCTCGATGGCGCGCGGTGCACGGAGATTGTTCGCATCGCCAAGGGACAACGCGACTGGGCCATCAGGAACCCCGGCCCTCCGGCCTATGGGGACCCGCCCCGGGGCGCACCGCCGTTCGACCTGCTCCCGCGCGACGCTCGCCTGGTGAACCAAGGAGTTCTGTGGGGGATCACCCAAGTGTTCGGGTCCCCGCGCGGGGTCCGCGACGAGCGAGTCGTTTCCGGAACCCCGGCTTCGGGGGGCCGCTACACCGGCCCGGTCCGCGTGATCACCGGTGACGGCGACTTCGATAAGATCCGCACGGGAGACGTGGTCGTTTGCCCGACGACCTCACCGGCCTGGTCAGTGGTGTTCCCGAGCATGGGCGCCCTGGTCGCCGACGCAGGCGGAATGCTCTCGCACCCGGCGATCATCGCCAGGGAGTACGGCATCCCCGCTGTGGTCGGCGCCGGGAACGCCACGGCCCTCCTCCATGACGGTCAGACGGTGACGGTCGACGGGACGACCGGCGTGGTGGAGCTCGGCTGACGGGCCGAGTCACCGCACAGCGCGCTACCCCCGCCGGGTCGCGTCCTGCACCTCGCCGACGAGTTCTTCGATGATGTCCTCGAGGAAGATCACCCCGGTGGTGCGACCGTCCTCGTCGAAGGCGCGCGCGACGTGCGTTCCGAGTCGGCGCATCGTCGCGAGGGCGTCCTCGAGGTCGGTTCCCGCGAAGATCGAGACGAGCCGCCGCACCCGCTTCGCCGGGATCTGGTCGTCGAATTCGTCGTCGTCGAGGTCGATCACGTCCTTGAGGTGCACGTATCCGTCGGGCTCGCCGTCGGCGCCGAGGATCGGGTACCGCGAGAAGCCGTGGCGCGCGACTGCCCGTTCGACATCGCCGGGCGTCGCACCGGGCGCCAGGCTCACGAGCGATCCGAGCCGCACCGCGACATCCTTCACGCGCTTCGTCGTGAACTCGAACGCCGCGGTCAGCGTGCCGCTCGCGTCGTCGAGCACGCCCTCGCGACGCGACTGGTCGACGATCGTCTGCACCTCTTCGAGGGTGAACGTCGAGTTCGCCTCGCTCTTCGGCTCGACGCCGACGAGCCGCAGCACGCCGTTCGCCGTCGCGTTCAACGCGATGATGATCGGCTTGAAGACGCGAGCCACGAACACGAGCGGCGGCGCGAGCAGCAGCACCGCCCGATCGGGCAACGTGAACGAGAGGTTCTTCGGCACCATCTCGCCGAACACGACGTGCAGGTACGACACGAGCAGGAGCGCGATCACGAACGCGATCGTCGAGATGACCTCGGGCGACCAGCCGGTGAGGTGCAACGGCACCTCGAGCAGGTGGTGGATCGCCGGTTCCGACACGTTCAGAATCAGCAGTGAGCAGATCGTGATGCCCAGCTGGCTCATCGCGAGCATGAGCGTGGCGTGCTCCATTGCCCAGAGCGCGGTCTTCGCACTTCGGCTGCCCTGCTCGGCGAGCGGCTCGATCTGCGAGCGCCGCGCCGAGATGACGGCGAACTCGGCGCCCACGAAGAAGGCGTTGGCCGCGAGCAGCACGAACAGCCAGGCGATGCCGGCCCAGTCGCTCATCGTTCGGCCTCCTCGAGCTCGGGAGCCTGTTGCGCTGGCGTGGGCTCGAATCGCAGTCGATCGATGCGGCGCCCGTCGAGGCGCTGCACGCTCAGCGTGCCCTCGTCGACGGGCACCTCGTCGCCGACGGCGGGCAGGCGTCCGAGCTCGGCCATCACGAATCCGGCGACGGTCTCGTAGTCGCCGTTCTCGGGCACGCGGATGCCGGTGCGCTCGAGCAGTTCGTCGGGCCGCAGTATGCCGGGGAAGCTCACGCTGTCGCCGCGCCACACGATGCCGGCACGGGTGCGGTCGTGCTCGTCGGCGACCTCGCCGACGAGTTCCTCGACCAGGTCTTCGAGGGTCGCGACCCCCGCCGTGCCGCCGTACTCGTCGACGATCACGGCCATCTGGAATCCGCGGCCGCGCAACTCACCGAGCAGTGCGTCGAGCTTGATGGTCTCGGGGACCCGAAGCGCCTCGGACTGCAGTGCCGAGGCCGGGACATCCGATCGCCGATCACGGGGCACGGCGACAGCCTGCTTGACGTGCACGATGCCGACGACGTCGTCGAGGTTCTCGTCGTAGACCGGGAAGCGCGAGTAGCCCGTATGTCTGGCGAGCTCGAGAACGGCCTCGGCGGACTCTTGGCGCTGCACCGCCGCCACGCGGGGACGCGGGGTCATGACGTCGGACGCGTCGTGGTCGGCGAAGCGCAGGGTGCGGCCGAGCAGGGTCGCCGTGTCCTGCTCGAGGAGGCCGGCACTCGCAGAGCGGCGCACGAGCGATGAGAGCTCTTCGGCCGAGCGCGCGCCCGAGAGCTCTTCTTTCGGTTCGATGCCGATGGCGCGCAGCAACGCGTTGGCGCTGCCGTTCAGCAGTGCGATGGCGGGGCGGAACACCCACGTGAACGCCGCCTGGAACGGGATCACGACCCTCGCCGTGGCCAGCGGAAGCGCGAGCGCGAAGTTCTTCGGCACGAGTTCGCCGATGATCATCGAGAGCAGCGTCGCGATGACGATGGCGGTCGTCGCGCCGACGGGCCGAACGAGCGCCTCGGGCAGCCCGATGGCGGTCAGCGGGCCGGCGAGCAGCGACGAGATCGCCGGCTCCATCGTGTACCCGGTGAGCAGGGTCGTGAGCGTGATGCCGAGCTGTGCACTCGACAGGTGCGTCGAGGTGATCTTGAGCGCCGAGATCGTCATGCCGAGCCGGGTCTCGCCCCTGGCGCGGCGCGCTTCGAGGTCGGCGCGATCGAGGTTGACGAGCGCGAACTCGCTCGCAACGAACAAGCCCGTGCCGATCGTGAGGAGGAATCCGATGCCGAGGAGTATCCACTCAGACAATGCGGCCTCCCCGATCAGTCACGGGCGAGGGTCTATGGCCGGGCGTATTCGCAGAAGGAGGATCGTCCATTGTCCTCCCAGTATATCGGCGCCGACGAGCCGCTCCCGGTGATGCTCCTCCGGGCCCCTCCTCGCGCGACATACCTGCCCCGATCTCGACATGGCCGCAAGACACTCCTCATTTCCACATTTCGAATCCGCCTCGATCGGGGCGGATTCGAAACGTGAGAATGGCGGCGCTCGCCGACTGCGCGACCGGTCCCGCGGTGCCGCGTCGGGTCGTGGGTATCCTGCCCGAGGGGTACGGTCACGCGGCCGAGCGCCCCCCGGCATCGCCGTCACCCGTCGTCGCAGATGTCGCGGCCGTCGCGGGTGTCGCAGCCGTCGCGGGTGTCGCAGCCGTCGCGGGTGTCGCAGCCGTCGCGGGTGTCGAGGTCGGCGCGGGTGTCGAGGCCGTCGGCGCTATCATCCGCTCCAGGGGCGAAGGCGGCGATGCGCTGCTCGATGCGTACGCGTCGCCCTTCGCCGAGACGATGCAGGCGAGGCTGTCGCGAGCGCGGCGCAGGGTGGATCGGCGCCCGCGCCTCGCCGGTGCCGTAGCGGTGATCCCACAGTTCGAAGAGTCCGTCAACCGCCCGGTCGAGGTCTTCGAGGAACTCGGCGTTCAATCGATACCTGCGTGCGCGCGGGTCTTCCGGGTCGACGGCCGACCACACCACATTTGCATCGCGCAGCGTGCGCAGGTGATACGACACCGTGCTGCGGCGAACGGCGAACTCGGTCGTGATCACATCGGCGAGGATGCCCGCCGTGTGCTCGCCGACCGCCAGCACCTCGACGATGCGTCGCCTCATCGGGTCGGCGAGGATCTCGAACGGATGGATCATGCGCGGCAGGCTACCCCTGAGCGACTCCGTCGTGCGGAGTTCTCCACAGCGTCACCAGCTGACGTGGAGCGCCTTGCCCTCCTCGTAGCCGGCGGCCGACTGGATGCCGACGAGCGCGCGGTCGCGGAACTCCTCGATCGAGCGCGCCCCCGCATACGTGAACGAGCTGCGCACACCCGAGGTGATCATGTCGAGCAGGTCCTCGATCGACGGGCGCAGCGGGTCGAGGTAGATCGACGACGACGAGATGCCCTCGGCGAACAGCTCCTTGCGGGCGAGCTCGTAGGGCGAGAGCCGGTCGAACCGCTCGCGCACCGCCTTCGTCGATGCCATGCCCCAGCTCTCCTTGAAGAGGCGTCCGGATGCATCGTGTCGCAGCGTTCCCGGAGCCTCGATGGTTCCCGCGAACCACGATCCGATCATCACGGACGCCGCCCCCGCAGCGAGCGCGAGGGCGACGTCGCGCGGGTAGCGCACTCCCCCGTCGGCCCAAACCTTCGCACCGAGCTCGCGTGCTGCGTCTGCCGTCTCGAGCACGGCAGAGAACTGGGGGCGCCCGACCGCGGTCATCATGCGGGTCGTGCACATGGCGCCGGGGCCGACGCCCACCTTCAGCACATCGGCGCCCGCCCCGACGAGGTCGGCCACCGCGTCGGCGGTGACGATGTTGCCCGCGACGATCGGCACGCCGAGGCCGAGGTCGCGCACGATCGAGACGGCCCGGATCATGCCCTCTTGATGGCCGTGCGCCGTGTCGATCACGAGCATGTCGACGCCGGCCGACGCGAGCGCCTGCGCCTTCGCGGCGACGTCGCCGTTGATGCCGATGGCGGCGGCGACCCGCAGGCGCCCCGACGCGTCGACGTTCGGCTCGTAGATCGTGCCACGCAGCGCGCTGCGCCGGCTCAGGGTGCCGACGACCCGCCCGTGCTCGAGCACGGGGGCGAACTCGAGGCCGGCATCGACCATGAGGTCGAAGGCCCGTCGCGGGGAGTCGACGTCGTCGGCATCGAGTGAGGCCATTCCGCCGTGCACCAGGTCGCCCAGCCGCGCGTCGGGCAGTGCCGTCGCGAGACGCGTCGCGGCGAGGCATCCGACATATCGATCGCCGGCATCGAGCAGCACGATGCCGTGTCCGTCGAACGGCGGCAGCACTGCCAGCGCGTCGGCGACGGTGGCGTCTGGGCCGAACGAGTGGGGGATGTCGAACCGCGGCGACTGCGACTTCACCCAGCGGATCGACTCGGCCAGGTCTTGCAGGTGCAGGTCTTGCGGCAGTACGCCGAGGCCGCCGCGCCGGGCGAGGGTCGCCGCGAGGCGGGGTCCGGTGATGGAGTTCATGTTGGCCGAGACGATGGGCACGGTGGCGCCCGAACCATCGTCGGGAGCGAGCGACACATCGAGTCGACTGGTCACGGCCGACCGACTCGGAACGAGGAACACGTCGGAGTACGTGAGATCGTGGCTGGGGGTCGTCCGGTAGAACTCCATGGGCCTCACGCTACCGCCCACCGGTGCCATGAGCACCCGCGCGGGGGTTAGGCTTGTCGGGGCGATCCGGTGCCCGTCGTGCGCACCGATCCGATCGCCGAAGCAGGTGATCCAGCATCAACGGAGAGAGTGGGCGAGAGGCTGTGTCGAGCCAATTGACCGGAGCGGGAGCCGACGAAACGGCGTCGGGCGAATACGGGGCCAACGAATGGCTCGTCGACGAGATGTACGCCAAGTTCCTCGCCGATCCCGACTCGGTCGACAAGTCGTGGTGGCCAGTGCTCGAGCAGTACGGTCGACAGCCCGGGCAGGCGGCCGGGTCCGGTGCTCCCGCCGCCCAGGCTCCTGAAGCGGCCGATGTCCCGGCGCCCGAGCAGCCCGCGGCGCCGGCCGAGCCCGCGGCTGAGACGCCCGCCCCTGCCGAGGCCGCCGCGCCTGCGGCGCCTGCCACCGCGCCGATTCCGGTGATCGGGCAGACCCCGGCGGCACGCACCACTTCGGTGGCGCCCCGCACGACTCCCGTGCCGGCCGACGTGCCGATCACCAGTCCGCAGCCCGTCATCGCCGACGCCCCCCGTGAAGACGAGGTCGTGCCGCTGCGCGGCCTGCCGAAGACTCTCGCCGCGAACATGGACGCGTCGCTGACGGTACCCACGGCGACGAGCGTTCGCACCATCCCGGCCAAGCTCATGATCGACAACCGCATCGTGATCAACAACCACCTGCGTCGCTCGCGCGGTGGCAAGGTGTCGTTCACGCACCTCATCGGGTGGGCGCTCATCCAGGCGCTCAAGGACTTCCCGAGCCAGAACGTCTTCTACGCCGAACCCGACGGCAAGCCGAGCATCGTCAAGCCGGCGCACATCGGCCTCGGCATCGCGATCGACCTGCCCAAGCCCGACGGCACCCGGGCCCTCCTCGTCCCCGCCATCAAGCGCGCCGAGACGATGAACTTCAACGAGTACCTGGTCGCCTACGAAGACCTGGTGCAGCGCGCTCGCAAGAACAAGCTCACCGCCGACGACTTCTCGGGCGCGACGATCTCGCTGACCAACCCCGGCGGCATCGGCACCGTGCACTCGGTGCCGCGGCTCATGAAGGGCCAGGGCTGCATCATCGGCGCCGGCGCCCTCGAGTACCCGGCCGAGTTCCAGGGCTCCTCCGAGAAGACCCTCGCGAACCTCGCGATCGGCAAGACCATCACGCTCACCTCGACCTACGACCATCGGGTCATTCAGGGTGCGGGCTCGGGTGAGTTCCTCAAGAAGGTGCACGAGCTGCTCATCGGCCAGCGGCGCTTCTACGAGGACATCTTCGCCGAGCTGCGCCTGCCCTACGAACCCATCCGATGGGCCCCCGACATCTCGGTCGACATTGCGAGCGCCATCGACAAGACGGCCCGGGTGCAGGAGCTCATCAACTCGTTCCGGGTACGCGGCCACATGATGGCCGACACCGACCCGCTCGAGTACACGCAGCGCTCGCACCCCGACCTCGACATCGCGAGCCACGGCCTCACGTTCTGGGACCTCGACCGCGAGTTCGTCACGGGCGGCTTCGGCGACAAGCGCACCATGCTGCTGCGCGACATCCTCGGCATCCTGCGCGACTCGTACTGCCGCACGATCGGCATCGAGTACATGCACATCCAAGATCCGGTGCAGCGCAAGTGGATCCAGAACGAGGTCGAGCGCAGCTACGAGAAGCCCACGCACGACGAGCAGATGCGCATCCTCGGCAAGCTCAACGAGGCCGAGGCGTTCGAAACCTTCCTGCAGACCAAGTACGTCGGCCAGAAGCGCTTCAGCCTCGAGGGCGGCGAGTCGGTCATTCCGCTGCTCGACGAGATCCTGCAGGGCGCGGCGAAGCAGGGCCTCGACGAGGTCGCCATCGGCATGGCGCACCGCGGCCGGCTCAACGTGCTCACCAACATCGCCGGCAAGACCTATGGCCAGGTGTTCCGCGAGTTCGAGGGCACCCAAGAGCCGAAGGCCTTCTCCGGCTCGGGCGACGTCAAGTACCACCTCGGAACCGAGGGCACCTTCACGGCAGACGACGGGCACCAGATCCCCGTCTCCCTCGCCGCGAACCCGTCGCACCTCGAGGCCGTCGACGGCGTGCTCGAGGGCATCGTGCGCGCCAAGCAAGACCGCAAGCCCATCGGCACGTTCTCGATCCTGCCGATCCTCGTGCACGGCGACGCCGCCATGGCCGGCCAGGGCGTCGTGCTCGAGACGATGCAGATGTCGCAGCTGCGCGGGTACCGCACCGGCGGCACCGTGCACGTCGTCGTGAACAACCAGGTCGGCTTCACCACCGTGCCGGGCGACGCCCGCTCGTCGATCTACTCGACCGATGTCGCGAAGACGATTCAAGCCCCGATCTTCCACGTGAACGGCGACGACCCCGAGGCGGTCGTTCGCGTCGCCGAGCTCGCGTTCCGGTACCGCCAGGAGTTCAAGCGCGACGTCGTCATCGACCTCGTCTGCTTCCGCCGTCGCGGCCACAACGAGGGTGACGACCCCTCGATGACCCAGCCGCTCATGTACAACCTCATCGAGGCCAAGCGCTCGGTGCGAAAGCTGTACACCGAGGCGCTCGTCGGCCGCGGCGACATCACCGAAGAAGAGTACGAAGAGGCGCACCGCGATTTCCAAGACCGGCTCGAGCGCGCCTTCGCCGAGACGCATGCGGTGCAGACCGGTGCAATCACCGTGGTCGGCGCGACCGAGAGCTCGCATGAGCCCGAGACCGCCACCGGCGAGCTCGACACCACCGGTGTCGCGCTCGAGGTCGTGCACACCATCGGCGACGCCTTCGACAACAAGCCCGCCGGGTTCACGGTGCACCCCAAGATCCAGCAATTGCTCACCAAGCGCCGCGACATGAGCCGCAACGGCAAGATCGATTGGGGCTTCGGCGAGCTGCTCGCACTCGGCTCGCTGCTGCTCGAGGGCACCCCGGTGCGGTTCGCCGGCCAAGACGCCCGCCGTGGCACGTTCGTGCAGCGGCACGCCGTGCTGCACGACCGCGTGAACGGCCAGGAGTGGCTGCCGCTGCAGTACCTCGCCGACAACCAGGCCCGCTTCTGGATCTACGACTCCCTGCTCTCCGAGTACGCGGCGATGGGCTTCGAGTACGGCTACTCGGTCGAACGGGCTGACGCGCTCGTGCTGTGGGAGGCGCAGTTCGGCGATTTCGCGAACGGCGCGCAGACCATCGTCGACGAGTTCATCTCATCGGCCGAGCAGAAGTGGGGCCAGCGTTCGAGCGTCGTTCTGCTGCTCCCGCACGGCTACGAGGGACAGGGACCCGACCACTCGAGCGGCCGCATCGAGCGCTACCTGCAGATGTGCGCCGAGAACAACATGACCGTGGCTCGCCCGTCGACGCCCGCGTCGTACTTCCATCTGCTGCGCCGCCAGGCATACGCACGACCGCGCCGGCCCCTCGTGGTGTTCACCCCCAAGGCGATGCTGCGGCTGCGCGGCGCGACGAGCGAGGTGGCCGACTTCACGAACGGCAAGTTCGAGCCGGTGCTCGACGACCCGCGCATCACCGACCGGTCGGCGGTCAAGCGCGTGGTGTTCGTGTCGGGCAAGATCTACTACGACCTGATCAACGAGCTCGACAAGCAGCAGAACACCGAGGTCGCCGTGGTGCGCCTCGAGCAGCTCTACCCGCTGCCGGCGGTCGAGCTCAAGGCGATCGCCGAGGCCTACCCCGACGCAGAGCTCATGTGGGCGCAGGAAGAGCCCGAGAACCAGGGCGCTTGGCCGTACTTCATCATCGAGACGAACAAGCTCGGCCCCCGTCGGGTCGAAGTCGTCGCCCGCGAGTCCGCAGCGGCGACGGCGACCGGGTCGGCCAAGCGACACGCCTCCGAGCAGGCCGAGCTCATTCGGCGCGCGATCACGCTCTGACCTGCAGCGCACGAAGCGAGCGGATGCCCCGGGCATCCGCTCGCTTCGTCGTTGCGGCCGCGCTACCGCCGACCGCGTGCCAACCTGCTCGGCCACCAGATCGTTCGGCCGATGTCGTACGACAGGGCGGGAATGAGCAGCGACCGCACGATGACGGTGTCGAGGATGACGCCGAACGCGACGATGAACGCGATCTGCGCGAGGAACAGGATCGGCAGCACTCCGAGCGCGGCGAACGTCGCAGCCAGCACGATGCCGGCCGACGTGATGACTCCACCCGTGGCGATGAGGCCGCGCACGATTCCCGCCCGCGTGCCGTGCGTGCGCGCCTCCTCGCGCACGCGCGTCATCAGGAAGATGTTGTAGTCGACGCCGAGGGCGACGAGGAACACGAAGCCGTAGAGCGGCACGGTGGGGTCGGCACCGGGAAAGTCGAGCACGCCGTTGAACACGAGCGCCGAGACGCCCAGCGCGGCCCCGAACGACAGCACCACGCTCGCGACGAGCAGCAGGGGCGCCACGAGTGAGCGCAACAGCACGATCAGGATGAGCAGGATCACTGCGAGCACGAGCGGCATCACGAGGTTGCGGTCGTGCACCGCGGCGGCGGCCGTGTCGAGCGCGATCGCCGATGTTCCGCCCACCAGCACGTCGCCATCGATCGAGGCGAGCGATGCCCGCAGCTCGGTGACGGTCGCCTCGGCCTCGAGCGAGTCGCCCGCCGAGTCGAGGGTCGCCTGCAGCAGCACCTGACCGTCGCGCACAGTGGGATCGGCGGCCGGTGCCCCGGGAATCGCCGACGGCGCGACGCCCTCGGCGGTGACCGCGAGCGAACCGCCCGGAGCGTCGGCGGCGACCACGGTGACCCCGATCACTGCGTCGGCGGCGAGCAGCACGTCGGCGGTCTCGTCGAACCGGGCTTCGGGCGCGACCACGAGCACCGGCGTGCCCGAGCCTGCCGGGAAGTGGTCGCCGAGCACCTGCTGGCCGTCGCGGGCTTCAGAGGCGCCGAGCACGAACTCGCTCTGGCTCACCCCGTCGGCGTTCAGCTGGGTGAGCCCGAGCGCCATCACACCGAGCACGAGGGTCGAGGTGATCCACACCATGCGGGGCCGCTTCGCCACGAGCCTGCCGACCGCCGGCCAGAGGCCGCGCGTCGGGGCATCCGGTACCTCGTCGGCGGTTTCGCCGCGCACCGTGACCCGACGCGGCCAGAAGGCGACCCGGCCGGCCCAGAGCATCAACGCCGGCAGCAGCGTGAGCGCGGCGAGCACCGCGCAGACGATGCCGATCGCCGCGACCGGGCCGAGCGCCTTGTTCGAGTTGAGCTCGCTGACGAGCAGCATGAGCAGGCCGGCGACGACCGTGCCGCCCGAGGCGACGATCGGTTCCCAGGCCCCGCGCAGCGCGGCCCAGGTCGCATTCCACTTGCGTTCATGGGTTGCGAGCGCTTCACGGTAGCGGGCGATGTAGAGCAGTGAGTAGTCGGTGGCCGCCCCGATCACGAGGATGAAGAGGATGCCCTGTGTCTGACCGGTGAGCAGCACGACACCGGCCTTCGCGAGCGCGACCGCGACGAGCACCGCCACCGTGAGCGCGGCCATGCTCGTGCCGAGCACGATCAGCGGCAGCAGGGGTGAGCGATACACGACGATGAGGATGATGAAGACGGCGGCGAGCGCGACCAGCAGCAGCAGACCGTCGATGCCCGTGAACGCGCCGGCGATGTCGGCGGCGAGCCCTGCCGGGCCGGTGACGGCCACCGTCAGATCCGAGGCCCATGGCTCGTCGAACGCGGCTGCGAGGTCGGCGCGCAGGTCGGCGACGACCGCGCTCGCCTTGACGCCCGCGTCGATCGACACGAACAGCTCGACGGCCTGGCCGTCGTCTGAGACGATCGCCGGCGACACACCATCGGCGACGACGCCGTCGACGGCCTGCAGCGAGTTCGCCGCCGCAGCGATGCCCTCGAGCTGTGCGTCGGTCAGTGACGAGGCGGCGCCGTCGTGCGCGACCGACTCGACGACCACGATCGCGGGGACGACCTCGTCGCCCCGGAATCCGGCCGCGATCTCCTGCACGCGCGTCGCCTCGGACTCGGCGGGGAGGAACTGCGCCTGGTCGTTGGTCGAGACCGCCGAGACCTGGCCGAACGCGGAACCGCCGGCACCGAACAGCGCGAGCCACACGAGGATGAGCGCTGCGGGTATGACGATGCGAAGCCACGTCGGCACGCGGCGCCCCGCCGGGCCGGGCCGGGTGGGTTCGGTTCGGGAGGGTTCGGTTCGGTCTGGTTCGGTTCGGGCAGGAGATTCGATCACACCGTCGACGCTACGGATGCCATCGAGTCAAGCGCATCGAACGAACGATTGAATACGGTCAAGCGTCGAAGCGCGCCGACCGCGCGATCAGGCGGTGGTGTGTGTCGACTGGTACACGCGCAGCTTGGTGAGCACCTGCACGCGCAACTCTTCGGGGGCGCTCTCGCGGCATGCGCGCTGCACGACCTCGGTGATGGCGACACCGACGCGCAATTCGGCCTGGCAGTCGGCGCAGTTCGCGACGTGCTCACGGATGTCGGCGGCCTCATCGCCGCGCAACTCGTTGTGCAGGTACTCCTCGAGCTCAGCCCGGGCCTTCTCGCAGCCGCAGTCGGTCATTTCGCGCTCCTCGCGGGTTTCGGTGCCTTCTCGGCCGCAGCGAACCCCTGTTCGCGGGCGTAGTCGGCAAGGGATTCGCGAAGCAGTCGCCGGCCACGGTGCAGGCGACTCATCACGGTTCCGATGGGGGTGTTCATCATGTCGGCGATCTCTTGATACGAGAAGCCCTCGACGTCGGCGAAGTACACGGCGAGCCGGAAGTCTTCGGGCAGGGCCTGCAGTGCGTCTTTCACGGCGCTGTCGGGCAGGTGGTCGATGGCCTCGGCCTCGGCTGAGCGACTCGACCGGGCGGTCGTGGACTCGGCGCCGCCGAGCTGCCAGTCCTCGAGCTCGTCGATGGTGCCCTGATAGGGCTCGCGCTGCTTCTTGCGGTAGCTGTTGATGAAGGTGTTCGTGAGGATGCGGTACAGCCACGCCTTGAGGTTGGTGCCCTGGGTGAACTGTCCGAAGGCCGCGAACGCCTTGACGAACGTCTCTTGCACCAGGTCCTGCGCGTCCGAGGGGTTCTTCGTCATGCGAAGGGCTGCGGCGTAGAGTTGGTCGATGAACGGCAGCGCCTGCTCTTCGAAGAGTTCGCCGATGGGCCGAGCCTCGTTGGTCGTCTCGGTGTCGGTCGGCGTGGTGTCGGTCTCGTCGGCAGTCATCACTGGCCATCCTAGATCGTCGACCTTCGCACCCACCGGGCGTTCGAGTACCGCAAGCGACACGCGCACCACTCTCCTTCCGCGTCCCTGACGCTACTGTTGATAACCGATGCTGATTTCGAAGTATTCCGAGCCCGAATTCGATCCGTACGGTGATGCGAGGCAGACCGAGACGGATGACGGGTGGCGCGCCCCGCTCGCGGCGTCGAAGTTGTCCGCGGTACTGTCGCTTCCCGGGTCGAAGTCGCTCACGAATCGAGAGCTCGTGCTGGCCGCCCTCGCCGACTCGCCGTCGACCCTGCACGCCCCGCTCTGGTCGCGCGACAGCGAGCTCATGATCGACGGGCTGCGGTCGCTCGGCACCGGCTTCGAGCGCGTTCCCGGCTCGGGCGGGTTCGGCGACGACCTGCGGGTCACGCCGGCCGGCGAACTGCTCGGCTCGACCACGATCGACTGCGGCCTCGCCGGCACGGTCATGCGCTTCCTGCCGCCGGTCGCGGCACTTGCGCTCGGCCCCACGACGTTCGACGGCGACGAGTATGCCAGGCGCCGCCCCATGGCCGGCGTGATCCACGGGCTGCAGGGGCTCGGCGTCGACCTCGACGACGACCGTCGCGGCACCCTGCCGTTCACCGTGCACGGCACCGGCTCGGTCGGCGGTGGCGAGCTCGAGATCGACGCGTCGGCCTCGAGCCAGTTCGTCTCGGCCCTGCTGCTCTCGGCGCCGCGCTTCGAGCGCGGCCTCGACCTGCGACATGCGGGCGACCGACTGCCGAGCCTCCCCCACATCGAGATGACCATCGCGACGCTCACGGCGCGGGGCGTCGAGGTCGATAACCCCGAGACCGGGCGCTGGATCGTCGCTCCCGGCCCGATCCGCGGCATCGACGTCGACATCGAACCCGACCTCTCGAACGCAGCGCCGTTCCTCGTCGCCGCACTGGTGGCCGGGGGTTCGGTGACCATCACGGGCTGGCCGTCCGAGACCACGCAGGTCGGCGCACAGCTCATCGACCTCCTCCCGAAATTCGGCGCCCGCGTAGAGCATGACGGCGACCGCCTCACCGTGCACGCCCCTTCGTCGGCGACGGCCGAGGGCCGGGGCATCCGCGGCGTTCATCTCGACCTCTCCGAGGCCGGCGAACTCGCACCCAACCTGGTCGCGCTCGCGGCGTTCGCCGACGAGCCCTCGACCATCACGGGCATCGGCCACATCCGCCACCACGAGACCGACCGGCTCGCCGCCCTCGCCGCCGAGCTCAACGGGCTCGGCGGGCGAGTCACCGAGCTCGACGACGGGCTGCGCATCGAGCCGGCGCCGCTGCACGGCGGGCCGTGGCGCGCCTATGCCGACCACCGCATGGCGACGACCGGCGCGATCGTCGGGCTCGCCGTTCCCGGCGTGATCGTCGACGATATCGCCACGACCGGCAAGACCCTTCCGCAGTTCACCGCGCTCTGGGAGCAGCTGCTGGCATGACCTGGTGGAGCGCCGACGACGACGAGGACGACGAGCCCGAGTTCGACGAATCCGATGTCCGCGTGCGCCCCAACCGGCGCGGCAGCAGGCCGCGCACGAAGACCCGCCCTGAGCACGCCGACGCGGTCGAGGGCACGGTGCTCGGCGTCGATCGCGGCCGCTACACCGTGCTCGTCGACGAGGGTGGGCGCGACGAGCACGAGGTAACGGCCGCGCGGGCGAGCGAGCTGCGGCGCAAGTCGGTCGTCACCGGCGATCGCGTCGACCTCGTCGGAGACGTCTCGGGCGAGCCCGGGTCGCTCTCGCGCATCGTGCGAGTGGG
Organism: Agromyces neolithicus; assembly: GCF_039529735.1. Lineage (NCBI taxonomy): Bacteria > Bacillati > Actinomycetota > Actinomycetes > Micrococcales > Microbacteriaceae > Agromyces > Agromyces neolithicus. The sequence goes on from NZ_BAAANJ010000002.1 coordinate 328,857, forward strand.
CGAGCGGGCGAGCCTGCTGCGTCGCAGTGCCGACGACACCGATGAGGTCGAGCGGGTCATCGTGGCCAACGCCGACCAGATGCTCATCGTCGTGGCCGCCGCGAACCCTGAGCCGCGCATCCGGCTGATCGACCGCTACCTCGTCGCGGCATACGACGCGGGCATCGATCCGCTGCTGTGCATGACGAAGACCGACCTCGCCGATCCGAGCGAGTTCCTCGACAACTTCGCGGGGCTCGACCTCCCCGTGTTCCGATCGCGCACCGATGCGATGCCGCTCGACGAGATCGCCGACGCACTCGTCGGCCACCGCACCGTGCTGGTCGGGCACTCGGGCGTCGGCAAGTCGACCCTCGTGAATGCACTCGTGCCCGGCGCCGACCGCGCCACGGGCCGTGTCAACGTGGTCACCGGCCGAGGGCGCCACACCTCGTCATCGACGGTGTCCCTGCGCATCGAGCACCACGGGCGCACCGGCTGGGCGGTCGATACGCCCGGTGTTCGCTCGTTCGGGCTCGGCCACGTCGACCGCGCCAACATCCTCGCCGCGTTCACCGATCTCGCGCGTATCGCCGACGACTGCCCGCGCGGTTGCACGCACCTTCCCGCTTCGCCAGACTGCGCGATCAACGAGGCCGTCGATGCCGGCGAACTCGGTGCGACGGGCCGCGCGCGACTCGACTCGCTGCAGCGGTTGCTCACCACGTTCGCGGGCTGAGGCGACGGCGGCCCCAAGTCTGCCGCGACGGCACCGTGCGCAATTCAGGTCGGGAGGTGTGTCGCGCCCGATGGGCGCCGGTATGCGCCGGTGCCGACCGACGACACGCCGCTCCGCTCCTGAGTTGCGCACGCGGATCGTGCATTCCGCGCGGCGGCGGCACGGAGCATCCGCACATCGAAGCGTGCCTACGATGGGTGACATGACTGACGCACGACTCGCCCCGGGCGACCTCGCTCCCGACTTCACGCTCGACGACCAGGACGGCGCTCCCGTCACCCTCTCGTTGCTGCGCGGCACGAAGGTCGTGCTCTACTTCTACCCCGAGGCGATGACCCCCGGCTGCACCACCGAGGCGTGCGACTTCCGCGACAACCTCAACTCGTTCAAGAGTGCCGGCATCCGCGTCATCGGCGTGTCGAAAGACGATGTCGCCAAACTCAAGCGCTTCACCGACCGTGACCGCCTCAACTTCAGCGTGCTCTCCGACACCGACCTCGCCGTGCAGCGGGCATACGGGGTCTGGGGCGAGAAGATGCTCTATGGCAAGACCGTCGTGGGAGCCATCCGCTCGACGTTCGTCATCGGCGCCGACGGCCGCATCGAGAAGGCCATGTACAACGTGAAGGCCACAGGGCACGTCGCACGCGTGCGGCGCGAACTCGGACTCGACGCAGCCTGACGTCGGCAACGCCTGCCGCCGGCAACGCCTGCCGCCGCTCAGGCGGCGTCGGGTCGGTCTTCGGGCCGCGAATACGCGACCCGCACAGGAGTCCACAGCAGCAACCCGATCACGGTGACCGCAGGCACGAGGAGCGCCCAGCCGACATCGGCGCGGGCGAACAGGCCCTGGAAGGCGCCGACCGCTACAGACAGCTGCAGGATCTGCCACACGATCGCCGCCGCTCGCGCCCATGGGTCCCGTCGGAGCGACGCGATCGCCACCGCCCAGACCCAGATCGCACCGATCACGACGAGTGCGATGAGCGCGATCGCGGTGACGTACGACGAGGGTTCGAGCGAGACCAGGTCGACGACGAGCCATACGACGAGCGCGCTCACGATGGCGGCCTCGAAGAACAGCAGCACGCTCACGACGGCCAGCGCGGTGCGCACGCCGCCGAGGCGCGCGCCCGCGTTCGTCGATTCGGATGCCTCGGGGTGGGGCGATCGGGGTGCGCCGCCGTCATCGTGGGGGGCGTCGTCGCGTCGATTCACAGGGTTATCCCATACACGGCTATTGATTCGATCTCTCCGCTATGCGACCATTTATGAGGCCGAATTGATGCTCACAGGGTGGTGAGCCGATCAGTCATGATCCTACTTCCCGAGATTCGGCTTTCCCCCTGCAGCAGCCATTCATGGCAAGCGCCCACAGGCGTGTCTGCGATCGAAACCCGCAAGGAGCATCTACATGGATTGGCGCGACAAGGCCGCCTGCCTCACCGCAGACCCGGAACTCTTCTTCCCGGTCGGCAACACTGGTCCTGCCGTCGACCAGATCGAGAAGGCGAAGGCTGTCTGCGCCCGCTGCACGGTCACCGAGATCTGCCTGCAGTATGCCCTCGAGTCCGGTCAGGATTCGGGCGTCTGGGGTGGCCTCAGCGAAGACGAGCGCCGCGCCCTGAAGCGCCGCGCCGCGCGCGCCCGCCGCGCGGGCTGACTCCCGCCGCGCGGGCTGACTCCCGCCGCGCGGGCTGACTCCCGCCGCGCGGGGTGACGCCCGCCGCGCGGGGTGACGCCCGCTGCGCGGGGTGACGCAGCAAGAGCTCTTACGCCGGCGCGATCCATCGCAGGGGCACATCGATGGTCACCTCTGTGCCCCGGCCCACCACGGTGTGCCAGTCGATCGTGCCACTGAGCTCGCCCTGGATGAGCGTGCGCACGATCTGGGTGCCGAGACCTTCGCCGACCTTGCCCTCAGGCAGTCCGGCGCCGGTGTCGCGCACCTGCACGGTGAGCATCGTGTCGGAGCGATCGGCGATCACCTCGACGTCGCCCTCCTGTCCGGCGAGTCCGTGCTCGACTGCGTTCGTCACGAGCTCGGTGAGCGCGAGGGCGAGGGGGGTCGCGTACTCACTCGGAAGCACACCGAACGATCCGGTGCGCTTCGGGTGCGCAGTCGTGTTGTGTGCGGCCGCGACCTCGGCGACGAGCAGCAGCGCACGGTCGAAGACCTGGTCGAAGTCCACGTTCTGCGAGAGCCCCTCTGAGAGCGTGTCGTGCACGACCGCGATCGCACCGACCCGGCGCATGGCCTGGGTGAGCGCCTCGCGGGCCTCGTCGGAGCGAGTGCGGCGCGCCTGGATGCGCAGCAGCGAGGCGACGGTCTGCAGGTTGTTCTTGACGCGGTGGTGGATCTCTCGGATTGTGGCGTCTTTGGTGATGAGCTCCTGCTCTTGGTGGCGCAACTCGGTGACGTCGCGGCTGAGCACGATGGCGCCGGTGCGTTCGCCGCGCCGACGGATGGGGATGGCCCGCAGCGACACGGTCACGCCCCGTGACTCGACGTCGGTGCGCCACGGTGCCCGGCCGGTGACGACGAGGGGCAGCGACTCGTCGACGACGAGTTTGCCGCCGAGGAGGCGGGTCGTGACCTCGGCGAGCGATTCGCCCTCGAGCTCGTCGTCGAAGCCGATGCGGTTGAATGCCGAAAGGGCATTCGGGCTCGCGAACGTCGTGATGCCGTCGACGTCGAGCCGGATGAGCCCGTCGGAGGCACGCGGTGCGCCGCGCCGCGGACCGGTCGGTGCACCGAGGTCGGGGAAGTCGCCCGATTCGATCATCTGGAAGAGCTCTTCGGCGCATTCGTTGAACGTGAGCTCCTGGCGGCTCGGCGTGCGCGTCGCGCCCAGGTTGGTGTGCCTCGTGATCACCGCGACCGGCTCGGTCGCGACGTCGGTGCCCGTCGACGTGAGCCGTCGCATGACGGGTACCGCGCGGACGCGCGTGGGCATCTCTTCGTACCAATCGGGCGCCGACGAGTCGACGATGCGTGCCGTGTCGAAGGCCTCGGTCACGAGATCGCGCCACTGGTCTTTGATCTCTTGACCGACGAAGTCGCGGTAGAAGAGTGTCGCCGCGCTCGACGGACGCGCGTGCGCCACGGCGACGAACTCGGCGTCGCCCGAGGGCACCCACAGCACGATGTCTGCGAACGCGAGATCGGCGAGCAGTTGCAGGTCGCCGACGAGCATGTGCAGCCAGTCGACGTCGGCCTGACTGCTGCGGCCCTGGGCGAGGACGAGATCACTGAGGGTCGACACGGGTTCCAGCGTAGTGCGCGCGGGCTCAGCCGGTGGCCGTGCGTCGCACCGCGGCGAAGGCGAAGCCGCGTCGCCGAACAGGCTCGGGCGCGGGCAGGAGGCGGTCGAGCACGTATTCGCGAATGGCGGTGCGCAGTGGCGACCGGCCGGCCGCATCGCGCAGGGTGCGCGCGGTGAGGATGGCGGCATCGGTCGCCCTGCCGTCGTGGGGCAGCAGGGCGGCGTCGCCCAGCCCGGCGAAACGTCGAAGGGTCTGGCGCACCTGCGCGTGGGCGTCGATGCCGAGCGCGCCGGTGCGAACACGGTTGACGACGACGTCGATGCGCTCGGGTTCGACGAGATCGACCAGGTCGGCGTGCCCGCGCAGCAGGCGCGAGAGTCCGACCGGGTCGGCAAGACCGACCGCCACGACCTGGTCGGCCGCGGCGAGGGCGGCGAACGTCGCCGCGTTGCGGCGCGGCGCGAACTGGTCGCTCGTGAGCTCCTCGTCGTGCTCGAGGCTGAAGCCGACGTCGATCACGACGTACTCGACCCACGTTCGCAGCACTCCGATCGCCGCGGTCACGCGCTCGCGCGAGAGTTCGGGCCAGCGGCTCGGCCCGACGAGCCCGGTGAACACGTCGAACGACGCGCGTGGAGCCGAATAGCGCTGTGCGATGCGTTCGAGCTCGGCCCGGTCGAGGGAGTCTGAGCCGGCGAGCCGGCATGCGGCGGCGAAGCCCGGCGTCTCGTCGAGGAGCCCGAGCGATGGCGCGATCGCACCGCCGTAGGGGTCGGCGTCGACGAGCGCCACCCGATGGCCGGCGGCCGCGATCTCTGCGGCGAGATTGATGGCGAGCGTCGTACGGCCGGGCGCGCCCGCTGGGCCCCAGACCGCGATGACGGATGTCGCGCCTGCAGCCCGCCGTTCGGGCTCGCCGACCCGCGAGGGCACGGGGACTCCCCCGCTCACGAGGGTCTCGATCTCAGTGGACGGCGCGCCCCGGTCGACGACCTCGTGCAGCCCGAGCTGTGCCGCGTGTGCCCGCTCGGCATCGTCGCCGGCGAGCCCGATGAGGCGCACTCCGCGTTCGTCGCACGCGTCGAGCAGTTCTGCGCTCAGGGTTCCGCGCCCGGCACCGACGATGACGACATCGGGCGCGAGCACGTCGAGGCTCTCGAGCAGGTCGCGCCAGCCCACGAGGCGTGCGACGATCGCGTGCCCGTGCTCGACGAGGTCGGGCACCAGCCGATCTTCGGTCGTGGGATCGAGAGCGAGCGCGAGCCTCGCCATTTCAGCCCACCGCCGATCGGGCTGCGACGAGGTCGATCGCATCGCCGGCCGCGAGCGCCTCAAGCAGGGCGGCGACCTTCTCGCGCGGCACGAGGAGCTCGACCGACACGCTGGTGGACTGCACCATTCCCTCGCTCTCGACGATGCCGGCGATCTCGGCGTCGGAGATCAGCACCTTCGGCGGCTCGAAAGCCCCCCGGTCGGCCGCCTTCGCCGACCAGACATCGATGCGGTCGCCCGCCGAGAGCCCCTTCGGCACCGGCCCGCGACTGGGCACGACGACGACCGACAGCCCAGTGCGGTCAGCCTCGTCGACCGCGGACCTCGGCACGAACTCGCCGCCCGCCACGGTGCGCGTCGCGACGAGCCCGTCGCCCAGGTCTGCGTCGGCGAGCAGGTAGTGTTCGGCGCTCGCGCCGATCCGAACGGACTCGACCGCGAGGTCGCCGGCCTCGACGGCACTGCCGGCGGTGATCGTGTCTCGTGCGACGTAGACCTCGATCGAGTCGTCGAATCCCGAGACGAGTGCCCAGACGCCCGCCGTCGAGCCGGCGATCAGCACGATGCCGATGATGAGGCGGGGATCGAGCCGCAGGGCTCCTCGCTCGCGGTCGGTGCGACGTGCCATTCGCCGTGTCTCCTTTCGCCGGCGCCGGGCGCGCCGCACCCAATCGTCGCCCGAATCCGAGTGAATGCTCCGAAGTTATCCACAACCGCCCCGCCGACAGCCCTGCAGGTCGATAATCGTCACATGACCTCACCAGGTTCGGGCGACGAGATCGGCCGCTTCCTCACGATCGCCGACGCGGCAGAGATCCTCGCCGTCGATGTGGCGACCGTCGACGACCTGATCCGCTCGGGTGAGCTCCCGGCGATCCGGGTCGGAACATCGGGTCCGTGGCGCATCGAGCGCGCGCAGCTCGAGGTGTGGATCGAGCTGCAGTACGAAGACGCCCGCGCACGCACCGCCTTCAACGAAGGCGAGTTCGCGAACGTGTTCGAGTTGTCGGGTGCCCGACGCGGCCGTATCCGCCCGGTCGACTGAGCACGCGGTCGGCTCGGGGCGCCGCCGGCGACGACGACATGTGTCGTCAGTCGAACTCGATGAGCAGCACGCGGGCCAGCGGCACGATGCGGTATCCCTGGATCTCACGCTCACGCCGCGGCGAACCGGGCTCGTGCAGCGCGAGGTCGACGTGGTCACGCGCGACCCGGTCGAGCGTGCCGTGCACAACGCCGTCGACCGTGGTCAGCCGCACGGGCGTGCGGCGGCGGCAGAGGTCGCGCAGCACGAATGGCAGGCCGATGCGTTCGGCGAGGCGAGCCGATGACTCGGGCACGGGCTCGAGGCTCGGATCGAGTTGCGAGCGTGTCGGTAGGACTGCGGCGATCGCCGCAAGTGGAACGACGCACTGCCGTGAGCGCCGGCCCGCGCCACGCGACTCGGCGCTCATCCAGTCGCGGCCGAACGCGAGCGGCCGCAACGCCATGACGACGCCGCCGTGCAACTCGACGCGCACGATGGCGTCGCCGTCGTCGGCGGCACTCGAGACGGCCGTGAGTCGGTCGCGCAGTGTCAGTCGACCGAGTCGCAGCCGCTCGCCCTCGAGGGCGAGCGCGCGCTCTTCATCGCGCTGTTCGCGGTCGAGCTGCGACTCGAGGTCGTCGAACAGCAGGTCCCAGCGCATGCAGCGACGCTACCTCCTGACGTCGGGCGTCGGCGAAGTTGTCCACAGGCGCCGAAATTCCTTGACACCCTTCACGGCCGCTCGTTAGTTTCAGACAGGAATCACGATGGTCCCCACTACGGGGGTCATTCACGTCGCGCGATCGATGAGGTCGGCGAGCCCCGGCCCTACCTGGAGCATGAATGTCCGATCGCGCCACCTCCACAGCCACCGCCCGACCGCTCGCGGGCCCGGGCACCCCCGCACGTTTCATCGACGACGACCTCGACGACTACTTCGCGCGCCAGCCGGCCCGGCGGGCCGAACTGCCCGATCCCGAACCCCTGCTACGCAACCTCACCCGGTGCGTCATCGAGGCACTCGCCGGTGCCCGCGACCTCGACCAGCTCGCCCGGTGGGTCAATGACGATGTCTACCGCAATCTCTCGAAGCGCGTGGTGCTCGCCGCGCGGGCGCGCCGGGTCAAGGGCCAGGCGCCGCAGCGCCCGGCATTCACGCTCGGGCGAGTGCATCTGTGCGAGCCCGCCGACGGCGTCATCGAGGGCGTCATCATGGTGCACCAGCGTGCGCGGTCGCGCGCGGTCGCCATCCGCCTCGAGGGCTTCGACCAGCGCTGGCGCGCGAGCGCGATCAGCGTGCTCTGACTCGATCGCGCACGGATCACGCCCCGCATCGACACGCGAGTGCCCGGTCGGCATACGAGTGCGGTTCCGGCGCGCCCGATCGCGCACTCACGCACCGATCGGGCGCTCCCGCACCGGCCGGGCGCGCCTGCGCTGCGCGCTCAGGGGCCGACGGGCGGCGCCGGGCACCGCGACGACGGCCACAGATGACGGATGCCCCTGCTCGGCGTGATCGCCGGGCAGGGGCATCCGTCAGCTCTGGCGACTAACGCCCCTTGCGCTCCTGCGCACGACGCTCGGCGCGGTTCTGCGGCGCGGCGTCGCCTTCGGTCTTCTGTCCGAAAGCGCCACGCGCCGGCTCGACCGCGGGCTGCGGCGCCTGGCTCTCGGCCACCGCGCGCCGCGCGCGCTGCGTGGCCGCCTGCTGAACCTGACCGCGCTGGTTGCGCACCTCGACGCCACCCGAATCGCTCGGGGCCGAGAAGCTGAGCTTCTCTTCGGGCGTGCTCGGCCGCGCGAGGCCCTTGGCCTCGATGGTCGGCCCGACGCCGCCCTGCGGCGCGACCTCGACCTCGAGGTTGAACAGGAAGCCGACCGTCTCTTCGCGGATCGAGCCCATCATCTGCTGGAACATGGCGTAGCCCTCGCGCTGGTACTCGACCAGGGGATCGCGCTGCGCCATGGCGCGCAGGCCGATGCCGTCTTTCAGGTAGTCCATCTCGTAGAGGTGGTCGCGCCAGCGGCGATCGATCACCGAGAGCACGACGCGACGCTCGAGCTCCCGCATCGCCGGGCTGCCGAGCTGCTCTTCGCGGCGCTGGTAGGCGAGCTTCGCGTCGGAGAGGATCTCACGGCGAACGAACTCGCGGTTGACGCGACCCTTCTCGCCCGCCTCGGCGACGACCTCGTCGATCGTGATGCCGATCGGGTAGAGCGTCTTGAGCTCGGTCCACAGGGCGTCGAAGTCCCACTCGTCGGGGTTGCCCTCGGCGGTGTGCGAGTCGAGCACCTCATCGATGACGTCTTCGAGGAACTTCTGCGTGCGCTCGTGCAGGTCGTCGCCCTCGAGGATGTGCCGGCGGTCGCCGTAGATGGCCTCGCGCTGGCGGTTGAGCACGTCGTCGTACTTCAGCACGTTCTTGCGGATCTCGGCGTTGCGCGCCTCGACCTGCGACTGCGCCGAACGGATGGCCCGGGTGACGACCTTCGACTCGATGGCGACGTCGTCGGGTACGCCGCGCGCCATGAGGCTCTCGGCGGCACCCGCGTTGAACAGGCGCATGAGATCGTCGGTGAGCGAGAGGTAGAAGCGGCTCTCGCCGGGGTCGCCCTGGCGACCCGAGCGACCGCGCAGCTGGTTGTCGATGCGGCGCGACTCGTGCCGCTCGGTGCCGAGCACGTAGAGGCCGCCGGCCTCGAGCACCCTCTCGGCCTCTTTCTCGACCGCGGCCTTCGTCGCATCGAACACCGCGTCCCAGGCAGCCTCGTACTCCTCGGGGGTGTCGACGGGCGAGAGGCCCTTCTCGTGCATCTGCTGCACCGCCATGAACTCGGCGTTGCCGCCGAGCATGATGTCGGTGCCGCGGCCGGCCATGTTGGTGGCGACGGTGACGGCGCCGTGGCGACCCGCCTGCGCCACGATCGCGGCCTCACGAGCGTGGTTCTTCGCGTTCAGCACCTCGTGGCGCACGCCCTTCTTGGCGAGCAGGCGCGAGAGGTACTCGCTCTTCTCGACGCTGGTCGTGCCGACGAGCACCGGCTGGCCCTTGGCGTGGCGCTCGACGATGTCTTCGACGACCTGTGCGAACTTCGCCTCTTCGTTCTTGTAGACGAGGTCGGCCTGGTCGATGCGCACCATGGGCTTGTTGGTGGGAATGGCGACGACACCGAGCTTGTAGGTCGCCATGAACTCGGCGGCCTCGGTCTCGGCGGTACCGGTCATGCCCGAGAGCTTGGTGTAGAGGCGGAAGTAGTTCTGCAGCGTGACCGTGGCGAGGGTCTGGTTCTCGGCCTTGACCTGCACGCCCTCTTTCGCCTCGATCGCCTGGTGGATGCCCTCGTTGTAGCGGCGTCCCACGAGGATGCGGCCGGTGTGCTCGTCGACGATGAGCACCTCGCCGTTCATGACGACGTAGTCCTTGTCGCGCTTGAACAGGGCGTTCGCCTTGATGGAGTTGTTGAGGAACGAGATGAGCGGGGTGTTCGCCGACTCATAGAGGTTGTCGATGCCGAGGTAGTCTTCGACCTTCTCGATGCCGGGCTCGAGCACGCCGACGGTGCGCTTCTTCTCGTCGACCTCGAAGTCTTCACCGGGCACGAGCCGGCTCGCGAGCCGTGCGAACTCGGCGAACCAGCGGTTGGCCTCGCCCGAGGCGGGGCCCGAGATGATCAGCGGGGTGCGCGCCTCGTCGATGAGGATCGAGTCGACCTCGTCGACGATCGCGAAGTAGTGGCCGCGCTGCACCATGTCGCTCGCCTGCCACGCCATGTTGTCGCGTAGGTAGTCGAAGCCGAACTCGTTGTTGGTGCCGTAGGTGATGTCGGCCGCGTACTGCTCGCGGCGCACCGCGGGAGTCTGCCCGGCCACGATGCATCCGGTCGTCATTCCGAGTGCACGGAAGACGCGGCCCATGAGCTCGGACTGGTAGCTCGCGAGGAAGTCGTTGACCGTGATGACGTGCACGCCGCGGCTGGTGAGCGCGTTCAGGTAGGCCGCCGTGGTGGCCACGAGGGTCTTGCCCTCACCGGTCTTCATCTCGGCGATGTTGCCGAGGTGCAGTGCCGCTCCGCCCATGAGCTGTACGTCGAAGTGCCGCAGGCCGAGGGTGCGCCGAGATGCCTCGCGCACGGCCGCGAACGCCTCGGGCAGCAGGTCGTCGAGGGACTCGCCGTTGGAGTAGCGTTCGCGCAGTTCGACGGTCTCGTGCTTCAGTTCGTCATCACTGAGCGCCTGGAACCCGTCTTCGAGGGCGTTGATCGCCGCGGCGTAGTTCTCGAGTCGCCTGAGGGTTCGGCCCTCACCGACACGGAGGACCTTTTCCAGAATCGAAGCCACGAATGTTCTCCTGTAATCGTCGGGCACACGCCTCGGGTGGTGGGCATGCCCGTTACCGCCTGTGCAGCGGTCATCTTAGCCATGCTAGTGGGATGCAGGCTGAGCGGAATCCGCCCACCGCGGTCGCGGTGGGCGGATTCGCTGCGTCTGGAGGGTGGCCGGGTCAGGAGGCGACGGCCGCGCGGCCCTTCGTCACCGGGGTGTCGATGTCAGCGTCGGCGTTCTCGTCGAGGCCGATGAGCCCGTAGTCCCAGCCCTTGCGCCGGTACACGACGCTCGGCCTGCCGGTCTCGGAGTCGATGAAGAGGTAGAAGTCGTGCCCGACGAGTTCCATGTAGTAGAGCGCGTCGTCGACGGCCATGGGCGTCGACGGGAACACCTTGCGTCGAATCACCACCGGGCTGTACACCTCGTCTTCTTCGCTCACGTCGGTCTGGGTGACGACGGGGATGCTGCCGGTTCGCACCTGCTCGAGCACCTCGGGCGCGGCGGCCTGCACGCCGACCTCGGTGAAGCCGGCCTCGGTGGCCTCGCGAAGCGAGGTGGGGCGCCGCGATCCACCGCGGTGCACCTTGCGGCGGTCCTTCGCCCGCCGGATGCGCTCGAGCAATCGGCCGAGCGCCACGTCGAACGCCGCGTACTTGTCGGAGCCGTCTGCCTCGGCGCGGACCACCGGTCCCTTGCCGACGAGGGTGAGCTCGACGCGGTCGATACCCGGGTTGCCGTTCTTCTCATTGTGACGGCTGAGCTTCACGTCGAGCGAGATCGCACGTTCGGCGAGGTGCGTGACCTTCTCCGACTTCTCGGTCGCGTACGCGCGAAACCGATCCGTGATCCCCAGGTTGCGTCCGACGATGTTCAGTTCCATGACGACCTCCGTTCACCGGCGTGTCACCCGGTTCTAGAGGGTGGATCGACCACGCCTGTCCTGCCACCGTAGTCGTCTGGCACGGCATTGTCACGGAATGTTTGCCATGAGTCTCCTGTGCTGCGCGGCCGCCGAAGCGGCGTCTCCGCGAGCACCGCGAGAGCGACCGTCGCGGCCCCCGCCGCGGCGAGCGCGCGCATCGCCTCGGCGAGCGTCGAACCGGTCGTGAGCACATCGTCGACGACGAGGAATCGGCGGCCGTTGAGTGGTCGAGGGGCGACGAGCGCGCGCTCGGCGTTCGCGCGCCTGGCCTCGACGCCGAGCCCCGCCTGATCGGCGCGATCGCGTGCCAGGCGCAGTACCGGCGACGATCGGATGCCACTGCGCCCGAGCATCAGCTCGACCGGGCGATACCCGCGCTCGCGAAGGGCCCGGGCCGTCGACGGGATCGTGCACACCTCGATCGGCCGATCGTCGGGCGCTCCGGCGAGCGCGAACGCGATCGACGTGTGCAGGGCCCGCCCCAGCAGCGGGGCCGCGTCGGTGCGGCCGGCATCCTTGAACGCCCCGATCACGGCGGCGACCGGTCCGGCGTACTGGAGGGCCGCCCACACGGGCGGCGCATCGCGCTGTTCGAGGCCGGGACGGGACACCGGGATCGGGTGCGCGGCGAGCGCGTGACGGCAGGCGTCGCACACCGCCCGGTCGGGGCGCCGGCAGCCCGAGCACTCGACGGGTGCCAGCACGGCGAGCGCGTCGAGCGCCGCCTCCCGAACGCGATCGCGCAGGCCGCGGTCGCCGCGGGCGGCGGGGGCGAACGGCGCGGGGCGGGACATCCGCTCAGTCTCGTCAGCCGCCACCGCGAACGGACCGGTGCCGTCGGTCCTTGTGGACGGCTCGCACGCGCCCCCGCCTGTCGAGGACGAGCGGTCAGTCGGGCTGCTGTGTCGCCGCGAATCGGATGCCGCTCGCACGAACCTGCCACCCGACCCCGCTGCGGGCGTCGAGATCGCCCGTGGAGGTGAGCACCCGCAGGTCGCCCTCGCCGTTGCCGCCGACGACTGAGATGCCGTCGGCCGGGCCCTGCACGACCTCGGAGAGCCCGCCCACGACCTGGATGATCACGCGGGTCTCGCCGCCGGTCAGCGCCGTGATCGACGCGACCCGGCGCGCGTCGAGCCACGCCACGTCGAGCGGTGTGCCGGCGACGCTGGCGAGCCGCAGCACCTCGGGCCCGAGTTGGGTCGGGAACCCGTCGCCGTCGCGCTCGATCGAAGCGGCCAGGAACGCGGTGCGCGAACCCTCGCCCAGCAGCGCGATGATGCGGGTGCCGTCGCGCGACACCTCGATGGCCGCCACCGAATCACCCGACCACGGCACCGGGATCTGGAGTTCGGTGCCGTCGGGGAGGAACGCGACGAGCTCGCCCGGCGCATCGGCCGGAACCGACCAGACCACGCCGTGCGGATCGATGTCGGGCACGACGAGCCCCGGCCTCGGGTCGAGTGGCGCCGCCTCTTCGTCGGTGCGCACGATCGCGACGCCGCCGCCCGACCGCACCGCTACGGCTTCGGCGCCCGGCCCGACCGAGGCGCCGTTGGGAGCGAGGCCCGCGACCTGTGCGGACACGCCGGCGATCGGCTCGATGGATTCGCCCGACGCCGAGAGGTGCCCGAAATCGGTGCCGTCGAAGACGACCGGCCGAGCATCGACGCGCGGATTCGCCTCGGGTTCGGGCGAGAGCGGCGGCACCTCTTGCACCGCCCCGTCGAGGGCGAGCGCGACCTCGTCGACGTTGCGCACACTGCCGATGAGGCTGGCATCGAGCTGTTCCTGCATGCGCTGCACCGTGACGAGGTCGTCGAACGATGCCCCCGAGAAGCCGACGCTCGCGGTGCCGCCCGACACGGGAACCGAGTTGGGGTCGAGCTGCATCCCCTCGGGGAACGCCGAGACGACCCCCGGCGCCAGCCACTCGGCTGGCCCGGCCAGCAGGGCGCGCACGATGCTCGTCTGCGCCGAGTCGCGTCCGGCGAACCAGCGCAGGTCGGGCACGAGGTAGCGGTAGTCGGTGTCGTAGAAGTACAGCGCGTGCTGCGAGAACACCTCTTCGAACGTGATCTCGTCGACGAGCAGGCCCGGCGGCGCCTCGGCGATGCGCCACTGCCCGTCGACCTGCTCGAGCCGGTAGGGCAACTGCACTTCGGCGCTCGATTCGGGCAGGTCGTACTGCCCGTTCGAGGTGAGCGAGGCCGCGGGCGTCGCGTCGACGACCATCGTGGTCTCGCTCGTCAGCTCGTACGTGCGATCGCTGAGCACGTCGATGGTCGCGCCGGCCTCGGGCTGCCACTCTGCGGCGAACGCCGGCGTCAGGTAGTCTCGCGCGGCCTGGTAGCGGTTGCGCGAGCTCGCCGCGGCCTCGATGAAGCCCTGCACGATCTGCTGCTGCGTCGCGTCGGTCTGCGGCGGACGCACGAACGTGTCGAGCTCGAGCGACTGCTCGACGGGCTCGGGGTCGCCGGCGGTCACGGGGCCCGAGCTCGGAAGCGAGACGCACGCCGTGAGCAGGGTGAGCAATATCAGGGCAAGGGATGCCGCAACCACGTGTCGTCTACGCATCGCGGGCCTCTTCGGGGGCTCGGGTCGGCGAGGACGCCCCGCGGGGGGCATCCGTCGTTCGCGCCGCAGCCGCGCCCGACTCGTCGACGACCTGCATCGCGTCGGTGTCGACCGCCGAGACCGCGCCGGTCGGGGGCGGTCCTGCGGCGCCCGCGTCGTCGGGCTCGAGCGGCAACGGCGAGACGACCGACGCCGCGTCGGCGCCGGTGCGTGGCAGCGTCAGGCGGAACACGGTGCCGGCGCCGGGCTTCGACCAGACGTCGATCGTGCCGCCGTGCGCCACCGCGTCTTCGAGCGAGATCGCGAGGCCGAGGCCGGTGCCGCCGATCGTGCGCATTCGGCTCGGATCGGCCCGCCAGAACCGGTCGAACACGCGGGCGCTGTCGTCTTCGGTCATGCCGAGGCCGTAGTCGCGCACCGACAGCGCGATGGCCGTGGCATTGCTGTCGACCGCGACCACGATGGGGCGCCCCTCGCCGTGCTCGATCGCGTTGCCGAGCAGGTTGCGCACGATGCGACGGATGCGGCGAGGGTCGACCTCGGCGTCGAGATGGCCGCCCGGGGCGACGAGCCGCAGCTCGCTGCCGCGCCCCCGCGCGAGCTCGTGCATCGATTCGATCGCGTCACCGGCCAGGTTCACGAGGTTCGTGGGTTCGGTCGCGAGTTCGACCGACCCGGCGTCGTACCGGCTGATCTCGAGCAGGTCGGCGAGCAGCATCTCGAATCGGTCGGTCTGGGTGTGCAGCAGTTCGACAGTCCGCGAGGTCGGGCCGGGGAAGTCCTCTCGCTGGCCGTAGAGCACATCGCCCGCGAGCCGGATGGTCGTGAGCGGGGTGCGCAACTCGTGCGAGACGTCGGAGACGAACCGCTGCTGCATGACCGAGAGCTCGGCGAGCTCGCGGATGCGCGCCTGCAGGCTGTCGGCCATGCCGTTGAACGAGGCGGCGAGGGTGGCGAGCTCGTCTTCGCCTCGCGAGGGCATGCGCACGCCGAGATCGCCGGCAGCGAGTCGCCGGCTCGTCGCCGCGGCGTTGCGGATCGGTTCGATCACCCATCGCACGACGAGGAAGATGATGGCGGTGAGCAGCGCGAGCAGTGCCAGGCCCCCGACGATGCCGACGGCCTGCATGAATGCCAGCGAGTCCTGCGCCGCCGCGAAGTTGTAGCCGATGTAGAGCTCGTAGCGCCCGGCGCCGGGAGGTGCCTCGAGGTCGCTGCCGACGACCACCCCCGGATCGGTGTCGCCGTCGCCGTTCTCGAGCGCGACCGACTGCCAGAACTGGCCGCCCGGATTGTCGTGCACGCGGGTACGCAACTCACGCGTGATCACGCTGCTGAGGTCGGGTGCGCCGCGATCGGGCGGAGCGTTGCCGCTCGGCTCCTGACCCGGCGCCCGGAAGTAGGCGATCGCGGTGCTGCCCGAGACGGCCTGCACGGTGCGGATGGTCGAGCTCATGAGGCTCTGCAGCGACGCCCGGTCGGCCGCGTCTGACGAATCGAGAATGCGCTGCGCCGCCACTGTGGCGTTGTTCGAGGCTTCGAGCGTGCGGTCGAGCTGCTGCTGGAAGATGTTCGACGCGACGCTGAACGAGATGTAGGCCCCGATCACGAGGATCGCGAGCGACGACAGCGCGAGGGTGATGATGACGGTGCGGAACTGCAGCGAGCCCCGCCAGGCGGCGACGACGCGCCGCGGCACCTCGCGCCACCACCCGGGCTGGAACCGCGCCGGAGCCTCGGCCGCCGTCATGCGCCGCGCCTAGGTCGTCGCGCCGGCACGGTAGCCGACGCCGCGCACCGTCATGACGATGCGGGGGTTGTCGGGGTCGTGCTCGACCTTCGCGCGGAGGCGCTGCACGTGCACGTTCACCAGCCGGGTGTCGGCCTTGTAGTGGTAGCCCCAGACCTGCTCGAGCAGCATCTCGCGGGTGAACACCTGCTGCGGCTTCGACGCGAGCGTGAGCAGCAGGTCGAACTCGAGCGGCGTGAGGTTGATGCGGTCGTCGCCGCGACGCACCTCGTGGCCGGCGGCGTCGATGACGAGGTCGCCGATGCCGAGCGTGGCCGCGACCGGCTCGGGCGAGGGCCGCAACCGAGTTCGGATGCGCGCGACGAGCTCTTTCGGGTTGAACGGCTTGACGATGTAGTCGTCGGCACCCGACTCGAGGCCCCGAACCACATCGGCGGTATCGGACTTGGCGGTCAGCATGATGATGGGCGTGCCGGATTCGGCGCGGATGCGGCCGCACACCTCGATGCCGTCGACGCCCGGCAGCATGAGGTCGAGCAGCACGAGGTCGGGCTTCGACTCACGGAACGCGGCGAGCGCGCCCGTTCCGTCGGCGCAGAAGACGGGCTCGAAGCCCTCGGTGCGCAGCACGATGCCGATCATCTCGGCGAGGGCCGTGTCGTCATCGACGACGAGTACGCGTGGAGGCATGTGTTCATCTCTGTCAGTCGCCACGGGGAGCCGGGCGGAATCCAGTGGGTCAACACTAGCCGCTCGCGCCGACAGAGGGCCGGATGTCCCGTGGGATGGCACCGAACCACGTCGCGGTCGCCGCGTGCGTGGCCGAAGCTGCGCGGCGGGTGTCGGTCGGATGTGAAAGCATGGGGAAACCCCGCCGGAAGGAGCGCGTTCAGGTGTCAGACCACGACTGGCAGGCGCCCGGCGGCGCGCCCGCGCCCGGCTCGGTACCCGGCCCCGGCTCCTCCTCCGGCGCCCCGGCGCCCGGCGGTTCGCCGCACGCCGGCGCCGGGTCATCCGATGCGCCTTACGGCGCTCCCCTGCCTCCGCCGCTGCCGAACGCACCCGGCGCCTGGGCGCCGCCGCCCAAGCCGGGCCTGCTCCCGCTGCGGCCGCTGGCGTTCGGCACGCTGCTGTGGGCGCCGTTCACCGCGCTGCGCCGCAACCCCGCGGCCACGTTCGGCAGCGGTCTGGTCGTGCAACTCGTCTCGGCGATCGCAACGGTCGCAGTCGTCGTGCCGTTCCTCATCTTCACCTTCTCGCGCATCGAGAACGCGGCCGCCGAAGACCTCGACTCGCTCACCGCGGGCAGCGTGGGCGGCCTGCTGCTCGTCATGCTCGTGCCGATCGCGGTCTCGATCATCGCCGCGGCGTTCCTGCAGGGCGTCATGGTCGTCGAGGTCGCGACCGCAACGCTCGGCGAACGGCTCTCGTTCGGCGCACTGTGGCGCAGGGCGGCGAAACGCATCGGGCCGCTGCTCGGGTGGACGGCCCTCGTCACCCTCGCGGTGCTGCTCGTCGTCGCGGCGTTCGTCGGCGTCATCGTCGTCGGCGCGATCACGTCGCCGGCCGCCCTCGTCGTCGCCATCGTCGTCACGCTGCTCGGCGGCATCGGCGTCGCGGTGCTCGCCGCATGGCTCGGCACGAAGCTCGTCGTCGTGCCGAGCATCATCGTGCTCGAGCACGTCGGCATCGGCACCGCGGTGCGCCGCTCATGGCGCCTCACCGATGGCTACTTCTGGCGCACCCTCGGCACCCTGCTGCTCGTCGCGCTCATCCTGAACGTCGCGGCCCAGGTCGTGGTGCAGCCGATCTCGTTCCTCGGCACGATCCTCGCCGTGCTCATCGACCCGAACGGCACCGGCAGCGGCCTCACCATCACGATCATCACGACGGTGGTGACGTTCATCCTCTCGATCGTCATCGGCGCGATCACAGCCGTCGTGCAGGCGGCCCTCGTCGCCGTCATCTACATCGATCTACGCATGCGCCACGAAGGGCTCGACCTCGAGTTGGCGCGCACCGTCGAGCTGCGCGACGCCGGCCAGCCCGTCGGCGACCCGTTTGCGCCGCCCACCGCAGGGGCCGCCGCCACGTGATGCCGACCCCGCGGGCGGCCACCCCGCTCGTTCCCGACGCCGATGAGGCGCACCAGTGGCTGACCGACGAGCTCTCGAAGCCCGAGTACCAGGCCGCCCAGCCCACCGCGTTCGACCTCGCGATGCAGGCGATCCGCGACTGGTTCGCCGGCCTCCTCGCGGGCGCCACCGGTGTTCCCGGGCCGGTGCTCACGCTCATCGTCGTCCTCGTCGTGGCCGCGCTCCTGGTGGTGGCGTTCCTCGTGTTCGGCTTGCCGCGACTGCGGCGCGGGCGCGCCGCGAGCGTGCCGCTCTTCGACGACGGCGACCTGCGCGACCTCACGGCACTGCGTCGCGCCGCCGCCGCGGCCGCCGCTGTCGCCGACTGGCCGCTCGCGATCGAAGAGCGGTTCCGGGCGATCGTGCGGGGCCTCGTCGACCGCGACCTCGTGCAGGTGCATCCGGGTACGACGGCCCGCGGGTTCGCCGACGCCGCGACGCGGCAGTTCCCCGAACAGGCCGCCGAGCTGCGCGCCGCCGCAGCCGGGTTCGAGGGCGTCCGCTATCTCGGGCGACCGGGCGACGCCGCCGAGTACGAGCGCACGACGGCCCTCGAGACGCGACTCGCGCAGACCCGCTCGGCCGAGGCCATTGCGACGGGCGCCGCCATCGACGGAGGCGTGCGATGAGCGGCACGCCCGGCACGGTCGGAGCCATCGGCGCGACCCGCGCCGCCGCGAGCGAGCTCGACCACGATCGTCCGGCCGCCGCGAGCGAGCTCGACCACGATCGTCCGGCCGCCGCGGTCAGCCTCACCCCGACCCTGCGGGCCTCCGTTCGTCGCCGACGCATCTGGATCGGCTTCGCCGTGCTGCTCGTGCTCGGCGCGGTCGTGCTCTTCGTGGTGCAGGGCGCGGTCAGCGGCGGCGGCCCCCGTCTCGCAGCCGACAACCCGGCGCCCACCGGGGCGAAGGCGCTCGTGCAGGTGCTGCGCGATCACGGCGTCACCGTCACCGACGCCCGGGCGTTCGATGCGGCCCTCGAGGGCGCCAAGGCCGGCGCCACGATCGTCGTGTTCGACGAGTTCGCCCTGCTCGACGGCGACCGGCTCGCACTGCTCGCGATGTACGCACGCCGGCTCGTGGTGATCGAGCCCGGTTTCGCCGCCCTCGAGTCGCTTGCCCCGGGCGTGCGCGCGGGCGGTGTCGCCACGGGATCGCTCGACGACGTCGAGTGCGAACTGCCCCCAGCCCAGCGGGCGGGTTCGCTCTCCGACGGCCAGCGGCTGCTGACGATCGACGACGCGGCCGCCGCCGACGGCTGGCAGGGGTGCTTCCGCGACGGCGAGTTCGGGCACGCCCTCGCGTCCCGAGCCTCCGACGGCGGCGAGCTCACTCTGGTCGCGGCGTCGACGCCGTTCGAGAACGGCCGCATCGCCGAGGCCGGCAATGCGGCCCTCGCGATCGGCCTCGCCGGCACGTCAGGCGAGCTCGTCTGGTACATCCCGGGCCCGGCCGACGCCGACGCCGGGGCTGCGCCGACCCTGGGCGACCTGACACCGGGCTGGGTGAGCCCGGTGCTCGTGCTCGCCATTATCGTGGTCATCGCCGCGGGCGTGTGGCAAGGCCGTCGCTTCGGCCCGCTGGTGGCCGAGAATCTTCCCGTGCACATCCCCGCCGGCGAGACCAGTGAAGGTCGTGCCCGCCTCTACGCCCGCAACGCCGCGCGCACCCACGCCCTCGACCAGCTGCGCATCGGCGCCGTCCAGCGCATCGCGACGGCACTCCGGCTGCCCCGCAGGGCCCACATCGACGACGTCACGGCCGCCGCGGCCGCCGCCACTCGACGCGATCCGGTGGCGGTGCGCCGCCTGCTCGCCGACGATGCCCCCGCGGGCGACGGCGACCTCGTGCGGCTCGCCGCCGACCTCGCCACGTTCGAAGACCACGTGCGCGCCACGCTCGCGCCCGAGACATCCCACCCCGCCCGGGGAGACGACACCGCAGGAAGGCGACCATGACCGACCCGACCGCAACCGAACCGACGACCCCGCAGGCATCAGCCGCGCGCCCCGACGACGAGCTTCGGGCCGCCCTCAACCGCGTGCGCACCGAGGTCGGCAAGGCCGTGGTCGGCCAAGACGGCGCCGTCACCGGGCTCATCATCGCGCTGCTCGTTCGCGGCCACGTGCTGCTCGAGGGCGTGCCCGGCGTCGCCAAGACCCTGCTCGTGCGCACGCTCAGCCGCACCCTGCGCCTCGACACGCGGCGCCTGCAATTCACTCCCGACCTGATGCCCGGAGACGTCACGGGCTCGCTCGCCTACGACCCGCGCTCGGGCGAGTTCGCGTTCCGCGAGGGGCCGGTGTTCACGAACATCCTGCTCGCCGACGAGATCAACCGCACCCCGCCGAAGACCCAGTCGGCCCTGCTCGAGGCCATGGAAGAGCGTCAGGTCTCGGCCGACGGCGTCACCCGGCCGCTGCCCGATACGTTCATGGTCGCCGCCACGCAGAACCCCATCGAGTACGAGGGCACCTACGCGCTGCCCGAGGCGCAGCTCGACCGGTTCCTGCTGAAGCTCGTGCTCGACATCCCCGAGCGCGATTCCGAGCTGTCGCTGCTGCGCCGGCATGCCGACGGGTTCGACCCGCACGACCTCGCCGCGGCGGGTGTCCAACCCGTGCTCGGAGCGACCGAGCTCGCCGCCGCACGGGCGGCCGCGGCCGCGGTGCGCGTCGAGGACGACGTGCTCGGCTACCTCGTCGACCTCGCCCGCGCCACGCGGCGCAGCCCATCGATGCGGCTCGGCGTGAGCCCGCGCGGCACCACCGGCCTGCTCGCTGCATCGAAGGCGTGGGCGTGGCTCACGGGCTACGAGTCGCTCACCCCCGACCACGTGCAGGCGATGCTGTTGCCCGTGTGGCGGCACCGGGTGCAGCTGCGGCCAGAGGCCGAGCTCGAGGGCGTGTCGGTCGACGCGGTGCTGCGCTCGATCGTGCAGCAAGTGCAGGTTCCCCTCTGAGATGGCGCTGATCTGAGATGGCACCGACCGGTCGGTTCGCGCTCGTCCTCGCACTCGGGGTGATCCCCGTCGTCGTGGCGGGTCTCGTCGGCGCGCCTGAGGCGTGGTTCGCCCTCGTGAGCTGGCTGCTGCTCGTCGTCGTGGCGGGGTCGGTCGACCTTTCGCTCGCCGCCTCGCCCCGGCGGGTGGCACTGGCACGCGCGCTCCCCGACCGGGTGCGGCTCGGCGAGCCCGTCACCTCGGTGCTCACGGTGCACAACCTCGGCGCGCGCACGCTGCGGGCGACCGTGCGCGACGCCTGGGAACCCTCGGCCGGAGTGCTCGGGCCCAACCGCGCCCAACGAGTGATCCCGCCCGGCGAACGACGCCGCATCGAGCTCGAGCTCGAGCCGCGGCGCCGCGGCGATCGCCGCACCGCGCAGGTGACGATCAGGTCGGCCGGGCCGCTCGGCCTCTGGTCACGGCAGGCCACCCTCGCATCGCCGGGGCGGGTGCGCGTGCTCCCGCCGTTCCACTCGAGGGCGCACCTGCCGTCGCGACTCACGAGGCTTCGCGAGCTCGACGGCCGAACCCCGCTGCTCATCCGCGGCCAGGGCACCGAGTTCGACTCCATCCGCGAGTACGTGCGCGGCGACGACGTGCGCTCGATCGACTGGCGCGCGACCGCGCGCCACGCCGACCCCGAGGTGCCGGGCAGCATGCGGCTCATGGTGCGCACCTGGCGCCCCGAGCGTGATCGCCGCATCGTCATCGTCGCCGACACCTCGCGCACCGCCGCCGCGCGCATCGCCGACGAGCCTCGGCTCGATACCGCCTACGAGGCATCGCTGTTGCTCGCGGCGCTCGCGACCCACGCGGGCGACCGGGTCGACTTCATCGCCACCGACCGGCGCTTGCGCGGCCGGGTGCACGGTGCCACCGGCCCCGAACTGCTGGCCCGAATGGTCGACACCATGGCCGGCATCGACGCCGAGCTGGTCGAGGCCGACTGGGCCATCGTGCCCGGCCAGGTGCGCCGGGTGACCAGCCGCCACGCACTCGTCGTGCTGCTCACCGCAGCCGACTCCCCCGGCAGTGCACGCGGGCTGCTGTCGGTGCTGCCGCAGCTCACCTCGCGGCACACGGTGGTCGTGGCATCCGTCGCCGACCCGGCGCTCATCGACGCGCGCCGCAGCCGCGACGATCTCGACGACGTCTATCGCGCCGCCGCAGCCGAACGCGGCCTCAACGACGCCGAACGCATCGGCGCTGCGATCCGCCGGCTCGGTGCCCTCACCGTCACTGCCGCACCGCACGAACTGCCGCCCGCGCTGGCCGACCGCTACCTCGAGCTGAAGGCATCGGGCAAGCTCTGAGCCCGCTGGCCCGGCGGGTTGACAGGACATTCGCCGGTCCGCAGGACGCCTGAGGGTCAGTCCGTCCTGCAAATCGGGGAATCTCCTGCGAAGCCGCGTCGTCAGCCGGTGGCAGGGGCCGACAGAAGCGGTGTGAGGTGGCCGCGCCGGCTCAGCCGGCGACGACGCGCGTCGCCCCGGCCTCGAACTCGACGAGGTCGCCCGTTGCGCCCGCGCGCCGCGCACGGCCGCCGAGCACGAGCATGTACGCGAGGAACGCGGCCAGCGCGAGCACCCCGATGCCGATCTTGACCGCCCACGGCCACGGCTGCGGTGTGACGAAGCCCTCGATGAGGCCGGCGACGAAGAGAAAGAACACGAGTCCGATCGCCACCGTGAACAGCGACCGGGCGTCTTCGGCGAGTGCGACGCCGCGCGGGCGCGGGCCCGGCGCCACCCAGGCCCAGAAGATTCGCAGGCCGCCGGCGGCGGCCACGAACACACACGTCAGCTCGAGCAGGCCGTGCGGGGCGATGTAGAGGAAGAACGTGTCGGCCTCGTCGTAGGCGAACATGACAGCGGCGGTGACACCGAGGTTCTGGGCGTTCTGCAGGATGACCCACGGCACCCACACCCCGAGCACGCCGAACGCGATGCACTGCGCGGCGATCCACGCGTTGTTGGTCCACACCATGCCGGCGAACGACGCTGCGGGGTTCTCGGAGTAATACGCGACGAACCCCTCTTCGGCGAGCTGCTCGAGCTCGCCCTCGCTGCCGAGCGCGGCGAGGGCACGCGGGTCGCCGCCGATCCACCAGGCGTAGAGGCCGGCGATGACGAACGTCGCGACCGCGACCCCGAGCGTGATCCACCGCAGCCGGTACAGGGCCGCGGGAAGGCTCACCCAGGCGAATCGCGTGAGCTGGCGCAGCGGGTTCTCGGGAGCACCCGTGAACTTCAGGCGGGCACGCGCGAGCGAGATCGAGAGGCGGTCACCGAGCGCCGTCGACCCGGCGGTCGATTTCACGAGCGATAGGTCGGATGCCCCGGCCTGGTACCGCTCGATGAGCTCGTCGGTCTCGGGCCCCGCCAGACGGCGGCGACGTGCGAGCGCGTCGAGTCGCTGCCAGTCGTCGTGGCGGGCGGCGGCGAGAGCGTCGAGGTCCATCTGCTTGAATACTACCCATGGCCGAATCGACCGCCGCGTTCGTCAGAGTGGCCCGCTTCGACGACGACGGGGTGCTCACCGGCGAGGCCGTCTCACTCGACGTACGGCCCGCGAGTGCCCTCATTCGCGGCGGCGGCACGGCCATCGACGTGATGCAGAGCCTCGTGCTCTTCCTGGGCCTTCTGTGGGCGGTCTCGGGGCTCGGCGTCGACGAGGCCGCGTTCCGGGCGATCCTCATCGCGGGTGTCGTCACCGTCATCGTCATCGTGCCCACCGCGGTCGAGACCGCCACCCGCGGCCGCTCCCTCGGCAAGCTCGCACTCGGGCTCCGCGTCGTGCGTGACGACGGCGGCGCCATCGGCTTTCGGCACGCGATCATCCGCGCCCTCACCGGCGTCCTCGAGATCTACCTGACGCTCGGCGGGCTCGCCGTGCTCGTCGGCTTCCTCAACCCCTCGTCGAAGCGGCTCGGCGACCTGCTCGCCGGCACGCACGCGCAGGTCGAGCGCGTGCCGCGCGTGCCGTCGACGGCGTTCGGCGTCCCCGTCGAGCTGACCGGCTGGGCGACGATCGCCGACGTCGGGCGCCTTCCCGATCCCCTCGCCCGGCGCGTCGCGGCGTTCTTCACCAACGCCGATCACCTCGTCGCCGAGAGCAGGCTGAGGCTCGCGACATCCCTCGCCGCCGAGGTGGCACCCTTCGTCTCACCGGTTCCGGATGTCCCGGCCGAGCGTTTTCTGGCGGGCGTCGCCGCGCTGCGGCGCGAACGCGACCTCGCGGCACTGGGCCTCGAGGCGGCGCGCATGGCGGCGCTCGCGCCCGTGCTCACCTCGACGCCGGCGGGGTTCCCCGAGCGCTGACGCGGGCGCTCCCGCGCGGCCCAGCCCCGCGACATCCGCCAGATCAGCCCCCGTGACACCCGCGACATCCGCGACAGCTGCGCGTCAACCGTCCCGAAAACAGGAACGCGGGGGCTCGGCCTCGGCGTGTCTTCCTGTTTTCGAAGCCGCTCCGGCGTGTCTACCTGTTTCCGGAACGGGGGCTTCGCGACTCAGTAGCGGTAGTGGTCGACCTTGTAGGGGCCCTCGACCGGCACGCCGATGTAGGCGGCCTGTTCGGGACTGAGCTCGGTGAGCGCCACGCCGAGCGAGTCGAGGTGCAGGCGCGCGACCTTCTCATCGAGGTGCTTCGGCAGCACGTAGACGCCCACGGGGTAGGCGTCGGGGCGGGTCCAGAGCTCGATCTGGGCGAGCACCTGGTTGGTGAACGAATTCGACATGACGAACGACGGATGCCCCGTGGCGTTGCCCAGGTTCATGAGCCGGCCTTCGCTCAGCACGAGGATCGAGCGACCCGTGGGCAGGCGCCACTCGTGCACCTGCGGCTTGATCTCGACCTTCTCGGCCCCATCGAGCGCCTCGAGCGCGGCCATGTCGATCTCGTTGTCGAAGTGGCCGACGTTCGCGACGATCGCGAGATGCTTCATGGCGAGCATGTGCTCGAGGCGGATGACGTCCTTGTTGCCGGTGCAGGTGACGAAGATGTCGACGTCGCCGACGACGTCGTCGACGCGGGCGACCTGGTAGCCGTCCATGGCGGCCTGAAGTGCGCAGATCGGGTCGACTTCGCTCACGATGACGCGTGCGCCCTGCCCGCGCAGCGCCTCGGCGGCGCCCTTGCCGACATCGCCGTAGCCGACGACGAACGCGACCTTGCCGCCCATGAGCACGTCGGTGGCGCGGTTGAGGCCGTCGGGCAGCGAGTGCCGAATGCCGTACTTGTTGTCGAATTTCGACTTCGTGACCGAGTCGTTGACGTTGATCGCCGGGAACAGCAGCTCGCCCTCGGCATGCAGCTCGTAGAGGCGGTGCACGCCCGTCGTGGTCTCTTCGGTGACACCCTTGAGCTCTTCAGCGATGCGGGTCCACCGGTCGGGGCTCGCCGCAAGCGAACGGCGCAGGGTGTCGAGCACGACGCGATACTCGGCGCTCGCGTCAGCCGAGGCCTCGGGCACGACGCCCGCGGTCTCGAACTCGCGGCCGCGGTGCACGAGCAGGGTGGCGTCGCCGCCGTCGTCGAGGATCATGTTCGGGCCGATCCAGTCGGCGCCGGCCTCGGCGGCCTCGGCCGTCCAGTCGAAGATGCGGTCGGTGCACCACCAGTACTCGTCGAGCGTTTCGCCCTTCCACGCGAACACGGGTACGCCCTTGGGTTCATCGACCGTGCCCGCGGGGCCGACCACGACGGCCGCCGCGGCCTCGTCTTGCGTTGAGAAGATGTTGCAGCTCGCCCAGCGCACCTGGGCGCCGAGCGCCACGAGCGTCTCGATGAGCACCGCCGTCTGCACGGTCATGTGCAGGCTGCCGGCGATGCGCGCTCCCGCGAGCGGCTGCGCCGCACCGAACTCGGCCCGCAGCGCCATGAGCCCGGGCATCTCGCTCTCGGCGAGCCGGAGCTGGTGCCTGCCCGCTTCGGCGAGCGCAAGGTCAGCAACTTTGAAGGGCAGGGCGGTGGTGGCGGGCTGCGTGGTCATCTCCTCATTCTCGCAGGGCGCGCGGCGTGCTGCCGGATCAGGGGATCTCGCCGACACGCCGCGTGGTACGGCCGGAGGCACGGCGTGTCGCGAGAATCCCCTGATCGGGCTACCCGCGCACGACCCGATTCCGCTCCGATGACGACCGCTCCACCACCGGGTATCCGGGAAGGAGCCCCGTGACCCGCACCCAGATGCGATCTCCGACGAACTCCGACGTGAGGTCGAGCGTCGCAGCGGTGGCACCGTCGATCTGCTCCCCGGCGGCAAACCACTGGTATGCGTGGTCGGTCCCCTCAGTCCAGACGCCCGGATCCGTCGTGAGGGTCGATCCCGCGAGCGGTGTGCCGGAGACGGTCGGCGTGCCTGCGAGTATCACCCGAAGCGTCGGCTCAGAGGTGCGCTTCTCGAGCACGACAGCGCGTCGCAACGTCGTGACCCGCACTTCGATCGATGCACCCTCATGCTCGGCAGTGAGGCGAAGCGACACGTCGGTCGCGCCCGCGATCGGGACTCCATCGGCGTACCACTGGTAGGCGAATGCCGTTCCCGGCGACTTCTCGCCGGCGTTCACCTGCAGCTTGGCACCGACGACCGGCGTTCCAGCGATCTGCGGCAGGGTCGGGTCGGGCTCCGCTGCCACGACGACGTCGGTCAGGTCAGACGTCAGCGTCGTCGCGAGGTAACCGTCGGCCGAACCGGTCACCCGAACCGACATGCGCCTGCCGACCTGCTCGGAGGTGAGCACGAGCGCGGCGCCGGTCGCGCCGGCGACCACCGCGTCGTCGGCGCGCCATTCGTACATGAGCGATGCCCCGTCGGTCGTGGCCGCCGCGGCGGCCGTCAAGGTCTCACCCACCCGTGGCGTTCCGGTGATCTGCGGAACGGTCAGCTCGACGGCCACCGTTCCGATCTTGTTCAGTGCGGCGTCGAGGCGCGATGCCTCCTTGCCTGCGACGAGTGCCACCCCAGAGGCCGAGGCGGCCGAGCCGGCATCCTGCCACCATTCCGGCAGATACCCGGGCGTCCACTGCCGCGACGGCACGAATCGCAACTTGACGTCACCGGCCGACAGCCCGGTGAGCAGATATGCGCCCTGAATGTTCGCCCGTTCCTCGCCGATGTACTCGCCGTCGAGCGAGTACACCTCGACGGTTGCGAAGGACGCGCCGAAGCCCTCGGTGTCGGTGACGCGCCCGCTGACGGCGCCGCCGCGCGTGAGCTCGGCATCAACGCCCGTCGTCGGATCGGCGCCGGGCACGACCGCGGTCGCCGATCCGGGGGTCGGCGCGTCTTGCCACCACTCCGTGCCCAGGTCGTTCCAGACGTATCCGAACTGCACCGTGTGGGGCGCACCGTTCTGCAGGCCCCAGAGACGGTAGGTGCCGTCGGCGCCCGACACGGCCGAAGTGCCGCCTCCGGCGTCATCCCGGGCTGTCACCCAGACCCCCGCGATCGGCTCTGGCCCCGCGCCGAGGTCGGCGGTGACCGTTCCCTCGACGACACCGCCCGGTTCGAGGTCGACGTTCAACGCGAGTGTGCCCGACTGGCCCGCAGCGATCGTGACCCGCTGAGACGAGCTCGCCGCACCGACATCGGCCGTCGTGCGGAGCGAGACGACGTACTCGCCAGGCGCGAGCCAGTACTCGTACGATCCGCTCGAGTCAGTGCAGATGCCGTCGCCGAACGACGCGCCGACGATGCGTGCGGTCAGGCAGGCTTCGACCGGCTGTCCCAGGTACGTGACCGTGCCTGCCAGCCTCACGTCCTGATCAAGTTGGATGTCGCGCGTGACGGCACCGACCTCCGCTCCGACCTCGACGACCACCGGTTCGTGCGGGCTTTGTCCGATCGAGCCTGCGGTCACCGTGTAGGTGCCCGCCTCCAGTCCGGTGATCCGATATGCGCCGGAGTCGTCGGTCACGGCGTAGTACGAGACCGTCGAGCCGCCGTTGGGTCGGATTATGACCCACGCGCCCGCGACCGGCGGCCCGTCGGGTGCGTACACGACGCCACTGAGCACGGTGTCGAGCGACAGGGTCGCGTCTGCCCTCGCCTCGCCGCCGATGGGCACGGTGAGCGTCTGGGCGCTGGCGAAGTCCGCGGCCCCGCCCCACCATGAATCGCGGATGGGTCCGGTGAAGTGCACCTTGACGTCACCGGCGGGCACGTCGAACAGGGTGTACTCGCTGCCGTCGAAAGAGCCGCCTGATGAGACGACCTCGCCGGTGGCGGCGTCGACCGCCTCGATGCCGATGTACCCGGTGTACGTGCCGTCGACCGCGAGCACCGCGCTGATCCAGCCGGAGCCGGGCAGCGTGAAGTCGTGCGTGGCGGTTTCGGTCGCGCCGACATCGAAGAACGGGGCCGCATCGCGTGTCGTGCGGTCCCACCACCACGACGACGACGACCACTCCGACTCCTGGAACCGCACCGCGTACTGCCCCGCCTCGAGGCCCTCGAAGCGGTAACCGCCGTCTGCATCGGCGCTCGTGGTCCGCAGCACGCCGCGCTCGGTGTGCAACTCGACGTAGGCGCCCTCCGCGGGTCCTGCGCCGTCGGTCGTCATAGCCGACACCGTGCCGACGATCGCCCCGGATGCGCCGGGCCGAGCCGCGACATCCGCCACCGTCGCACTCGCCGCAGCGACCGAGAAGACCGTCGCCCCGGCGCGCGTGGCGGACCCGCCCGACCACGTGGTGCCGATGCCGGCGCCCGATGCTTCGATCATGTACCGCCCGGCTTCGACCGGTGCAATGGAGTAGTTGCCGTCGCCATCGGTCGTCGCCGTGCCGGCCGTCGAGCCGCCGAACGCGTACAACGTGACCGTCGCCCCTGACACGCCGGCTTCGGAATCACCGGCAGTGACGCGCCCGCGAACACTCGCGGCACTCTCGGGTGTGAAGTCGAGCACGGCGTTTCCGCCGGCGGTCACCTCCACGACGGCGCTGCCGTTGAAGTAGGGGCTGCCGCCCGGCATGGTGAACCAGACCTCGTACGAGCCGGCGACGAGACCGGCGACCTCGAAGCGCCCGTCGGCGTCGGTCGTCGCCCACCCCGACCCTGGACCGTTGACCGAAACCTCGACACCCGCGATCGGCTCACCACCCGCGGCGACGACCCCGGCGATCGCTCCGCCGAGTGCGAGCTGCGCGTCGATGCCGGTCACGATCTCGCCAGCGCCGATCGTCACGGGGTCGGCCTCGAACTGGTGCTGCTTGTCGTCCCAGTACTCGGAAAGGTATCCGGATGGGGCGCCCGGGTCGAAGGAGTCGTGCTGGAATGAGATCGTGTAGTCGTCGGCCGCGAGACCCGTGAGCTCGTAGCGCCCGTCGGCATCGGTGGCTGCAGACACCCATGTGCCAGTGACCGTACCCGTCGCCGACACGCTCACGCCCGCGAGCGGCAGCCCGTCTGACCCGGTCACTGCACCGGTGATCGCGCCACCAACTGCCAGCTCGGCAAGCAGGCCGGACACCGTCTCGCCACCCACGACGGTGAACGTGTCGGCCGAGCTCTCATCGGGCTTGTCGTTCCACCACTCGCCCGAATAGGCCGAATCCCACGGCGCGCTGAACTGAACCGTGTACGTGCCCTCGGGCAGGCCGGCGATGACGAAGGCGCCGCTCTCGTCCGTCGATGAGCTACCCCGATATTCGGTATAGCCGTTGTCGAGCGCGTACGCTGTGACGCCCGCGGAGGGCACCGACACGCCGCCCGGCCCAGACACGACGCCCTCGACAGCACCGCCCATCGCGAGTTGGGCGTCCATGTTCGAGAGGGTGGAACCGTCGGCGAGCTCGAACGAGTCAGCCGACCATTCGTCGGGTCGGTCGTTCCACCACTCGGCGATGAGCGCCGAGCCAGATGCCGGGCTGAACTGCAGTGTGTACGTGCCCGGCGCGAGCCCATCGATGGCGTATGCGCCCTCACCCGCAGTGATCACACCGGCGGCGTGCTCGAAGTATTCGCCGTTGTGCCGATAGGCGTTGACTGCCACGTCGGCCGCCGCCGCGCCGTCGGCGACGGTGACCGTGCCCTGGATCGATGCCATGCTCTCGACGACGGCTTCTACAGCCTCCTCCGCTTCCTCGGGCGGCGCAGTCGCTTCTGCGGCCGGCGAGGCGGCATCGACGACCGGCGCCGGAGGCAGGTCTTCGGCGAATGCCGGGGCGGCACCAACACTCATGGCGAGACTTGTTGCGATGAGGGTGGTGAGGGCGAGGTTCCCGGTGCTGCGGAGGGCAGACAGGAACGATCGAGGACGGCGAGGCACGTGGTCTCCGGCGGGTAGGGTTCGGTCGGGGGAACCGGGTGCACAGCAACGCTGCTGCAGGGCCGGGCCGTGTTCGGGCTAGATGAGCGTACTCGGAAGTGCGACGACCGCGATTCCCCCCTATTGGGGGGCACCACCGTGGCGCTCAGGCCCTGATGAGGGCGAGCACCTCGTCGCGAATCGCGGCCATCGTGGGCTCGTCGGCGCCTTCGACGTTGAGGCGCAGCAGCGGCTCGGTGTTCGAGGGGCGCACGTTGAACCACCAGAACGGCTCGCTCTCGGCGGTGATGCCGTCGACGGTCAGTCCGTCGAACTCGTCGAAGTCGCCGCGGCCGGTGAACGCCTCGACGATGCGCGTATAGGCCGCCGGCACGTCATCGACGACCGAGTTGATCTCGCCTGAGAGCGAGTAGGGCGTGAAACGCGCCGCGAGCTCTGAGAGCGGCGCCTGGTGCGCACCGAATTCGGCGAGCACGTGCATCGCCGCGAGCATGCCGTTGTCGGCGCCCCAGAAGTCGCGGAAGTAGTAGTGCGCCGAGTGCTCGCCGCCGAAGACGGCCCCGGTGGCTTTCATCTGGTCTTTGATGAGCGAGTGGCCGACGCGGGTGCGCACGGGCGTCGCCCCGGCACGCCTGATGGTCTCGGGCACGAACCGCGACGTGATGAGGTTGTGGATCACGTTGACGTCGGTCTCGCCGGCCGCCCCGACGCGGGCGATCTCGCGCAGCGCGACGATGGCCGCGACCGTCGACGGGTTGACCGCGCCACCCTGCTCGTCGACCACGAAGCAGCGATCGGCGTCGCCGTCGAAAGCGAGGCCGAGGTCGGCGCCGTGCTCGACGACCGCACGCTGCAGGTCGACGAGGTTGGCCGGCTCGAGCGGGTTGGCCTCGTGGTTGGGGAACGTGCCGTCGAGTTCGAAGTAGAGCGGCACGATCTCGAGCGGCAGCGCGGGCAGGCCCGCTGCCTCGCCGAGCACGGCGGGCACGGTGAGCCCGCCCATGCCGTTGCCGGCGTCGACGACGATCTTGAGCGGCCGGATGGCGCTCAGATCGACGAGCGCCCGAAGGTAGGCCGCGTAGTCGGCGAGCACGTCGGCTGAGGTCACGGCGCCCGGCTGCGCTGCGGCAGGGATGCCCTGCTCGAGATAGTCGGCGGCGCGATCGCGGATCGCCGCGAGCCCGGTGTCGAGCGAGATGCCCTGGGCTCCGGCGCGCGAGAACTTGATGCCGTTGTAGGCGGCCGGGTTGTGGCTCGCGGTGAACATCGCCGCGGGGGCGTGCATCGAGCCCGACGCGAAGTAGCTTTCATCGGTCGAGCAGAGCCCGATCGAGACGACGTCGGCACCGCGCGCGCCGGCGCCGCGTGCGAAGGCTGCGGCGAACCCGGGTGAGGAGTCGCGCATGTCGTGCCCGACGACGACCGTCGAACCGGCAGCGCCGACCTCGTCGACGAACCCCGCGGCGAGTGCCTCGACGATCGGCTCGGTGAGCCCCTCGCCCACGAGTCCGCGAACGTCGTAGGCCTTCACGACCGCGTCGAGGCTCGCGCGACCGTCGGATGGTGCAGCCGGATTCATGCCTTGAAACCTACCTCACCGAGCGAGACGTGCCGCACGACCTGCCACCCCACGGGCGCCGATGTGCGCTCGGCATGACGCGAGCACAAGTCGTAGCTGTGTGGCTCGCGCACGATGGCAAGCGGCCCGAGCACCGCCATGGAGTCGGCGTAGTCGAACGTGAGCGTGGCGACCGCCTCGGCGGCGCATGCGGTTCGCGAACAACGTCTCATGGCAGATCAAGAGTAGCGATCGCGAGAGCCGATCGCCGGAAACGACTCAGTACGATGGAGGGTATGCCTCGCTCCCGTCGTGTCGCCGTGCCGCGCTCCCCGAGGCGGCTCGCCCGCGACCGGCACGGGCGCGGAATGCGCTCGGCGGTCACCGGCCCGCACCTGCCGATGCTGCACAATCGGCTCGACGAGTTCGAGCTCACCGTCGGCACGACCGCCGCCTACCTGCGTGGGCTCTGGCCCGAGCTCGAGGGCGTCGTGTTCGAGGTCGCGCAAGGCCCTGTCGAGGCCATCCACGACGACCACATCGACCGGTGGAAGGTCTTCCACGACGAGCGCCGCATCGTCTTCTTCCGACTGCCGATCGTGCGATTCCTGCGCCTGCAAGAGGGCGAGGAGCGCGACGAGAAGCTCCTCATCGAGAGCTGCGTCTTCCGCGCCATCGCCGAGTTCCTCGGCCGCGACCCGTGGGAGCTGGCGCCCGGCCGCTATCGGCACCTCTGACCTGCGCCGCGTCGGTGCAACGCCGCGACGGCACGGCCCCGCCCCGTCGGCGCCCACGCGTCAGCGCGGGTACACCCGGATCGGCGAATCGAGCGGCCCCGGCGGGTGCACCGCGAACGACGCGAGCGCCTGGTCGCCCGAGAACGTGACGGTCGCGTGTACTCCGGCCACCCCGGCGAGTTCGACGACCGACTGGTCGTCGAGGTCGGCCGATGCCGCGTCGCCGCCCGCGATCGTGAGTGAACGCTCCTCGCCGTCGAGGGTGTAGCGCACCTCGACCTGGTCACCGCCGGGATTCGCGAGATGCAGCACGGGCGAGGGTCCGCGCGGCACCGCGACGATCGCCGTGTCGACGAGCGGCATCGTCGCCGTGGTCCACGCGAGGTCGACGGATGCCTCGGGGTCGGCGCCGTCGGGATCGGTCTGCTGCTCGGGGGCGCCCGTGGTGGCGCGGGCGGCTGCGATGAACGGGCCGTCGCCCTCGAGGCTGAGCGTGTACGTGCCGGCGTCGAGTTCGCCGAGCGGCACGTCGGTGACGAGCCCCGGTTCGAGGGTGACGTCGACGGTCGAGCCGCCGCCGCCCGCCTCGGCGACGATGCCGATCGAGACCTGCGCCGGCTCCTCGCCGGTCGCGAGCAGCCGCACCGCCGGGAAGTCGTCGCCTTCGGCGTGGTCGTCGGCCGGGGCGATGCCGCCGGCGGTGGGCACCACGAATCCGGGGATCACCTGCATCGGTGCGGGCATCGCCGTCGGCCCGACGAGTTCGACGCCCGCGGGAGTCAATCCCTCGATGACCGAGTGCTCGAGACTCGCGGCGATCGCGCCGCCCGTGCTCGTGACGTGCACCACGGGCGACACCACGTTGGGCGCGAGGCCGGCGAGCGAGAGCACCCGCTGGCTCGCGGGGGGCACGATGATGCCGAGCGCCGATGGCGCGTCGATGGGGCCCGTCTCGCCGATCACGCGCACATCGACCGTCGCGGCGACGGCAGTGGGGTTGGCCAGCATCACGATGCCGGTGCGTCCGACGTCGGTGGCACCGCCCACCAGCCACGACTCGGCGACGGCCTCGGTGCACGACGCCGCGGCGAATCCCGAGAGCGACTCGCGGGTGACGGTCTGCGACTGCGCACCCGCCAGCATGCCGGCATCGACGGCGCCGGGCTCGGTGGTGAGTGCGAGCGGCGCGCCGTCGGCGTCGGCTCGCGCGTTGTCGGGCGCGGCGAGCGGCGTCTCGGTGATGGTTGCGTCGGCGGGCAACGCTCCCGAGATCACCGACGTCGCACCGACCGAGGTCGCCGTCGTGGCCGCGGCGGGGTCTTCGCCGATCGACAGCAGCGGGCCGGGACAGACCCGCACTTGGCCGGTCTCGGCGGGCTGCACGACGATCGACGGCGCCTCGGCCCGGTGGTCGGGCCAGGGCACGAGCGCGGCCGCGGCGACGGCGGCGGCGGCGATGCCGGCGGCTGCGAGCACCGCGAGCCCGCGCGCTCCGACCCGCACCGCGGTGCGGGCGAGGGTGAACCTATCGGTCATCGTCGCCTTCCTTGCCGAGGTCAGCGGATGCCCCGTCAGCATCGGATTCCGTCGGTTCTGCGATCTCGGGCTCCGGCACGGTTCCGGCCACGGGCTCCGGCTCGGTTTCGGCCACGGGCTCCGTTTCGGTTTCGGCCACGGGCTCCGTTTCGAGGTCGGAACCGGCGGCCAGCGTCGCGCGTCGAACGCTCGAGCCGCGATCGCGCTCACGACCGGCGCCCGTCGGGATCGAGAGCAGCAGTGTCGCACCCAGCACGACGAGTTGGATGACCGTGATCAGCACCGCCTGCCACCCGCCCGCGTTCGCGGGGATCTGCGCCGCCGGGGCATCCGCTTGTGCGTCGACGAAGCGCCACAGCGCGCCGAAATCGGTCTCGCCGACCACGATGAGCGCGGCGTTGCCGTCGAGCGCGGTGCGCGCCCGCTCGGCGGTTGCGACCGCCGCCCGATCGGCGTCGTCGGACGGCGCGTCGAGCAGCACGAACGAGACCCCGAACTCACGGATCGCGGCGTCGGGATCGAACCCGCTGCGCGATGCGAGGTTGCCGGCGATCTCGGCGAGCTGCTCGTCGGCGGCCGACAGCGTCTCGGCGGTGTCGGCGAGGGTCGACTGTTCGTCGAGCGTGGAGCCACGGCCGCGCTCGAGCGTGGCCCGCAGGCTGCCGTCGGCGTCGGGGGTGAGTCGCATGGTCGTCACGCGCGAGTCGTTGTCGGCCTCGGCGCCGACGAACGCGGGCAGGGTGCGCTCGGCGGCAGGGGCGATCGCGACCCGATCGGCGGCGATGCCGATCGCAGTCGGCAGCACGGCAGCGAGCACACCGGCGAAGGCCACGAACCCGAGCAGTGCAGGACCGCGCCGCACGGCATCGAGCGCCACGACCGCAGCGAGCACGAGGCCGAGCCAGGCGAGGCTCAGGCCCGCGCCCGTCCAGAGGGCGATCTCGGCGGCACCGACCGTCGCGACGGCGAGGTGCGACGCGCCGACGCCGGTCGCGAAGCCGAGCAGCGCCACGCCGAGCGCGAGCACCGCTCGCCTGATGCGCGGTGCGATCACCGCGGCGATCGCCAGCAGCACGAGGGGCAGGATGAGGGCGGTCAGCGCGAGCCGGAAGTCGACGTTCGGCACGCCGTCGAAGAAGGCGTCCCAGCCGCCCCACGAGTCGTCGGGAAAGCCGAGCGCGAGTTGCCAGGTGCTCGGCACGGCGCTGGCGACCGGCAGACCGGGGTCGGCGAGCAGCGCGATCGGGTTGCCCCGCACGACCTGGTCGATGATGAGCGGCAACGCCAGGGCGACGACCGGAATCGGCAGCATCGCCAGCCGACCCCATGCCCGACCGCTGACCGCCAGGGCGACCACCCAGGCCACGATCAGCGCCGGCGCGAGGCTGGGCGCTGCAGCGATCACCGCGGCGAACAACAGCGAGGCCGTCGCGGCAGCCGCCCACGAGGTCGCCGCGCCGAATGCCGCGAATGCGAGCCAGCCGAGCAGCGCATGGGCGAGCACGGCACCGGGGCGTCCGTCGCCGAGCGCGATGAGGAACGGCGGCGCAAACGCCCACACGAGTGCGGCAACGGCACGCACCGAGCCGCGTTCGGTGAGCCGGGATGCCGCGAACCACGCGCCCATCGCCGCTGCGGGCAGCGCCAACAGCCACACGAGCACGAGCGCGAACGACGGCGCCCAGAACGTGATCGAGCCGAGCACGGCGAGGGCGCCGGCGAAGGGATCCGCGGCCCCGACGAATCCCGTGCCGATGTCGCGCCACCCGTAGGCTGCGTTGCGCCAGAGTGCGGCGACGCCGTCGGACAGGGGAAGCAGTCCCCCGCCGCCGACACCCGACGCGCCGACCAGCCACGCGAACAGCGCCACGGATGCCGCCACCGACACGAGCAGCACCCACCCGCCGCCCGTGCCGAGGAACTGCAGTTCCTGCTCACGGCCGCGAGCGCGCGCGCGGCGGGCCTCTGCAGCGTGCTGGCGCCGACGTCGCAGTTCATCGGGCTGCATGCGCAGCGGTGCGACGGCCGACCACCCGGCGGTGCGCGCGTGCTTCAACGTGCGACGGGCACGTGGCACTCGCGCGCCTGAGAACATCGTCGTGAACGCCGCAGCCCATTCGCCGGGGATCGATCCGGGCGCCTTGACGAGCAGCAGGCGCAGCGATCGCAGCAACGCGAGTGGCAGGAACGTGAGCCAGTGCAGCGGCAGCGTCGCCACCGGCGCATAGACGAGCCGCCGATGCAGCTGTGCGGCACGGGTGGCGCGCTCGCGACGGCGGACGGTCCGCGCCCGGGATCCGGTTTCGGGTCCGGCGACGCCGCTGCCGCCGAACTCGACGCGCGCCTCGGGAACGAGCGCAACGCGGTGGCCCGCGAGGCGCGCCCGCACCGAGAGATCGAGGGCATCGTCGACGACCGGGAGTGCCGGGTCGAATCCGCCGAGCGCCCGCCAGACGGTGTGGCGCACGAGGATCGCCGCCGGGTCGAGGCCGAGCACGTCGCTCAGTCCGTCGTGCTGCCCCTGGTCGAGCTCGTCGTCGACGAGCGCGACGCTTCGCCCGAGTCGCGTCATCGTGCGGCCGAAGCCGGCGATGCGGTCGGGCTCGTTCCAGGCGCGCAGCTTGGGCCCGGCGATCGCGACCGACTTCGCGGTCTCGAGTGTGGCGACGAGGGCCGCAAGCGCGTCGGGGGTCGGCGCGCTGTCTTCGGCGAGCAGCCACAGCGCGTCCGCGTCTGAGGCCGGTTCGTCGAGGATGCGGTCGGCGGCGCGGATCGCCTCGCCGAACGACAGACGTTGCGACAACTCCACGACGTGTGTGGGCGACGCGGCCGAGACCAGCTCGCGGGCGTCGGCGTCGGCCTCGGTGAGCACGACGACGAGGGCGTCGGCACGGCGCGTCTGGGAGTCGAGCGCGGCGAGCGTGCGTCGAAGGTGGTCGCCGCCCCGGTGCACGACGAGTATGGCGGTGACTCTGGGGAACATCGGGGTCAGCCTAAGCGGCTCACCCCGCGGCATCCGTCACGCGGCCGGGCGCGCCACGAAACGCAGCACGAATCGTGAGCGACGGATCACGCGTGACGCGGGGCCCGCCGATGGGGGCCCCGCGAATCAGACCGCGCGCTTGCGAAGCTTGCGACGCTCGCGCTCGGAGAGACCGCCCCAGATGCCGAAGCGTTCGTCGTTCGAGAGTGCGTACTCCAAGCACTCGGAACGCACCTCGCATCCGGTGCAGATCTTCTTCGCGTCTCGAGTCGATCCGCCCTTTTCGGGGAAGAACGCCTCGGGATCGGTCTGCGCGCACAGTGCGTCGCTCTGCCACGCCAACGGATTGTCATCATCGACGGCCGGCCGCACGCCGGGGACTCCCAGCCTGACCGGATCGATGAACCAATCGTCAGGTACTCCAGAACGATATTCAGGATTTCCCATATCGTCTCCCACCCAGTTGTACCAACACCCCGAGGGGTGTGTCACGACCAATTACACCGTTGTAATTCGTGAGAGTCAAGTCGCAGATGGTAAACCCTCAACCACCTGTCGAGGCTTGAACGACACGCCGCACGTCGTCAGACGTTATCAACCGAGGCGGCCTTGCGTGCCTCCCAGGCGCTCGCGACCATCTCGGCGAGGGTGTGCCGCATGCGCCAGTCGAGGTCGCGTGCCGCGAGTTCGCCCGAGG
Source organism: Agromyces neolithicus (assembly GCF_039529735.1). Lineage (NCBI taxonomy): Bacteria > Bacillati > Actinomycetota > Actinomycetes > Micrococcales > Microbacteriaceae > Agromyces > Agromyces neolithicus. The sequence continues at coordinate 366,638 of NZ_BAAANJ010000002.1, forward strand.
CGACGATACGCGCCGGGTCGCCCTGACGGCGCGGTGCGATCTCGGGGCTGAAGTCCATGCCGGTGACCTCTGCCACCGCCCGCATGATCTCGCCGACCGAGACGCCGTCGCCAGAGCCCAGGTTGTAGACGGGCTCGATGGGCGCGCCCGAGTCGAGTCGCTGCGCCGCGACGACGTGCGCCTCGGCGAGGTCGGCCACGTGGATGTAGTCGCGCACGCACGTGCCGTCGGGCGTGGGATAGTCGGCGCCGTTGATGCGCGGGGTGCGACCGTCGAGGAGCGCCTCGAACACGAGCGGGAACAGATTGTGGGGGCTCGGGTCGAACACGTCTGGCGTGCCCGATCCGACGACGTTGAAGTAGCGCAGGCTCGTGTGCGCGAGGCCGACGGCGCGCGCCTGGTCGGCGAGCAGCCACTCTCCGATGAGCTTCGACTCGCCGTACGGCGATTCGGGATGCTTCGGGGTGGACTCGGTGACGAGATCGACGTCGGGCGTGCCGTACACGGCGGCGCTCGACGAGAACACCATGCGGTCGACGCCCTTGGCCTCCATGGCGGCGAGCAGCATCGACGTGCCCGCAACGTTCTGCTGGTAGGTGTGCAGCGGTCGCTGCATCGAGACGCCGGCGTACTTGAAGCCCGCGAGGTGCACGACGCCCTGCACGTGGAACCTGTCGAACGTCTGCTCGAGCAGTCGCCCGTCGAGGATCGAGCCGTGCACGAACGGCGTGCCCTCGGCGACGAAGCCGCGGCGCCCTGACGAGAGGTCGTCGACGACCACGGTGTCGATGCCCTTCGCCTGGAATGCGCGCACGACGTGCGACCCGATGTAGCCCGCTCCTCCGGTGACCAGCCAGCTCATCTTCCGCCTCTCCGGCGGCGGAACGTCCGGCGCCCTCCCGATCGTACCGGGAGGGCGCATGGGTGGGCAGGCGGTGCAGGGCGCGCGGATGTCCCGATCCGCCGCCCACCGCCGCGTCAGGCGTGACGCGTGGGGAGGTTCTCGATGTGCCGCGTGCGGTCGCGGATCTCGGGGCGACCGTAGCCGTCATCGTCGAGGCGAAGGACGGTGGCGAGCACACCCCAGATCGCGAGGCCCGCAAGGACGAGGAAGATGATCGTGGTCATGGCAGTAAATCTATGTCTTGCCAGATCCTGCCGAAAGTGGCAGAGTGGACATCGAACGTACTATTCCTGCCATTCGGAGGCACCCGTGCTCCACTCCATCGCCTGTATCGCCCTCCCCCAGATGGCGCCCTTCGAGTTCGGCGTCATCTGCGAGGTGTTCGGCATCGACCGCAGCGAACAGGGCGGCCCGACGTTCGATTTCCACGTCGTCACCGCCGACCCGGGCCCCGTCACGACGAAGCTCGGTTTCGACGTCGTCGTCACCGAGGGGCTCGACGCCGCCTACACCGCCGACCTCGTCGCCGTGCCGGCGTCGCTCATCGACTCACCCGCCGACGAGCGCGTGCTCGACGTCGTCCGTGCCGCCGTCGACCGCGGCGCCTGGGTGCTCTCGGTGTGCTCGGGCGCGTTCACCCTCGGCCACGCCGGCGTGCTCGACGGCCGGCGGTCGACCACCCACTGGATGTACACCGACCAGCTCGCCGAGATGTTCCCGAACACCGATGTCGACCCCGACGTGCTCTTCGTTCAAGACGACAAGGTCGTCACCGGCGCAGGCACCGCCGCGGGCATCGACGCTGCCCTGCACATCGTTCGCACCGAGCTCGGCGCGAGCGCCGCCAACATCATCGCCCGCCGCATGGTCGTGCCGCCGCAGCGCGACGGCGGGCAGTCGCAGTTCATCCAGACTCCCGTGGCCGAGTGCCACAGCGACTCGTTCGCCAAGGTCACCGAGTGGATGCTCGAGCACCTCGACGAAGACCTCACGGTCGACCTGCTCGCCCGCAAGGCCCTCATGTCGCCCCGCACGTTCGCCCGCCGCTTCCGCGCCGAGACGGGCACGACGCCGAACGCCTGGCTCAACCGGCAGCGGCTTCTTCGCGCCCAGCAGATGCTCGAAGAGACCGATTACACCCTCGAAGAGATCGCGCGCGACACGGGGTTCGGCGCGGCCGCCGTCATGCGCCACCACTTCGTGAAGGTGCTGCAGACAACCCCCACCGCCTACCGGCGGCTCTTCGGCGTACGCGCCACGGCCTGACGCGTCAGCGGCCGGCGGCCGTTCCCGTGGTCGCGATCCACGCGATGCCGGGGCCCGAGATTGCGAGCTCGCCCTCGTCGGGGGTGACGTAGAGCGCGTCGCCGCGGCCGAGCGATGCGACACCGCGCTCGCCCTCGAGCCAGACCTCGTCGCCCTCGGCGAGCACGATCGCCGGGCCGTCGAGGGCGACGCGCGGGGCATCCGAATCGCCCGCCTCGACGCGGTAGAGCACGAAATCCGCCACGGCGGGACGGAACACCTCGAGCCCCGGGGCGGGCCGCTCAGGCTCGAGCCTCGGCGGCGGCATCGGCGTGAAGTCGAGCACCTCGAGCAACTCGCTCACGTCGATGTGCTTCGGCGTGAGACCCCCGCGCAGCACGTTGTCGCTCGCGGCCATGAGCTCGATGCCGAGCCCGTCGAGGTACGCGTGGATGTTGCCGGCAGCGAGGTACAGCGCCTCGCCGCGGCGCAGCCGCACGCGGTTGAGCAGCAACGAGATGACGATCCCGGGATCGCCGGGATACTCCTCGGCGAGCGCGAGCACCGTGGCGAACGAGTCGGCGTACGGCGACGCCGCCGCCACCGTGGACCCCGCGAGCGCGACGACGCGCTCGATGACCCACGCGGCCTCGCCGCTGTCGCCGCCCCGCCCGTCGCGCAGCAGCCACTCGACGGTGTCGGCCAGCGGCGCGTCGGCGCCGAGGTGCGCCTCGAGCAGGTCGAGCGCCCCCGGTTGGGGTGTGGGCGACGCCGTGTCGGCCTCGCGCAGCACCTGCACGATGGTGCGCACCTCGTCGAACGGCCGGAACCCGGAGAGCGCATCGAACGTGTCGCTCACCGCGACGATCAGTTCGGGCTTGTGGAAGCGGTCCTTGTAGTTTCGGTCGTACGCGTCGAGCGCGATTCCGTCGGCGTCTTCACGCGCATAGCCGGCCTGGGCCTGTTCGGGAGTCGGGTGCGCCTGCAGCGAGAGCGGGGCGGCGGCGGCGAGCACCTTGAGCAGCAACGGCAGCCTCGGCTCGTGCTCACCCCCGAGCTCTGGGCCGAGCGCCGCTGCGGGATCGGCGGCGATCCACTGCGCCAGGTCTGCGTGACCGACGGATGCCTCGTCGACGAGCCGCGCAGGAGAGCCGGCGTGTGCACCGAGCCAGAGCTCGGCCTCGGGCGCGCCCGACTCGGGCCGTCCGCGGAATGCGGCGATCGCGCTGCGTGAGCCCCACGCATAGTCGCGGGGGGTGTTGTCGATCCGAACAAACATCCGTCGGGGTTCCTTTCGGGGGTTTGCTCAAAACTACCAACGGGTTCAGATGAACACCCCCGTCGTCGGTCGCGCGATCATGGGCCGGGCCCGGTTCGTCTGATGGCTGCGATCGGGCCGCGCGGTAGCCTAGACCCCATGACCTCGGGCCGACGCAACGCACTGATCAGCGCGTACCCGACGTTGGCTCTCTTCACGCTGCTCGCCGGCCAGTTCTGGCGCAACCTGCTCGGCTGGTGGGGCTTCGGCATCGTTGCCGGCGTCGTCATCGTCGGGGCGGTGGTCCTGATCGCGACGACGAAGCCGGCATGGACGTGGCGCAGGGTGCCGAAGTCGACCTTCGTCTTCCTCGTCATCGCGACGCTCTCGATCGCGTGGTCGTTCTACCCCGGGGCATCCGCTCTTGGTGTACTGCTCACGCTCGTCACGACGCTCGTGGCCGTGGCCCTGGCGATCTGCCTGCCCTGGGCCCGCTTCGTGCACGCGCTCAGCGCCGCGATCAAATGGGTGCTGGCGCTCTCGCTGCTCTTCGAGCTGTGGGTCGCGGTCTTCATCCGCGAGCCCCTGCTGCCCAATTTCCCCGACTTCGAACCCGACGGCAAGCTGCCCATGGCGTTCTACTGGTCGCGATCGCTGCTGTTCGACGGCGGGCCCGTCGAGGGCATCGTGGCGAGCCGCAACCTGCTCGGCATGGTCGCCCTGCTGGGGCTCATCGTGTTCGGCACGCTCCTCGCAGCCGGCACCATGCGCCGCGGCTGGGGCATCACCTGGCTCGCGGTGGCCGGCCTCACGTTCGTGCTGACCCGGTCGGCAACGGTGATCCTCGTCGCGGTGATCGTGCTCATCGCCCTCGCGTTCGCACTGTGGACGCGACGGGTAGGGCCGAATCGTCGCCGCGGCGTCTACGTCACGGCAGCCGGCGTGCTCGTGGCATCCGTCACCCTGCTCGCCGTGTTCTGGAACAGCCTGCTCGAACTCTTCGGCAAGGGCGATGACCTCACCGGACGCCTCGACATCTGGAACTCGGTGATGGGCATGGTCGCCGAGCGGCCGTGGGCGGGCTGGGGCTGGGTCGGCTACTGGAACCCGTTCGTCGAGCCCTTCGATGACCTCGCCGTGCGCAAGGGCGTCGTCTACCTGCAGGCGCACAACGCCTGGCTCGACGTGTGGATGCAGGTCGGCATCATCGGCCTGCTGGCGTTCGCGGCGATCGTGATCGGCGCACTGTGGCGGTCGTGGTTCCTTTCGGTCGATCGACCGGTGGATGCCTCGGGCCGCGCGCTCCCGTATTCGGCTGCCTCGCTGCTGCCGTTGCTGGTGCTCATCGCGCTCATCGGGCAGAGTCTCGCCGAGAGCCGCATCCTCGTCGAGAGCGGTTGGGCGCTGCTCATCGCGATCGCCTGGGCTACCAAGCGGCGGCAGTGGATGCACGAGCCGTTCCCGGCCGCCCCGCCACACCGCCGATCGGCGCTCGCGGGGCCGGCCCCGGCGCCGACGGGGGTCGACGCCACGAGCGGCGACGAGGCGCGATGACGCCCAGCGGTGCGCCCGGCCCGATCGAGGCCGTGCGGGCGTTCGCAGGCTCCGCCCGCTTCGCACAGACGCTGGCGCTGCTCGCCGTCGGCCTCGCGTTCAGCACGCACGCCATCCGTGCGCTCATCGGCTGGCCCGGCCTATTGGCCGCGCTGGCAGCCCTGCTCGTGCTCTGCGGCGCCTCGCTCGTCACCCGTTGGCGGGCGATCGAGTGGTACGGCATCCTGCCGATCTCGATCCTCGTGTTCGTGGGCTGGTGCGCGGCCTCGGTGATCTGGAGCGGCACTCCCGGACTCTCGGCGCTTCGCGTCGCGTACCTGATCGCGTTCGGGGTGCTCGGCGTCTACATCGCGCTCATGCGCGACACCATCCAGATCGTGCGGGCGTTCGGCGACGCGATGCGCGTGCTGCTCGGTGTCTCGCTCGTGCTCGAGGTGTTCTCGGGGATCCTGTTCGACGTGCCGATCCGGTTCCTCGGAATCGAGGGCGACATCGCCGGCCTGGGCCCGATCCAGGGCATCTTCGGCTCGCGCAACATGCTCGGCTTCGTCGCGTTGATCGCCCTCATCAGCTTCATCGTCGAGTGGCGCATGCGCATCGTCACGCGCACGATGGCGGCGATCTCGCTCAGTCTCGCACTCATCATCCTCGCCCTCTCGGGCTCGCCGACGACCTGGATCGCGCTCGGTGCCGCCCTGCTCGCCCTCGCCGCGCTCTACGGGCTCCGACGCGTCTCGCCCGACAACCGCTGGCGCTGGCAGCTCGCACTGCTCATCATGGCGGCCGCCGCGCTCGTCACCGGCTGGATCCTCCGCGTGCGCATCATCGAACTGCTCGACGCCCGCGCCGAGTTCGACGTGCGCCTCGACGTGTGGCGGGAGCTCTCGCGCTACCTGAGCCTGAACCCCCTGCAGGGCTGGGGCTGGGTGGGCAGGTGGCCCGATGCCCCGCCGTACACGTGGATCGAGCTCGCCACGGGGCGCGCGCACGAGTCGGCGCTCAACGCCTACCTCGACGCGTACTTCCAGGTCGGTGTCATCGGCGCCGTGCTCTTCGCGACGCTCATCGGGGTGGCGCTCGTGCGCGCCTGGCTGCTCGCCTCGAACCGTCGCAGCGTGGTCTACCTGTGGCCGGCGCTCGTGCTCGTGGCCATCGCCGTGACCTCGGCAGCCGAGAGCTTCGCGCTCACCGAGGGCGGCTGGATGGCCGTCGTGATCTGCGCGGTCAAGGCGGCGCGCGACATGAGCTGGCGAGACGCACTCAAGCGAGGATGACCCTGCCAGGGGATCCTCACGAAGGCGTTCCCGAACGGTCACTCCATACGAGAGAATGTCCTGATGCGCACGACACTCCGCGGGCGCCCACAGCCCGATGCCGATGGAGGTCGCGAGCGCGTGAACACGAGCAAGGTGCTGCGGTTCGCCGGCGGTTACGGGCTGTCCGTCGCGATCAGCGGCATCGTCAGCCTCGCGGTCATTCCCGCGATCATCGTCGCTGCCGGCGCCGATGCGTGGGCGACGATCGCAGTCGCGCAGGCGGTCGCGGGCTTCGCCTTCGTGTTCGCGGTCTACGGGTGGGGGGTGGTCGGCCCGACCGAGGTCGCGAAACTCACGCCCGATCGGCGTGGCCAGTACTTCTACGACTCCCTGCTCAGCCGCACCTGGCTCTGCCTGATCGTGATCCCGGCGGCGACCGTGATCGCGATCCTCGTCATCGGCCACGATGAGCTGCTCGCGGCCCTCACCGTCACGAGCGGCATTCTCGTGGCCCTGGGTTCGGGGTGGTTCTTCGTCGGCGAGTCGAGCCCGATCCGCTTCCTGCTCATCGACACGGTGCCGCGCATTGCGGGAACGGTCGCGGGCGCCGTCGTGCTCATCGCGACCGGCGACATCATCGCGTTCGCTGCGCTGCAGCTGGCAGGCGTCGTCGCCTCGACGGCGCTCGGCGTGTGGAACATCCTCACCCGCCACCACGACTGGCGCTTCACCCTCTCGCCGATCCGCGCCGTGCGCAACCTTCGCGGCCAAGCGAGCCCCGTTGCGATGTCGGCGACCGCGTCGGTCTACGTGAACGTGCCGATCGTGCTCATCGACCTGTTCCTCCCCTCGGCCACCGCGGTTTACGCGCTGGCCGAGCGCATCGTTCGCCTAGCCCTCTACTCGACACGTCCGATCGTGCAGATCGCCCAGGGCTGGGTGCCATCGCCCGACCCGCTCGAGCAGGCCGCGCGCGCACGTCGTATCACGGCGATCGCCCTCGGCCTCGGTGCGCTCGGCGGTCTCGTGTACGCGGTCGCCGGCCCCTGGATCGGCGATGTGCTCTCGGGCGGTGAGCTCACGATCCCATTCGCGCTCGCGGTGCCGATGGGCATCAACCTCGCTGCCATCCTTGCTTCTCAGCTCACTGGCTTCGCCTGCCTCACCGCGTTCGGTCTTACCCGCGCGCTCGCCACCAGCACGATCGTCGGAGCTGTCGTGGGCACCGCGCTGATGTACCCGCTCCTGCTCTGGATCGGCGCCCCAGGCGTTGCCTGGGGGCTCGCCGCTGCCGAGCTCTGCGTGCTCATTGTGCAGCTGGCGGCACTCGTGCCCAGACTTCGCAGGCACGAGCAAGTAGTCTCGTAGGCGCGGCCGGTTCAGCGATCGGCGAAATCCACCACCACACACGGAGCAATTCAGCGTGAGCTTGACCTGGAACGAGATCCAACGCATCGTCTTCCCGCAAGACGCCGATCCCGACGTCATCTCGCTGTACGTCGATGCCGATGTCTGGGCGAAGGTCGGCGACCGCGAGGTCCGCGTCAGCGACCGCGCCCACCTCGACGACATCATCGCCCGCGACCGCTACCGCATCACCGCGGGCGACCGGGTCTCGTTCGCGAGCTACTTCAACGCGTTCCCCGCCTCGTACTGGCAGCAGTGGACGAACGTCGAGCGTATCCGTCTCGTCGTCGAAACGACCGGCGAGGGCACCCTGCTCGTCTACCGATCGACCGCGCAGGGCGTGCCGCAGCGCGTGGCATCCGAACCGTTCGCCGAGACCATGGTGCACGAGATCGAGCTGCCGGTCACGTCGTTCGGCGATGGCGGCTGGTATTGGTTCGATGTCGTTGCGAACGATGGCGAGGTCATCGTCGGCGGCGGAAGCTGGCAGACGGATGCCCCGCCGTTGCGTTCCGGCGCAGCCTCGATCGGCATCACCACGTTCAACAAGCCCGACTACTGCGTGGCTACGCTCAATGCCCTCGCCGGTGATGCCACGATCCGCGACGTCGTCGACCGGGTGTACATCGTCGACCAGGGCACGCGGCGCGTTCGCGAAGAGCGGGGCTTCGACGCCGTGGCCGCAGAGCTCGGCGACGCCCTGCACGTCATCGAGCAGTCGAATCTGGGCGGCTCGGGCGGCTTCGCGCGCTCGATGTCCGAGACGCTCGACGCCGACGAGAGTGACTTCGTCATCCTGCTCGACGACGACGTCACGATCGAGCCGGAGAGCATCGCCCGTGCCGTGCGATTCGCACGGCACACGACTCGCCCGCTCATCGTCGGCGGCCACATGTTCGACCTGCTCAACCGCCCGGTGCTTCACGCGTTCGCCGAGACCGTCGACCTGAAGCCCTTCGTCTGGCATGCGCAACCCCACGATGACGTGCCCCACGACTTCCGGGTCTCGAACCTTCGCCAGACCCCGTGGATGCACGCGCGCATGGACGCCGACTACAACGGCTGGTGGTTCTGCCTCATTCCGACCGAGATCGTGCGTGACATCGGCCTTTCGCTGCCCGCCTTCATCAAGTGGGACGATGCCGAGTACTGCCTGCGGGCACGCGATGCCGGCTACCCCACCGTGACCCTTCCGGGCGCGGCCCTCTGGCATGTCTCCTGGCTCGACAAGGACGACTCGATCGACTGGCAGGCGTACTTCCACGCGCGCAACAGGTTCGTCGCCGCGCTGCTCCATTCGCCGCACCCCGGCGGCGGAGCACTCACCACCGACAGCGAGCGCTGGGACCTCAAGCACCTGCTCTCGATGCAGTACTACCCCGTCACCCTGCGGCACCGCGCACTCCGCGACATCCTCTCGGGCCCTGCCCATATGCAGCGTGGAATGCCGACGATCCTCAGCGAGCTGCACGCCGCGGCGGCCGACTTCCCCGAGAAGACGGTACTGCGCGGCGACGACGAGATCCCGATGACGGTCGAAGGCAAGCGTGTCTACCCAGTGCCGACCGGTACGACCGGTCCGAAAGGGCCGCGAGGCATTCCGCTGGCGCTGTTCACGGTCAAGATGACGGCCCGCCAGTGGTTCACGAACCCGTCACCCACGAACGTCGCCGAGCCGCAGGTCGAGCTGTCCAAGCGCGACGGCACCTGGTTCCGCCTCCCCTACTTCGACAGCGCGCTCGTCTCGACCGCCGACGGCGCCGGCAAGGTGCGCTACACGCGTGATCGAGCGACGTTCCGGCGCCTGCTCGCTGACAGCCGCCGCCTGCACCGTGAGCTCAAGAAACGCTGGCCAGAACTTTCCCGGCAATATCGCGTGGCGCTACCCGAGATCACCTCGCCCGAAGCGTGGCGCGAGCACTTCACCGCCTAGGCGGTGCCGATTCCTGCCGTGCGTTGACGGCACGCGTCAAGTACTTCGCCGAAGCGGTCATTCGAATCGGCGCGTCTGAGGCCAGTAGGCCGAACGGGTCGAGCGTCAGGTAGAGCTCGTGAAGCCGTCGCGGGCGTGAGGCCACCTCGATGGCCCTCTCGATCGGAGACATCGGGTCGCTGAGCGTCGCGAGCAGACGGCGCTCCACAATCGAGAGCGGGCGTGACGCGCCCGGTGCTGAGACCATGATCTCGGCGATGACCTCCGCGAGTTCCCGGCGGTCGTCGAGTGCCCACTGATCGGACGACAGCCGGTTGTGCAGCGTCGAGATCACGTGGTTGCGCATGAGCTTCGTCGCGATCGCGCGCTGCGCACGACGGCCTGCAACGCGGAACGTCTCGGAGTCGAGCAAAAGGCGAACGCACTCCAGATCGTCGCGAACCGCGCGCCGCGTCTCGGTGACCCGATCGCCGGCCCCCGCATGGAGCAGATAGGCAGGGCCACCGACGTCTGCGCTGATTCGGGCCCTCGAGAACCAGACGGCAGTCGAGTACTCGACGTCTTCGCCGGTCGCGAGGCCAGGCGTCAGCCTGAGCCTGCCGAATCGCCCACGCGACAGGAGAGCGAACGTATGGGTGCGGTACGCGAGCCGATCGGCGACGGGGTCGAGACCGCTCGTGCGCCCGCGACGCAGCCGCGGTGACATGAGTGGCCCGTTCGCATCGGTCACGATCATCGGAATCACGACATCGGCGTCGTCGCGCTGCTGGATCACGAGCATCGACTGCAACGCACCCGCTTCGAGTTCATCGTCGGAATCGAGCCGGAACACGAACGCGGCGGTGGATGCCTCGAGCCCCGCATTCATCGGAGCCGCGGGGCCTCGAGTGGAATCGGAGCACTCGATAAGCTCGACACGTGCGTCGGACGACAGCGCCCCGAGCGCCTCGGCGATTGCCGCGCACGGCACCCGGTGGCACACCACAAGTACTCGCACCTCGTCACCAGCGCCGAGGAGCGCTGATCGGACCGCCCGCGCGACCGGCCGTTGCGCGTTGTGCACCGGAACGATGACGTCGACACGCGCCTCTGCGCCCGTCATGCGGCGCGGTGGTTCGCGAGCGCGGCGATCACGCGTTCCGCAGCGCGGCCATCGCCGTATGGAGCCGAGTCGGTCGGCCTCGGCAGTGGGCGCGAGACGGCCGCTGCGATCTCCTCAGCAGTCGTCGCGAGCAGGTTCCATCCGAGGTCGACCGTCTCGACCCATTCCGTCTCGGTGCGCACTGTCGTGCATGGCACGCGAAGCAAGAATGCCTCCTTCTGCAGGCCGCCGGAGTCGGTGACCACGCCGGCGCTCCTCTGGACGGCGGCGACGAGCTGCGGGTAGCGCAGCGGGCTATGCGGAGTGAGCGATCCCCGTTCGAGCCGTATGCCGAATTCCGCGGCCCTGGAAACGAGTCGGGGGTGGGCGACGATGATCACCGGACGATCGAGGGCCGCCAGCGAATCGACGATCGTGGCGAGGCGATCGGGGTCGTCGGTGTTGTCGGCTCGATGTATCGTCGCGAGGTAGTACCCGCCCGCTGGGGCGCCGAGTAGCAGCTCGTCGTCGGGCATCGCCGAGTTCGCCTCTCGCACGCGGAACAGCACGTCGGTCATGACGTCCCCGACGACGAGTGAACGTTCGCCAAGCCCTTCGGCGTTGAGATGACGCAGAGCGACTTCGGTCGGCGCAAGGCAGAGGTCGGCTGCGTGGTCGGTGAGCACGCGGTTGTGCTCCTCGGGCATGCGACGGTTGAATGACCGCAGCCCCGCCTCGAGGTGCGCGAGCGGAACATGGAGCTTCACCGCGCTGAGCGCCGCGGCAATCGTCGAATTCGTGTCGCCGTAGGCGATCACCCAGTCGGGCTGGTGCTCGTCGAGGACCGCATCCATGGCGGCGAGCATCGCTCCGGTCTGGACGCCGTGGCTGCCTGAACCGACGCCCAGATGCACGGTCGGCTGTGGAATCGCGAGGTCTTCGAAGAAGACGTCCGAGAGCAAGGGATCATAGTGCTGGCCCGTGTGCACGATGACGTGCTCGACGCCGGCCTCGGCAGCGGCACTCGCGACCGGCGCGAGCTTGACGAACTGCGGGCGGGCGCCGACGACGCTGACGATTTTCACCAGTTGATCCTAGTCGAGTGGGAGCTCGCCGGCGCGGGCGTCGTCGGGGCCCGAGTCACGGTGCACCCGATCGTTACGATGCCGTCGGAAAGCCTCCGGACAGCCAGCCCTCCAGCACGGCGGCGGACCGGCCGCCGTCGTGGAGGCCGCGAACGAAATCCGGTCCGGACGTGGCGGCCGCCTTCGCCTCCTCGGGCCGGTCGATGATCCGGCGCAGCGTCATCTCGAGATCAGCGGCGCGCGATTCGATGATCGGCAGCGTGCGGCCGGAATACGTCAGGACCGCGTCGCGCACCTGCGTCGAGACATGGGAAACCACGACCCGGCCCGCGGCGAGCGCCTCACATGCGGCCACGCCGTAATTGCCGATGCGGAACTGGTCGAGCACGATGTCGGATTCCCGGTAGATCTCAGGCATGTCGGCTGCCGGGACTCCCTGCACCCTGCGGTACCGGATCACGCCGTCGGCGTCGAGTCGAGTGAGCACGGGGTCGATGAGATCGCTGCCTTTCACGATCGCCTTGCTCGGCGCATGCACGACGATCGGCACCGCCGACCGCATCGGCGGGGTCTTGGTCTGCCAGCGGTCGGGCTGGACCACGACCGGAAGCCACTCCGCTGACGGAATGTCGAGGAGCAGGTCGGGCGTCGAGACGAAGACCCGGCGGCCAGATCTGGCGAGGAGTTCCAGATTCGTCCGGGCTCGCCGCTCGAGATCATCTGTGCGTTCCCACAAGCCCGGACGGAAGGGTGAATCAGGCTCCCACCCGGCATGGCGGCTCGGCAGACGAACGTCGGTGCCATGGCACAGGAATGCGACGTCGATACCGCGGCTCAGAAGCGCGCCGACCTCGCCCGCGACACCGCCTTCGAAGTAGCGGCCGAACAGCGGCCGCTCAGCCTCGATCAGCACATGGGTGAATGCATCGCGTACCGCCCTCCATTGGCGCCGCTGCCAGAACCGCGAGGACCTGTACACGACCTCCGAGACCGACTGATCAGCCGGATACGCGAAATCGGCGGAACTCGAGAACGCCATGTTGACGGCGGTGGCTCCGGCGACGCCTCGTTCGACCGCACGCGCCCACTCGAAGCCTTGGCCGGCGAAGTTGGCCGGTGCGATGTACAAACGAATCGCTGCGGGTTGCACGGCCGGCAGCGGGGGTGCTTCTGTCCCCGCCAGAAGTCGGCGATCGAGCCATCGCAGGATCGCGGCGGGCGCGAATCGCAGCAACTGATCGACCGATTCGTTCAGCCAGCCGGGCCACGAGTGGCGTGCTGCTCCGATTCGGGCGACCAGCGAGCGGGAGCCGGTTCTCACACGCGCTCCTGCCTCGCGCGGGTGGATCGCCCGACGATGAATGCCCCAAGGGCGAGCCGGAACGGCCCGTCGCGGTCGATCGTGCCGGCGACTGTCGGAGCCGTCAACGTCGACCAGCTGTCGGGCCGCCTCCGGACGGTCGCGAGGCGCACGAGCTCGTGCTCCTCGACTCCAGCGGCGATCGCGGCGATCAGGCGGTGGTCGGCGCGCGAAAGGGACCGCTCGAACCCGGGGGCGAAGACCCGGAGCGACGCGAGCGAGTCGTCGAGCACCGTCGGCTCTCGAGCGAGCCATCCGGGTGCACCACGGCGATTGTAGATGGCTCCGAAGACGTGCACGCGGGCGAGCTTTCGCGCAAGTGCCACCCGCGCTTGCGCGGGCAGGGCGGCCAGCTCGGCGCGACCGGTGAGTCGTGGAAGCCACTCGAGCTCGGTTGACACCGGCTTCGGCGCAAACGTGACCCGATCGATCGCATCGTCATTGATCACGTACGCAGGGCCGCCACGGTCGAACGACACTGCGGCGTCTGCGAACCAGAGCTGGGCGACGAACGCGAGGTCACCGCCGTTGCGCATCCCGGATTCGAGTCTCAGTCCGCCGAACTGCTCGCGGGAGAAGATTCCGAGCGGGGCGCTGCGATACGAGAGCCGGTCGCGGACGCCGTCGAGGTGCCGACTGCGAAATGGTCGCACCGGAGGTGAGGAGACGGTGCGCCCCGACGCGAACCGGAGTCGCGGGATCACGACGTGGGCGCGGTCGTCGCGCTGTCGCCGCAACCAGGAGTCGACGGCACCGGGCTCGAGCTCGTCATCGGACCCCATGATCCCTGTGAATTCCGCATCGGCGATCTCCAAGCCACGGTTGAACGGGCCCGACGGACTGCGAATGCCGTCGCGGAGCTCGACCAGGCGAAGGCGTGGATCAGCGGAGTGAATTCCCAGCCGCGCTTCGATGCGAGCCGCATCGAGGTCGTGGCAGACGACGGTGAGGCGAATCGCGGCATCGGTGGCGTCGAGCACAGACGCCGTGGCGCGCTCGATCGGTCGCTCCGCACTGTGGACCGCGATGACGAGGTCGACAACTGGGCGAGACACGGATCGACGGTACCAGTTCGATCGATGCGGGGATGCCGCGTCGAGTCGGCCCGCCCGGATGAGCGGGTGCGCAAGCGGGCACTGATATCGTATGGCTGGTGTCGGAACCGAACGTCGACGTCGTCATCGCAGCCCATAACCCCGAGCGTCGGATCGACCGCTCGGCGAATTCGGTGCTCCGCTCCACTCGCACCGATCTTCGCCTGAGTATCGTCTGCCACAACGCAGATCTCGACGCCGTACGGCGCGCGGCAGGTTCGGCGGCCTCCGACCCGCGGGTTCGATTCCTCGAGCTGCATGACGGCATCCCCAGTCCGTCGGGTCCGTTCAACCACGGGCTCGACCACGCAACAGCCGAATACACGTCGATCGTCGGCTCGGACGACGAACTGCAGCCGGGCGCGATCGACGCATGGGCGACGATCGCCGAACGGGACCGCGCCGACATGGTGATCGCCCGGCTCGAGTACGCGTCCGGGCGCATCTTCCCCACGCCGCCCGTGCGGGGACACCGGGCGGCACGTCTCGATGCGACGCGCGACCGGCTCGCCTACCGGAGCGCCCCCCTCGGGCTGGTGCGGCGGACGAGGTTCCCTGCGCTGCGCCTCACACCCGGTATGCGAAACGGAGGCGACCTTGCGTACGTCACCCGGCTCTGGTTCTCGGAGGCCGCGATCAGCTTCGACCGATGGGGCCCCGCCTACGTCATCCACGATGACGCCGACGATCGCGTGACGCTGCGTCGGAAGTCGATCGCCGAGGAGCTCACGTGGCTCCCGTTCCTGCTCGAGGACGCGTTCACGCTCGGACTCGCGTCGGAGGCGCGTCGATCACTCGCTGCGAAGCTCATTCGCCGCCACCTGTTCGGGGCAATCGATAACCGACCGACGACCGCCGCGTGGATCGGGGACGACCTTCCCGAACTCGCTGTCGCACTGGGCCGCGTGATTGATCTCGCCCCCAACGTCAGACAGGTGTTGTCGATCGCAGACCTGGCGTTGATCGACGCGATTCGGGGTCATGCCGGAGTCGACGAGATCCTGGCGCTCTCTGCGGCGCGCAAGGTGTTTCCGCGGCCGTCGACCGCGACGCCCGGGTCGTATCGGCATTTCCTCCACCCCGAGGCGCCGATGCCGCTGGCTCTCGCATTCCGGCGCCTGACGCGCGACACCGCACGATCAAGCTAGCCCCGCCTCAGGCGAGGCCGGCGAGCGACGCCTGAACCGCGAAGGCGGGCACCGTTCGCACGAGATCATTGAACGAGCCCGTCGCGACGATCCGGCCGCTCTCCATGTAGCACAGCTGGTCGTTGTCGCGGATCGTGGAGAGCCGGTGCGCCACCGAGATGATCGTGGTCTCGCCCCGCAGGCTGCGAATGGCGTCGGAGACGTCGGCCTCGGTCTTCGTGTCGAGGGCGCTGGTCGCCTCATCGAGGACCAGGATCAGCGGTTCACTGTAGAGCGCGCGCGCAATTCCGAGCCGCTGCCGCTGCCCACCGGAGAGCGAAATGCCGCCGTCGCCGATCCATGAGTCCATGGCACCGGGCCGGTCTGCCACGGCCTCCCAGAGCTGCGCACGCTCGAGCGCGACGCGAACACGATCGTAGTCAACCGCATCGTCCCAGGTCAGCGCGACATTCTGTGCGATGGTGCCGTTGAACAGGGCGACATGCTGCGGCACGTAGCCGACTCGGTTGCGCCATGCGCCGAGCACGTCTTCGAGCGGCTGGTCGTCGACCTGGATCGTTCCGGATGTCGGAATCAAAAGCCCGAGGAGAATGTCGATCAGGGTCGACTTGCCGGCTCCCGACGGTCCCACCAGCCCGAGCGTCGTTCCCATCGGGACGCTCAGGTCGACATCGGCCACCGACGGGCGCTCAGCGCCCGGGTACTCGAAATTGACGTCCTGGAGTTTGAGGACCCGGGGCTCACCGTCGAGCGGTTCGTGACCGATCTGCTCGGCGCGAGCGAGATATCCCCTCGCGGCCTCGATATCGCCGATCACGCTTTCGACGTGCGGCGAGTTCGCCTGAGCGTTCGTGATGAGCCCCTGGAACGAGATGAGCGCCGGAATGACCCGGAAGCCGGAGACACCGAACAGTGCCACGGAAGCGATGGCCGCAGGCAGCCCGCCTGCCACATAGGAGACGGCGCCGACGAGGAGGAACCCGCCGATGAGGGCCCCGTCGAGCACGAACTTCGGTACAGATCCCAGGAAGTACAGGTTCGCCCGCGCGCGCGTCGACACGCTGCGATTGTCGTGCACGTTCCTGGCGACATCGCCGGTCTTGTTGCGAAGGGTCACTTCTTTCATCGCGTTCACCATGTCAGTCATCAGCCGTGTCGACCGCATCGAGTAGTCGCGGTTCACGCGACCGGCTTGGATGGCTCGACGCGAGACCCAGCGATACAGGATGAGGGCGATCAGGCCGAGGTAGCCAACGGTGATGAACGCAGTGATGGGTTCGGCGATGAGCACGACGGCGAACACCGCGACGAAGGTGGCGAGCATCGAGGGCAGCGTGACGATCGGAAGCAGGAAGCCCGATGTCGTCGTCGAGATGCCGACATCGGCGAGGCGGACGAGTTCTGCGGTGTTGCGGCTGATCCGATCGACCCACGGAGCCTTGATGTAGGCATCGAAGAGGCGGTCGCCGAGCGTGAGTTCGAAGCTGGCGAACTTCCGGGTCGCATACCACTGCAACACCACGTTGAGCCCCGACTTGATGATGATGAGCAACGAGACGACGAGCAGGATCCAGACGTAGCCGTCGGTGCCGATGGTTCCGATGAGCGGCACATTGACCGGGATGCCCTGCACCATCGAGCTCAGCGAGAGAGCAAGGAGACCGAGCGCCACGACGTCGAGGAGCGTGAGCGCGCTCGAGAGAACTGCGAACCACAATAGGAATGAACGCTCCCTTTCGGGCAGCATGGGGAAGAGACGGCGGAAAGTCCGCCAGATGAGCTTCACAGGGCCGTCGGCCTCCTCGATCGAAACAGACGCCATCTTCGCACATGGCCGCTGTGTGGAAGCCCTCCCCCGGGCATGACGGCGCGACGATGCATCGTGCTCCGACTGCCCCGCGAACCTGTGGAGTCTCTTCGGAACTTGCGATTCGCGCCGTGGCCGCGCATCCTCGAGCGACATCCTTGGTACGATCCTCTGTGTCCTGCGGGCGCTGCACCCGTGTGCGCCGACTGCGTAGCCCGCGTCCGACTGCCGAGGAGAGATGTTGTACAAGGGCTTGAAAGTTGCGGTCGTCGTGCCCGCGTTCCGCGAAGCGAATCACATCGCTCGCGTGATCGAGAGCATGCCCGCCGCCGTCGACCTCGTCTTCGTCGTCGATGACTCCAGCCCCGACGACACCTATGCGGTCGCCGTCGCCGCGAGCGACGCACGCACGCACGTCACGCGCCACGAAGTGAACCTCGGCGTCGGCGGCGCGATCGTCACCGGTCACCGCCTCGCGCTCGAACACGGCGCCGATGTATCGGTCGTCATGGCCGGCGACGGCCAGATGGATCCCGACTATCTTCCGGCGCTCCTCGACCCCATCGCCGACGACGGATACGGATTCGCCAAGGCGAACCGCCTGTACTCATCGCAGAGCTTCGCAGGCATGCCCGCCTACCGCGTGTTCGGCAACATCGTCCTGACGTTCCTGACCAAGGTCTCGTCGGGATACTGGGACATGATGGATCCGCAGAACGGCTATACCGCGATCTCCCGCACCGCATTGGAACGGCTTCCTCTCGACCGGCTAGCCGAGCGATACGACTTCGAGAACGACGTGCTCATCTGGCTGAACATCCTGAACGTCCGCGTCATCGACGTTCCGATTCCAGCCGTTTACGGCGATGAGGTCTCCAGCATTCGGCTGCACAAGGTCGTCCCGAGATTGCTCGCGACGCTTTTCCGAGGATTCTGGCGCCGCTTCTGGTTCAAGTACGTCCTCTGGTCGTTCTCACCGATCGCACTGCTCGCGTTCGTAGGTCTGCCGCTGCTCATTCTCGGGGTCGTGACGGGCGTCTGGGCAGTCGCGTACTCGGCCAGCGGTTCCGGTCCGATCTCGACCGGCACCTGGCTACTCGCCGTGGCACCGAGCCTCGTCGGAATCCAGCTGCTCCTGCAGGCATTCGTCCTCGACATCCAATCGAGTCCCCGATGACGATGCGCCGCAACATCCTCCAAGCTCTCGGGTTCGCCGCCGTCGGCGGACTGAGCGCGTTAGTGGACTTCGGCGCATTCTGGTTGCTCGACCTCGCCGGCGTGTTCGCACCGCTGGCATCGGCGATGAGCTTCATGGCTGCGTTCGGCGTGAACTACCGTGGCAACAGGGATCTCGTGTTCCGCGCGCGCAGTGCTCGCGGAATGCTCATGCGCTACGTCGTGCTCGTCCTCGTGAATCTGGCATTGAGCACCGGATTGGTCGCGGCCGCGACGGCACTGGGCGTTCCCGGCGTTCCGGCGAAGATCGCATCGATGATCGTCATCGCCATCGTCAACTTCGTCGTCATGCGGATGTGGGTGTTCCGGACTCCTGCTGCCGCTCCCGAACCCGCGATTGCGCCCACGACGTGACATCGTTCATCAGCGCGGCGACGGCGAGCGTGAAAAACACCAGGCCGGGAAGCGCGTAGCGGAACGAGGTCGAACTCCCATTCGTGATGTTGTAGAGGGCGATTCCCAGGATGGCTCCGAGCAGCAGGTGGGATTCCGTGCGCCGCCACCTGAGCACGAGGGATACAAGGCTCACGAGTACGAGCACGATGAGCGCATGATCGTACACCGCAGCGGAATTGAAGTCGCCGACGAGGACATGACGCACCGTTGCGGGGATCCCCAGGAGGGCGTCGAGCAGCGTGTCGCCACCGGACTGTTCCACGAACTGGTCGAGCTGTGAGAACGACGGGAACGCTACTGACTGCAGGAGCTGCACCGCCAGCGACGTCGCGACCACGGCGACCGCAGGCGCGAGCCAGTCACGACCTCGGGTGCTGGTGAACACCGCCGCCAGGTACGCTACCGCGAATGCGCCCGCCCCAATCAGAGTCGCCTGTCGCGTGAAGGCGGAGACGACGACGACCGCCACCATCGCGACAAGCACCCATCGGGATGGTGATCGCTGGTATCGCCACGCGAGCACGACCAAGCCGGCGTTGCAGAGCGCCGAGATGCCCTCGGTCGTCATCGCGACCGAGAAATAGAGGATGAATGTGCTCGAGATGGTCAGCATCACCGTGGCGAACGCCACGCCGAGGCCGTACCGGGTCGCGATCAGTCGGGTCAGGAGCAGGAACAGCGCCAGGCCCGCACAGAATGTCACGACCGCGATGCCCGCGACTCCGAAAGCCTTCACGAGCGGCGCGGCGAGCAGGGGCAGAACGACTCGTGGCTGCACCAGGCCCCAGTTGAACATTTGGTCGAGGCTCGGTCCGCGATATTCGCCATCGAAGAGTCTGGCTGCTCGAGTGAGTTCGACGACCGCCGCGTGTGCATCCTCTTGGGACATTCCGCCGTACCACAGGCTCATCCCGAAGTAGTACTGCGAATCGGGTACGTAGAGCGGCCGGCTGCGAATCGTCGCGACGTAGAGGATGACGTAGGCCACCACAACGACGACGTAGACGAGGAGGGCGGCGCGATGGTCTGACAACCAGTTCGTGAGCCTGCCGTGCTCTCGGATGCCGTCCTGTCTCATGCCCGACACGTCCGCCCTTTCACTGTGCGCCGGTGCGACACCCGGCGAATCCCGTCGATCATACCCGTCGGCCGTCCGCAGTCGGTGCCGGGACCCCTTGTTAGGATCTGCGTATGCAAATGCTCCTTGGGCAGACCCTCATCGTGCTGCCCGCTTTCAATGAGGAGCAGTCGATCGGGTCGGTCATCGCCGAGATCGAGCAATCGATGCCCGGCGTCGCTCGCCTCGTGGTCGACGACGGGTCAGCCGACCGCACGAGCGCGGTATCGGCTGCGGCTGGGGCCGATATCCTCCGGATTCCGTTCAACCTCGGCGTCGGGGGCGCGATGCGGGCGGGCTTCCGCTTCGCGCTACAGGAGGGCTATCACACCGTCGTCCAGCTCGACGCCGATGGACAGCACGACCCCGCCGCGGTGCCCGATCTGCTACATGCGCTCGAGAACGCGGATGTGGTCATCGGCGCGCGCTTCGCCGGAGCGGGCGACTACGCGGCGAAGGGGCCGCGCAGGTGGGCCATCGGAGTGCTGTCGGCCATCCTGTCGAAGATCTGTGGGGTGCGCCTGACCGATGCGACGAGCGGTTTCAAGGCGATGGGCCCACGCGCCGTCGCGCTCTTCGCCGAGCACTATCCGGCCGAGTACCTCGGCGACACTGTCGAAGCCCTCGTGATCGCCGCGCGCGCGGGGCTGACGATCACGCAGGTTCCTACGGCGATGCGACCCCGGCAGGGCGGCGCCCCGTCACATCGACCGTTTCGTGCGACGCTCTACCTCGCACGCGCATGCATGGCCCTCGTGTTCGCGCTCATCCGTCCCGCTGTCACAGTGAGGAGCGTCGGAGAATGAGCACCGTCACGTACATTCTCGGCATCATCGCCGCCATCGTCGCCCTGCTGGCGGTCGTCGAACTCCTGCGCCGACACCGACTCAAGGAACGACACGCCGTCTGGTGGCTGCTCGCGGCGGTACTCGCGCTCTTCGTCAGCATCTTCCCGTCGACGCTGAGCGGTGCGGCACGAGTCCTCGGGTTCGGCCTTCCCAGCAACCTTGTCTTCTTCGTCAGCATCGTGATACTCGTCCTCGTGACCCTCCAGCACAGCGCAGAACTCACGACGCTCGAGGCCAAGACACGGACCCTCGCCGAAGAGGTCGCGCTCCAGCGGGTAAGGTTGGAACGGCTCGAAGCAGCTTCCGACCCCGGCAACGAGGGCACGACGGCCGATTAGCCGGACCCCGCGGTCAGTGGCGTGCGTGCGGCAGCCGGCTTCCCAGCCACGAAAGGATCCCCCAACGTGACGACCATCGCAGCGAGCGCCGACGTCTCCAACGCCGCGACCATCGGTGACGGCAGCAAGATCTGGCACCTCGCACAAGTGCGCGAAGGTGCGAGCCTCGGTGAGAACTGCATCATCGGCCGCGGAGCATACATCGGCAGCGGCGTGGTGCTCGGCGACAATTGCAAGGTGCAGAACTATGCACTCGTCTATGAGCCCGCCACGCTCGGCGACGGGGTCTTCATCGGTCCCGCTGTCGTGCTGACGAACGACACCTACCCCCGCGCCGTCGCACCAGATGGATCGCTCAAGAGCGCCCACGACTGGATCCCGGTCGGCGTCACGATCCAACACGGGGCATCGATCGGCGCGCGGGCCGTTTGTGTCGCGCCGGTCACGATCGGCCGCTGGGCGACGGTCGCCGCGGGTGCGGTCGTCACCAAGGACGTCCCCGACTTCGCCCTTGTCGCAGGCGTCCCCGCGCGGCGCATCCGATGGGTGGGCAAGGCCGGTGTACCGCTGGAGATGCGCGGCGGCGCATGGGTGTGCCCCGAGACGGGCGAACGCTACATCGAAGACGGAGAGATCCTCCGAGAGGAGCAGGCATGAGCGAGTTCATCCCGGCTGCGAAGCCGATCATCGGCGACGAGGAGCGTGCGGCAGTCGACGCCGTGCTCGCCTCTGGCATGCTGGCCCAAGGCTCTGAGGTCGCCGCGTTCGAGACTGAGTTCTCCGACGTGCTCCTCGACGGTCGCGCTTCCGTCGCCGTCAACTCGGGAACGTCGGGCCTCCATCTCGGCTTGCTCGCTGCCGGTGTCGGCCCAGGCGACGAAGTGATCGTGCCGTCGTTCACCTTCGCCGCGACTGCGAACTCGGTCGCTCTCACGGGCGCGACGCCTGTGTTCGCCGACATCGAGGCCGACCATTTCGGACTCGACGTCGGGGACGTCGCATCTCGCATCACCGAGCGCACCGTCGGCATCATGCCGGTGCACCTCTATGGGCACCCGGCGGATGTCGCGGGGCTCGGCGAACTCGCCGAGCAGCGCGGGCTCATGTTGTTCGAGGACGCCGCACAGGCGCACGGCGCAAGCGTCGACGGCCGCCGCGTCGGCACCTTCGGCACGTTCGCGATGTTCAGCCTCTATCCCACCAAGAACATGACGAGCGGCGAGGGCGGCATGGTCTCGACAGGCGACATCGAAGTCGAGCGCCGACTGCGACTTCTGCGCAACCAGGGCATGCAGAAGCAGTACGAGAATGAACTCGTCGGGTTCAATGCCCGCATGACGAACCTGCATGCGGCGATCGGGCGCGTGCAGCTCACCAAGGTGCTCCGCTGGACCGAGACTCGGCAGGCGAACGCCGCATTCCTCGACGCAAGCCTCGAGGGCGTCGTGACGCCGCCCGTCGCCGACCGCGCTGTGCACGTCTACCACCAGTACACGATCCGCGTCCCCGAAGACCGGGATGGTCTCGCCGCCGCACTTCGCGACGAGTACAACGTCGGTTCGGGCGTCTACTACCCGATCCCGAACCACCGGCTCCCCTCATTCGGCCTCGAGCTCGACCTCCCCGAGACCGAGCAAGCGGCCCGCGAGGTGCTCTCGCTTCCGGTGCATCCGTCGCTGTCGCAGGGCGACCTCGAGCGCATCGTCACCGCCGTGAACACACTCGCGAAGGCAGGTGCCTGATGGCAGACCTCCGCATCGGCGTCATCGGCCTCGGCATGATGGGCCGCCACCACGTGCGAGTGACGCGCGAGCTCGACGGGGTCGAGCTCGTCGCGGTCGCCGACGCCCAGGGCGACCCGCACGGCGTCGCCGGCGGCCTCCCGGTGCATGCGACCGTCAGCGATCTCATCTCCCTTGGCATCGATGCGGCCGTCGTCGCCGTTCCTACGGGATTCCACGAGCAGGTGGCACTCGAACTCGCCGATGCGGGCGTGCACACGCTCGTCGAGAAGCCGATCGCGAGCGACAGCATTGGTGGTGAGCGCATTGCCAGTGCGTTCGAGGAGGCCGGCCTCGTTGGCGCGGTGGGCCACATCGAACGCTTCAACCCCGCGCTCCAAGATCTGCGGCGCCGTCTCGAAGACGGCGAGCTCGGCGACATCTACCAAATCGCCACCCGACGTCAGGGCCCGTTCCCCGCGCGTATCGCCGATGTCGGAGTCGTGAAAGACCTCGGCACGCACGACATCGACCTCACGGCGTGGCTCGCCCAGTCGCCCTACCGGTCGATCTCCGCTCGCACGACGACGCGAAGCGGACGTCCGCATGAGGACATGGTGTCGGCCACGGGCCTGCTCGCCAACGGCGCGATCACGAACCACCTCGTGAACTGGCTGTCGCCGATGAAGGAACGCATCACCGTCGTCACCGGAGAGCGCGGCGCATTCGTCGCCGATACGATCAGTGCCGACCTGACGTTCTTCGCGAACGGCACCCGAACGACCGAATGGGAGTCGATCGCCGCCTTCCGCGGGGTCACCGAGGGGTCGATGACGCGGTTCGCACTCACGAAGCGCGAGCCGCTCCGTTCCGAGCACGAGGCGTTCCGCGATGCGATCCTCGGTCGCTCCCAGAACACGGTGACCATGCGCGAGGGCCTCACGACGCTGCGCGTGGCTGAAGCTGTCGTCGAGTCGGCCCGCACGGGGCGAACCCACGAGTTCGACGCCGACTGACCGATGCATGAAGCTCGTCGCGTCCTCATCGCGTCGCGGCTCTTCGCCCCTGAGGTGAGCGCCGGCGCGTTCCGCCTTCGCGCGCTCGCCAAGGGGTTCCTCCGGCGGGGATCCCGCGTGCGCGTGCTCACCACGACGCCGCCGCCCACGGCGCCGAGCACCGTCGCCGAGGAAGCTGGCCTGACCATCTCGCGATTCCCCGTGCTGCGTGATCGCGGCGGGAACGTCCGTGGCTACGTGCAGTACCTGAGCTTCGATATCCCGCTGTTCTTCCGCATGCTGTTCGCGGGCTTCGATCTCGCCGTCGCCGAGGCGCCGCCCACGACCGGCCTCGTTGTCTCACTGGTCAGTCGGCTGCATCGCAAGCCCTACGCCTACTACGCCGCCGACATCTGGACCGACGGTGTCATCGCCATGGGTGCACCGAAGATCGTCATCTCCACGATGCGGGCGCTCGAGAGCTATGTCATGCGGCACGCCGCGTGCGTCCTGTCGATCTCCGACGAGGTCAGCGACCGGCTCGAGGTATTCGGGGTCGATCGCGCGAAGATCGCCACCGTGGGCAACGGTGTCGACACGACGATGTTCTCGCCCGATGGTCCTGCCAAGTCGTTCGAGGCGCCCTACATGGTGTACACGGGCACAATGTCGGAGTGGCAGGGCGCTGAGCGTTTCGTCGAGGCCATGCCCGCCGTCCTCGAGCGGCACCCCGACGCCGTGCTCCGGTTCTTCGGCCAGGGGGCATCCGAACCGGCTATCCGAGCCTCAGCCGAGCGGCTGGCGCCCGGGAACGTCGAGCTCGGCGGTGTGGTGGCGCCGACCGAGGTCGCCGAGTGGATACGCGGCGCAGCGGCCGCGCTCGTGAGCATCGTGCCCGGCATCGGGTACGACTTCGCGCGGCCCACCAAGACCTATGCGGCCGCCGCATGCGGCACTCCCGTCATCTTCGCGGGTTCCGGCAGCGGGGCGGCGCTCGTGCGCGAACACGGCCTCGGTGACGCGGTCGACTACCGTGCCGACGCGATCGCGGCCGCGATGATCGACGCCATCGACCGATGGAAGTCGGGCGAGACGGC
Source organism: Agromyces neolithicus (assembly GCF_039529735.1). Lineage (NCBI taxonomy): Bacteria > Bacillati > Actinomycetota > Actinomycetes > Micrococcales > Microbacteriaceae > Agromyces > Agromyces neolithicus. Next base: position 391,518 of record NZ_BAAANJ010000002.1, read on the forward strand.
ATCGCTGAGCGCCCAACGGGCCGCATGGGTCGAGGCGAATGCGTCGCTCGATGCCGTCGGCGCCGCCGCATCCGACGCCGTGCTGGAGGCGAGCAGGGCGTGAGGATCCTCGTCGTCACCCCGTGGTACCCGAACGACGCGAATCCCTATGCCGGCGCCTTCGTCGAACGCGACGTGCGGATGCTCCGCGTCGAGCACGAGGTGATGGTCGCGCACCTCGTGGCCCCGGCGCACTCCGATGGCAATCCGTCGATCATCGAACGCGACGGCGTTCGCGTGATTCGCATTCCGATGGCCCCGTCGGACCCTCGCCAGTGGTGGCGTGCTTCTCGTGGACTCCGGCGGCTCATGCGCGACGTCGATGCCGTGAACTCCCACGCAGCGACGTCCCTCTGGCCGCTCGTGATCGCCGGCGCATCCCGCATGAAGTGGGTGCACACCGAGCACTCTTCGGCGATCGGGTCCTCGTTCGGCGGTGGACTCGCGGCACGCCGCGCCCGTGCCATTCGTCGTGCACTGCTCGACCGGCCCTCCGTCGTCGTGACGGTGAGCGACTATCTCGGCGCGCTCGTGCAGCGTCTCGGCCGCCGTGGCCCGCTCGTCACGATCCCGAACGCGGTGGATTCCTCCGATCAGGTTCCCGCTCGGCGCACCGAGGATGGGCGCCTCCGGCTCGTCGCGGTCGGCGGGCTGAACACCGTGAAGCGGCCACTCCTCGCGATCGGCATCGTGGCGGAGCTGCGCTCACGCGGCCACGATACGACGCTGACCTGGGTCGGTGGCGGCCCCCTGATGGATGAGACAGTGATGCTCGCGACCGAGCTCGGCGTGGGCGACCATGTCGACCTCGTCGGTGCGGTGCGACCAGAAGCGGTCGGCGCCCTCCTCGTGGCATCCGATGTGTTCCTCCTACCGACGACGGGTGAGACCTTCGGCGTCGCGATAGCCGAGGCGATCGCGCACGGCCTGCCCGTCGTCGTCGGTGCGATCGGCGGGCAGGGCGAGTTCGTCGATCCTGCCGTAGGCGCGCTCGTCACCGGTGCAGATACCGCGACATACGCCGACGCCGTTGAGCAGGTCGTCGAACGGACCCGCACCATGACTGCCGAGGAGATCGCGGCCACGCTCGGCGCCCGATTCAGCGATGCTGCACGACTCGCCGCGTATGACGAGGCCTTCGCGATTGCGGCGCACCCCGCCTGAGCACCTCACATCATCTACCCATCGAGCCGTCGGGTAATCTGGTATGTCGCCTGAGAGGAACCATTCATGAACACCGACCTGCTGGTCGTCGGATCTGGCTTCTTCGGACTCACCATCGCAGAGCGCGCCGCTCGTGAGCTCGGCCTGAAGGTCACCGTGATCGACCGCAGGCCGCACCTCGGCGGCAATGCCTACAGCGAGGACGAGCCCGAGACCCGCATCGAAGTGCACCGCTATGGCGCCCACCTCTTCCACACATCGAACGAGCGCGTCTGGGAGTACGTCAACCGCTTCACGAGGTTCACCGACTACGTGCACCGCGTCTACACTCGGCACAACGGCGAGGTCTACCCGATGCCGATCAACCTCGGCACGATCAACCAGTTCTTCCGCTCCGCCCACGGGCCCGACGCCGCGCGCGATCTCATCCGCGAACAGGCTGGCGAACTCGCAGGCACCGACCCGCAGAACCTCAACGACAAGGGCATCCAGCTCATCGGGCGCCCGCTGTACGAGGCCTTCATCAAGCATTACACGGCGAAGCAGTGGCAGACCGATCCGAGTGATCTGCCGGCCGAGGTGATCTCGCGTCTTCCGGTTCGTTACACCTACGACAACCGCTACTTCAACGACACCCATGAGGGGCTCCCGGTCGACGGATACACGGCCTGGCTCGAGCGCATGGCCGACCACCCCAACATCGAAGTGCGCCTCGACAGCGATTTCTTCGACGAGTCGCAGCCGTATTCGAAGAGCAACACGGTCGGCCAAGTGCCCGTCGTCTACACCGGGCCGGTCGACCGCTACTTCGACTTCTCCGAGGGCCACCTCTCCTGGCGCACCCTCGACTTCGAGCGCGAAGTGCTTCCCACGGGTGACTTCCAGGGCACGAGCGTGATGAATTACCCCGATGCGGATGTCCCGTTCACGCGTATCCACGAGTTCCGGCACTTCCACCCCGAACGCCAATACCCGGCCGACCGCACCGTCATCATGCGCGAGTACTCGCGCTTTGCCGAGACGGGCGACGAGCCCTACTACCCCGTGAACACGGCGGCCGACCGCGAACGCCTCCTGGCCTACCGCGAGGAATCGAAGCGCGAGAAGAACGTGCTGTTCGGAGGGCGGCTCGGCACCTACAAGTATCTCGACATGCACATGGCGATCGGCTCAGCACTGTCGATGTTCGAGAATCGCCTACAGCCGTTCCTTCGGGGTACGGCCTCGCTCACGTCGGGCGACGGGGAAGCCTGATCCGGGGTAGATCACACACACGATGAATTGGTTCGACGCACTTCCCGCCGTCGCCGTCGCGGGCCTGCTCCTCGTCGGTCTCGGTGCGCCATTCGCCCTCACCGTCGGTGCTCGAGGCGTCCTGTTCCTCGGGCTGTCCGCCGCTACATCCGTCGCGATCGTCGCGGTCTCGAGCCTGGCCGCGCCCCTCGTCGGCGCGTCGTGGAACCTCGTTCCGCCGATGTTGCTGGCAGTCGTCCTCGGCGCGATCGGTCTGTTGCTACGCCGGCTGACCGTAGCTCGCGACCGGCCGCGAGGCGAATGGGGGCGCCCGCTGCTCGCGAGCGTTGCCGGCATCGCGATCGGCGCCGTACTTATCGGCCGAAACCTGCTGGCTGGGATCGGCTCGCCCGATCACCCATCGCAGACCTACGACGCGGTCTTCCACCTCAATGCCGTGCGTTGGATCCTCAACCACGACGACGCGTCGCCGTTGCACCTCGTCATGACGACGCCGGGCTCGTCGACGGGCTTCTATCCCACGGTATGGCATGCCTTCACGAGCATCGTCGTACAACTGACGGGCACCGACATCGTCGTCGCCGCCAACTCGATGGCCATCGTCATGGCGTGCCTCGTCTGGCCGATCGCAGCAGTCTTCCTCGTTCGCGCACTGTTCGGCGCGAACTCCGTCGCGCTGGCAATCGCAGGTGCACTCAGTGCCGGGTTCGCGGCCTTCCCGCTGACGCTCCTTTGGTTCGGCGTGCTGTATCCGAACGTGCTCGCGATCGCGCTGCTCCCGGTCGCCCTCGGCTGCATGGTGCTCGCGCTGCGCCCGAACTCCGACGGCAGTGCCGATCTCACGCGATTCGGCTGGTGGGGGGCTGCACTCACAGCGACGGCCGGAGTCGCCCTCTCCCACCCGAATGCGCTGTTCGGACTGTTCGTGCTCAGCGCGCCGCTGATCATCCAGGCAACAGTTCGATTCATCCGTTCCGACCGCGGCGCACTCGTGCGGCTCGCCGTCGGCGGTGGGGCTGTGGCGGCACTCACCATCGAGGCCATCCTCTGGACCCGGTTCGGCACAAGCGACAACGGGTGGGTGCCGAATCGCACCTTCATCGATGCCGTGATCGAGGCGCTCACCAACGGCCCGCTCGAGATCACGGTCGGCGTCGTCGTCACTGTACTCGTCGTCATCGGCATTGTGGGCGTGTTCCTGCGCCGCACGCCCATCTGGCTCGTGATCTCGTACGGCCTCACGGTACTGCTGTTCGCCGTTGCGAACGGCGGACCCGAGGGCGCTCTGCGCACCGCCCTCACCGGGCTCTGGTACAACGACGCGTTCAGGCTCGCAGCGATGCTGCCCGTCACCGCCCTGCCCCTCGCGACGATGGGGCTCGTCATGCTGGCCCAATGGACGTGGCGCGGCATCCGACGCGACTCTCCCGACAGTACGACCCACCCTCGAACCCGCATCGCGACCGCTGTCGCCGCGATGGTCGTCGTCCTCGCCGTCGCAGGCACGCAGTTCGGTGGAGTACAGACCACCAGCGGCCACCTGGCGGACGCGTACCGGTTCTCGGACCGCAGTCCCGTGCTGAGCCCCGATGAGGTCGCCGTCTTCGACGATGTCGCCGAACTCACACCCGCTCATACGGTCATCGCCGGGAACCCGTGGAACGGGAGTTCGCTCGTCTACGCATATGTCGACCGGATGACGCTGTTCCCCCATCTCGGCGGGCGCTATCCCGACACATTCTGGGGTGTCGCCGAAGGTCTCGGTGAGGGCGATCCCGCAGCGTGCGCTGCCGCCGAGGACATCGGCGTGGAGTACGTCCTCGACTTCGGCGACCACTTCGTCTTCGCGAACGACCGACGATCCGAACTGTACCCGGGCCTCACCGACCTAACCGATCCGTCCGCGCTCACGTTGCTCGCCGAGCACGGGGACGCGAAACTGTACGAGGTGACCGGCTGTTGAGGCCGGGCGCCAGACCACGAGAAGAAGAGAGCAACCTGTGAAGATCGCCGTCATCGCCCTGGGCAAGATCGGGCTCCCCCTCGCGGTGCAGTTCGCGTCGAAGGGTCACGACGTCGTCGGCGTCGACGTCAATCTCCGTACGGTCGAACTCGTGAACGCTGGGGTCGAGCCCTTCCCTGGCGAGGCCCACCTGCAGGAGAAGCTTTCGGAACTCGTCCCAGCAGGTCGACTGCGAGCCACGACCGACTATGCCGACGCCATTCCCGGCGCCGACGCGGTCGTGCTGGTCGTGCCGTTGTTCGTCGACGCCGAGGCCCGCCCCGACTTCGGTTGGATGGACGCCGCGACCCGCTCGCTCGGCGAGCACCTCACTCCCGACACCCTCGTCGCATACGAGACCACGCTGCCCGTCGGCACGACCCGCGATCGCTGGAAGCCGCTGCTCGAGGCGACCTCGGGCCTCACAGAGGGCCAGGACTTCCACCTCGTGTTCTCCCCTGAGCGCGTGCTCACGGGGCGCGTGTTCGAAGACCTCCGCAAGTACCCGAAACTCGTCGGCGGTCTCTCCGACGCCGGTGCGTCGAAGGCGGTCGAGTTCTATGAGGCCGTGCTCGACTTCGACGAGCGCGGTGACCTCCCGCGACCGAACGGCGTATGGGATCTGGGCTCGGCCGAGGCATCCGAGCTCGCGAAGCTCGCCGAGACCACGTATCGCGATGTCAACATCGGGCTGGCGAACCAATTCGCCCGCTTCGCCCAGAAGTCTGGCATCGACGTCTACAAGGTCATCGAGGCGTCGAACTCGCAGCCCTACAGCCACATCCACCAGCCCGGTATCGCCGTCGGTGGGCACTGCATCCCCGTATACCCCCGCCTCTACCTTTGGAACGATCCCGAGGCGACCGTCGTCCGCGCCGCGCGCGAGGCGAATCTCGGCATGCCCGACTACGCGGTGGGCATGCTCGAAGGTGCGTTCGGAGATCTCTCCGGCGCTCGCGTCGTCGTGCTCGGCGCCGCGTATCGCGGCGGCGTGAAGGAGACGGCGTTCTCGGGTGTGTTCGACACCGTGGCGTCGCTGAAGCGTCGCGGTGCCGAGGTGGTCGTGCATGACCCGCTGTACACCGATGACGAACTCATCGGATATGGATTTGCGCCGTACCACCTCGGCGAGCCGATCGACGCTGCCGTCGTGCAGGCCGACCACGCCGAGTACCGCAGCCTCACGCCCGCCGACCTGCCCGGAATTCGCACCTTCATCGATGGCCGTCGCGTGAGCTCGCGCGAAGAGTGGGGTGACATCGTTTATCGGGTCATCGGGCGCGCTTGACCGTGGCCACAGCGCCGGGCGGAGTGCGCGTCCTGCATGTGAACGACGCCGCGTTCACGGCCGAGCGCCTGCTTGCGGCTGCCCGCCGCCATGGCGAGAACTGGACCTTCTACCCGCGCGCCGTCGCCGACCCGGAGTGGACGGGCGCCAGCGGTCGGGCGCGATTCATCGCGCGCGGGGCGGCATGGGCTGCGGGACTCGCACGACGTGCGGCGCGAGTCGACCTGCTGCACGTGCACTCGGGTGCGATGCTCAAGCACACCAGGGTCGTGCCGAAGCGATTCGTGCTCCACCTGCACGGTACCGACATCCGCACACTGCAATACGACCCGGCGTGGCGCGACGCGATCCGCTGGGGTGTGCGCTCGGCGGCCGCGGTGCTCTACTCCACTCCTGACCTCGCCGAGCACGTCCTGCCGCAGCGGCCCGATGCGCAGTATTTCCCCGTCCCCGTCGACCTCGGCGCCCTCCCCGATCGGCAGCAGATGCCGGCGCGGCGAATCTTCTTCGCATCACGCTGGGAGGATGTCAAGGGGCTGCAACAGCAGCTCGCAATCGCGCGCCGGCTCGTCGTCGAAGCTCCTGCGGGAACGCTCGTCGAAGGACTCGACTGGGGTCCGGGGGCAGGTGAAGCGCGGTCGGCCGGTGTCGTGCTGCTGCCCAAGATGTCCCACACGGAGTATCTGCGCGCACTCGCGGGCTCCGCCGTTGTCGTCGGGCAGAGCGCCGGCATCCTCTCGTCGAGCGAGCTCGAGGCGATCGCCATGGGCGTTCCGGTCGCGGTGCCGCTGGCACCCGGCTTCTACCCCGATGCCCCGCCGGTTGGCGGCGGCGAGGCGGCGTGGAACGACGTTGACGCGGTCGCCGATGCGGCGCTCTGGCTGCTCGAGGCACCGACCACCGGCGGCCCCGACTGGATCCGCCGCACGCACGACGCGGAGCTCGGCTACCAGAAGCTCGCCGAAATGTACCCGAAGCTGCTCAGCCGCTGACCCCCGCGAGCAGCCGCTCGAGGATCGATAACTCCACGCGTTCATCTTCGGCAGAGGTGAGCACGGATGCCGCGTCGTCGGCGTTCTGTTTGTAGCGTGCGATGTCGGCTTCGGCGAGCCCGTTGAGGGTGCCGACGAGTTCGTCGACGCCGAACCCGGGCGAGACGGCGCCGAGGTCAAAGCGCTCGATGAGCGCATCGGTCTCGATCGCCGTGCTGAAGACGAGCGCGAGTCGTGCCTGCACGAAGTCGAAGAATTTGTTCGGCAGCATGAGCCGGTGGTTCATGGTGCGCGGCGGCAGAACGAAGACGCCGACGTCGTACCCATTCAGCGTTCGCGGCAAGTCGGCGGGGGCGACCGGTGGGTGCACTCTCACACGCTCAGTCTCGGCAGCACGGTCGACGAGCGACTGCCAGTATGCATCCGCTCCGCGGGCCTTCACAAGGAACAGGTCGAGCGTGAACCGGTCGTCAAGGCGCTTCGTCGCATCGATGAGCGTCTCGATGCTGCGACCCGGCACCGCGCCACCGCTGTGTACGAGTCTGATTCTCCCCGGCAACATCGGCGTCGGCTCCAGGTGCTGCTCGTCGATCGCGTTACGAACGACGTCGCAACGCACGCCGAACTCTCGTTCGTACAGGCGGGCGATCGACTCGTTGATGGTGGACACCGCCTTGGTCCGCGGAAGGTACTCACGGCACACCCAAGTCATGAACGGCGCGACGAGCAGGCGCCACGAAAGCACGTGCGTGCGCTCCTGCGGCGCCCACTCGTGCATGTCGCCCCAAACCGGCGCACCTGCTGCGACACGATGCGCCAGCGGCAGTGCACGCGCCTCGTTTGCCACGACGAGGTCGAATCGACGATCTCCGAGCAGCTCGATGGCCCGCGCAACCGCCGGCGCATCGAACTCGACCGCTCGGTAGGCCCGAGCCGTAAGCTTCGCAACGCCTCCGAGCGTCTGTGGCAGGGATGGCAGTGCCGCGTCGATCTCGAGGTGCTCGGCGACGCGTGGAGGCGCCTCGCCATAGCCGATCGTGGTGACGCTGCCGACGCGCTCGAGCACCTTCAGCTGGCGGAGCACCCGCGAGTCGGCGGTGAAGTGCGAGAAGGAGATGCAGAGAATGCGCGGACGGGACATCCGGATGATCCTATCGGCCGGATGTGGTCAGAAGCGCACGGCGCCGCCGTTCGCAGTCCATCGGATCCTTCCCTTCTGAAACGACTGCTCGAGTGATCCGTCGGCCTTCCACACCGTATCGGCGAGTGGGTACCCGAACGTCGTGGCACCGCCCGCGGCGTAGTAGAACTCGCCGATCTTCGTGGCGACGCTGTGCGCCCTGGTCGGCGACGACCACATGTACCAACCCTTCTGGAACGGCTGGTTCGCACCGCCGGTCTCGGCGACCTCGGGCCCCACTGGGAAGCCCAACACCGATTTCGCACCGCCGGCTGCGACGTAGGCTGAACCGATGCCCCCGGCGACCCGTTGTGCGCCCGTCGCCGCCGACCAGTACACCCACCCCCTCGTGTAGCGCTGGCTCGCGCCTGCTGGTTCGGCGAGTTCGTCGGTCGCGGGGTAGCCCAGCGGCCCGGCGGGCCCTTGCGAGGAGATGTACAGCGCGCCGATCGCTCCGAAGACCCGCTGGGCCGAGGTCGCGATCGACCAGTAGATCGACCCGCCGTCGAACTTCTGGCTCGCCCCGCCGGACTCGGCGACCTCACCGGCGAGCGGATAGCCGAGCCGGCTCGTCGCTCCCCCACTTGCGAGGTACTTCGTCGCGATGCCTCCGATGACGGGGTGCGCGCCGGCCGATTCGGACCAGAACAGCCAACCCTGCTTGAAGCGCTGCCCCATCCCCCCGTCGGCATACCGCACGGTGTCCTCGACCGGGTAGCCCAGTCGCCCGGCACCCGCACCGAGCTGTCGGTACGCGACGTCGATCCCGTCGATCACGATTCGGGCACGCGTGGTCGAGCTCCAGTACATCGACCCGGTCTCGAACCGCTGGTTCGCGCCACCCACGGCAGAGACCTCGGCCTCCAATGGGTACCCCAGTCCGCTTGCCGGTCCGCCGGCGGCGACGTACGCCGAACCGATCCCACCCGCGACGCGTTGGGCCTCGGTGGCGGGCGACCAATAGACCCAGCCCTTCGTGAATCGTTGGCTGGACCCTCCCGGCTGCGTCTGCTCATCGGCCATCGGGTACCCCAGCGCACCAGCCGGGCCGTTCGATGCGCGGTACAGCGCACCGATGGCCCCGTAGGCACGCTGGGCGCCGGTGGACGGCGACCAGTACAGCCACCCCTTCTGAAAGGACTGGCTGGCACCGCCGATCTCGGCAACCTCAGAACCGATGGGATACCATAGCGGTCCCGTGGGGCCGCCGAGCGCCGCATAACGTGCCCCGATCGCACCGCCCGTGCGATGGGCACCGGTCAGTTCGTGCGCATATCCCCAACCGCGGGTGAACCGCTGGCCGACACCACCGCCTGCGTACAACTCGGCGGCGGCGACGGGAACACCGAGCGTTCCGCCGGCACCGCCGGTGCTGTTGTACAGATCGAGCAGGCTCGGATTCACGGCGATCGTATTCGTCGACCCGAACCAATCGGTGAACATACGCCAGAAGTTGCGATTGCCGTAGCTGGAGCACGCGTCGCCTGTGCCGTACAGGCTCGCGAGGGCGGCTGCATTCGGCCGGTATGGCGTGTAGAGGTAGAGCCCTGCCGTCGCCTGATTCCTGATGTACACCTGTGACGTACCGCAACCGGAATTCGGGTGCCACAGGATCGTGTTGTAGCGCCCTGATTGATATGCGCGATCGGCTGGCCGCGCCCGGTACTTCTTGAACTGCCACGACGCGTGATACAGCTGGTTGAAGAACCCGTAGTAATTGGTGTCGCAGTCGGCGGTGTCGGGGCAGCCGTATCCGGTCGCAGACCGATACTGGCGCGATGTCGGCCACGTGTCGGAGACGAGCCCCTGCTCCTTCTCGAGCAGCACGAGGAGCGCGCGCGGATTGATCCCGCAGGCGCGCGCGACTTTGTAGATGATGAGCGCAGCGGACTCATTCGCTTGGCCGGCGTAGGCGGCGCATCCTTCGCTGCGCGCAGGTTGCGAAGTCGTCGTCTGCCGGAAGCTCTTCAGGCAGACATAGCCTGCCCGGCACGACGGCACCCGCGCATTCAAGAATGTCTGGATCTGCGCGACCGTCATCGTGCCGCTGTCGTAGAAGATCGCGTCGCTGATGATCATGCCGGGATCGAAATCACGGCCATCGGCCGCGGTCGCCGCCATCGTCGACCCCACGCTCGCCGTCAGGCCGACGCCGCCGACGACCAGTAGCGCGGCGACCACCGCCCCGAGCACCCTGCCCACACCGTTCATCGTGTTCGCCCCCATCCGCCGGCCCTCGTACCGAGATGCGACGGCACCATGCTAGAAGCCAGGCACGATTCCGTAGCCGGTGCGGCGCCGCGCGCCGCAGAACTGATGAGGGAGACTCAGCGCGCCGCGCCTCCCGCGATCAACCGCCTGTACGCGACCCGGCGCACCCGCTCGGGCACGAACCGGTACACCCCGCGCACGGTCACGTTGCGCAGGTACTCCCACCGCGTCGTGAAGCGAATGCCCCGCAGCGCGCGTTGCAGCGCCAGCTCGCTGCGCCACTGCGCCCGACCGCCCCGGCGGGCGTACGCACCGGCGCCGACGCGGTACATCACGAGCGGATCGGGAATGTTCGCGACGGATGCCCCTGCGTCGATCATCCTCGCGAACAGCCAGTAGTCCTCCATGAGCCCGAGGGGCTGGTACCCACCGGCGCGGGCGACGGCCGACTTGCGATACATCACGGTGGGGTGACTGAACGGATCGTGGAACCGCGCGTAGCGTGCGATCTCGTCGTGCCCGGTGCGCGGCGTGCGCCGGCCGACGATCGCTCCGCCGTCGTCGAGGAACTCGAACATACCGGTGCCGACCAGGTCGAGGCCGCCCTCGATGACCGGCAGCTGACGCGCGAACCGCTCGGGGAGCGAGATGTCGTCAGCGTCCATGCGGGCGACGATCTCGTGGTCGGTCAGGTCGAGCCCGATCGACAGCGCCCGGGCGAGGCCGACGTTCTCGTCGATGACGTGGAGGGTGACGGGAATCGGGCTGGCTTCGACGACGCGGCCGATCGCAGCGGCGAGGTCGTCGTCGACCGGGCCGTCCTGCACGAGCACGACCTGCGACGGCTTCACGGACTGTTCGTCGACGCTCGACGTGAACGCCTTCGTGAAATGCGCAGCGTCGTCACCGTGGTACACGGGCATGAGCAGGGCGAACCCGTCGCTCACGAGGGCTCCACCCGTTGCACGGCATCGGATACGCGGCCGAGCCCGGCGAGCGCCATGGCGTTCGGCCGCGGCCGCGTGCGGGTGCCGTCACGGTACCCGCGCCTCCAGCCGTCGCGCAGCACGTCACGCTCGTGCGAGCGGGCGACCGTGCGCAGCCAGCGGCGCACGCTCGACGCGCCGTACAGCAGCTTCTCGCCGGCCGAGAGGCTCGCCGAGCGCCGGAACATCCAGAGCTTGTTGCGCACTTCGTAGTAGAACCGCGGCCCCGGGTCAGCGTCGGTCGCGCCGAGCACTTTCGTCTTGTGCACGACCACCGAGGCTGGTACGTGAATGCCGCGTCGGCCGCGCAACGCGCGCGTGGAGTACTCGAAGTCGTCGTTCCAGATGAAGTAGTCGGCGATGGGCAAACCGATCTCGCGGACGACATCGGCGCGCACGAGCATCGACACGAACGACGTGCTGCGGATCGCGATTCCCCCGTGGCGGGCCGCGGCGATTCGCTCGTCGCGCGAGACGAACGGCTTCTGGCGGGGTGTGTTCATGGGGTGCTCAGTGCCGTCATGCCAGACGACCCGAGACCCGGCGACGACCGTGTCGGAGCCGCCGACGGCCGTGAGCAGCTCGGCGAGCGCACTCTCGGTGGGCACCGTGTCGTCGTCCATGAGCCACAGCCAGTCGGGCTCGTGGTCGGCGAGCGCCACCGCCATGCCCGCAGCGAAGCCGCCCGCGCCGCCGGTGTTGCGCGGCAGCGATACGAGGTCGACGAGATCGCCCGCAGCGCGCGCCACCTCGGCCGACGCGTCGGTCGATGCGTTGTCGACGACGACCACGCGTGCGAGCGGGGCACCTTGGGCGGCGAGCGCGGCGAGCACCTCGGCCAGCAACTCGGCGCGATTGTATGCGACGACGACCGCGACGACGCGCGCTGGCTCAGGTGACGGACTCATCGACTCTCGCAGAAGGTGGGAAGGCTCCCCACTATCTTGCCCTGTCCTCGCCGACCGACTCTCCACAGCTGCCGCTCCCAGAGGTTTCACCGGCGATCGGACGGCTAGATTGGGAAACCGACACCCACGACACCTGAAGGAGGGGCATGCCCACGACGCTTCGCCTCGTCGTCGACCAGGTCGTCGCCCCGGTGCCTGGCCCTCTCGGCCGCTACACCGAGGCGCTGACCGAGGCCCTCATCGCGACCGCGCCGCCGGGCTGCGACGTCGAGGGCATCGTGTCGTCCTCGCCGCCCGCCGACTACGACGCGCTGCTCACCCGATTCCCGGGCCTCTCGGGGCTGTACAAGACGAGCCTCGCGCGGCGCGAACTCGCTGCGGCGTGGCAGTTCGGCCTCACCACATCTCCGGGTGGCGGCATGATCCACGCCCCCGGGCTCTTCGCGCCGTTGCGCCGGCACGACAGCACCGCGGGCATCGACCAGACCGTCGTCACGGTGCACGACCTGCTCGCGTGGACTCACCCCGAGTCGCTCACTTCCGCCACGGTGGCGTGGCACAAGGGCATGATGCGGCGCGCCCGCAAGCACGCCGATGCCGTGGTGGTGCCCACGCACGCACTGGCCGAACGCCTCGCGATGGTCGCCGATTTCGGCGACCGTGTGCGCGTCATCGGCACGGCACCGCGCCCCGGCCTGAAGCTGCGGGCCGACGCCCCCGCCCGCGTGCAGCAGCTCGGGCTGCCCGGGGACTACCTCGTCACCGTCGGTTCGCTCGAGCCCCGCAGCGGGGTCGTCGACCTGCTCGAGGCGCTCGGTCGCCCGGGCGTTCCCGATATCCCCCTCGTCGTCATCGGTCCCGAGACGTGGGGCGAGTTGCACCTCGCCGCGGTCGCCGAGGAGGCGGGCGTCGCGCCGAGCCGGGTCAGGGCGATAGAGGCGAGCGATCCCAGCGGCCTCGCGGCCGTGCTTGCCGGTGCCACCGCATTCGTCGCGCCGAGTCACGAAGAGGGCGCCGGCACGTCGCTCATCGAGGCCTTCAGCCTCGGCGTGCCGGTCATCCATTCCGACACCCCCGCATACGTCGAGGTGTCGGGCGATGCCGGCATGAGCGTCCCCGTCGGCACCGGCGGGTATGCCGACCGGCTCGCCGCCGCAGTGGCGACAGTGATCGACGGCAGCGACCTCGCCGAGCACATGTCGGTGAAGGGCACCGACCGTGCGCGTGCGTTCAGCTGGCGAGATTCGGCCGAGCGCGTCTGGCAGTTGCACGCAGACCTCTGACGCTCTCGCCTATCGAGTAGGCGCGCCAGCGCCGTATCGAGATCCGCCAGGGGTCTCGATACGCTCCTTCGTCGCTACTCGGCAGGCGCCTCGGTCGCCGGCGGCGCGAGAGCCGCATCGATGAGTGACCGGATGTACTCCCAGTCGGGATCGGTCGGGTCGACGCCGTTGTCGGGCACGAGTTCGACGTGCGTCATCGGCAGGCCCTTGGTCTTCATGGCGAGGCTCGCGAAGTAGCCGAGCATCGACTGCGGCACGTCGGTCTTCACCGTGTCGGCGCCGGCGCTCGCGACCTCCTGGAACTTGCCGAGCACGTTCGTCGGCGTGAACTGGGTGAGGATCGCCTCTTGCAGTACTCGCTGGCGGGCCATCCGCTCGTAATCGCCGCCGGCGACGCCGTAGCGTGCCCGCCCGTACCACAGCGCGTGGTAGCCGTCGAGGTGCTGCTGGCCCGGCTCGATCCACCCGTCGACGTTGTTGTTGTCTTCGTCGCCGCCGATCGGGATGCGCGTCTCGACGTTGATGTCGACGCCGCCGAGCGCGTTGATGAGCTGCTCGAATCCCTGCATGTCGATGAGCGCGTAGTACTGGATCTCGAGCCCGGTGATGCCCTCGGCCGCGTCGCGCATGCCCTCGATGCCGGGCTCCGAGCCCTCGTTCACCGCGTTCGGGTACATCTCGGGGCTCTTCAGCTCGACCTCGGTGTAGATGGAGTTCAGCTGGCACACATCGACCTCGCACCCGTCGATGGCGCCGTAACCCTCGGGGTAGACCGCCGCGAGTGGCGAGTCGCCGGGGAACGGCACGTACTCAAGGTCGCGCGGCAGGCCGATCGTGACAGCTTGGCCGGTGTCGGCGTCGATCGAGATGACCGACATGCTGTCGGGTCGCATGCCCTCGCGGTCGGGCCCCGAGTCGCCGCCGAGCAGCAGGATGTTGTAGCGCCCATCGGCAGGCGGCTCGGAGGGGCCCGCGATGAACACCGAGTCGAGGAACCCGCTCGCGGTCGTGGCGAGGAAGGCGCCGTAGGCCGCGGATCCGGAGAGGACCACGAGCACGAGCGTCGTGAGGCCGGCGATCCAGCCACGCGCCGAGGGTGCGGTCTTCACGATGCGCACGAGGCGCAACGTATCGAGCGTGAGGATGACCCAGAGCACGGCATAGAACGCGAGCAGTGCGGCGACGATCCAGAGGGTCCATGACATCGAGATCACGGTCAGCACCACGGCGGGCCAGAGCAGCCACACGACGAGCGCGACGACAGCGAGCGCCCAGAGCGCGAGCGTGGCGCCGAGCCCGAACCTGCCGAGGCGCCGGTTGCCCGCCAGCACCTGCGGCGAACCGGGGATCAGGAAGTTGAGTACGACGAGCCACCACCCGCGGCGGGTCATCACGGATCGTGAGGCGATGTCGGGGTAGCGGATGGGGCTGGCGGCGAGGCTCATCGGGAGTGCTTCAGCCGTTCGTTCTTCTGCTCGACGAGGGCGGCGAGGTCGCTGGCGTAGGCGGCGAGCGCGTCGGTGAGCGACGCGTCGGCGGTCGCGAGGATCTTGACGGCGATGAGGCCGGCGTTCTTCGCGCCGCCGATCGACACTGTGGCCACCGGCACGCCGGCGGGCATCTGCACGATCGAGAGCAGCGAGTCGAGCCCATCGAGGCGCGAGAGGGGCACGGGCACGCCGACGACCGGGAGGGTCGTGACCGATGCGAGCATGCCTGGCAGGTGCGCGGCACCGCCGGCGCCGGCGATGATGACCTTGAGGCCTCGTGCGGCCGCCTGCTTGCCGTAGGCGAGCATCTTCTCGGGCGTGCGATGCGCCGAGAGCACCTCGACCTCGTGGGCGACGCCGAACTCGTCGAGCAGGGCCGAGGCCTCGCTCATGACGTTCCAGTCGGAGTCGGAACCCATGACGACGCCGACGAGCGGGCTGGTGTTCGTCTCAGTCACTTGATCGAGTGTAGAGCCGGGCGCTGTGAGATCGCCGCAGCCCCGCCGATGGTGGGTCGAGGAGGGAATTCAGTCCTGGAGGAACGCCGCTGCGGCCCGCGCCTCGTACACGACGGTGTCGAGGTCGTCTCCGGTGGCCGTGACGTGGCCGATCTTGCGGCCTGGCCGGGGCGCCTTGCCGTAGTTGTGCACCTTGACGGTGGGATGCCCCGACATCGCCTCGGCGTAGCGGTCGGTCAGGGCCCCCTCGACGGGCCCGCCGAGCACGTTGACCATGACCGACCATTCGCCGTGGCTGCCCGTGCCGCCGAGCGGCAGGTCGAGCACCGCCCGCAGGTGCTGCTCGAACTGGCCGGTCGTCGACCCGTCCATCGACCAGTGCCCGCTGTTGTGGGGTCGCATGGCGAGCTCGTTGACGAGGACGCGGTCGTCGGTCGTCTCGAAGAGCTCGACGGCGAGCACGCCGGTGACGCCGAGCCCTTCGGCGATGGTGAGGGCCACGTCGGCCGCGACGTCGGCGAGCTTGCCGGCCGATCGCGGAGCCGGCGCGATGACCTCGCTGCACACCCCGCCGACCTGCAGCGTCTCGACCACGGGCCAGGCAGCGACCTCGCCGCTTGGCCGACGCGCCACGAGCTGGGCGAGTTCGCGACGGAACTCGACGAGCTCCTCGACGAGCAGCGCCCCGGGGCGGCCGTCTTCGGCGATCGTCGCGAACCACTCGGCGACCTCTGCGGCGCCGCGCACGACGCGCACGCCCTTGCCGTCGTAGCCGCCGCGCGGGGTCTTCACGACCGCGACTCCGTTGTGCGACGCGATGAACTCGTCGAGTTCGCCCAGCGTCTCGACCTTCGCCCAATCGGGCACCGGCAGTCCGAGCTCGGAGAGGCGCTCGCGCATGAGCAGCTTGTCTTGTGCGAAACGCAGCGCGTCGGGGCCGGGATGCACCTGCACGCCGGAGTCGACGAGCGCACGCAGCACGTCTTGCGGCACGTGCTCGTGGTCGAACGTGACCACGTCGACCTCGCGCGCGAAGTCGAGCACCGTGGCCGTGTCGGTGTAGTCGCCGATGCGGTCGGCCGCGAGCTGCGCCGACATGCCGCCCTGCTCGGCGAGCACCCTCAGGTCGACCCCGAGCTCGATCGCGGCAGGAATCATCATTCGCGCCAGCTGTCCGCCGCCGATCACACCGACCCGCACCTCATGCACCCCATTCACCGCCGTACGGCGCCGGCGCGGCGCCTGATTCAGTCTAGGTGTTCTGACCTTGGATGTTGGGGACGGCGTCGTGAGACGGTCGGAGAAGTGGGCACCCGATCGGGTGCTGCCCTGTCAGCGACATCCGGCCTTCGAGACGCGGCACCGTCGACACGCCTTCGAGCGCTGCGCTAACCTTGCAGTTCCGGCGGCTGACCGGCACGATGAGCGGCACGGGTGCCGCTTGGGAGAGATGTGACACACGCAGATTCGGACCTCGGCCAGAGCAGCGCCTCCACGCCCCCGCCGAATCGGCGGCCGAGGTCGCGGGCGTTCGGCGTGCTCGGCGTAGCGCTGCTCGTCGTCGGCATCACGGTCACCGGCGTCGCGACCAGCGCAGCGGGGGACGAACCTCGCCGCCTCATCGGCGAAGGGATCACCTCGTCTGGCGGGTTGCTCGTCGATCCCAGGGGCCGACTCTGGGTCTCCGACGAGATCGAAGGATTCTGCCGGTTGTCAGAGCCCTCCGGCAGTTCTCCCGGCGCGATCGAGACGTCAACGTGCCTGGGCGGCACCACCGGGCAGTCGAAGGGGCCCGAGCGCCCCGGCGGCCCCGCTCTCGTCGACCCGACGCCGACGGACCCGTCGAACGGCGACGCGATCGCCCTGATCCCCGACGGCGCGCCGGGATCTGCGAGGGTGATACGCGCGGAGTGGAACCCGTCGACGAGCGTGTTCACGTACCGCAGCACGCTGACCATGTACGGGGGCGATCTGCGCCCGGTCGATGTGACGGTCGGAACCGACCAGGCTGCCTATGTCGTCTTCGAGCGCGCTCGCAGCATCGTCAGGATCGTGGATCCCGCCGCGGCGCAGCCGATCGTCGAGACTGTGGGATTCGTCGCGGGGAGCGGGGCGCGAGCGGTGGCCGCGGGTGTCTCCGATGCGTCGGGTCGCCCGCTCTTGTATGTGGCGGAGACGTCGTCCCTGACGAAGTACCTCCCGCCGGCCGAGGGCAACGCCACCGCCACCGCCACGCCCTCGTACGCACTCGGGTCGGTCGCGCGGCTGACGTTCGACCCTGTGACGCAGATTCTGTACGCCGGCACGGCGTCGGGCGCGGCCGGCGCGGACACGATCACGCGTGTCGACACGCGAACAGGTCAGGTCACGACGGATTGGACGACGGGATTCACTCGTCTGGGCGGGCTGGCGGTTCGCGGGTCATTCGTCGTTGCCGCCGATGATCCGGGACTGGCGGCTACTCCGGCCGAGACCGCGTCCGGCGGGGTCTACCTGGTCGGCGAACTCCGGCCGACGATCGTGGCCGGGCCGACGATGGCAGACGATTCGCAGGCATCCGACTCAGCTCTGACCAATGACCCCACGCCGAGCTTTCGGGTCGCGGTCGCGGAACCCGTGCAGCTCCAGTGCGCGTTCGACTCGGACTGGGCCGAATGCGCACCGGGAGACGTGACGGCATCGGCCCTGGTCGACGGCCCCCACCGATTCGCCGTGCGCGTCGGTACCGACGGTACGGCCGTCGAGCACGCCTTCACCGTGGACACCGTCGCCCCCGAACCGCCGACCATCACGTCCCCTGCGTCGGGCTCGGTCGTGTCCTCACCCTTCGAGCTGATGGTGAGCGCCGAGGAGGGCACCACCTTGCGCTGCGCTCTCGACACGTCGGAGGGCACGCCATGCACCTCGGGCCAGACATTCCGCGTCGACGCGAAGGGTCCGCACAGCCTCCGGATCACGACCAGCGATCGAGTCGGCAATGAAAGCGACCCCGCAACCTCCACGTTCACGGTCGACAGGGTCACTTTTCCCGAGGAGCGTGACTTCGACGGCGACGGCCACCCCGACGTCCTCGCTCGAGACAGTACCGGCAAGCTGCGGCTGTACCCGGGCGACG
>NZ_BAAANJ010000003.1:0-15012 GCF_039529735.1 Agromyces neolithicus
GAACGCAACCACAAGAAGCATTCGCCCCACCCCCGACGACGCGAAGCGCCTCCCACGCTCGATACGCTCGCCGGCGCTCGCGACTCGACCGGCGACCCGCGCTCAGGCCAAGGCGAACAACACGAACCCGATCAGCGGCAGCGTGCCCTGGATGAGCGCGGCCCGCAGGTACCCCCGCCCGGTCGTCGTGAGCACGAGCGCTGCGAGCACCATGCACGCCATCGTGAACAGCACGAGGGCCTTGCCCGCATCGATCGCGCCGGCCCAGTACAGCACGAGGCCGAGCGCCGCGCCGAGGCCGAGGAACAGGTTGTAGAACCCCTGGTTGTACGCCATCGGCCGGGTGGTGTCGGCGGCAGCCTGGTCGGCGACGCCGAACCGCTTCCACGTGGCGGGGCGGGTCCACCACACGCTCTCCATGAGGAAGATGTAGCCGTGCAGCAGCGCGGCGAGGGCGACGACGATGCTCGCGATGACGGCCATGCCGCGATCGTACCGCCGTTGCGCGTACCGCCCCGCCGCCTACGCCGTGGGCTGCAGGGCCGGCGCGGGCTGCTGCGACAGCATGTTGCCCGCGAAGAACTCCGTGAGCTCACCTCGTGCCGTCAGCGGCAGCACGTGGGCGACGTACTGGTCGGGCCGAACGACGACGAGGGCGCCGCCGCGATCGATGCCGCGGGCCTCGAAGAAGTCGTCGGTCTTGGGGTCGACGGCATAGACCTTCTCGTAGTCGATCAGCTGGAACGGCCCCACGCGCGGGAGGAAGACGTCGGGCACGCGGCCGATCTCGACGTCTTCGTAGCGCTGCTGGTACACGACCTTCACGTCGAAGACGCTGTCGATGTCGGCGCCGGCGGGCGTGAACCGTGCGACCGGCGAGTCGGCGGACGTCGCCATCCACTCGGCCCAGTTTGTCAGGGCGGATGCCTCGCCCGCCGCCGGGGCGTCGGCGAAGGCGTAGATGCGCCAGCGACCGTCGGCCCGGTGGTGGTGACCGAGGTGCATCTCGACCGCATCGGCGACGCGCGTGACCCCGGCCGACTTGAAGCGCTTGCCGATCGGGAAACCCGCCGCGAGCTCCTGATGAGTCGCCTCTCCCGTGATGGTCGACGGCGTGTACTGCGTCATGAACCCCGCCGGGAACTCAGCCGTGGCCGTGTAGAACTCGGCGAGCGCCGTGGGGCTGTCGAACTCTTCGGGCTTCTTGGCCATCAGCGTCGACCATTCCTTGTCGAAGTCGATGAGGTTCTGCGCGATGACCTGGCGCTCACCCGAGTAGGTGGCGAGCAGCGACGCGGGGCTACGGCCCTCGAGCACCTGGCCGAGCTTCCAGCCGAGGTTGAAGCCGTCTTGCATCGAGACGTTCATGCCCTGGCCGGCCTTGGCGCTGTGCGTGTGGCAGGCGTCGCCCGCGATGAACACGCGCGGGTCGCGCTGGCCGATGAGCTCGACCGGAACGTCGTCGAACCGGTCGGTGACCCGATGCCCGACCTCGTAGACGCTGTGCCACGCGACGTTGCGCACGTCGAGCGTGTAGGGGCTGAGGATGCGGTTCGCCTTCGCGATGATCTCGTCGAGGGGCGTCTGGCGGATCTTGCCGTGGTCGTCTGCGGGCACCTCGCCGAGGTCGACGTACATGCGGAAGAGGTACCCGCCCTCGCGGGGGATGAGCAGGATGCTGCCCTCTTCATGCGACTGGATCGCGCACTTGGTGCGGATGTCGGGGAAGTCGGTGACGGCGAGCACGTCCATGACGCCCCACGCGTGGGCCGAGACGTCGCCGACGTGTTTGCACCCGATCGACTCGCGCACCGCGCTGCGGGCGCCGTCGCAGCCGACGACGTACTTCGCGCGAACGACGCGCTCGTCGCCCTCGTAGTCGCCGGCGCTGCGCTTCAGCGTCACGCGCACCGGGAACTCGCCCTCGTCGTCGACCTCGAGCGTGACGAACTCCCAGCCGTAGTCGGGCGTTACCCGAGCCGGCCCATGCGCCGCGGCTTCGGCGAAGTAGTCGAGCACGCGGGCCTGGTTCACGATCATGTGCGGGAACTCGCTCACGTGGTGCGGGTCGTCTTCGGCGCGCGAGGTGCGGACGATCTTCGAGGGGTCGTCGGCATCGGGAGTCCAGAAGTGCATGGCCCGTAGCTGGAACGCCTCGGCGACGATGCGCTCGGCGAAGCCGAACGCCTGGAACGTCTCGACACTGCGAGCCTGGATGCCGTCGGCCTGGCCGATGGCGAGCCGGCCGGCCCGGCGCTCGACGAGACGGGTCGTCACCGACGGGTACTGCGACATCTGCGCCGCCAGGAGCATGCCGGCGGGACCGGAGCCGACGATGAGCACGTCGATCTGGTCGGGAAGGTCGGCCGGACGGTCGAGACCGGTACCCGACGCGGGCAGGATGCGCGGGTCTCCGGACACGTAGCCGTGGTGGTGGAACTGCATCGTCGTCGATCCCTTCCTCGGACTGCAATGTCGAGGTCTTGTGCCGGAGAAGCAAGCGCTCTATATTAGAACTCTTGTATCCATTATGGAATGAAGGCATGCTAATGCATGGCATGCGGCTGCGCAAACATGCGCCTGTGCACCCACGCGCGATCGCCTGAGAGGACGACATGGTCTCCGACGCACGACCCGCGACCGACGGCGGTCGGGCGGCGCCCGCGTCGCAGACCCTGAGTCGCGGCATCCGCGTTCTCGAGGTCCTCGCCGACGCGCCCGGGCCGCTCACCACCGACGAGGTGTCGACCGCGCTCGGCGTGCATCGCTCGATCGCGTACCGCCTGGTGCGCACGCTCGAAGACCACGGCCTGGTCGTTCGCGACTCGGCCGCGCGCATCGCGCTCGGTGCGCGCATGGCGGCGCTCGCCGCGAACGTCTCTCGTGACCTGCAGGCCGAGGCGCTGCCCGAGCTCACCGCCATTGCGAACGAGCTCGGCATCACGAGCTTCATCGCCGTGCTCGACCAGGCCGAGTGCATCACGCTCGCGAGCGTCGAACCGCGTCATGCGGTCGCGTCGATGGTGCAGCGCCCCGGCTCGCGGCACCCGGTCACGGTCGGCGCGCCCGGAAAGGTGATCCTGTCGATGCTGCCCGAGTCCGACTGGCCCGATGGCGTCTCAGACCGCCTGCGCGCCGAAACCGTCGAAACGCGGGCCCGCGGGTATGCGACGAGTCACGACGAGGTGATCCCGAGCGTGCAGTCGGTCGCGGTGCCGCTGTCGCTGCACGGCGGGCGTCCGGCCGCGATCGCCGTCGTCTACATCGGTCCGCGGCACGATCCCGCTGAGGTCGCGGTTCGACTGCAGCGCTCGGCCGCCACGATCCGCGGAGCCCTCGGCGGCTGACGGCGGGTCGCCGCGGCCCGACCGCACTCAGTCGCGCTCGACCTCGACCGCGGCGGGCAGTCCGAAGAACGCCTCGAGCTCGGCGACCGAAGCCGCGACTCCGCGTTGCTCGCGCGCGGTGAACCCGCGCCACGGCACGAGCCGAACCCGCACGCGCTTCGCCTCGACGACGGGCGCCCAGCGCCCGCTCATGACGCCGTCGATCATGAGCGCGTGCAGCGGGAACTCGGCGTGCACCGCGTCGAGCCCGTCGGGCAGCAGGTACGCCCGCGGCGCTGCGTAGCCCATTATGTACTCGTCGTACGCCTGCAGCAGGTCGACGCCGGTCGCCTGCGCGCCGTCGCCGACATTCGAGCGATCGGATGCCGCGGCCACGGCCTCGGCGTCGAGCCGGTGCGTCACGCCGTCGACGTCGACATGCTCGATGCGACCGCCGTGGGCGCCGGCCCGGTCGGCCGCGTCGGCGAACGCCTGCCGGGTGTCGCCGAGCGTGAACCCCGACCACGCCGCGAAGTCACGGTCGGTCGCCGGCCCGCGCGCGGCGAGGTAACGCGCCGCGAGTTCGGCGAGGGCCTCGTCGCGCGGCTTCGGCGGCGCGGGCGGAACGCGCTCGTCGAAGGCGGCGTAGGTGCGCTGCTTGCCCACGTTCGCGCCGCTGATGGCGACACGCTCGAGTTCGGCGTGCAGCATGACGTAGGTGAAGCCGAGCCCCGCCTTGGGCAGGCCGCCGCCCTCGAGTGCCGCCGTGATCTCGGCACGGGTGCGGTGCCCGCCCTCGAGCACGGCGGCGACGAGATCCATCGCGCGCGCGACATCCGCCCCTTCGAGACCCGTTTGCCGGTAGTACATCGCGTTCGCGCGGTGCACGCGTTCGGCCGACAGCTCGAGCACCCAGCGCGCGTCGTCGCGGTGCAGGAAGTGCCACGTCGGGCGCAGCACGTGCGTGCGCAGGATCTCTCCATCGTCGATCGCGGCGGCGACGGATGCCGCGCCCGGACGCCGGTCGTGCGGCACGCGCGCGGCGAGCCCCCACTGGGAGGGCACGAACTCCTGCGCCTGCACCGCGACGAACCGGCGCACGACGTCGGACGCTGACGCGTCGAACGGCGCGCGCAGGCCCTGCACCCGAAGGCGCAGGTCGCGCAAGGTCGCCACGTCCACCGCTACGTCACGTCCCTGCGCCAGGTCGTCGCCCCTCCGATGATGGTCGCGATCACGCCGATGGCCAGCAGCACGAGCCCGCCCTGCCACCAATCCAGCGATTCGGACGACCCTACGGCGGCGATGCTGTAGAAGGATGCCCCGACGAGGGCATCGCTCGCGGCGCCCGGCAGGAACTGCCCGACCTGCGCCGTCACCTCGTTGAGCGACGCCGCGAGGCGCAGGATCGGCTCGACGAACTGGGTGAACGCGATCAGGATGACGATCGCCGCGACCTGATTGGTGACGAGGGTGCCCAGACCCACGCCGATCGTTCCCCACAACGCCATCGCCAGCACACCGCGACCGATGAGCGCCCACGTGTCGCTCACGTCGAGCTCGGTGTCGAGGCCGAACGCGGCGAGCGCGGCGGCGCCCGTTGCCACCGACGTGGCGAACGCGATCACGCCGAGCCCGGCCCCCGCGATGAGCTGCGAAACGAACTTGGCTCCGAGAACGGTCGACCGGTGCGGCTCGGCAAGAAACGTCGGCGTGAGCGTCTTGTGCCGGAACTCGCTCGTCACCGCGAGCGCCCCGAGCAGCACTGGGAAGACATAGCCGATCGACGACGCGAAGCTGTAGAGCAGCGGCGCGAGCCTCATTCCGGGTGGCAGCTGCGTGTTGTTGCCGGTGTTCGCGGCCGCATCGGGGTTCTCGATGGTCCAGCCGAGGAAGGCGCCGAAGCCGCCCGCGAGGAACGCGACGTACGCGACGAGCAGAATCGCGATGAGCCACCACATGCGCGTGGTGAACACCTTCTGGAACTCGGAGCCGAGTGCGTGCACCGCGTTCATTCGTGCTCACCCCCGTTCACGAGTGTGAGGAATGATTCTTCGAGACCCGACTTCAACCGATGCAGGGCGCTCAGTTCAGCACCGCCGACGAACGCGGCATGTCCGACCGCCCCCGGGTCGGGGTTGTCGACGATGAAGCCGCTGCGGCCCTCGGTGTACGCGAACCCCGCGGCATCCAGTGCGGCCGCGAGCGCCGGGCGGTCGGGCGAGTCGGCGACGGTGCGCGGTGCCGCGTCGAGCTCGAGGCTCGCGAGCGTGCCGCTCTTCATGAGCCGCCCCTTCGAGATGATGACGACCTCGTCGACGGTCTGCGACACCTCGCTCAGCAGGTGCGACGAGACGAGCACGGTACGACCCTCACGGGCGAGCGCCTGCAGGAACCCGCGGATCCACTTGATGCCCTCGGGGTCGAGTCCGTTGATGGGCTCGTCGAGCACGAACACGCCGGGATCGCCGAGCAGCGTGTAGGCGAGGGCGAGCCGCTGGCGCATGCCGAGCGAGTAGCCGCCCACGCGACGGTCGGCGTGCTCGGTCATGCCGACCTGGTCGAGCACCGCCGCGACGCGTCCCGCGGGCAGCCCGGCGGCCGTGGCCGCGACCTTGAGGTGGTTGCGGGCGGTGCGGCCCGGATGGAAGTCGGCCTCGAGCGCCGCGCCCACGGTCTCGAGGGGGCGTTCGAGGTCGTGATAGGTCTTGCCGTCGAACGTGGCGGTGCCGGCGGTCGCCCGAACGAGCCCGAGCAGCACCCTCAGGGTGGTGGTCTTGCCGGCGCCGTTCGGCCCGAGGAACCCGGTGACGCGACCCGGTTCGACGGTGAAGCTGAGATCGTCGACGGCCGTGACCGCCCCGAATTGCTTGGTGAGCCCCGAGATCTCGATGGGGATGCCGGCTGCCATGCGCTCTCCTCACGCCGGGGGCGGACTCGGACGCCCTCCGACCGGCTCAGGCGCTGGGCCGCGCCCCCGCACAGCCCGTGGCGACCGCAGCCGCCACACGCTCACCCTAGCGAGCGAGTCGCATCCGGGTCATCCGTCGCGCGGGGGATTCGCATCACGGCAAATGCGCGAGGATTCCTCAGGAGTAAGATCCGAGCATGGCCGCATCGCGCGCCGCGTGGCGCGGCATATCGCTCCTCTCGATCATGATCGCCGTCGCGCCACTCGCGGGGTGTGTCGCCGCACCAGCCGAGGCCGGTCGCGTG
This sequence comes from Agromyces neolithicus, assembly GCF_039529735.1. NCBI lineage: Bacteria > Bacillati > Actinomycetota > Actinomycetes > Micrococcales > Microbacteriaceae > Agromyces > Agromyces neolithicus. The sequence goes on from NZ_BAAANJ010000003.1 coordinate 6,543, forward strand.
GCGGGCGATGCCGACATCGTCACCGAGATCGGATCGACCTTCGCCGAGGACTACGAGCGCGCGGCGATCGCGGTCATCCACGGAGACGACGTGCGCACCGCCTTCGTCGGCGCCGGCGAGGACACGGCGTTCGAGATCGGTTCGATCACGAAAGTGCTGACCGGCGAGCTCTTCGCGATCGCAATCGAGCGCGGTGAGGTGTCACCCGACGACATGCTCGGCGAGCACCTCGACCTCGGCGACGCGCCCGTCGCGTCGGTCACGCTCACGCAGCTTGCGACGCATCACGCCGGTCTTCCGCACTTCTCGGAAGACCCGGGGTGGTCGGAGGATTTCGAGCAGGCGTACGCCGCGCGCGAGGATCCGCTGGACGACGATCTCGCGGAACTGATCGAACTCGCCCGCGGAGCTGAAGCGGCTCCCGAATCGGAGTTCGAGTACAGCAATGTCGGTGCCGCGCTGCTCGGGCAAGCCCTGGCGTCCGCGGCTGGCATCGAGTATCCCGAGTTGCTGCAGCAGCGCGTGCTCGACCCGCTCGGCATGGTGCACGCCGTCTTGGTCGAGCAGCCGGGCCAGGTGCCCGAGACCCACGCCGGGGGATTCAACAATCGGGGAGAGCCGGTCGAACCGTGGTCGATCGGTGCGTTCTCGCCGGCCGGTGGGGTGCACGCCACGCTCGGCGATCTCATCGCCCTCGCCCAAGCCGTGCTCGACGGCGACCTCGAGCGCAGCCCGGCGCTCGACCCGGTCGCCGAGGCCATGAATCCGAGGACGCAGATCGGATACTTCTGGTTCATCGAGCAGATCCGTCCGAGGACCATCACGCACCACCCCGGCCAGACCGGCGGATTCGGTGCAGCCCTGATCATCAACCGCGACAGTGACATCGCCGCGATCGTGCTCACGAATACCGAGAGCGACGTGTTCCGGCTCGGTCTGCAACTCTTGATCGCGGCTGAGCGCTGACGACTCGCAGCCTCCTCAGTTGAGCGAGCGGACGCCGTTGGGCAGCACGCCCCCGCCGTGCAGGTCGCTCGCGAGGTCCTGCAGGGCGCCGAGCACGACCCGCTGGGGGTAGGGGCCGTACGAGAGCCGTGCGACGCCGAGCTGCTCGAGTCGGGCCGGCGCAGGGACGTCGGGCAGTCCGATGAGGCTCACCCGGCGCTCGCCGATGCCGTCGACGAGCTCGGCCACGACGTCGTCGCCGAAGTTTCCCGGCACGAACACGCAGGTCGCGCCGGCGTCGAGGTACGCCCGGCCGCGCTCGATGGCGTCGGCGACCCAGACTTCGCGAGGCCGCTCCTTGCCGCGCAGCCACGCGTCGGTGCGCGCATTGAGTGCGAACGGCACGCCCTCGGCTTCGGCAGCTGAGAGCGCGGCGGAGACCGCGGCGACCGAGTCGGCGAGCGGCTTCAGCTGGTCTTCGAGGTTCGCGCCGGCGATGCCCTCGCCGATCGCGCGGCGGATCGTCTCGCCCGCGTCGCCGTAGCCGGCCTCGAGGTCGGCGGTGACGGGCACGTCGACCGCGCGCGCGATGCGACCGCACATGTCGAGCATCAGATCGGCCGGGATCTGCTCGCCGTCTGCGTAGCCGAACGACGCGGCGATCGAGTGGCTCGCGGTCGCGATCGCCCGAGTGCCGGGCAGGCCGGCGACGGCCGTCGCGCTGACGACGTCCCACACGTTCACCACCTGGAGGAGCTCGGGTGCGGTGTGCAGGTGGCGGAGTCGGGCGGCGTTCTCAGCAACGGTCATGGTTCCAACGTAGGGGGCGCCGGCGACCCCACCGGCGCTCGCCGCCGGGTGAGGTCCGATACCCGCGGGCGCAGATGTGAGGCGCCCGGTCGAACTCACCGGCCGCGGAGTTCGCCGATTGACGCCCTGTATGAACATGAGATAACGTCAGGTTCGCGGACTGCAGCGCGGAGACTCGCGTCGAATACGAGCTGTGGTGTTCGGGGGCTACTTCATTCGGTAAGGGGATCTGATGAAAAAGCGCTTCGTCACACGTGCACTGATCGTGATGGCCGCGACAGTGGGCATCGTATTCGTTCAGGCGGCACCGGCATCGGCCACCGTGCACGAGATCGTGGGCCAGTGGTGCTCCGGTCAGGAAGAACTCGCCCCGCCCGGCATCACCGGGCGCAGCAACGCCGACAATTTCGCGAAGCCGCTCTTCGCGTCCGGTTTCATCTCCGAGGACCTCGTCCCGTTCACCGGTGATGCAGGGCCCGGGTTGCTCATCGAGTTCAACTACGACAATCCGAACTCCAAGGTGGTCGGAACCGGTGTGTTCGTCGTCATCGACCCCTCCGTGCCGATCTACCTCGAACTGATCGAGCCCGACCCGAGCTTCCCGGCGTTCAAGCACTGCCCGAGACTGGCAACCGGCTGACCGATCGACGCATTGCGCTCGGCGCGAGCCGAGCGCGATCGTTCAGCTGATCGCGGTCGCCAGCCCGTCGAGCAGACGGTCGACCTCGTCGGCGTCGGTGTAGGGCGCGAGCCCGATGCGTAGGCCGCCGGCGTCGGCGAGCCCGAGACGGCGAGCCGCCTCGAGCGCGTAGAAGTTGCCGCTCGGCGCGAGCACCCTGCCTTCGGCGAGCCGCTTGGTGATATCGGATGCCTCGTGGCCGGCGAACGTCGTGAGCAACGTCGGTGTTCGGCGTGCGGCGCGTGACCAGATGGTCGCGCCGGGCAGCTCGCCAAGGCCCGCCTCGATGCGCGCGCGCAGCACGTCTTCGTGCTCGTGCAGTGCCGCGTACGAGGCGGAGAGCCGCGTGCGGCGCGAGCGCGGGACATCCGACTCGCCCGTCGCTGCGCCGGCAGACGCGAGCCCGGCGAGCACGTCGACGGCCGCGGTGACGCCGGCCAGCAATTCGTACGGCAGCGTGCCGAACTCGAACCGCTCGGGCACGGCGTTCGTCGCCGGCAGCAGCTTGTCGGGCATGAGCGTCTCGAGCAACTCGGGCGCCGCGGCGAGCACTCCGCAGTGCGGGCCGAGGAACTTGTAGGGCGAGCACGTGAAGAAGTCGGCGCCGAGCGCGGCCACGTCGGGCAGTTCATGCGCGGTGTAATGCACCCCGTCGACGTAGAGCAGCGCGCCGACCGCGTGCGTCGCGGCGGCGATCGCGGGGATGTCGGGCATCGTGCCGATGAGGTTCGACGCCGCGGTCACGGCGACGAGCCGGGTGCGGTCGGTGAGCGCGGCCTCGACGGCGCCGGTCGCGAGCTCGCCGGTCTCGGGGTCGAAGTCGACCCACCGCACCGTGGCACCGACGCGCTCGGCGGCCTGCACCCACGGCCGCACGTTCGAGTCGTGGTCGAGCCGCGTGACGACGACCTCGTCGCGTTCGCCCCAGCCCCGCGACAGCATGCGCGAGAAGTCGTAGGTGAGCTGCGTGGCGCTGCGCCCGTGCACGATGCCCCGCGGGTGCCCGTTGACGAGGTCGGCCATCGCCAGGCGGAACCCGTGCACGGCGGCCTCGGCGCGCTCCTCGGATTCGCCCGTCGTGCCGCGGTTCGAGAGCGGCCCGGTGAGCACGGATGCCACGGCCTCGCCCACGGCTCGCGGCGTCTGCGTTCCGCCGGGGCCGTCGAACTGGGCCCACCCGCTCTCGAGTGAGGGAAACAGGGACCGGATGTGCGCAACGTCGTAGGCCATGCCGAGCAGCCTAGTGACCGCCGCCGACCCCCGAACTCATGGCGCCGATGCCGGCGTCCCTCGCCGGGGCTTCAGTCAGCGCCCGTAGCGATATCGGCAGCCGGCAATGCGGATCTCTTCGTGCTCGACCTTGTAGATCAGGCGGTGCTCGTCGGTGATCCGACGCGACCAATACCCGTGGAATCCATGCTTGAGGGGTTCGGGCTTGCCGATACCTTCGTTGCCGTTACGGGCGATATCACTCAGCAGGGCATTGATACGTTTGAGGATCTTGCGGTCTTGCGCCTGCCACCAGCAGTAGTCGTCCCAGGCGTCCTCGTCCCAGATGAACTTCATTCGTGAAGGTCGTGCTGCGTGCCTTCGCCGCTCTCGAGGCGCTCGATCGATCCGAGGAGGCGGCGCGCGTTCGCGGGACTCTTCAGCAGGTAAGCCGTCTCTTTGAGGGACTCGTAGTCGTCGAGCGAGACGATGACCACTGGTTCGTGCCCCGCACGAGTGATGATGACCTCTTCTCGGTCGTCGACCACCGCCGAGAGGGTTTCGGCATACCTCGCACGGGATTCCGAGTACGTCATGGTGCGCATTGGGGATCCTTTCACGTACAAGAAATTGTACGCGCAGTTCGGCGGCGTTTCAAGGTGCACCCACATCTCCTCCGACGTGGACCCCGGCGGGCACGACCGTGACCGACTCGACGACATCGTGCACCTCGCGCGCCTCGAGCATGGCGATGAGCGTGCGCGCGCACAGCGCCCCGCTATGCACCGGATCGAGATGCAGGTAGCTGATGCGCGGATCGACGCCGACGCCCCTGGCGTCACCTGCGACCGAGACCTGCAGCTCGTCGGGCACGCGGATGCCGCGCTCTGCCGCCGCAGCGAGCAGTGCGCTGCTGTACGTCTCGTTGAGGCAGTGCACGGCATCGATGCGATCGCCGGCGCCGTCGAGCAGCCGGCCGGCGGCGTCGACCGGTGTCTCGCCCACCGCGAGCGCAGAGATCGCCTCGGGTACGTCGTGTTCGGAGCACCAGCGACGGTAGGCCGCGATCGTGTCGTCGGTGTAGCTGTCGTGCCGGGGTCCGATGAACAGGGCGGGGCGCAGCCCGCCGCCCGAAGCCGCATCGAGGTGGTCGAGCATCGCCGGCACGCTCTGCGCCATGTCGGATCGCACCGAGCGAAGGCGAGCTGCGGCATCCGTCGTCTCGTACCCGCCGTCGGTGACGACGGCCAGTCCGTTCGCAAGGCTCTGCTCGACGATCGCATCGTGGGGCACCGGGTCGACGACGATCACCCCGTCGAGCGGAACCTGGGTCTCGAGGTCGCCCGATGGTGAGCTCGGAGCCGCCGAGATCGAGTAACCGTGCTCGACCGCCTCGATGGCGGCCCCGGCGATGATGCTGCGGTAGTAGGGCATGTACGTCTGCTCCCAGACCGCCGAATCGCGGTAGCTGACGACGACTCCGATCACCCGGGATCGGCCGGAACGCAGGGCCTGGCCGATGCGATCGGGCCGGTAGCCGAGGCGGGCTCCGACGGCGAGCACGCGTGCCCGTGTCGCCTCGGCGACCTCGCCCTTGTTGTTGTACACCTGCGACACGGTCGCGGTGGAAACCCCGGCCTCGGCGGCCACCGTTCGAATCCCCACCTTGACACGCGTCGTCATAGGCCGAATACTACCGGTCGAACCTAAATCGTTTTAGGCGCACCCGAGAGGACAACTGCAATGACGCAATCACCCATCCGCGCCGCGTCCGTCATGGCCGCAGCCGCCGCTACCGCGCTCATCCTCGCCGGATGCTCGGCGCCCGCGGCGAGCGAGCCGCAGGCGAACGGGCTCCCCGCCTCGTACGGCGACTGCGAGGTCACCGGCGAGAAGGGCGAGTACACGCTCGACACCCTCACCGAGAACGAACTCGTCATGAAGGCCGACCTGCCCAGCCCCGGCTGGTACAACGGCGACACCGTGGAAGACATCCGCAGCGGTTTCGACTTCTGCCTGCTCGTGAACATCGCCCACCGTGCCGGCATCGACAACGTCAAGCTCGTGATGTCGTCGTTCGATGGACTCGTCGCGGGCAAGGCCGGCGACATGGACCTGTCGCTCAACCAGATCACGATCACCGACGAACGCCGCGAGGTCATGGACTTCTCGGATCCGTACTTCCAGTCGACCGCGGGCGTACTCGTCAAGAAGGGCGCCGACGTCGACGAGTCGAACCTCGCCGACTCCAAGCTCGGCGTGAAGCAGGGCACCGTCGGGCAGATCCTCGTGAACGACGTGATCAAGCCCGGCACCGAACCGGCCGTCTTCCCCGGCGACCCCGAGATGCAGGCCGCCGTCGCCGCAGGCAACGTCGACGCCGGCATCCAGGACCTCAGCATCGTGCTCGGCGCGGCTGTGAAGTCGGGCGGCAAGCTCGAGGTCGTCGGCCAGATCGAGACCGACGAGGCCTACGGCGTGATGCTGCCGAAGGATTCGCCCAACACCGAGATCGTCAACCAGATACTCGCCGACCTGAAGGCCGACGGCACGCTCGACCAGCTGAGCGCCGCCTACCTCACCGACGCCTACGGCGTCGACCCGGCCACCATCCCCGTGTGGAGCGTCGGATGACCACCCGTCTCGAACCGGCCGTGCAGCCCGTGAGGGCTGCGCGGCCGGCGCCCGCCGGGCATGCGAACGCGGTGCTGGTCGCCGCGCTGCTGCTCAGCATGCTCACGATCGGCATCGCCGCGTGGGCCGCGTGGCTCACGATCGAGGTCGCCGAGGCGGGGCCATGGCGCATCGTGCTCGGCGCTGCGACGATCGGGGTCGTCGTGCTCGCCGTGCTCACCCTGGTTCCCGTTGCCCGAGGGTTCCGCGAGCGCGGCCGATGCCTGCGCGCCTTCGCCGCCGATGACGTCGTCGTCGGTCGCGCCGCGCGCTACCGCGCGACGCACGCCGGGTGGCTCGCGATGGGGTACTGCCTGCCCGTGCTCGTCATCGCGGTGTTCACCCTCTTCCTGCTCGCGAACGACCACGCCGTGCAGAGCACGTTCTTCGACACGGCCTTCATGGCGCAGAGTCTCGGCGACATCCTCGTCGCGTTCTGGCAGAACGTGCAGATCGCCGTGCTCGCCGAGGCCTTCGTGCTCGTCTGGGGCCTCGTCATCGCCCTCGCACGACTCTTGCCGGGCGACGCGGGTAGGCCCATCCGCTGGCTCGCGACCGTCTACGTCGACACGTTCCGCGCCATCCCGTCGATCATCGTCATCTACCTCGTCGGATTCGGGCTGCCGCTCGCACAGGTGCCGTTCTTCAGCGACCTGAGCCCGCTGTGGGCCGCGGTGCTCGCTCTCACCCTGACGTACGGCGCGTACGTCGCCGAGGTCTACCGCTCGGGGATCGACGGTGTGCACTGGTCGCAGGTCGCCGCATCGCGGTCGCTCGGCCTCAGCTACGGCAAGACCATGCGCTTCGTCGTCGTGCCCCAGGCGGTGCGCCGGGTCACACCGCCCCTGCTGAACGACTTCATCGGCCTGCAGAAGGACACCGCACTCGTCACCGTGATCGGCACCGTCGACGCGTTCACGCAGGCCAAGATCTACTCGAGCAACTACTTCAACCTCTCGTCGGTCACGGTCGTCGCGATCCTGTTCATCATCATCACGATCCCGCAGACGCGATTCGTCGATCGGCTCCTCGAGCGCGACGCGCGCAAGCAGCGGGCGAAGGGCTGAGACCATGGCATTCCTCGAACTCAACGACATCGAGAAGTCGTACGGCGAGAACCGGGTGCTCAAGGGCATCACCCTGCATGTCGAACAGCACCAGGTCGTCTGCCTCATCGGGGCATCGGGGTGCGGCAAGTCCACCCTGCTGCGCTGCGTCAACGGTCTCGAGACGATCTCATCGGGTGACATCCGGCTGGGCGGCGACGTCGTTTCGGGTGAGGGCGTCGACCTCAACGCCCTGCGTCGTCGTATCGGCATCGTGTTCCAGAGCTTCAACCTGTTCCCGCACATGAGTGTGCTCGAGAACGTGACTCTCGCGCCCATCCGGGTGCTCGGCATCGACCGCACCGATGCCGAGGCCAACGCGCTGGCGCTGCTTTCGCGAGTCGGGCTCGATGAGAAGGCCGGTGCCTACCCCGACCAGCTCTCGGGCGGCCAGCAGCAGCGCGTCGCCATCGTGCGCGCCCTCGCGATGAACCCAGAGGTGCTGCTGCTCGACGAGATCACCTCGGCACTCGATCCCGAGCTGGTCGCCGAGGTGCTGAACATCGTGCGCGACCTCGCCGCAGACGGGCTCACCATCCTGATGGCCACACACGAGATGTCGTTCGCGCGCGAGGTCGCCGACTCGGTCGCGTTCCTGCACGAGGGCGTCGTGCTCGAGCAGGGCACTCCTGAGCAGATCTTCTCCGACCCGTCCGAACCGCGCACGCAGGCGTTCCTGCACAAGATCATCGAAGCCGGGAGGCTCTGAATGGCCCGAGTACTCATCGTCGAGCACGAGTCGAACGCCGGCATCGGCCTGGTCGGGGAGCGCATCGCCGCTGCGGGTGTCGACATGGTCGTCGTCGGTCCCGAGGCCGGGGGCGAGGTGCCCGAGTCGGCGGCAGGCTTCGACGGCGTCGTCGTGCTCGGCGGCACGCCCGGCCCGACCGACGACGACGACGCGGTCTGGCTGCCTCGCGTGCGCGCCCTCATCGCCGACTGCCTCGCACGCGAGGTGCCATACCTCGGCATCTGCCTCGGCGGGCAGATGCTCGCGGTCGTCGCGGGCGGCGTCGTCGGGCCGGTTCGCAGCGGCGCCGAGGTCGGC
>NZ_BAAANJ010000003.1:15060-19554 GCF_039529735.1 Agromyces neolithicus
GGCCTGCCGTCGCGGCTCGAGGCGATGCAGTGGCACTTCCTCGAGGTGCACGACCTGCCGGCTGGAGTGGTGTCGATGGCAGCCAGCGACCGGTGCCCGAACCAGGCGTTTCGCGTGGGACCGGCGGCTTGGGGCGTGCAGTTCCATCTCGAGGCGCTCGCGACGACCGCCGAGGCGTGGGCGCGGGACGACAGTGAAGACCTGGCGAGCGTCGGTCTCGGCCGAGACGATGTCATCAGGCCGATGCGTGCCGCCGAGCACGAGCTTCGAGCGACCTGGTCGACCGTCGCCGACCGCTGGGTCACGATCGTGCTCGCCGCGACGCGCGCCGCGGTCGGCTGAGCGACGGCTCGACGGCACGAGGTGGCAAGGGGGGACCTCACGCGGGTCCTCGTGCCGTTGATCTCGATCTCTGGCCGCAACGACGCTGCCCGTCGAGCCGGTCGATGTCGGCGCGATGATCCAGGTGATTAGCGGCCGGTCATCGCAATGCACCACAACGCGGCGAACGCGAGAGCCGAGGCCCCCGGCGATGATCACCCCGAGACGCTTCGGATGCCGCAGGCGTGGCGTGCACGCGGCATCCGCCCCCTTGTTCCGTCGCTGAATCGAGTGGGCGATCGTCGTCCCTCCCAGGCGAGAGAGCGTTGTTCTTCGCCCACTCGATCTGGGGGCGGCGCTCGACATCAGCGTCTCAGCCACGCGACCGCCTCACGAGCAACACGATGAACACCGCGCTGCCGACGATGCCGGGCGCCATCGACACGGGGATCATCGGCGGCGTCCCGTTGGCGCTGCTTGCCCCGCAGTGGTCGAGCGGCTTCAGCCTCGGTTGCCCCGATCCAGCGTAGAGCTAGCATGCACTCATGGGGGACGCCCTCGTCGAGGCATCCGAATCGAACAGAGAACCGTCGCGCACGCGCCGGTTCTCGGTGAACGCGGCCCTCGACGGATTCTTCTTCGTGTTCGCCGGCGTCGCCTCGGTATGGCTCGCGTGGCTCGTGCTCACCGAATCGTTCGGGTTCGGCTGGTGGGGCATCGCGTTCTTCGTGGTGTTCTGGCTCGTGCTCGCGTACCTCGTGCTGCCGCGGCTGCACCGCATCCTCACCACGATCTACGTGCCCGACTACTTCATCGGTCGCGCCCGCACCAGCGACGGCCTGCTGGGCGACCCCGTGAATCTCGCGATCGACGGGCCCGAGGCATCCGTGCACGCGGCGATGCTCGCCGCCGGCTGGACTCGCGCCGACGACATCACCCTCGCATCCACGTGGCGCATCGTGACCGGAACCGTCACGCGCAAGAGCTACGACGAGGCGCCGGTGAGCCCGCTGTTCCTGTTCGGCCGCCAGCAGGATTTCGCCTACCAGCAAGAGGTCGCCGGCAACCCCGCGAAGCGCCACCACGTGCGCTTCTGGCGCACGCCCGACGGGTGGCTGCTGCCGGGCGGACGCCGCGTCGATTGGCTCGCCGCCGGCACGTTCGACCGGGCCGTCGGCTTCTCGCTGTTCACCCTGCAGATCACGCACAAGATCGACGCCGACACCGACGTCGAGCGTGACCACATCGTCGCGACCGTGCTGGCCGCGAATCCCCGTGCGCACGTCCATGTGCTCGCGGATTTCGCGACGGGCTACCACTCGCGCAACGGCGGCGGCGATTCGATCCGCACCGACGGCGACCTGCCGGTGATCGATGTGACGGATGTCCCGGCGCCGGCGCTCGCCGTGACCCGAGGCGGTGACTCGTGAGCGGCGAGAAGCGTGCGGCATTCGAGCCGCCGGCCGAGCTGGTGCGGCCGGTCGAGGCGCCGCCCGACATGAAGCGGCCGGTGTCGACCTCGGCCGGGGCGGTGCTCGTGGTGATGCGCGTGATCGCCGGCATCGTCTGGCTCATCGCGCTCGCGGCGCAATGGGATCAGGTGCTCGCCGACGACGGCGGCATCGACCCCGCGTCCACCGAGGGGGAGGCGGCGCGGGCGATCCTCGTCGTCATCCTGGCGTTCGGCGCGGTCGTGCTGCTGGTGCAAGTGCTGCTGGCGTTCGCCGTGTACCGAGGCAGCAACGCGGCCAGGATGGCGCTGATGATCCTCGCCACGCTCAGCATCGTGGTGTCGTGGCTCGACTACTTCGCGGGCGAGGAGATCACGATCCGCACGACCCTCGTGACACTCGCGCTCGACATCCTCGTGCTGCTCGCCCTGTCGAGCCGCGCCGCACGCGCGTACGCGCGACGGTCGCGCACGAAGAGGGGGCGGCGATGACACGGGCGATCGACACGCTCATGTGGGCCGCGATCTTCCTGCTGATCGCGATCGTGCTCGTCTTCGCCGGCATCAGGGTGGGTACCGACGGGCCGCTCATCGTGACCGGCACTGCGGCCGAGGGCGACAGCTTCGAATGGCGGTACGTGACCTACCCCTGGCTTGCGTACCTGCACATCGTTCCGGGTGTGCTCTACCTCGTCGGTGCGCCCCTGCAGTTGTGGCGGCGCTTCAGGGAACGCCATTTCACGGTCCACCGTCGGTTCGGGCGGGTGCTGCTCAGCCTGGGGCTCGTGAGCGGGGTGTTCGCGCTCGCGTTCGGAGTGCCGTTCTCGTACGGCGGGGCCTGGCAGTCGCTCGCGGCGGCCGTGTTCGGCTCGTGGTTCCTCATCGCCCTGCTGCTCGCCTTCCGGGCCATCCGCGGCGGCGACGTGCGAATGCACCGCCGATGGATGATCCGAGCGTTCGCGGTCGGCCTCGGCGTGGGGATGATCCGGGTCTGGGTGGGGATCCTCGCGGGAACCCAGTTGCTGCCGCTCGAGGAGAGTTTCGCGCCGGCGTTCTGGATCGGCCTCTCGATGCACGTGCTCGCGGGCGAGGCGTGGCTGTGGTGGCGGCCGAACGAGGACGGGCTGCCGCGCGGCGCGGTGGTCGTGCATCCCTGACCGATCAACGCGCCCGGTCGGCAGCGGCCGAGACGGCGGGCATCGGTGCCGCAGCGGGCAGGGGGAGCTCGGCCTGGTTCGAGGCGAACATTCGCTTCACGATCGGGCGGAACAACGTGGACAGCAGCAGGCCGGTCATCGCGCGCGAGAGCACCGCCTCGAAGCGGTTGGCCGGAACCATGCGCTCGATGCCGCCGCCCATGAGCTTCTTGCCGGCCTCGGCGAACGGCACGATATCGATCGCGTACCGCCGTGCGGCGGCGGCCGGGTCGCCGGGCGTCTCGGCGATGCGGGCGGCGAGCAGGTACGCGCCGATGAGCGCGGTCGCCGTGCCCATGCCCGACATCGGCGAGCCGCACGATCCGGCGTCGCCGATGAGCACGACCCGGCCGTTGGCGGCCTCGGGGACGTCGATGCGCGCGAGCTCGTCGAAGGTGAAGTCGGATGCCCCGGGCATGGCTTCGAGCACGGTCGGAGCGTGCCATCCGGCGCCCTCGAGCGACCGCCGGATCAGTGCCTCCTGGGCGGCCCGGTCGCCGCGCAGCGCGGGGTCACGGTCGATGCGCAGGGTGAGGATGGCCTTCGAGGTCGACGGGTCGAGGTCGGGGCGGATGCCGATGGTCGCGCCCGGCACGAACCGCATCGCGAACCAGCCGGGCTCGATGTCGGCGGGGGTCGGAAGGGTGAAGAACGCCATATAGCCCCCGAGGTACGTCGAATACCGCTCCTCGGGCCCGAAAGCGAGGAGGCGCGTGGCGGAGTGCAGGCCGTCGGCGCCCACGACGAGATCGAACCGCTCGGCCGGGGCGTGTTCGAAGGCGACGTCGACGCCGTCGACGTCTTGCGTGATGCCGGTGATGCGGTCGCCGTAGCGCAGGTCGAGCAGGCCGGGAGCGTTTGCGCTCGCCGCCGCGAGTGCGTCGCGCAGCACCTCGTCGAGATCGCCGCGCGCGATCTCGATCTCGGCGACCGCGCCCTTGCCGTCGAAGTCCGCCATCGACATGCGGCCGAACACGCGGCCGGCCCCGTCGACATAGGCGAGGCCGAGCTCGTGCAGGAGCCGCGCCTGGATGCCGGGCATGAGGCCCAGGCGCTCGGCGACCTCGCGGCTCGCACCGCGGAGGTCGACGGCCTGGCCGCCGGGGCGCGGCGATTCGGCCCGCTCGACCACGGTGACGCGGATGTGGCTGCGAACCAACTGCAGGGCGAGTGCGTGCCCGGCGATGCCGCCGCCGGAGATCAGGATGTGCGGAGTGGTGTCGGTGGTGGTCATCGTCGTTCCTCACGGTCGTTGCCAAGGTGCTTAGACGTTTGTCTTACACATATGTCTAACAGGTGCTGAGACAAATGTCTAGCACGTATGTCTGAATCGTCCCGTACGATAAGTGAATGGGCAATCGTGAAGACCTGCTGGCCGGCGCTCGCCGAGTGATCCTCGAGCGCGGGGTCGCGAAGGCCACCGCCCGCGACATCGCCACCGAGGCAGGCGTCAGCCTCGCCGCGATCGGCTACCACTTCGGTTCGAAAGAGCAGCTCATCACCGAGGCGCTCATGGAGTCGCTCGGC
>NZ_BAAANJ010000003.1:19609-23262 GCF_039529735.1 Agromyces neolithicus
CTCGAAGGGTTCGCCGCACTCTGGAACCGCATGCCCGACGTGTTCGCGGCCAACCGCGAGGCGCTGCTCGCGAGCCTCGAGAACACCGTGCGGGTGCTCCGCGACCCCGAGGCGAGTCGGCACCTGGCGCAGGCCGCAGGCGAGGGCTACCGCGGGATCGCCGAGCAACTCCGCGTGGCGCGGCCCGAACTCACCGAGGCCGAGGTCGACGCCGTTGCGAAGCTCGACTTCGTGCTCGTGCAGAGCCTCGGCATCCTCTGGCTGATGAACCCCGAGGGCCTGCCGAGCGGCGACGAACTCGCCCGTGCGGTTGCCGTCATCGCGGGCGACGAGGCGCCTGCGGCCGCCGCCCCGCCGGTCGAGTAGCGAAGCGTAGAGGCGCCTGCGGCCGCCGCCCCGCCGGTCGAGTAGCGAAGCGTATCGAGACCAGTCGACGGGTCTCGATACGCTCCTTCGTCGCTACTCGACCGGCGAGGTGCGTCGCTACTCGACCGGCGACGCGTGCTCCTCGCACGGCGGCAGCACGCACGACCGGCACACGACGCGCTCGGTCGTGCACGAGGCATCCGCGCAGTTCGCCGTTCGGTTGGCGGGGGTGCCGCAGACGACGCACGCGCCGATCACCGCGGCGTGGTCGCTGAACTCGATCGCGCCGCGCTTGTCGAACACATAGAGCGACCCCTGCCAGAGCCCGTCGTCGCCGTAGCGCTCGCCGTAGCGCACGATGCCGCCGTCGAGCTGGTACACCTCGCCGAAACCGCGGCTGACCATGAGGCTCGACAGCACCTCGCAGCGGATGCCGCCTGTGCAGTAGGTGACGACCGGGCGCCCCTTGAGGTCGTCGTGCTTTCCCGAGTCGAGTTCGGCGACGAAGTCGCGCGTCGTCTCGACGTCGGGCACGATCGCGCCCGTGAACCGGCCGATGGCCGCCTCGAGCGCGTTGCGGCCGTCGAAGAACGCGACCTCGTCGCCGCGCTCGGCGACCAGCTCGTGCAGGGCGTCCGGCGTGAGCTTCATGCCGCCGTGGATCACGCCGTCGTCGCTGACGCGCACCTCGCCGGACGCGCCGAACGACACGATCTCGTCGCGCACCTTCACGCTGAGCTTCGGAAAGTCGAGGCTCGCGCCGGTGTCGTCGAGGCCGGTCCCCTCGCTCCACTTGAAGTCGATGTTCTTGAACGGTGCGTACTCGCGGGTCTTGCGCACGTAGCGCTTGAGCGCGCGCAACTCGCCGCCGAGGGTACCGTTCAGCCCGTGCTCCGAGATGAGGATGCGGCCGCGCAGTCCGAGCGACTCGGCGAGGTCGCGCTGCCACAGCCGCACCGCGTCGGGGTCGGCGAGCGGCGTGAAGGCGTAGTAGAGCAGGATCTTGGCGAGCGGCACCCCGAGATTCTACGAGCGGATGCCGCGTGGTTGCCGTGTGCGCTCCGTCGGTCGAGTAGCGCGGAGCGCGCCTCCCTCCGGTCGAGTAGGCGCGCCAGCGCCGTACCGAGACCCCTGTGCGCGCCCGCCGATCGACCGTAGGCTGGCATCGAGCGAGGGAGGCCCGGATGCTCGACTACGACCCGTACGCAGCGCTGCAGGCGCTGAAGCCCATGCCGGCGTTCACCCTGACGAGCGCCGACTTCGCCGAGGGCGATGAGTTGCCGCTACCGCTTCGCGCGTCCGGGCGCGGCGCAGGCGACCGCTCACCGCAGTTGTCGTGGTGGGGGTTCCCGGCTGCCACCCAGAGCTTCGCCGTAACGTGCTTCGACCCCGATGCGCCGAGCGGTTCGGGCTGGTGGCACTGGGCTGTGGCGAACATTCCGGTGACCGTGACGAGTCTCGATGCCGACGCCGGTGAACCGGGAGGGTTGAAGCTGCCGCACGGTGCGCTCGTGCTGCGGAACGAAGACGGTGAGCGCCGTTACGTCGGCTCGAGCCCGCCCGCCGGCACCGGCGTGCACCGCTACTTCTTCGTCGTGCACGCGCTCGACGTCGCCCGCCCGAGGGTCGATCCCGAATCGACGCCTGCCGTGCTCGGCGCGCAGTGCTTCTTCCACGGCCTCGCCCGCGCCGTGCTCACGGGTACGGCAGTGAACCCCGACGGCTGAACGCCCACGCGCATCCGGCGCACCTGGCGCCTTGCCTTCGCGCTTCATGTCCTGGCGCTGCATCGTCGCGCCTTCGCGCTTGACGTCTTGGCGCTGCATCGTCGCGCCTTCGCGCTTGACGTCCTGGGATCGGGTCTTCGCGTGCTCGTATGCTCGTTTGCTCGTGTGCTCAGGTGCTCGTGTCTTGAGCACTACCCTCCCATCTCGAATGCCAGTTCCCCCTCACGATGAGGCGGAACTTTCACACCGATCCGCACAACTCATGACCTGCGGACGACCACCCGTCGTTTACTCGGCATCGGAATCGCGGCGCCCGCGACGACCTTTTCGGCCGGCGCGATGTGCGTGCGGGGTTCGCGAGGGAGCGACGGGCGGAACCGGGATGCGGCCGACATTCGAGCCATAGCGGTGATCCCAGAGCAGGAAGAGTGCCCCGACGGCATGGTCGAGCCGCTCGAGGAAATCCTCTTCGAGCATGTACCAGCGCTCCTGCAGGTCGGGGCGAACCGTGACGACCCCTTCGTCGCGCAGGATGCGCAGGTGGTGCGAGACGGCTGAGCGCGAGACTCCGAATTCGAACGAGATCACATCGTTGAGATTGCCGACCGTGTGCTCGCCGACGGCAAGCACTTCGATGATGCGACGGCGAACCGGCTCGGCGACGATCTCGAAGGGGTGCATCATGCGAGCAGGGTACGCGCCGGCAAGACGTCGCCCGACTTGTTCCCATTCGAGGTGGGTTGCGCGGCAGTCGGTGAACGTGTGGAGGAGGGGTGTGCGACCGCCCCGGCACCGGCCCGATTCAGCTGGTCAGGGTCGGTCGCTCTGATCTGCGCCCGGCGCCGGCCACACCCGCTCGAAGCGCTGCTCGTCGAGCACACGCGCCACGAGCCCGGGCGGCAGGTCGTGCAGTTCGGGCGGGTTCCACCGCGGTCGCCGATCCTTGTCGATGACCTGCGCCCGAATTCCCTCGTGCAGGTCGTGCTGCTCGATGAACCAGGTCACCGCGCGGAACTCCTGCTCGAGCGCGTCTTCGAGCCGCGGCAGCGTGCGCGCCCGGCGCACCGATTCGAGCGTCACCGCTAGGGCCGTCGGCGAGAGCGACTCGAGTTCGTCGGCGGCTGCGGCAGCGTAGGCGAACGCGCCCGGGTCGAGCGGATGTCGCGGGAAGGCGCTCGACGAAGCATCCGATCGCCCTTCGGCGAACGCGCGCAGGCGCGCGATGATCTCCACGACGGTCGGCGCCGAGTAGCAGGCGTCGACCCAGTCGCGCGCGAGCGCGAGTGCTGACGGGCCGGGCGTCTCGTCGAAGAGCATGACGATCTCGGCGGGACTGCCGGGGTCGGCCCGTTCGGCGAGCGCCTGCAGCAGGTGCGGCAGGCGGTCGGACGGCACGTACGCATCGGCGAACCCGGCGTGCAGGGCGTCGGAGGCGTCCATGGTGCGAGCATTCAGCGCGAGGTGCACCCCGAGCTCGCCGGGCGCCTTCGCCAGCAGCCACGATCCGCCGACATCGGGCGTGAACCCGATGCGGGTCTCGGGCATGGCGACCCTCGAGCG
>NZ_BAAANJ010000003.1:23315-28901 GCF_039529735.1 Agromyces neolithicus
GTGATGCCGTCCATGATCGCGACGACCGGTTTGGGGTAGCGGGCGATCGCCGCGTCGAGCCGGTACTCGGTTCGGAAGAACTCGTGAGCCTCGGAATGGGCGTCGTTGGTCGCGTAGACGTAGAGCTCGCGGACGTCGCCGCCGGCGCAGAATCCGCGTTCGCCGGCGCCGTCGAGCACGATGACGCCGACCTCGGAGTCGTCGCGCCAAGCGTCGAAGATCGCGGTGAGCGCCCTGATCATCTCGAACGAAAGCGCGTTGAGCGCCTGGGGACGGTCGAGCGTCACATGGCCGACACCGTCGGCGACGGTCGCAGAGATGTGGTCGCTCACGAGTGCCACCGTAGCGCCCATCGGGGCTACCCTGCTCAGATGGTGCCAGTCGAGAACCTGTGGGCGTTCGTGATCGCGTCGGTCGTGCTCATCGTGATCCCCGGTCCGAGCGTGCTGTTCGTGATCGGGCGCTCGCTTGCGCTCGGTCGACTCGGCGGACTATTGAGCGTCGTGGGCAACGCGATCGGCATGGTGCCGCTCGTGGCCGCGGTCGCGCTCGGGGTCGGCGCGCTCGTCGCCCAGTCGGTGGTCGTCTTCACGATCATCAAGTTCGTCGGCGCGGCGTACCTCGTCTTCCTGGGCGTGCAGGCGATCCGCCATCGGGCCGACGCCGCCGACGCGGTCAACGGCCAGGCGCCGCCCCGCTCGCACTGGCGCCAGCTCGGCGAGGGTTTCGTCGTCGGCGTCACGAATCCGAAGACGATCGCGTTCTTCGTGGCCGTGCTGCCGCAGTTCGTGTCGTTCGGCGCCGGATCGATTCCACTGCAACTGTTCGAGCTCGGCGTCGTGTTCATCGTGCTCGCGCTCATCTGCGACTCGGTGTGGGCACTCGCCGCGAGCGCCGCACGAGACTGGTTCGGCCGCTCGCCGCGCCGCGCCTCGCACCTCGCCGCGACCGGCGGGGTCATGATGATCGGGCTCGGCGGCGTGCTCGCGTTCAGCGGCAGCAAGCACTGACGCCTGCACCCGGAGCCTCGCGCTCGGGCGCCGCGCGAGCCCATTGCGTTTCGGGGGTGCTTTCCCGCCAGAAATCACGCGCTCAGGGCCCTGAACTTGCGCGAAAGCACCCCCGGAACGAATTGTGAGGTGCGGGTGCGCGCGTGCGGGGGCGCGGGTGTGCGGGCGCGGCGCGAGCCCATTGCGTTTCGGGGGTGCTTTTCCGCCAGAAGTCACGCGCTCAGGGCCCTGAACTTGCGCGAAAGCACCCCCGAAACGAATTGTGAGGTGCGGGTGCGCGCGTGCGGGGGTGCGGGGGTGCGGGTGCGGGGTGCGGGTGGTGCGGGCGCGCGCGTGCGGGTGGGGCGCGGGGCGGGAGCTATTGGGCGGCGGTCGCCTCGGCGAGGCACGCCTCGAGCGCGACCCAGCCGAGCATCGCGCACTTCACGCGCATGACGTACCTTGAGACGCCGTGGAACGCGATCGCGTCGCCGAGCAGCTCTTCATCGGGCTCGCCCTGGCCCTGCGAGCGCAGCATCGCGCGGAATCCGTCGATGAGCCCGCGCACGTCGTCGACCTCGCGGCCGGTCGCGAGCTCGGCGAGCGTCGAGGCCGAGGCCATCGAGATGCTGCAGCCATCGCCCTGCCACGCGAGCTCGGTGATGCGAGTGCGCGCATCGTCGAGCCGGATGCGCATGGTGAGCTCGTCACCGCACGTGGGGTTGAACTCGTGGTGCTCGGCGTCGGCGTGCTCGAGGGGGCCGTCGCCGTGTCGCGCCTTCGCCTGGTCGAGGATGATCTGCTGGTAGAGCCCCTCGAGCCAACTCACGCGTGACCCCCGCTCATGCGATGATCGCCCGCTCAGGGACATCCGCGACGCCGAAGAATCGGCGCACCCCGGCGAGCGCGTCGACGAAACGGTCGACCTCGTCGTCGGTGGTGTAGACGTGGGCGCTCGCCCGCGTCGACGCGGTGATGCCGAGCGCACGGTGCAGGGGCTGCGCGCAGTGGTGGCCGACCCGCACGACGATGCCGGCGTCATCGAGGAACTGGCCGACGTCGTGGGCGTGCACCCCGTCGACCGAGACGGCCACGAGCCCGGCCCGCTCGATGCCGACGCCGGGGCCGATGATGCGAACCCCGGGCAGTGCCGCGACCCCGTCGACGATGCGCGCCGCGAGGTCGGACTCGTGCCGCGCGACATGTTCCATGCCGATGGCCTCGAGGTACCGCACGGCCTCGGCGAGGGCGACCGCCTGCGACACGGGCTGCGTGCCGGCCTCGAAGCGGTGCGGCGACGGCAGGAACTCGGCGGTCTCGAGCGTGACACGCGTGATGGTCGATCCGCCCGTGCGGGCGGGGGGCAGCACGTCGAGCAGCTCGTCACGGCCGTAGAGCACGCCGATGCCGTTCGGCCCGAGCATCTTGTGGCCCGAGAAGGCGGCGAAGTCGACGCCCATCGCGCCGAAGTCGGTGGGCCGGTGCGGCACCGACTGGCACGCGTCGAGCACGACCAGTGCGCCGCGGGCGTGCGCGAGCGATACCACGTCGGCGACCGGTGCGAGGTACCCCGTGACATTCGACACCTCGGCGACGGCGACGATGCGGGTGCGGTCGCTGAGCTCTGCGGCGAGGTCGTCGGCCGTCCACAGCCCGTGCTCGTCGACCCGCACCGCGCGCAGGTGCGCGCCGGTCTTGGCCGCGAGGCGCTGCCACGGAATGAGGTTGGCGTGGTGCTCGGCCTCGGTGATCACGATCTCGTCGCCGGGTTCGAGGGCGAGCGGGCGAGCGGATGCCCCTCCCAGCGCCGCGCTCGCATCTGCGATGCCGAGCGCGACCATGTTGATGGCGTCGGTCGCATTCTCGGCGTACACGATCTCGCGCTCGCCGGCGCCGACGAATCGGGCGACGGTCGCGCGGGCGTCTTCGAAGATCGTCGTCGAGAGGCCGACGGCAGCGCTCGCGCCGCGGTGCACGGGGGCGAGGTGGCGCTCGAGATAGTCGCGCTCAGCGTCGAGCACCTGACGCGGTCGCTGCGACGTGGCGGCCGAGTCGAGGTAGGCCGTGGGGGTGGCGCCGTCGGGTGCCGGGTCGAAGGCCGGGAAGTCGCGGCGGAGGTCGCTCATGCTCATCCCTTCAATCGTCCCACGGATGGGTGGGCGCCGGCCGGGAGTGCGCATCTCGAGATCGTAACCCTCACCTGTATACACACTGGCTCAAACTAACGTGAGATTGCAGCGAACCGCAGCTCAGTGTATACATAGAAGCGGGAAGGGGGGTCGATGCGAGCCAGTGATCGCGCCTACCGCGTGCTGCGCGAGGAGATCCTCGACGGCGTGCTCGCGCCGGGAACGGCGCTCGCCGAGGTCGAGCAGGCCAATCGCCTGGGCGTCTCGCGCACGCCCGTTCGCGAAGCGCTCGCCCGACTCGAGGCCGACGGCCTCGCCACGGCCGCGTCACCGCGCGTGCTGCAGGTGAGCGAGCTCTCGCCCGCGAGCATCACCGCCCTCTACGAGCTGCGCGAGGCGCTCGAAGAGCAGGCCGCGCGCCTCGCCGCGATGCGTCGCGACCCCGAGCGGTTCGAGGGTCTGCGCAGCCGGCTGCGGCTCTCGCCGGGTCAGCTCCCCTCGGGCGACGAGGGCGGCCTGCGCGACTACTACGAGACCGTCGACGCCCTCGACGCCGAACTCGATGCCGCGGTCGCCAACCCGCTGCTCATCGGCGCCCTGCGCAACGCCCGCCTGCACTCCGCTCGTGTTCGGCGGCTCGCACGCCAGCATCCCGAGCGACTTCGCGCCGCGGCATCCGAGCACCTGCTCATCGTCGAGGCGATCATCGCCGGCGACGCGTCGCTCGCGGCCCACGCCACTCACGTGCACCTGCACATGAGCCTTCGTCACGCACTCGCCTCGATCGAGGCTCGTCAGCCCGACGGGCACCGCGTAGCCTGACCGATGGAACACCGAGAAAGGTCCACCATGCATCTGCACCACGTCCGAACGCACCGCAGCGACGAGAACCTCGCCCGAGAGGGCCAGCTCGCGTGGCAGCTCGCGGGCGTCGCGACCGACCCGGTCGAGCTCGACGACGACGTGATCGACATGGTCGTGAACCGCGTGATCGACAACGCGGCGGTGGCCGCGGCGTCGATCGCCCGCAAGCCCGTCGTCTCGGCCCGCAGCCAGGCGCTGTCGCACCCGGTTTCGATCGGTGGCGACGGTGCGACGGTGTTCGGTGCCGATGCGGCGCGCCACACCTCGCCCGAATGGGCCGCGTGGGCCAACGGGGTCGCGGTGCGCGAGCTCGACTACCACGACACCTTCCTCGCGGCCGAGTACTCGCACCCCGGCGACAACATCCCGCCGATCACGGCGGTCGCGCAGCACCTCGCGGCGAAGCGCGGGCTCACGGGGCGCGACCTCGTGCGCGGCATCGCCACGGGTTACGAGGTGCAGATCGACCTCGTCAAGGCGATCTCGCTGCACGCGCACAAGATCGACCACGTCGCTCACCTGGGCCCCTCGGCCGCGGCAGGCATCGGCACGCTGCTCGGCCTCGATCAAGAGACGATCTTCCAGGCCATCGGCCAGGCGCTGCACACGACCACCGCGACCCGGCAGTCGCGCAAGGGCGAGATCTCGACGTGGAAGGCGCATGCTCCGGCGTTCGCGGGCAAGATGGCGGTCGAGGCCGTCGATCGTGCGATGCGCGGCGAGACGAGCCCCGTGCCGATCTACGAGGGCGAAGACGGCGTCATCGCGTGGCTGCTCGACGGGCCAGAGGGCTCCTACGAGGTGCCGCTGCCCGATGCGGGCGAGGCGAAGCGCGCGATTCTCGACTCGTACACGAAGGAGCATTCGGCCGAGTACCAGGCGCAGGCCTGGATCGACCTCGCCCGCAAGCTGCACGCCGAGTACCCGCTGATCCTCGATGCCGAGCACATCGAGTCGATCACCCTGCACACCTCGCACCACACCCACTACGTCATCGGCTCGGGTGCGAACGACCCGCAGAAGTACGACCCCGACGCGTCGCGCGAGACGCTCGACCACTCGATCCCCTACATCTTCACGGTGGCCCTGCAAGACGGCACCTGGCACCACGCCGACTCCTACTCGCCCGAGCGCGCGCATCGCGCCGACACGGTCGAGCTGTGGAAGAAGGTCTCGACCGTCGAGGACTCCGAGTGGACCCGTCGGTACCACTCGAATGACATCGAGGAGAAGGCGTTCGGCGGCCGGGTCGTGATCAAGCTCGCCGACGGCGGCGAGATCGTCGACGAGATCGCCGTCGCCGACGCGCACCCGCTCGGTGCCAGGCCGTTCGCCCGCGAGCAGTACGTGGCGAAGTTCCGCACGCTCGCCGAGTGGGCGCTCGAGGAGGCCGAGATCGAGCGGTTCCTCGACGTCGCGCAGCGCCTGCCCGAGCTCGGCCCCGACGAGCTCGCGGGCCTCACCTTCACGGTCGCCCCGGGCGCGCTCACCGGCGTCGAGATCCCCGAGGGGCTGTTCTGATGGGCGGCCGCCGGTCGAGCAGCGAGCGCCGGCGAGCGTATCGAGACCAGTGCGCCGCGAAGGTCTCGATACGCGCTTCGCGC
>NZ_BAAANJ010000004.1:0-241743 GCF_039529735.1 Agromyces neolithicus
CGAAGCGCCTCCCACGCTCGATACGCGCCCTCCTCCGTCGGGCGCTACTCGACCGACACGGGGGTCTCGATACGCGCGCTCCTTCGTCGGGCGCTACTCGACCGACGTAGTCTCGGACGAGAGCTCCACCGCGAGGTCGACGAACAGCGCCGCCGACCACCCGAAGGCCGTCGTCGCGGTCGCCGCCTTCTCGCCCGTGAGGGGGTTGAAGTACTCGTGCGGTCCGCCGCCGTGCATGACGAGGGCGACGGTGCGCTCGGCGAGGTCGCGCGCAAGCCCGATACGCCCCGACGCTCGCAGCCCTTCGACGACGAGCGCGTTCGTATTCACCCACACCGGCCCGCGCCACATGCGCTCAGGTGAGAAGTCGGGGTCATCGAGCGCCACGGTCGGCACCGCCCAGGCAGCCGCGAACCTGCGCTCGTCGGCGAGCGCGGCGACCAGCCGGTCGACGATCGCTTCGGGAAGGCTCCCAGTCAGGAGCGGCATCAAACCCACAACCGTGTCGCTCACGACCTCGGCGCCCGCGGCCCGCGCTGCGAACAGCCCGAGTTCGTCATCCCAGAGTTCCATCAACAGCCCGAACGTGCGCTCGGCGCGCAAGCGATGTGCTGCGGCATCCGCATCGCCGAAACAGTCGGCGAATCGCGCCAGCTCCAAGTCCTGCAACACCAGATACGCGCCGAGGTCGGGCGACGTCGTCGGCAGCGGGCCGTCGAAGATCGGACTGTCATCGAGCCCCGACGAATACGGATGTCCGTACTCGGGCAGACCGTCGCCGTCGAGGTCCGACGCCGCGAACCACCAGTCCTGCGAGCGGCGGATCGTCGCGAGCTGCCGGCGCCCCCACTCGTCGGCCGCCTCGACGTCGAGCACCTTCGCGAGCGCCCAAGCCGCGAGCGGCGGCTTGGTCAGCGGCACGGGCGCCGACGGATCGGCCACCGCCGAGCCGGCGCGGCGCAGGTTCTCGCGATCACCGGGAGGCAGGTCGTCACTCGTCGCGAGCACCCCGTGCTCGTGCACGACGTCGGGTAGTTGCCCGTCGCCGCTCGGGAACCGGAACGCGATCTCGAGTTGCTCGCGCGCGAGGGCGGGGTCGCCGTGCCGCAGGCCGACCGCGATGAAGTAGGCGTCCCACTGCCACAACCCGACATACCCGATCTTCGAGGGCACCACGGCGCGGGCGTTTCCGAGCGCCGGCAATTCGACGATGTTGGCTCCGAGCACCCACCAGCAGAAGGCGGTCATGGACTGCAGGTCGCTGCGCACAACGGGGCAGCGCGCGAACCAGTCGAGCCAGATCGCCTCGGTTGCCGCGAGGTCGGCGAGATGGGTGCCGGATGCCTCGTGCCGCACCATGCGGTCGGCGCCGATGTCGAGTCGCACCGCAGCGGTGTCGTCGTCGAGCTCGACCCGGGTGAGCACGCCGTCGGGCGTCGTCCACTCGACGGTCACGCCGGTCGACCCAGATCCGCCGGTCGAGGAGCGAGCGCCGGCGTGCGTATCGAGACCCTCGTCGCTGGTCTCGATACGCATCGCCTCCGGCGCCGCAACTCGACCGACGGTCAGCGCACCGGGTCCGGCGAACGTCAGGTCCACACCGCCGCCGAACTCGATCACGTGCGGGAGCACCCGGGTGATCGCGAGGGGTCCGCCCGACGCATCGCGAACGACGAGCGAGTCGAGCACGCGGCACTCTGCGAGCGTGCGCTCGTACTCCGAGGTGTGCACCCGCACGCCGTCGCCCTCGCGGAAGACGAGCACCCGCGAACGCGGCAGGGTGAACGGCGCCCGCACCAGGTCGAGGTGCTCGCCCGCGAGCGCCGCCAGAGTTGTGGCATCCGGGGTCTCGATACGGCGCTGCGCGCCTACTCGACCGACGGATTCGGCGGCGGTCATCGCCCGCCCAGGCCCGACGCGGCCATGCTGTTGAGGATCCGGCGCTGGCCGATGACGAACGCGATGAGCATCGGGATCGTCGCCACTGCCGACGCCGCCATGACCAACCCGTAGTTGATCGAGCCGAACTGTCCGCGGAAGCTCGACAGCAGCAGCGGCACCGTGAACAGGTCGGGCGAGTTCAGCAGCACGAGCGGGAACAGGAAGCTGTTCCACACATCGAGGGCGACGATGATGCTGAGCGCACCGAGGCCGGGTTTCAGGTTCGGCAGGATGACGCTCCAGAAGATGCGCCACCGCCCCGCACCGTCGACGATCGCGGCCTCCTCGAGCTCTTTCGGCAGCGACATCACGAACTGGCGCATCAGGAACACCGCGAAAGGGTTGACGAGCATCGCCGGCACGATCAGCGAGAGGTGCGAGTCGACCCATCCGAACTGCGCCATGAGCAGGTAGAACGGGATCAGTGTCACCTGCTTCGGAATCATCTGCGTCGCGAGGAAGACGACGAAGATCACCCGGCCGCCGCGGAACTTGATGCGCGCGAACGCGTAGCCCGCCATCGACGCCGTGAGCAGCGTGCCGACGATGGCCAGCACGGCGATGTAGATGCTGTTGAAGTACGCCTGTGCGAACGGCACGGCGTTCCACGCCTCGACGTAGTTGTCGAGCGTCCATGGGTCGGGCCAGAAGCTGAGCGGGTCCTGCAGCAGCTGCGGCAGGGTCTTCAGCGAGGTGAGGATCATCCAGAGGAACGGAAACACCATCGCGACGCCAGCCACGATGAGCGCGAGGTGCAGCACCGTGGCGTTCAGCCGCCGGCGGCCGCGGCCGGCACGGGTGCCGCCCGGAGTGCGCTCGAGGTCGGGCGCGACGATGGCGATCGTCGAGTCGGTCGGTGCTGAGGCCGCGTCGCGGGTCAGCGATGCGATCGGTTGGTTGGTCATGCTGCGTCGTCCTCGTAGTGCACGAACTTCTTCTGGGCGCCGAACTGCACAGCGGTGATCACGAGCGTGAGCAGCAACAGGATGACGGATGCCGCGCTGGCGGGCCCGAACTCGAACCGTCCGAAGCCGAGATCGTAGATGTGGTACACGATCGTGCGGGTCGCATTGTCGGGCCCGGCGTCGGCCGTGAGGATGAACACGACGTCGAACGTCTGCAGCGACGAGATGAACGCGACGATCGATGAGAAGAAGATGATCGGTGAGAGCAGGGGCATGCGGATGCTCCAGAACAGGCGTACGGCGCCGGCTCCGTCGATGCGTGCCGCCTCGATGACCGACGGCGATATGTTCTGCAGGCCCGCCAGGAAGATGATGACATTGAGGCCGAGTGCCGCCCAGATCGACACGATGCACACCGCGAGCAACGCGAGGCTCGGATCGCCGAGCCAGTCGGGCGGCGCGATGCCGAAGACGTTCGCGATCGTCTGGCTGAGCACGCCGTCGACACGGAACATCTGCTGCCAGATCATCGCAACTGCGACGGTGCTCGTCACCACGGGGGCGAAGAAGAGGATGAGGTACAGCGTGCGCGTCTTCAGCTTCTCGAGGGCCACCGCGATGACCACCGCGAGACCGAGGCCGATCGGCACGGTGATGAGTGCGATGAGCAGGGTGTTCACGATCGAGCGCAGCAGCAGCTCGTCTTGCAACTGCGCGGTGAAGTTCTCGAAGCCGACCCAAGTGAGCTCGGTGAGCCCGTTCCACGAGGCGAACGCCAGCACCATGCTCGCGACGAAGGGAAGCAGCACGAAGAGCGCCATGCCGACCACCTGCGGGGCGATGAAGATGTAGCCCCATCGGCGGTCGCGCCGCCGCCAGGCGGACTCCTTGCGGAGCCCGCCCGGCGTGGAAGGCGCGGGGGTCGCGGGCGACACGATCGACGCGACCGGGGCCGCAGTCGTGTCGCCCGACGTGTGCGTCATCTCCCCGCTCACTTACCTGTCTTCTCGGCCACGAGATCGGCGACCGCGTCGAGCGTGCCCTGCGCGTCGGCCTTGCCCTGGTAGAGCGCGAGGAACAGGTCGCTGATGTCGGTCGACAGGCCGGGCACGGCAGCCTCGCCCGGGTGGTTCGCGAACCCGATGTCCCGCATGTCGAGGAACGTCTGGGCGTGAGGCGGGACGCCGCCTTCGAGCACGACGTCGTCTGCGCCCTGGATCGACGGCACTGCATTGCCGCCGCCCTCGAGACGGAAGGTCTGACCCTCGGCGCTCAGGAACTCCGTCCAGAACGTGAAAGCGGCATCGCTTGCGTCGGTACGACCGTTGATCGCGAGGTACGAGGCAGCGACACCCGTGGGAGCCTCGGCGCCGTCGGGAGTGGGCCAGCGCACGATGTCGTAGGAATCCGTCACGCCGGCCGCTTCGATCGTGCCGATCGTGTAGCGGCCCTGTGAGAAGAATCCGGCCTTGTGGGTCACGAAGACGCTGTCGGCGCCGGCGCCCTCGGGCATCGTGTCGGCAACCACGAAAGTGCCGTCTTGGAAGTACTGGCCGAGCTCGTCGACAGCGGCGACCGTGGTCGGATCCTCGTTGCCGACGAAGGCGCCGGACTCGTCGTACGCGGTGCCGCCCTGCGACGAGACCCAGCTCCAATGGGTCGCCCAGTAGTTCCAGTACATGCTGCCGATGAGTCCGGCCGCGGCGAGCTTGTCGTTCATCTCGAGGAACTTCTCGGTCGTCCACTCGCCGCTCTCGGCGAGGGTGGCCGGATCCTCGGTGATGCCGGCGGCAGCGAGCGCCTCCTTGTCATACCAGAGCACGTCGGGATTCGAGTCGTTCGGGGCGGCATAGGTCTCGCCGTCCTTCTGGGCTGCGCCGAACAGACCGGGGAAGAAGTCGTCGGGCTTCGTCTGGCTCGCCTCGGACTCCATGAGCTCGTTCAGAGGCTGCAGAACGCCCGCGTCGACGAACTCGCCGATCTTGTCGTCGCCGACGTAGAAGACGTCGGGCGCGGTGTTGCTCGTGAGCTGCGCGAGCAGCTTCGAGTGGTAGTCGGAGTAGCTCGCGACGGGCTGCAGCTCGACCTTGATGTCGGGGTGGCGCTTCATGAACTCGTCGTTGAACTCCTCGAATCGCGTGAGCTCTTCGGGAGTTCCCCAGGTCGACCAGACGACGGTGCCACTGTCGGATGCACCTCCTCCCGCGCTGCATGCTGCCAGGCCGATCATCACGGCGCTCGCGGCTCCAACCGCGAGTAGGCGCCTCATCTTCGAGTTCGCGCGGGGCATTCCGCCACCTCTTTCGTCATTGCAGGGGCCCGGCCCAGGGACGGGAACGGGGGAATTCACTCGCTCGTATTCTGTATACAAAACTCAGAATCGTCAAGCCCGTACGGACACTTCGGCCGCCGGTCGAGTAGCGCGAGGCGCGTCCACGGCCGCCGGTCGAGTAGCGCGAAGCGCGTCCACGGCCGCCGGTCGAGTAGCGCGAAGCGCGTATCGAGACCCACCTCGAGGTCTCGATACGGCGCTGGCGCGCCTACTCGACCGGCGTGGCCTCACAGCGCGAAGCGCGTCTTCGGCCGCCGGACGAGTAGCGCGAAGCGCGTATCGAGACCCACCTCGAGGTCTCGATACGGCGCTGACGCGCCTACTCGACCGGCGGGCCTCACAGCCCCAACCGCGCGAGCTCCTCATCCATGCGACGGGCGATCTCCGCGTAGCCGTCGTCGTTCGGATGAATCATGTCGGCGGCCATCCACTCGGGATGCCCCTCGATCCACCTCGACGCGCCGTTGATGTAGTCGGCCCCGACGCGGTCGGCACCTGCCGCGACCCACCCGATGATCTGCTCGACCGACTCGGGCCGATCGTCCTGGTGCCAGAACGGTTCGACGACGACGAGCCGGGCATCGGGCAACTCGTCTCTGAAGCGGGCCAGGTCGGCGTCGATCGCAGCCTCGATGTCGCCGGCGGCATCAGGCGGCGCGAAGTTGTCGTTGAGCCCCATCGTCACGATCACGATGTCGGGCGCCGGGTCGTGCTCGACGATCTGGTCGACGAGGTCGCCTCCGGCGCCGGCGACGAACTCGCGGTTGATCACGAACCCGAGCCCGTCGACGCTCGGATTGAACTCGAACCAATCGCGGTCGACGCTCACGATCGACGACCAGCGCCGCTCCGGCGAGGTCGCCCCGGTGCCCCGCGTGTACGAGTCGCCGTAGAAGGCGACGACGGTCTGGCCCGTCGAGGGCGACGTCGCCTGCCCCGGCACGGAGGTCACCGGCATCGTGCATGCGGCGAACGCGAGGCATCCGATCGCGACCCATCCGATCGCGACGACAATCGCTGCCGTTCGCCGGATACCGCGAGAACGCACCGGTCACCTCCCGGTCTTGATACGCGTCCGGCTTCGCCGGCGCGACTCGACCAGCGAAAGCCCGCCGTTACACCCGCGCGGGCAACTTGGCCGCCACGAGCTCGGCGATCTGCACGGCGTTGAGCGCCGCGCCCTTGCGCAGGTTGTCGTTCGAGACGAAGAGCACGAGACCCGTTCCGTCGGGCGCCGACTGGTCTTGGCGGATGCGGCCGACGTAGCTCGGGTCGTTGCCCGCGGCCTGCAACGGCGTGGGCACATCGGAGAGCGCGACGCCCGGGGCATCCGACAGCAGTTCGGTGGCACGCTCGGGCGTGATCGGGTTCGCGAACTCGGCGTGGATCGACAGCGAGTGCCCCGTGAACACCGGCACGCGCACGCACGTGCCCGCGACCCGCAGGCCCGGCAGCTCGAGGATCTTGCGGCTCTCGTTGCGCAGCTTCTTCTCTTCGTCGGTCTCGAGGTCGCCGTCGTCGACGATCGAACCGGCGAGCGGGATCACGTCGAACGCGATCGGCCGCGGGAACTTCACCGGGTCGGGGAAGGTGACGGATGACCCGTCGTGCAGCAGGCCGATGGTGTCTTGCGCGATGGCGGCTCGCGCCTGCTCGAGCAGCTCTTCACCGCCCGCGAGGCCCGCGCCCGAGACCGCCTGGTATGTCGAGACCATGAGGCGCTCGAGGCCGGCCTCGTCGTGCAGCACCTTCAGCACGGGCATGGCCGCCATCGTGGTGCAGTTCGGGTTGGCGATGATGCCCTTGCGAGCCTCATCGATGGCGTGCGGGTTGACCTCGCTGACCACGAGCGGCACGTCGGGGTCCATGCGCCAGCCGCTGGAGTTGTCGATGACGGTGACGCCCGCGGCGGCGAAACGCGGCGCCTGCGCCTTCGAGGTCGTGGCGCCGGCCGAGAAGATCGCGATGTCGAGGCCCGTGGGGTCGGCCGTCGCGGCGTCTTCGACGACGACGTCATGGCCCTTCCACGGCAGCGTCGATCCGGCCGACCGGGCGCTCGCGAAGTAGCGGATGCTCGCCACCGGAAAGTCGCGCTCTTCGAGCAGCTTGCGCACGACCGCGCCGACCTGTCCGGTCGCGCCGACCACGCCGATGTTCACTCCGTCAACCATGGTGTTCCTCACTCTCCAGGCGGCTGCCGCGGCGTGCGGTTCGCCTGTACGTCTCTTCCAGTTTGCAGGACATCCGTCGGTTCGCAGGACGTTGCAAGGCCTCAGCATCCTGCAAAGGCAGGAATGTCCTGCAAACCGGCGGGTATTGGCGGGGCCTCGCGCCGGGGCATCCGCCCGTCTGCTGGACTCAGCGGCCGGTGCCGCCGTGCACGACCGCGTCGTCGTCGCCGTCGAGGTCGAACGCCGCGTGCACCGCGCGTGCGGCAGCGTGCACGCTGTCGGCGCGCGTGACGACCGAGATGCGGATCTCGCTCGTCGAGATCATCTCGATGTTGATGCCCGCGTCGTAGAGCGCCTCGAACAGGCCGGCCGACACGCCCGTCGCCGAGCGCATGGCGTTGCCGACGAGTGACAGCTTGCCGATCTGGTCGTCGTATTGCAGCGACAGGAAGCCGATCGCCTCCTGCTCGTGAGACAGCGCCGTGAGCGCTCGCTCACCGTCGGCCATCGGCAGCGTGAACGAGATGTCGGTGCGACCGGTCGACGCGGCCGACACGTTCTGCACGATCATGTCGACGTTGGCATTGGTCTTGGCGACGATCTTGAAGATCGCCGCGGCCACACCCGGCTTGTCGGGCACGCCGACGACCGTGATCTTGGCTTCGGAGAGGTCGACCGCGACTCCGGCGATGACGGACTCTTCCACAGTTGCTCCTTCGGGAAGACGCGAGGGGTCGTAGACGATCGTCCCCTCACTGTTGTTGAACGACGACCGCACGTGCAGGGTGACGCCGTGCCGGCGCGCGTACTCGACCGCGCGGATGTGCAGCACCTTGGCACCGGATGACGCGAGCTCGAGCATCTCTTCGGACGTGATGCGATCGAGCTTGCGGGCCCGCTTGACCACGCGAGGGTCGGCGGTGAACACGCCGTCGACGTCGGTGTAGATTTCGCAGACATCGGCCTCGAGCGCAGCGGCGAGCGCGACCGCCGTGGTGTCGCTGCCGCCGCGGCCGAGGGTGGTGATGTCGCGGGACTCGCGGCTGAAGCCCTGGAACCCCGCGACGATCACGACGGCGCCGTCGTCGAGCGCCTCACGGAGGCGCACCGGGGTGACCTCGACGATGCGGGCTGCGCCATGCGTGGCGTCGGTGATCATGCCGGCCTGGCTGCCGGTGAAGCTGCGGGCGTCGTGACCCATGCTCTTGATCGCCATCGCGAGCAGCGCCATCGAGATGCGCTCACCCGAGGTGAGCAGCATGTCGAGCTCGCGGGGCGCCGGAATCGGGGTGACCTCATGCGCGAGGTCGAGCAGTTCGTCGGTCGTGTCGCCCATGGCCGACACCGCGACGACCACGTCGTTGCCTGCCTTGCGGGTCTCGACGATGCGCTTGGCGACCCGCTTGATGCTCTCGGCGTCTGAGACGGACGACCCGCCGAACTTCTGCACGATCAAGCTCACATGGTCTCCTGGGGTGTACTGCCGGCGTCGGTTCCGAGCCCGGCGCCGGAAGTCCAATCATACGGCGGGGTGCATGTGGCGCCCTTCATGTGACGGCGGGCGACGGTGCGGGCGGGCGAGACTCGGTGCGACCCGGTTCCAGTGCGGGCGGGACTCGTTCGGGCCGGGTGTCAGTGGGGCCGGGGCATGTACCACTCGGTGTACTCGGTGGCGCGGCCGCTGGGGTCGAGGCGGATGATCCAGAGGTTCACGTAATCCCTGGTCGCCGGATACTCGGTGCGGCCCTGCACGACGACGAAGTTGCCGTCGGATGACTCGTCTTCGTGCAGCAGCTTCCAGTCGAACGCCCACGTGCCCGGGTCATCGAGGTCTTCGAGCCACCCCGCGACGATGGCTTCGCGCCCACGCCGCGGCTGCGCGTCGGGAGCCGTCAGGTACACCGCGTCATCGGTGAAGAGGGCCCCGATCTGCTTGGGATCGTTCGACTCCCACGCGGCCACGTATCCGGCCACCCATTTCGCGCCCGCGCTCACCATCTCCCCGTTCTAGTGCCGCCGCCCCGGTGCGTCAAGCATGCGGCCCGACACAGCACAGGATGAGAGTCCCCGGGCATCCGCTCAGCGGTATGCAGCGGTCTTTCGCCTGCGCGACTCCTGAAAACAAGGACACCCATATTCTGACACCCCGTTTCGGACACTCATTCTCCGCGTGAGACGGGCGTCCTTGTCCAAGATTGAACGGGCGTCACTGTGCAAGAGTTGAAGGGGCGTCCTTGTTTTCAGGAGTCGCTGGTCGAAGCGAATTCGTGGCGCACTCCATACGGGGTTCGCCCTGCAAAGTCGGTGCCGAAGTGGCGAAGTGGCGAAGTGGCGAAGTGGCGAAGTGCAAAGGTGCCAGGCATCCTCGGCCGACGCCGCCGCGCCCAGCTTCAGCCGACGACGCGGCGGCCCTCGAATGCACGGCCGAGGGTGACCTCGTCGGCGTACTCGAGGTCGCCGCCGACGGGCAGGCCCGAGGCGAGGCGGGTGACGCGGATCTCGAGGGTGGTCAGCAGCCGGCTGAGGTAGGTGGCTGTCGCCTCGCCCTCGAGGTTCGGGTCGGTGGCGATGATGACCTCGGTGACGGTGCCGTCGGCGAGCCGCTGCATGAGTTGGCGGATGCGCAGCTCGTCGGGTCCGATGCCGTCGATGGGGCTGATCGCGCCGCCGAGCACGTGGTAGAGCCCACGGAACTCACGAGTGCGCTCGATGGCCACG
Organism: Agromyces neolithicus; assembly: GCF_039529735.1. Classification (NCBI taxonomy): domain Bacteria; kingdom Bacillati; phylum Actinomycetota; class Actinomycetes; order Micrococcales; family Microbacteriaceae; genus Agromyces; species Agromyces neolithicus. Next base: position 10,068 of record NZ_BAAANJ010000004.1, read on the forward strand.
ACGTCTTTGGCCTCTTCGACGACGCAGATGAGCGCCGGGTCGCGTCGCGGGTCGCGGCAGATCGAGCACGTCGACTGCTCGGAGACGTTGCCGCAGATCTCGCAGAACCGCACCTTGTCGCGGATCTGCAGCAGGATCTCGGCGAGCCGGCTGACATCGAAGTGCTCGGTCTGCACGATGTGGAACGCGATGCGCTGCGCCGACTTCGGCCCGATGCCCGGCAGGCGGCCCAACTCGTCGATGAGCTCCTGAACGATGCCTTCGTACACGGGCTAGCCACGCTCCCCGAAGCCGGTGCGGGCCGGCGGCGTCTCGGTCTCTTCGATGAACGTCGCGCCGAGCACCTCACGCACGACGGCCTCGCCGTAGCGCTGGATGCCACCGTCGGTCGCCGTCGCGGTCGCCCTCGCCGGGGCGCGGCGCGCCTTCGCGGGAGCGGCCTTCGCCGGAGCGGTGTTCGCCGGTGCGGCGTTCGTCGCCGCTGCCGTCGCACTCGGCGGCACGGATGCCTCGACCACGACCCCGGGCTCGGGACCCGGGTCGAACGGCGGCTCGGCATCTTCTGGCGGCGCGTCGCGCTCGTCGATGGGCGGTGCATCGTCGGGTGCCTCGGGCACGACCTGCCGCTCGGCGAGCATGGTCGCAGCGCGCGGACGTGAATCGGCCTCGCGGCCGGCCTCGCCCGCGGGAGCGGGGTCTGTCGGGATCGCGACCGTCGCCCAGGAGTCGACCGGGGCGCCAGGCGCCTCGGGGGCGGCGATCTTCGAAGCCCCGGCCTCGGGGGCGGCGGCCCTCGGGGCAGGGGCGCTCGGGGCAGGGGCGCTCGGCGAGCCGGTCGGCTGCATCGACGGGCTCTCGACTGCAGCGGACCCACTGTCGGCCACGGGCGCACTCCCCTGCGGCGGCGCTGCGCTCTCGCTCGCACCCGGGCTCGGCGCGGCGTTGGCGCCGATGACGCGCGGCAGGAACTTGACCGTGACGCCGAGCACGTCGTGGATCGCGGTGCGCAGCAGTTCGGCCGAGTTCTGGCTGCCGGTGCCCGACCGCAGGCCCTGCACATCGCTCGGGCCGGCGAAGCCGAGCACGAGCACGTCGTCATCGGCGCGATACTCGAGTACCTGGGCCGAGAGCGCCGCCATCCATGCGGTGCGCTTGGTGCGCTGCAGCGACGCGAGCACCTCGGGCCAGGCGTCGCGGATCTGCTGCAGGGTGATCGGGCCAACGGACATCGGCGGTCGAGCGGCGGGAGTATCGGCCACCGTCGGTGGAGTAGTCGGCGCAGCCGGCGTATCGATACCAACCGAAGTTTCGCGATCGACCGGGGGCTCGATACGCTCCTTCGTCGCTACTCGACCGACCGATGGCTCTGTCGCCACTCGACCACCGGCGACCTGCCGCTCGAGCTGCTCGACCCTGGCGAGCGCGCCGCGCTCGGAGTCGTCTGCACCGGGCACGAGCACCCGGGCGAGCATGAGCTCGAGGTGTAGGCGCGGCGAGGTGGCCCCGGTCATCTCGGTGAGGGTCTGGTTGACGAGGTCGGCCACCCGCGACAGCTCGGCCGAGCCGAATGCGCCGGCCTGCACGGCCATGCGGGCGAGCTCGTCTTCGGGCACCCCGCGCAGCACGGCTGCAGCCGCCGCGGGCGAGGAGGCCGCGACGACGATGAGGTCGCGAAGCCGCTCGAGCAGGTCTTCGACGAACCTCCGCGGGTCTTGCCCGGTCTGCACCACACGGTCGGCCGCGGCGAACGCCCCCGCCGCATCGCGTGCGCCGATGGCGTCGACGACCTCGTCGAGCAGCGCGCCGTGGGTGTAGCCGAGCAGCGCCACTGCGCGTTCGTAGTCGATGGTCGTGCCTTCTGACCCGGCGATGAGCTGGTCGAGCAGCGACAGCGTGTCTCGCGGCGAGCCGCCACCCGCCCGCACGACGAGCGCGAGCACCCCGGGCTCGACCGCGATTCCCTCTTCGGCGCACAGCTGCTGCACGTACTCGAGCATCGGCGCGGGCGGCACCAGCCGGAACGGGTAGTGGTGCGTGCGCGAACGGATCGTGCCGAGCACCTTGTCGGGCTCGGTCGTGGCGAAGATGAACTTCACGTGCTCGGGCGGCTCTTCGACGATCTTGAGCAGCGCGTTGAACCCGCCCGACGTGACCATGTGCGCCTCGTCGATGATGAAGATCTTGTAGCGATCGCGTGCCGGCGCGAAGATCGCCCGCTCGCGCAGGTCACGCGCGTCGTCGACGCCACCGTGGCTCGCCGCGTCGATCTCGACCACGTCGAGCGACCCGCCCCCGCCACGCGACAGCTCGACGCAGCTGGGACACACGCCGCACGGGTCATCGGTCGGGCCCTCGACGCAGTTCAGGCAACGCGCGAGAATACGTGCCGACGTGGTCTTTCCACACCCGCGCGGACCACTGAACAGGTACGCGTGATTGACGCGATCGGTACGGAGCGCCGTCATCAGCGGCTCGGTTACCTGGGACTGGCCGATCATCTCGGCGAACGTCTCTGGCCGGTAGCGGCGGTATAGGGCGGTGACCACGCATCAATCGTAGTTGCCGCGTCCGACACTGCATCGGATGCCTCGTGGCGTACGATGCTCGGACGGAAGGAGCGTGATGACGGTGACGAAGATGACTCCGGCACAGCTCGAACGGTTCACGGCGCGATTGCTCGCCGAGCGCGCCGACGCCGAGGAGCGGCACGTCGAGTTCGACGACGCGATGACCGAGGTGCGGGCCGCCCGCGCAGGCGCCACCGCCGACGACGAGCACGACCCAGAGGGCCCGACGATGACGCAGGAGTGGTCGCAGCGCACCGCCGTGCTCGCCGATGTCAACGGCGAGCTCGCCGACATCGACCGCGCGCTTGCTCGCATCGCCGACGGCACATACGGGGTGTGCGCCCGCTGTGGCAAGCGCATCACGGTTGCGCGCCTCGACGCCCGGCCCACCGCGACGCTCTGCATCGACTGCGCGCGCCTCGCGCGCTGAGGGGCTCCGTAGAGTACATACCCGTCGAAGGCATCGCCACTCGGGTCACGCGTCGGCGTGCGTGCGATCCGTCGATTCGACCATGAAGCGCCATGCCAGGGCGTGTGCCAAGGCGATCAGCACGATCAGCAGCAGTGCCTCGACCTGGATCGGCCGAAGGCCGAGCCCCCCGACGAGCTCGGGCGCGAGGCCGAGCACGGCGATCACCGCGTAGACCACGCCGGCGGCCGCCTGGGTGGCCACGACCGACCAGGTCTGCCGGTCGGCGCGAGCCTGGGCGAGCAACACGATCATCGAGACACCGCCCACGAGCGCGATGACGACGAACGATGCCCGCCAGATGACTGGCGACTCCGTGCCGCCCACCTGCGCGAAGAGCCCCATGAGGGCCGGCAGGAAGAACGAGAGGTACACGCCGCCGATCGCGCGGCGCATCGCAGGATTCCGGCCCCAGCCGGGCCGATTGTGCACCACGTTCCACCAGAGGCCGGTGAGCGTGAAGCAGGTCGCCGAGAACAACGCATAGAACGTGTTGATATCCACGCGCCAAACCTACGGGCGACGGCTCGGCGCGCCGCGTCGTTTCGAGCCGTGTCTGCGGTATCCGTGACCAGACGACGCGGCGGCATCGACCTCAGTCGCGGCGGCGGTACGAGTTGATCATGGGGCAGTCGAACGGGTCACGTGCGGCGAGCCCCACTCGGTTGAGATACGCGATGACGATCGCGTACGACTCGATGAGCCCGGTCTCGGTGTAGCGCACATCGTTCTCGCGGCAGTACTCGCGCACGATCTGCTGCGTGCGCGCCAGCGCGGGCCGCGCCATGCTCGGGAACAAGTGGTGCTCGATCTGGTAGTTGAGGCCGCCCATGAGCGAGTCGAAGAACCGTCCGCCGCGGATGTTGCGGCTGGTAAGCACCTGGCGTTCGAGGAAATCGACGCGCTCACCGCGCGGGATGAGCGGCATGCCCTTGTGGTTGGGCGCGAACGAGGCACCCATGTAGACGCCGAACACCGCGAGTTGCACGAACAGGAACACGACGGCCAGCAGTGGGGGGAAGGCCACGAACACGAGCGCCACGACGGCGACGAGGCGAACGGCGATGAGCGTGACCTCGAGCGGGCGGCGCTTGACCGTGCCCTTTCCGAGTACGTGACGGATGCCGTGCACGTGCAGGTTGATGCCTTCGAGCATCAGGAGCGGGAAGAAGAGGTACCCCTGCTTCCGCGTGATCAGCCGGAGGAGACCGCTGCGCTGAGCGGCGTCCTCTTCGAGGAACGAGATCGTGTCCTTCTCGATGTCGGGGTCCCTGCCGATGACGTTGGGATTGCCGTGATGGCGCGTGTGCTTGTTCATCCACCAGCTGTAGCTGATGCCCACCACGAGGTTGGCGAGGAGAAGGCCCGCCCAATCGTTCGCCGGCCCCGATCGGAAGACCTGGCGGTGCGACGCCTCGTGCGCCATGAACGCGAACTGGGTGAAGACGACGCCGAGCACTCCCGCGATGACGAGTTGCCACCACGAGTCGCCGATGAGAACGGATGCCGCAACCGACACGCCGAGCACGACCGCCCAGAGCAGGGCCTTGCGCGCATAGAAGCCCACGTACCGGTCGAGCAGGCCCTCGGCCTTGATCTGACGTGTGAGCTGCGCGAACCCGCTCTGCGCCGGATCGACGGCTTCTCGACGGCGTCCCGCCGTTCGGATCACGGGCGACATGGTGCCCTGGGCACCGTCGGGGCGTTCTACGACCAGCAGGCTCATCGTGCGAGCGTAGGAAGCCGTCGGGGCGTCTCACATCACCCCGCTGAGCCATTTCGACCCCCTACCCCGGTAGGGGTGTCAGTCGGCTCTGGCGCCGCGTGCGGCCGCGAGTCCCCCGAACGAGCGCAGGTACAGCGGGCTCGATCCGAGCGCGATGTACAGCAGTCCGCACGCGACGAGCGTCGGCACGAGCCCGACCTGCTGGGCCGCGAACCCGCCGAGGAACGCGCCGAGCGGCATCGTCGCCGCCACCCCGGCCGTCGTGGCGCCGAACACGCGCGCCCGCATGCCGTTCGGGACGAGGCCGTACATCGCCGTCGAGATCATCGGGTTCAGCGCCCCGGCCGCGAGCCCCGACGCAGCGAGCACCGGCAACAGTACCGCCACCGGCGCGCCGGCTGCCATCGCGAGGTACGGCGGCGCGCCCGCCAGTACGAAGCAGGTCGCGAACATCACCCGCCCCGAGAACCGATGGCCCACGACCCCGAACAGCGCCGAACCTGAGAGGGCGCCCGCGGCGAAGCATCCGACCATGAAACCCAGCAGCGCCGGATCGCCGAGCACCTCGGTCGCGTACAGCGGCTTCAGCACCATCATGCCCGCGGCGTCGATCGCGTTCGTGAGCGTCACGAGCACCACGATCGCGCGCAGCAGCGGCGAGGTCACGACGAACCTGATGCCGGCGACGAAGCCGCGGCCCGGGGCATCCGATTGTTCGTGCGCGCCGTCGATTTCGAGCGAATCGGATGCCGCGACCCGGCGTGGCACGAAACACAGCACCAGCAGCGCAGAGATGAGGAACCCGCCCGCGTCGACCACGAGCGCCGGCATCGGGCCGAGCAGCGCGACCAGGGCACCCGCCGCCCCCGCACCCACCATCATCGCGGTGCGCTGCACGGCCGACTGGGCTCCGGCGGCGCGGGCGATCGGCGTGCGGGCGAGCGCCGCGAGGTCGGGCGTGATCGAGGTCTTCGCGGTATCGCCCGGAGGGTCGAGCAGCCCGCCGAGGAACACGAGCGCGAGCAGGGCGCCGAACGGCAGGCCGATCGTGGCGTGCAGCACCGGGATCGCCAGCACGGTGAGCGCGCTCGCGACGTCGGCGACGATGCTCGACGCGCGGTAGCCGAAGCGGTCGACGAGCACGCCGCCGAAGGCTCCGCCGATGACGAGCGGCACCGTGGCGAAGACGCCGACGACGCCTGCGGCCAGCGCGGATCCGGTCTGGGTCAGGGCGATGATCGGGATCGCCACGAGCGCGATCGCATTGCCGCCGAGCGAGAAGAAGGCCGCGGTGAGGTTCGCGATGAGCGGCAGGCGGCGGCGCGGCCCGGTCGGTCGAGGTGGACGCGCAGCGCCCGTATCGAGACCACCAGCCGCGTCGAGTGCGATGTCGGATGTCGCGGCGTCGGTCTTCGTGGCGCCGGTCACGAGCCGCTCCGCGGGAAGGTGTGCGTGATCCAGCGCACGAGCTTCGTGCCCTCTCGTGGCTCGCGCCCGCGGCCCCACCACTTCTCACGCACCGCTGCGAGGTCGGCGTCGAGCTCGCGGAACTCGTCGAGGGTGAGGTGCGCGGCGCCGTCGCTCGAGTCGGACGCCGCCACCCACTCGGGCTCGAGGTCGATCTCGGCGTTCAGCGCGTCGACGAGCTCGCGGTGATACGAGTCGAGCACGGTTCGGCGCATGGCCTCGGCGGCCTCGCGCCGCTCGGGGTCGCCGATGAACTCCTCGTTGCGCATGGTCGTCATCTCGTGTGCGGCGCGCCACCAGCGCTCGCGGCCGTCGCGCTCGAACTCGGGCGCCGGCACCACGAAGCCGTGCTTCGCGAGGGTCGAGAGGTGGTAGCTCACTGATCCCGAGGCCACTCCGGTGGCTTCGGCCAGCATGCCGACCGACTGGGGGCCGCCGCTGCGGAGCAGTCCCAGCATGCGCAGCCGCAGCGGGTGCGCGAGCGCCCGCATGGGCCCCGCGTCGTGCAGGTCGATGGAGTTTCTGGATTCCGCCATGCGTTCATGCTAGTTCCACAAGGCTTCTTGCACAACTGTTCTTGCGCAATATCTCTTGCCGATATCCGTGCGCCGAGTGCACTCTCGGCCGGGATCAGGCATGGACGAGCCGCGCCGCGGCTACCCGCGGACGACCTCGAGCGTCTGGCGGGCGATCTCGAGCTCCTCGTTCGTGTGCACCACGAGCACCACCACCTCAGAGGCGTCGGTCGAGATCACCCGCGCCTCGTGCGACTGCGCTTCATTCCGCGACGCGTCGATCGCGATGCCGAGCCGCTCGAGTCCGGCGAGCGCGGCGGCGCGCACGGGCGCGGCGTTCTCACCCACCCCCGCGGTGAACGAGATCACGTCGACCCCGCCGAGCTGGGCGTAGTACGCGCCGACGTAGGCCTTGAGCCGGTGCACGTACACGTCGAAGGCGAGGGTCGCCGCGTCGTCGCCGCCCGCCCGCCCCGCGAGCACGTCGCGCACGTCGTTGGTGCCGGCGAGCCCGAGCAGTCCGCTGCGCTTGTTGAGCAGCGTGTCGAGGTCATCGAAGTCGTACCCCGCGCGACGGTGCAGGTGCACGAGCACCGCCGGGTCGATGTCGCCCGAACGCGTGCCCATGACGAGGCCCTCGAGCGGGGTCATCCCCATCGAGGTCTCGACCGACCGGCCGCCGTCGATCGCCGTGATCGACGCGCCGTTGCCGAGGTGCAGCACGAGCTGCTTCAGCTCGGCGAGCGGCCGCCCGACCAGCTGCGCCGCCTGCTCGGAGACGTACTTGTGCGACGTGCCGTGGAACCCGTAGCGCCGCACCCGGTACTGCTCGGCGACGTCGGCGTCGATCGCGTAGGTGTAGGCTGCCGGCGGCAGCGTCTGATGGAACGCCGTGTCGAACACCACGACATGCGGCACGTCGGGGAACACCTGCTGCGCCGCCTCGATGCCCTGCAGGTTCGCGGGGTTGTGCAGGGGTGCGAGCTCGGCGAGGTCGGCGATGTTGATCTTCACGAGCTCGGTGACGACGGTCGGCTCGAAGAACCGCTTGCCGCCGTGCACGACCCGATGACCGACGGCGACCGGTCGGTGCGAGTCGAGCGACGGCCCATGCGCCTCGAATGCCTCGAGCATGACCCCGAACGCGGCGACATGGTCGCGGACCGGCAGCTCGCGCTCGGTGGTCGACGGTGCATCGGTGCGATCGACCGACGGCACCTCGTCCCACGGGAGCGTGTGCACCGCCCGCCCGCCCCCTGCTTCGCCGATGCGCTCGATGAGGCCCGACGCGAGCGTGCGCTCGGTCGTCATCTCGATGAGCTGGTACTTCAGCGACGAAGAGCCCGAATTGACGACGAGGATGTCGCTCACGGGGTATCGGCCGCCTGGATCGCGGTGATCGCCACGGTGTTGACGATGTCCTGCACGGTCGCGCCGCGTGAGAGGTCGTTGATGGGCTTGCGCAGCCCCTGCAGCACCGGGCCGATGGCGACCGCACCCGATGACCGCTGCACCGCCTTGTAGGTGTTGTTGCCCGTATTCAGGTCGGGGAATATGAAGACCGTCGCCCGCCCGGCCACATCGGACTCGGGCAGCTTCGTGCGCGCGACCGCGGCGTCGGCCGCGGCGTCGTACTGGATCGGCCCCTCGACGGCGAGCTCGGGTGCCCGCTCGCGCACGAGGGCCGTGGCCCGGCGCACCTTGTCGACGTCGGCGCCCGAACCCGACTCGCCCGTCGAGTACGACAGCATCGCCACGCGCGAGTCGATGCCGAACTGCGCCGCCGTGGCGGCCGACGAGATCGCGATGTCGGCGAGCTGCTCGGCCGTGGGCTCGGGCACCACTGCGCAGTCGCCGTAGACCAGCACCCGGTCGGCCAGCGCCATGAGGAACACGCTCGACACGACATCGACCTCGGGCACGGTCTTGATGACCTCGAATGCCGGGCGGATGGTGTGCGCTGTGGTGTGCATGGCTCCCGACACCATGCCGTCGGCGAGCCCCATGGCGACCATCATGGTGCCGAAGTACGACACGTCTTGAACGGTGTCGCGTGCCTGCTCGAGCGTGACGCCCTTGTGGGCACGCCGTCGCTGGTACTCGTCGGCGAGGCGGTAGACGAGCACGTGGTCGTGGTTCGAGAGCACGGTCGCCCGCGAGATGTCGAGGCCGAGGCCGATGGCCCTGGCACGGATCTCGATCTCTTCGCCGAGGATCGTGAGGTCGGCGACGTCGCGCGCGAGCAGCGTTGCCGCGGCGCGAAGGATGCGGTCGTCGTAGCCCTCGGGCAGCACGATGTGCTTGCGCACTCGCCGCGCCCGCTCGAGCAGGCCGTACTCGAACATGAGCGGCGTGACCACCTCGGGCCGCGCGATCTCGAGCCGGTCGAGCAGCGCCGCGCCGTCGACGTGCTGCTCGAACAGCGCGAGGGCCGTGTCGCGCTTGCGCTGCGATTCGGCGGCGAGCCGGCCGCGGGTGTTGCGGATCGCGAGCGCGGTGTCGTAGCTGCCCAGCGACGTCTGGATGATCGGCAGGCCGGCCTTGAGCCCCTCGATGAGTCGCTCGATGTGCTCGGAGAGCGGGAACCCGCCGTTGAGCACGATGCCCGAGATCGACGGGAACGTCGCCGACGCGTGCGCCGTGAGCACGCCCAGCAGCACCTCGCTGCGGTCGCCCGGCACGATCACCACCGAGCCCTCGATGAGGCGTGGCAGCACATTCTCCATCGACATCGCCGCGATCACCACGCCGAGCGCCTCACGGTCGAGCAGGTCGGGATCGCCGGCGTACAGTTCGCCGCCGACGGCCTGCATGATCGTGCGCATCGACGGCGCGACGAGGTACGGGTCCTCGGGAATCGCCCAGACGGCGACGGCGGTGCCTGCACGACCTGCCTCGCGTACCGCCTCGACGATCTCGTCGAGTCGCTGGGGGTCGGCGCGGTTGACGACGATGCCGAGCACGCTCGCGTGCTCGCGCTCGAGCTCTTCGGCGGCGAGTTCGGTGAGCTGCGCCAGGTCGCCGGGCGTGCGCGCGTCGCTGTGCCCGAGTCGGTCGGAGTGGCCGAGCACAGCGGCCTCGCCGACGCGACCGCCGAGCACCAGCAGCACGGGCGCCCCGAGGTTCGCCGCGATGCGGGCGTTGTAGGCGAGCTCGGTGGGGCTGCCGACGTCGGTGAAGTCGGAACCGAGGATGACGACCGCGTCGCAGCGGTCTTCGACGGCTTTGAACCGACGCACGATCGTGGCGAGCGCGGCGTCGGGGTCGGCGTGCACGTCGTCGTACCCGACGCCGATCGCATCGTCGTACGACAACTCGACCACCGCGTCGTGGGCGAGCAGCAGCTCGAGCACGTAGTCGCGCTCGTCGGTCGAGCGCGCGACCGGGCGGAACACGCCCACGCGAGTGGCCCGCCGGGTCAGCGTGTCGAGGGTTCCGAGAGCCACGGTCGACTTGCCGGTGTTGCCCTCGGCCGAGCAGATGTAGATGCGGTGCGCCACTCCCCCAGCCTATTCGGCACCACTCACGCCGAAGCGGAATGCCCGATCACCTCTGCTGTTCGAGCGCAGCGCCGCGCCGCGCCGCCTCCCACCGGCGCGACCCCACCCATCAGGATCACCCCGCCGAGGCCTCGCCTCGCTGAATTCGCACGCGGTCAAGACCGCCACTCGCGCTCGGGTAGACTGTGCGAGGCTCCTCACGTGGCGCCATCCAGGCCAACTCCCCCAGGGCGGAAACGCAGCAAGGGTAACCGGGCTCTGGCGGGTGCGTGAGGAGTCCCCGGGAGGATTCGCCTAGTGGCCTATGGCGCACGCTTGGAAAGCGTGTTGGGTGCAAGCCCTCGGGGGTTCGAATCCCCCATCCTCCGCCATACGAATCTCGCGTTGATCTGGTATTTCCAGGTCGGTTGCATTCGCCTTTCCTGCCGCGGCATTGGTGCTCGCGTGACCGTTCGTCGAACCACGGTTGAGCCGAATGGCTCTTCTCGGGGGTTGCACCTATGCTGTCCTGAGCCGGGTCGTGAGGGTCCGGGGTGTCGACGAAGACGAAGGCGTTTCGTAGACCCCACGACGCCGGCATCATCTTCCTCCACCGACCGTTCCCCCGACGCGGAGCGCATGCATGCCCGCCGCCCGGCGAGCGGCAACTCAGGAGAAATGCACCCGGGCGCCGCTCCGCGCGGGTGATGCAGCCCGATCTCCTCGATAGCAGCAGCCCGAGCCGCCCGTGCGGGCCGCGCCAGACACGCGTGTCCTCATTAATGCCGAATGGCGCCCCTCGCTCATGCGCCGCATGATGAATGTGATGTCGGTTGCAGAGGTGGAAACACGGAGTGGGGACGCAGGGGGCTCCTCCACTCGAGCAACGGCAGTAAGGGGCGAGGGCCTCAGGGTGATCACCCTGAGGCCTCGCCGCTCCCTCGGATGGGGATTCGGGCTTCCGGTCGCCGCACTCGCGCTACCGCTGCTTGCGGCCGAGCTGTGGGTGCTCGACCCGAGCGGCGCATGGCCGATCGTCGCCTGGACCGCCGCCGTGATCGCGGTCGTCAGCCTCGCCGCGTGGATCGCGTACCGCCGCACGCAGGTGACGGTCAGCCGCTACGGCATCGTCGAGCGGGGATTCTTCGGCGCGACCACCACTGTCGCCGTACGTGACATCGAAGGCGTGCTGCGGCTGCCGCTCTACCGGCCGAACAGCCTCGAGACGTCGCGGGAGCTCTTCGTGGTCTGTCGTGGCGGCCGCGGGCGGTTCCGCATGCGCGGCAAGTTCTGGGACCAGCGCTCGATGGACCTCGTGGCCCAGACCTTGGGCGTCGAGGAGTCCGTGCGCACCGAACCGGTGACGCTCGCCGAGCTGCGGGCGAGCGACCCGAAGCTGCTCTACTGGTTCGAGCGCCGCACGCTCAGCGCCTGAAGCCGCAAATCCGAACGGTGAGACTACCTCATGAATTACCCCCGGAAGGGGGCGTGCGAGGTCTCGCTCGCCGCGGGATGATTCGAGCGCGGCTGTGCGCCGTCCGGGGCATGGTCACCTTACGGATCGAGGAAAACATGTCTGGATCTCCCCGGCACTCCGGCGCGCGCCGACTTCTCGCCACCGGAATCGTTTTCGGCATCGCCGCGACGGCGCTGATCGCGTCCCCGGCCGCCGCCCGCCCGCTCGAGCACGAGCTCTTCAGCGAAGCCTTCTCGTTCACCGACACGAACTTCTGCGACGTGGGCATATCGGTCGACATCGAGGGAGTTCGTGAGGTGCACTTCCTGTTCAACTCACGTCAACCCGGCACGCCACCGTTCGGCCAGGTCAACTTCACGGTCGACGTGGTCTACGCCAGTGAGAACGGGGTCGTCACCGAGCACGTGCGCGGAATCGAGAAGGATCTCAAGATCACCGACAACGAGGATGGCACTCTGACGATCCTGGTCCTCTCGACCGGCAACGCGACCCTCTACGACGAGACCGGGAAGGCGATCGGGCGAAACCCCGGCCAAGTCCGTTTCGAGCTCCTCATCGACCACAACGGCACGGTCGCCGACCCGTCGGACGATGTGTTCCTCGAGTTCCTCGGCCAGGTGAAGGGATCGACCGGTCGGAACGACGACTTCTGCGAGGCGGTGCTTCCCATCCTCGGCTGAACACCCGACATCCGCACAGGTCGCGGTCGCGACATCCGCTCAGCTCGTCGCGATGCCCAGCAGCGGCGCGTTCGGCGTGCTCGACGGCAGCTCGTGGAAGCCGAGCCGGTCGTAGAACGCACGCGCGCCGGTGTTCGCGGCGTCCATGCCGAGGTGTACGGCGGCGACCCCGCGGGCGGCGAGCGCGGCCCGCAAGGCGTCGATGAGACGACGCCCGAACCCCATGCCCTGCAGCTCGGGCAGCAGGTCGATGTGCAGGTGCGCCGGGTAGTCGGCGAGCTCGGCGATGCGCATGCGCTCGGGATCGAGGCCTGCCCCGACGAGGTCGGCTTCGGTGAACGCCGGGTCGTGCGCGGTCGGCGATGCGACCGACGGATGCCTCGCCGCGAACCCCGGGGTCCACTCGCGCTTCCACCACTCGATGAAGTCGGCGGTGTCGGCCACGCCGAGCACGTAGCCGAGCACCCGCTCTTCATCGGCGACGACGAACGCGAGCTCAGGGGCGTATTCGACGTAGGGCAGGGCGAACACCTCGGGCATGAGCGTGTCGTCGGAGTACACGCCCGTGGCGTCGCCGCCTCCCGCTGCGGTGAGCAGGCAGATGCGGGCGACCGCCTCGCGGTCGGCGGGTCGGTAGCGGCGGATCTCGGGCACGTGGTTCATCTTCGCGCATCGGCCCGCCGGTCGAGTAGGCGCGCCAGCGCCGTATCGAGATCTGGATCCGTGGTCTCGATACGCTCCGCTACTCGACCGACGGGCTGCTCGACTACTCGACCGACGGGCTACTCGACCGAGGTCACTTGCGCTTGGCCATGCCGAAGATGCCGGTGATGACCTGCTTGAGGATGGTCTGCGTGGTGCGCGAACCGAGCACCTCCTCGAGGGCCGACTTCTCGGGAGACTTTCGAGCGCGGCTGCGCGACGAGCTCGACGTCTGCTTCATGAGCCGGTCGTACTCGGCCTGGGCCTTCTTGTCGGCCTTGGCGGCGTCGGCCTGGATCTTCGCCTGCATCTTCGCGTACTCGGCGTCGGCGTCGGCCTTGGCAGCCGCCGCCGCTTCGGCATCGACCTTGGCAGCCGCATCGGCGAGCTTCTTCGTCAGGATCTCGTGCGCCGACTCGCGGTCGAGCCCCGTGCCGTACTTCGCCAGCAACGGCGACGCCGCGACCGAGGCGTCGATCGACGCGTCGGGCGACGGCGACATCGACGCCTGCGGGGCCCGCAGGCGGGTCCAAGCGACGGGCGATGGGGCGCCCTTCTCGTTCATCACCGTGACGATCGCCTCGCCCGTGCCGAGCACCGTGAGCGTCTCTTCGAGGTCGTAGCCCGATTTCGGGTAGGTCGACACCGTCGCGCGCAGGGCCTTCGCGTCGTCGGGCGTGAACGCGCGCAACTGGTGCTGCACGCGCGAACCGAGCTGGGCGAGCACGTCGCCGGGGACGTCTTTCGGGGTCTGCGTGACGAAGAACACACCGACGCCCTTCGAGCGGATGAGCCGCACCGTCTGGGTGATCTGTGCGAGGAAGTCCTTCGAGGCGTCTTTGAACAGCAGGTGCGCCTCGTCGAAGAAGAACACGAGTTTGGGCTTGTCGAGGTCGCCGACTTCGGGCAGGTCGGTGAAGAGGTCGGCGAGCAGCCACATGAGGAACGTCGAGTACAGCGCCGGCTTGTCGGCGACGCCGGGCACCTCGAGCAGGCTGATGATGCCGCGGCCGTCGGGCGCGGTGCGCAGGAACTCGGCCGTGTCGATCTCTGGCTCGCCGAAGAACACGTCGGCGCCCTGGTCGGCGAACGTGATGAGCTCACGAAGAATGACTCCGACGGTCGCCTTCGACAGGCCGCCGAGGCCCTCGAGTTCGCCCTTGCCCTCGTCGCTCACGAGGTAGGCGAGCACGGCGCGCAGGTCTTCGAGGTCGAGCAGCGCGAGGTTGTTCGTGTTGGCGTAGTGGAAGACGAGGCCGAGGCTCGACTCCTGCGTGTCGTTGAGGCCGAGCACCTTGCTCAGCAGCAGCGGGCCGAAGCCCGAGATCGTCGCCCGGATCGGCACGCCCCTGCCGACGCCGCCGAGCGAGAAGAACTCGGTCGGGAACGTCGCGGGCGTCCACTGCTGGCCGATGCCGTCGGTGCGCTTCAGCAGCTTCTCGCTGCTCTCCCCGGGCGTCGCGACGCCCGACAGGTCGCCCTTGATATCGGCGGCGAACACGGCGACCCCGGCGGTCGAGAGCTGCTCGGCGAGCACCTGCAGCGTGCGGGTCTTGCCGGTGCCGGTCGCGCCCGCGACGAGGCCGTGGCGGTTCGTCATGGCGATCGGGATGCGCACGGGCACGTCGGGCATCGCCTCGCCGTTGACGAGCGCGCCCATCTCGAGGGCCGGTCCCTCGAACGCGTAGCCCGCACGGATCGCATCGATGTGCTCGGTGTCGAGCGGGCCGTCGGATGTCGCAGGCGCGGCCTTCTTCGCTTCCGCCCGTCGAGTAGCCGTCTGCGGCGTATCGAGACCCGCATCTGCCGCAGCTGCGGCAGGGACATCCGCCGCCTGCTCGCCGGCCGCCTGCTCGGCCGCCGCCTTCGCGAGCGCCGCAGCCTCTTCTGCCGCCTTGATCGCGGCTTGAGCCTGCGCCTGCAGCTGCTTCGCCGCTTCGGCCGCAACGGCGGCCGCCTCCTGTGCCTGCTTCACCGCGTCATCCGACATGGGCACGATCCTACCGAGGGGACCGATCGAACAGGGGATGCGTTATGAACCCCTTTCGCACCGTCAACTTTCATGTCAATATGATTAACATGAAAACTCGCTCGTACACGATGTCGACCCGTGCGCAGTCCGCTCGGGCGACCGGCGAGCGCATTCTGGGTGCCGCGCTGGCGCGGTTCTCCACCGACTACTACGACGACGTCACCCTCGATGCGATCGCAGCCGACGCGGGCGTGACGGTGCAGACCGTCATCCGCCGGTTCGGATCCAAAGAGGGCCTGGCGAAGACACTCACCGAGACCACCACCGCCGCGGTGACCACCCAACGCGGCGAGGCGACTGCGGGCGATATCGCGGGCGCGATCGACAACCTCGTCGAGCACTACGAGCAGGTCGGGGACCTGGCGATGCTCCTGCTTCGTCAGGAAGAGCGAATTCCGGCGATCGCCGACGCGACGACGATCGGCAAGCGATTCCACGCGGACTGGGTGGCCCGTGTCTTCGCGCCCTGGCTCGACGCGAGGTCCGATGCCGCCCGCCGGCTTCTGCATGCCCAGCTGATCGCCACGTGCGATGTCTTCACCTGGTACCTGTTGCGCCGCCAGTCGGGGCTCTCCCGCGACAGCACGCGGCAGGCGTTGACCGAACTCGTGAAGGGAGTACTGAAATGAAGTTCCTCGCCTACACCTCGCCCGCTCGCGGGCATCTGTACCCCACCATGCCGATCCTGCACGAGTTGCAGCGGCGCGGCCACGTCGTCGCCGTGCGCACGCTCGATGCAGAGGTCGATCACCTGCGGCAGCTGGGCTTCACCGCAGACCGCATCGACCCGCGCATCGCGCGCATCGAGTTCGACGACTACCTCGCGCGCTCGGCCGTCGGGGCGATCAAGCGTTCCATCCGCACCATGTCCGCTCGAGCAGCGTTCGAGGTCGGCGACCTGCAGGCGGCGATCGAGTCGGAGGCGCCCGATGTGCTGCTGATCGACGGCAATGCGGTCGGGGCCGTCGCCGTCGCCGAGGCCTGGGGCGGTCCTTGGGCGCTGCTTCAGCACTTCCCCACGCCACTGCCCGCCGACGAGATCCCCCCGTTCGGACCGGGCTTGCACCCGGCGCGCGGGGCGCTCGGGCGGATGCGCGACCGGTTGTTGCGCCCGCTGATCCTCGGCGGCTTCGAGCGGGTGATGCTGCCGCCCCTCAACGAGGTCCGCGGCGAGCTCGGGCTTCGGCCGCTGCGCGACGCCGCCGACCTGTACACGCGTGCGCCGCTCACCCTGTACGTGACGTCGACGGCCTTCGAATACCCGCGCACGGCGTGGCCGGACTCGTTCTGCCTCACCGGCCCGCTCGCGTGGGATCCCCCCGCCGACCGCCCCGGCTGGCTCGACACCGTACGTCGCCCGTTGGTTCTGGTCACGACGTCGTCCGAGTTCCAAGACGACGGCGTGCTCGTCGAGACGGCGCTGGCCGCGCTCGCCCACGAGGACTGCGGGGTGGTCGCCACGATGCCGGCCGGCTCCATCCCGCACCAGGTGCCTGCGAACGCGAGGGTCGAAGCGTTCGTGCCGCACACGCCGCTGCTGGAGATCGCCGATGTCGCCGTCACCCACGGCGGCATGGGCGCGACCCAGAAGGCGCTCTGCGCGGGCGTGCCCGTCGTCGTCGTTCCATGGGGTCGCGACCAGTCCGAGGTCGGCCGACGCGCCGAGGCGGCCGGGGTGGGAGTCCTGTTGCCCAAGCGCAAGCTCTCGCCGCGCACGCTGCGCGACGCAGTCGCCCGGGCGCGCGCGCTCGGCCCTGCGGCATCCGCGTTCGCCGATGCCATGAAACGCGAGGGCGGCGCACGACTGGCGGCCGAGCGACTCGAACAGCTCGCCGCTCGCGAAAGGCCGGTTCACCACGCGCCGCACGCCGAATGAGCGATCGCCGGTCGTTCAGAACCGCAGTCGTGGCGGCGGCCGCAGTCGCTCGGGCTTCACGATGCCGCGTCGCGTCAGTCGTACCGCGGAGTTCAGGTAGAGGAACGCGAGCACCGCGAACTGCAGCGCGCCGATGCCCGAGTCGACGAGCGAATAGACCTGCACGTCTGACTGGACGACCCGTACGGCAATGAGCACGAACGAGACCGCGACGAATGCGAAGAGAATGCCCAGGTTCTTGCTCAGCGTCGGCCACGCGGTCATGCGCCACCACGGCCGCGGCGGCGCGATCGCCTCGCCATTGCCGCGGAACAGTCTCGCGCCGAGCACGAACGCACCGATCGTCACGAGCGCGTCGACGAGGCCGGGCACGAACGGCGCCGCACCTGCTGCGAACAGCAACGCCCGCACCGGGTATCCGATGCCGAAGGCCGCTGCGACGTAGAGCAGCTTCAGCTCCCAGCGCACGATCCGTACGTCGAGGATGCGCCGCATCGTGGTCCTCTCGCTCTTCGGCAGGTGGCACCACGCTACCGTGCGCGCGTGCGCGCGTACGCGCGTACGCTGAGCAGATGACGGATGCCGCCCTCATCGGACGGGTGACCGCGCCCGAGGTGCACGTGATGACGTACAACATCCGTCGGCGTGTCTCGGGCAATCGACCGGGCAGTCCCGACCGGTGGGCGATGCGCAGGCACCTCGTCGAGCGGATCCTCGTCGCCGAACAGCCCACCCTCGTCGGCGTGCAAGAGGCGCTCGCCGACCAGGCCGACTTCGTCGCCGACGCACTCGGCCCGCGGTATCGCTGGGTCGGCCGGGGTCGGGACCCGTCGGGGCGAGGCGAGAAGTGCCCGATCTACTACGACGCCGAGCGCCTCGAGCTCACCGACTGGCGTCAGCGCGCGCTCTCATCGACACCGGAACAGCACGGGTCGCGATCGTGGGGCAATGTGACGCGGCGGATCCTGGTGACCGCGGAGTACACCGATGTCGAGACGAGCGCCCGCCTGCTCGTCTTCAACACCCATCTCGACCACCTGTCGCGGCGCTCCCGGCTGCGCTCCGCTCGCATGATCGTCGATCTCGCACAGGCCGCGCTTGCCGCCGAGCCCGACGCAGCGATCATCGTCATGGGCGACCTCAACACCGACGAGCAGTCGCCCGCGCACCGTGTGCTCACCGAGGCCGGCACGCTGCGCGATGCGTGGGCGGCGGCGGCAGAACAGGTCACCCCGCTGTTCGGCACCTTCTCGAACTATCGAGCCCGTCGACCTGGCGGGCGGCGCATCGACCACATCCTCGTCGGCGGCAATGTCGAGGTGACCCGCGCCGCCATCAATGCGACGCGGTTCGGCGGCAAGGCGGCATCCGATCACGAACCGGTTCAGGCGGTGCTGCGTGCTGGCGTCGGGAGTGACGGCGGGCGGGTCTAGAGTGCTGGCATGATGCGCGAGGCGTTGCGCGCCCCAGTCGGGCCCGCCGAGGTGTTCGCCGACGTGCTGCGCCTGCTCGCCGTGGTGAGCATCGTGGTCGCGGGAATCGGTTGGGGGCCGCTCTCGGGCCTCAGCTTCCTCGGCGTCCTCGCTGCGATGCTCATCCCGCGCCTGCTGCACCTGCGGGCCGGCTTCGACATCGCGTTCGGCGTCGCCGTGCTGTTCTCGACCTGGAGCAGCGTGCTCGGCATCTATCACACGACGCGCTGGTGGGATGTGCCGATGCACTTCGCGGCGAACGGGCTCTGCGCTGCGCTGCTCTTCGTGGTGCTCGTGCGGTTCGGCGTACTCGCCGACCCCGCGACGTTACGGCGTCCCAGGCTGTCCGCGACGGTGGCGACAACCGCGCTCGGACTCTCGCTGGGCGTGCTCTGGGAGCTCTTCGAGTGGTTCGGCCGCGCGTTCATCGACGAAGCGATCCTCGTCGGGTACGCCGACACGCTCGGCGACCTGCTTGCGGGCGGGCTCGGCTCGCTGGCGGCGGGCCTCTCGATGCGGTTCCTGATGGCTCGACCCCGGGTGCGGCGAGCGGAGGCGACGGCGTGAGCCCGGCGAGAGACAACGCCACGGTGCTCGAGATCGGCGGGCGCGAGGTTCGCGTCTCGAACCCCGACAAGGTCGTGTTCCCCCAGCCCGGCCTCACCAAGATCGACCTTGTGAACTACTACCTCGCGGTCGCCGACGGCGCCTTGCGCGGGGTCGACCGCCGGCCCATGGTGCTCAAGCGGTTCGTGAAGGGCATCTCGCACGAGGCGTTCTTCCAGAAGCGCGCGCCCGAGAAGCGGCCCGAGTGGATCGAGACCGCGACGCTGCGCTACGCGTCGGGCAACTCGGCCGAAGAGGTCGTCGTGACCGATGCCGCGGCCCTCGCCTGGGTCGTCAACCTCGGCTGCCTCGACCTCAATCCTCATCCCGTGCGCGCCGACGACCTCGAGCACCCCGACGAACTGCGCGTCGACCTCGACCCCATGCCCGGTGTCGACTGGAGCCAGATCGTCGACGTCGCCATGGTCGCGCGCGAGGTGCTCACCGACCACGGGCTCGTGGGCTGGCCCAAGACCTCGGGCTCACGGGGCATCCATATCTACGCGCGCATCGAACGACGCTGGAATTTCCGCGAGGTGCGGCACGCGGCCGAGACGCTCGCCCGCGAGGTCGAGCTGCGCGCACCCGGCCTGGCGACCGCGCGCTGGTGGAAGGAGGAGCGCGGCGAGAGCGTGTTCGTCGACTTCAACCAGAACGCGAAAGACCGCACGGTGGCGTCGGCGTACTCGATCCGTCCGTTGCCCGATGCACGGGTGTCGACACCGCTCGACTGGAACGAGGTGCGCGACAGCAGACCCGAGCGCTTCACGGTGGCGACGGTGCTCGAGCGGTTCGCCGAACGCGGCGACCCCGCCGCCGGCATCGACGGGGCCGTCGGCGGACTCGACGGGCTGCTGGCACTCGCCGAGCAGCTCGGGCCCGCCGAGAAGGCGCCGCGCGCGGCCGGCGCCGGCAGCTCGGCGGCGGGCGGGTCGGGCCGGCGGCAGTCGACCATGCCGCTCATCGAGATCGCGCGTGCCAAGACGAAGCCCGAGGCGCTCGAGGGGCTCGAACGGTGGAAGGCACGTCACCCCGACGTGGTCGCCCTGCTGCAGCCCGCCGACGTGCTCGTCGACGGCATGCGCGGCAGCTCGTCGCTGTGGTACCGCATCAGGGTGAACCTGCAGCACGTCCCCGAGTCGCAGCGCCCCGAGCAGGAGGCGCTCGAGGTCGACTACGACCCCTGGGCCGGCAAGCAGTGGAACCGGTCGTGAGCGACCTGGGTCCGGTGAATCCCGGTCACGCCGAAGAGGCCGCCTGGCTGCGGCGCTGGCGCCTGCGACCCGACGCCGACCCCGTCACCACGGCTTCGAGCACGCTCATCCCGGTGCGCACCGAGCACGGTGAACCGGCGATGCTCAAGCTCGCGCAGACCGACGAAGAGGCGCGCGGCGCCGACCTGCTCGTCGCGCTCGACGGGCGCGGCGCAGCCCGCGTGCTCGAGCGCGAGGGGCCGGCGGTGCTCATCGAACGCGCCACCGGCGACCGCGACCTCGTGCGCATGGTCGAGGCCGGCCACGACGACGAGGCCACGCGCATCATCTGCGCCGCGGCCGAGGTCATCCACGCGGCATCCACTGCCGTGCTGGCGCCCGACGACCCGCCCGGTCTGGTGCGCCTTGCGACGTGGTTCCGGCACCTGCGCTCGAACGCCGAGGCGCTCGGCGCATTCCACCGGCGCGGTGCCGACACGGCCGCTCGGCTCCTGGCCGACCCGCGTGACACGGTCGTGCTGCACGGCGACCTGCACCACGGCAACGTGCTCGACTTCGGCGAGCGCGGCTGGCTCGTGATCGACCCCAAGGGCCTCCTCGGTGAGGCCGCGTTCGACTACTGCAACCTGCTGTGCAATCCCTCGCACGAGCGGGCCCTCGCACCCGGTCGACTCCAACGGCAGTTCGGCGTGGTCGTCGACGCGACCGGGGTCGACGCTGCGCGGCTCGCCGACTGGCTCGTCGCGTGGTGCGCCCTGTCGTCGACGTGGTTCGAGATCGACGACGATCCGCGGCTCGCGGCGTCGGCCGCGGCGATCGGCGAGGGTGCGCTCGAGCTGCGTCGCGAGGCGGGGGCGCCGTTCAGCGCGTGAGCGTCACGGGCTGCACTGACGCCCACTCGCGAACCAGCTCGTCGCGCACGGTGACGCCGGTGCCCGGGCCATCGGGAACCCGCAGCTGGCCGTGATGCTCGCCCGTGCCGAGCACGAACGGCTCGGTGAGGTCTTCGGCGTAGTACCGCGACGACGCCGACGTGTCGCCGGGAAGCACGAAGCCCGGCAGCGCGGCGAGGGCGACGTTCGCGGCGCGGCCGACACCGGTCTCGAGCATTCCGCCGCACCAGGCCGGCACGTCGAGGTCGCAGCAGACGTCGTGCACTCGCAGGGCCTCGAGGTAGCCGCCCATGCGGCCGGGCTTGATGTTGATGATGGACGTGGCGCCGCGTTCGACCGCGTCGATCGCCGTCGAGACGCCGAGGATCGATTCGTCGAGGCACACCGGCGTGTCGCACTCTGCGGCGAGGCGTGCGTGCGTCGCGAGGTCCTCTTCGGCGAACGGCTGCTCGATGAGCAGGAGGTCGAAGTCGTCGAGCCGCGCGAGCAGTGGGATGTCATCCGCGGTGTACGCCGTGTTCGCGTCGACCTGCAGCATTCCCGCGGGCCCCATGAGTTCGCGCACGGCGCCGACGGGCACGCGATCCCAGCCCGGCCGGATCTTCAGCTTGATGCGCCGGTACCCCTCCTCGAGATAGCCGGTGACCTCGTCGAGCAGTTCTTCGAGCGTCGGCGCGATTCCGACCGAGACGCCGCAATCGACCCAGTCGCGCTCGGCCCCGAACGCCTCGCCCATCGAACGCCCCTGCGCCCCCAGCTCGGCGTCGAGCACGGCCGCCTCGAGTGCGCCCTTCGCCATGCGATGACCCGCGACGAACGCGAGCGCGGGCGCGACGGCGGCCGCGAGCGGCACCGATGCGCCACGTGGCAGAAGGTCGCGCGGCGCCGGCTGCGTTCCGTGGACTCGCAGTCGGCCGAGCAGCGCCGGCCCGAGATGGCGTTCGATGACGGATGCCGCGCCGTCGACGTACTCTGACGAGTAGAACGGGTCGCGACCGGCCACGCACTCACCCCAGCCGTCGCCCGCATCGGTGCGCACCCGCACCATGAGCACCTCGCGCACCGTCTCTCGGCCGAAGCTCGTCTCGAACGGGCGCACGAGCGGCACCTCGATGCGGTGCAGTTCGATCGCGTCGATGCGGGTCGCGGCTGGCGTGTCGCTTGTGTCGTTCATCGGGCCTCCCGGTCGGGGTCGTCGGTCGTGAAGACGTAGTCGCCTGCGGCGTTGAGCTCGACACGCAGCCCCAACTCGCGGTCGCCCAACGCGGCGAAGGCCGACCGGGACTGCTCGCGCAGGCGCGCGGCCGCAGCCGGGTCATCCGCTCGCAGCCCCTCGAAGTCGGGGACGAGCTCGAGCCCGCCGCGTGACGACCACGCGGGCTGCGGCTCGCCGGCGAGGGCGCGCAATGTGCGCGGCGAGTCGAGGCGCCAGCGCACTTCGAAGCGGTCGCTGCGGTCGCCGCCCGTGATGGCGTCGTCGAGGCGGCCGTAGAAGTCGGGGTGGAACGCGATGACCTCGGCGCCGAGGCGCACGAGGTTCATGCGGGCGTTGCGGCGGATGAGGGGATCGTAGGTCCAGCGCACCTCGGCGATGCCGTGCTCGAGGCAGATCGCGCGTTGGCGCAGCTTGAGTGCGAGTCCGATACCGCGGCCGCGCGCGGCCGGGTCGACGGCGTTCATGTGCGAGTGCAGGTGCAGGCCCCCGCGCCAGCCGAGGAACCCGAGCAGTGCGGCGAGGGCAGGGGCGGGCCGGATCGGATCGGCGGGGTTTCGAGACGCGTCCTCCTGTGTCGGGCGCTCCTCAACCAATCCAGTCGGCACCGCGATGAGCAGCGTGTTGCCCGCGTGATCGAGTGCCTGCAGCATCGAGCGGTCGGGGCCGCGCCCCTCGCCCCATGTAACCGTGAAGCGGGCACGTACGGCATCGAGTTCACCTGCCAGGGCCGGGCGCGTGATGACGCCGGCACGCGCGTCTGCGACATCGGCCGCCTCATGCGCCTCGCGAATGATCGTGGCAGCCCCGTGCGGCGGAGCGGTGGTCACGCGGCCCGATCCTCGATGCGCCAGGCCTGGCCGTAGCCGCCGTCGGTGACGGGACGCGCCATGAGCTCGAGGAACGGCGCGGCATCGAACGCCTCGGGGCCGAGCACGCCGCGTCCCGCCCACACGCCGGTCGCCAGCAGCTCGAGCGCGATGACCGGGTTCAGCGCGGTCTGCCACACGACGCACTGGCTCTCGTACTCGCGCATCGTGTACTCGTTGTCGGTGACGTGGTACAGGTACGTCGACCGCGGCCCGCCGTCGGTGCCCGTGCCGGTGACCCACAGGCCGGCGCAGGTCTTGCCCGTCATGCGCGGGCCGATCGTGGCAGGGTCGGGCAGCGCCGCCGCGACCACATCGCGCGGGGCGACGTGCGCCGGGCCGTCGTCGCTGCGCACCCGCACCGGGCTCGTCGAGTCGAGCCCGAGAAGATGCAGCACCTGCAGCACGTTGATGAACTCGGCCCCGAGACCGTACTTGAACGTCACCCGCTTCGCGTCGACCCAGCGCGGCATGAGCAGCACTTCTTCGTGCTCGACATTCACGCACTCGACCGGCCCGATGCCCTCGGGGAACTCGAACACCTCGGGCTCGCTGAACGGCGCCGTCGTGTACCACCCGGCGTCCTCCTCCCAGATCACGGGCGGATTCAGGCACTCCTCGATCGTCGTCCAGATCGAGAACGACGGGGCGAAGATCTCGTTTCCGTCGTCGTCGGTCACGACGAGGTTCGCGCCGTCGCGCACCCCGAGCTCGTCGATGTCGCTGAAGAGGTGGTCGGCCGCGAACCGGGCGAACACATCGCTCAGCCCCGGCTCGACGCCCATGCCGACGAGGGCGAGCCGCCCCGCGACATCCCAATCGGTGGTCTGCGCGAACTGGTCGTCGCCCAGCTTCACGCCCGTCTTCTCGTAGGGGTCGGTCGGATGCGGCTCGCTGAGGCTCATCGCCATGTCGAGGTAGTCGGCGCCGGCCGCGAGCGCGCCTGCGAAGATCGCCGGCACGAACTTCGGCTCGACCGCGTTCATCACGTGGGTCGCCTGGTGTTCGCGAGCGACGGATGCCACGACCTCGGGATCGGACGCATCGATCTGCGCCGTGGCGAACCGGGCTGCGACCTCATCGCCGTGCCTCGCCCTGATCCAGTCGACCGTGCGCTCGGCGCGGGACTCGTCGTAGTCGCTCACCACCAGCAGCTCGTAGAAGTCGCGGCGGGCCGCGATCTTGGCAATGGCGTCTCCGACGCCTCCGGCGCCGACGAGGAGGATGCGCATGCCTCGACGCTAGCGTGGCAGCGCCCCGCGGTCGAGGGTCGGGCGCGCTCTGCCGGCTGCGCCCGGCCGCTGCGGCGCACCTCGCCGCTCTGTCGTTCGCAGTGCAGGAAGTTCTGCCGCTTTCGTCGGCGTGTCGTGGCCCGACACGCCCTGGTCACGACGCTTCTTCCTGCACTTCACGGAACGGGCATCACCGGAGGCAGGCCGCGATGACGCCGCACGATCTTCGCGTCGGCGACGGTGCGGGCTACCGCAGCGAAGGTCATCGGCCAATGCTCGAGCACGTGGAGCGCACTCGGACGCAGCACAGGAACACCGAACGCGTGACCGATGAGCGATCGGTCACGGTCGGTGAAGAACTCCGAGGCGCTGGAGTGGAAGCCGCGCCCGTCGATCTCGAACAGCACGCAGCCGTCGATGAGGCCGTCATACCGGCCGAACCCCGCCAGATCGACCTGCGCCTCGATATGGAACCCGGCCCGCGACATCCGCCGAATGAACAGGCTCTCGACTCCCGACTCGGGACGTCCGGTGAATCCATCGATGAGCACCGAACTTCGATCGGGCAGCGACGCCAGGATCGCGTCGACCTCTCGGCGTGAGAGCACCCGTTCGTGGAGCACCGAGTCGATCGCAGCGCTCGCGTGTTCCGCGTCGAGGCAACGCACGGCCGCCGCGAGTGCGGTGTGGGGCGAGACTATCCAGTCGAGAGCACGAAGCGGCGCGAGTTCTCGAGCCCAGTGAATCCGGGCGGAGAGGTCGGGTGAGGCAAGGCGAACCTCGCGTGCTCGGCGCTTTCGTCCTGCGACCGACGGATGCCACACGCCCGCGTTTTCGACGTCTTTCCGCGCTGGCGCCTGGGTGAGCCTGGACGCGGTTCGGGGCACGTGCAGGTGCAGACAGTCGTCGGTGCCAGACCACACTCCGAATCGGCGAAGGGCCGACACGCAGCCGATTCGGCCACCGACGGCGACCGCACGCAGTTGGTCGCGATCGACTTCGGGCGCCGCGAGCCAGCCGCGCCGTGGCCGGGTGACCAGACCGGCGGCGAGCGCTGCCGCGAGCGAGGCATCCGTGCATCCGCGACTGCGAAGGGAGACCACGCGCGCGATTCGGCCGAGTTGAGCGAGTACGGAAATGACGTCGGGCATGGCAGCATCGTGCGAGTGCCGCCGGCCCCGGGGCCACGAACGGCGTCCGTCATGGCAGAATCACGCGACCACTGAGGGTGGGGAGGACCAGTCGCCGGCGAGCCGGCGCATCCCCATTCGCGCAGTGCAGGGCTTTCGGGGCTCTGGCGGCGTGTCGCTGCCCCGACACGCCGCCGAGCCGCGGAACTTCCTGCAGAAGTCGGGGAGAACGGGAAGGGGGCCGAGGGAGAACGGCGTCAGCAGAAGCCGGCGATGCCCTCCCACGCGGCGGCGGGGCTCGCGGCGCCGGCGCGGGTCACCGCGGCCTCGATGAGCCCGTATGGGCGGTCGGCGGCGAAGAACACCTCGTTCGGGTTGTCGAGCCCGAACGGCGCGAGGTCGACCACGAAGTGGTGCTTGTTCGGCATCGACAGGCGGATCTCGGCGATCTCGGGACGCCGCTCGAGCACGCGGCTGCCCATGTCGAACAGAGTCGTCTGCAGTGCGGCCGAGTACCGCTCGGCGAACGCCTCGAGCAGCAGCAACCGCACGCTCTCGTAGGCCGCGTCGTAGTCGAAGCCCGCATCAGCCGCGACGCCGTCGTACCGCCACCGCGCCGCGACATCGGTGGCGAGGATGCGGTCGGAGGTCTCCTGCAGCGTGGTGTACCGGTCGCGCGGGAACCCTTCGAACCCCGACTCGGTCGTCTTCAGCACGGTGAGGCTGTGCAGTCCGCCGAGCACGTGCCGGTCGGCACCGTCGGCGACGACGACGGCCGTGCGCACGACCTGCCCCGAGCGCACGAAGGCGTGATCGTGCGGCGAACCGTCGGCGACGATGCGATCCCAGGCGAACCGCTCGGCCTCCCACCGCCCGCCGCTCACCCAGTCGAACGAGCTCGTGAAGTGGTCGGCGAGGCGCAGCAGGAACGCTTCGGGCGACCCGATGCCGTCGCGGGCGAACGCGAAGATCGTGTTCTTCTGCGTGTCGGTTGCGACGACGTGCGCATTGTCGCCGGCGAGGTGCGCGGCCGCGAAGTCGCCCCGCAATTGCGACGTGACGTTGAGGTCGTCGATCTCGTGCCGGGCGGTGTCGCGCGTCACCTTGACGACACGCACCTCGGCCTTGCCGTATTGGTTCGCGCCCAGGACGATGGCGGGCTCGGTCATGCTCAACTCCCTCGATAGGTCGAATAGGCGAACGGGCTCAGCAGCAGAGGGGCGTGCACGTGCCGCCCGTCGTCGACGACGCGCACGGTGAGCACGACCTCGGGATAGAACGTGTCGATCCCCCGCCCGGCGAACCACGTGCCGGTGTCGAACCGCAGCCGGTACTCCCCAGGCTTCAGATCGTCGGGTCCGAGTTGCGAGATGCGACCGTCGTCGTCGGTCACGGATGCCGCGACACGATGCCAGCTGCCGCCCTGGTGTTGCTGCAGCTCGACCGAGATGCCCGGCGCCGGCCGGCCGTTCGTTGCATCGAGCACATGGGTGGTGATGCGCGAGGTACTCATGATTCGAAAAGGCCCTTCAGTCGAAGCACCGCGATCTGGCGCAGTTGCTCGGCGACGACGGGCAGCTCCTCGTCGTCGGTGTGCCCCAGTCGCTCGTAGAGGGCGACCAGGATCTCGGACGCCGATCGGCCGGCGGCGCGGATCAGGAACACCCGTCCGAACCGCTTCTCGTAGGCGATGTTGCCCTCGGAGATCGCCTCGGCGACCGCGGTCTCGGGCGAGCCGATGCCGGCCTGTTCGGCGCGTGAGAACCGGGCCTCGGCGTGCGAGCCGGTGGGCCGTTCGCCGATGCGCGGGTGCTGCGCGAGCGCACCGTCGACCTCGTCGAGGGTGAACGGCGACGCAGCCGACTCGGCCGTCGTGACGAGATCGCCGACCGAGCCGTACGGTCGCCCATCGGCGAGCGCTGCACACCAACGCGGTACGTCGAGGCACGGCCGCAGCATCGCGATCGCCTGCGACCGCGTGGCCGAGTTGAACACCTCGAGTGAGACAGTCACCGCTCCACCCCTCGCCGCAACAGTCGCCCTCGCGGCACCGACCGGTCGACCGGCTCGCCCGCGAGCAGCGTCGTGCGCACCACCCCCGTCAACTCCCGCCCGTCGTAGGGCGTGATGGGGTGCCGGTGCTCGAGCGCCTCGGCGTCGACGGTGAAGCGCTCATCGGGCGCGAACACGACGAGGTCGGCGGCGCGGCCCGGGGCGATCGCGCCCTTCGAGTCCAGACCGACGCGCCGGGCCGGAGCCTGCGACATCCATTCGACGACCCGGGCGAGCGCGACGCCGCGGCGGCGCGCCTCGGTCCATACGAGCGGCAGTCCGAGCTGCACCGATGCGATGCCGCCCCACGCCTCGGCGAAGTCACCGTCGCCGGCGAACTTCATCGACGCCGGTGCGGGCGAGTGGTCGGAGACCACGAAGTCGATCGTTCCCGACGCGAGGCCGCGCCAGAGCGCGTCGCGGTTGCCTGCTTCGCGGATCGGCGGGCAGCACTTGTAGGCCGTCGCTCCCGCGGGAACGTCTTCTGCGCACAGCGTCAGGTAGTGCGGGCAGGTCTCGACCGTGAGCCGCACTCCGTGGCGCTTCGCGGCGGCGATGCGGTCGAGCGCGTCGGCGTCGCTCAGGTGCAGGATGTGCGCGCGCACGCCCGTGCGCCCCGCCCGCTCGATGACCGCCGCAATCGCGGCGCCCTCGGCCGCGCGAGGCCGCGACGCGAGGAAGTCGGCATACGACGTGCTGTGCGGGTGCGGTGCCCCGTCGATGAGCGCCGCGTCTTCGGCGTGCACGATGAGCAGGGAGTCGTCGGCGTCGACGAGCACCCGCATCGCCGCCTCGAGCTCGTCGACCGTGACGGGAGGGAACTCGTCGACGCCCGAGTGCACGAGGAAGCACTTGAACCCGAACACTCCCGCCTCGACGAGCGGTGCGAGGTCGCCCAGGTTGCCGGGCACGACGCCGCCCCAGAACCCCACGTCGACGAAGACCGCCCCTTCGGCCGCCGCGCGCTTCACGGCGAGCGCGTCGACCGTGGTCGTCGGCGGAATGCTGTTGAGCGGCATGTCGACGATCGTCGTGACCCCGCCCGCTGCGGCCGCCCGGGTCGCCGAGGCGAACCCCTCCCACTCGGTGCGCCCGGGCTCGTTGACGTGCACGTGCGTGTCGACGAGTCCGGGGATGAGCACCTCGTCGTCGGCGAGCACGATGGTGCGGGTGGCGGCAGACTCCGACACTGATGCCAGAACAGCATCAGTGCCGGAGTCGGTGGTGACGCTCACGATCACGCCGCCGCGCACGGCGACGGTGGCGGGCACGATTTCGCCGCCGACGAGCACCCGCTCGCCCCTGACCACGAGATCGAACGGTTCGGATGTCGCGACCGCACCCGCACGGGACATCCGCTCGCTCACCGCCATCGCCGGCTCACCCCCATCGGCTCGCCGCCCTCGCGAGATCGGGGCCGGTGAGCCGCACCTGGCGGTTCACGTCCTTGTAGAGCAGGTAGCGGAACGGCCCCGGCCCGCCCGCGTAGCAGGCCTGCGGGCAGAACGCCCGCAGCCACATGAAGTCGCCCGCCTCGACCTCGACCCAGTCGCCGTTGAGCCGGTAGACGCCCTTGCCCTCGAGCACGAACAGGCCGTGCTCCATGACGTGCGTCTCGGCGAACGGGATCACCCCGCCGGGCTGGAACGTGACGATGTTCACGTGCATGTCGTGCGCGAGGTCGTCGGGGTCGACGAACCGGGTGGTCGCCCATGCGCCGTTCGTGCCGGGCATCGGCCGGGGTGCGACATCCTGGTCGCGGGTCACGAACGAGGCGACCTCGTAGCCTTCGAGCGGCTCGTACGCCTTGCGGATCCAGTGGAAGCTCGTGCGCTCGTTGCCCTCGTTCGAGATCGCCCAGTCGGCGCCTGCCGCGATGTACGCGTAGCCGCCGGCTTCGAGCACGAATCGCTCGCCCTCGAGCTCGAGCGTGAGCTGGCCGGTCGTCACGAACACGACGCCCTCGACTCCCTCCTCGCGCTCAGGCCAGTCGGAGCCTCCGCCGGGCGCGATCTCGACGATGAGCTGCGAGAACGTCGTGGCGAACCCGGCGATGGGACGCGCGAGGATCCATGCGCGCGTGCCGGTGAACCCCGGCAGGTTGCTCGTCACGATGTCGCGCAGCACGCCCTTGGGAATGACGGTGTACGCCTCAGTGACGATGGCCCGGTCGGTGAGCAGTTCGCTCTGCGCGGGCAGGCCGCCCGCTGGCGTGTAGTAGCTCATGTCGCCTCCTGGTGACGCTTCGGGTGTGCGAGCTCGGCGAGGGTCGCCTCGTCGATGCCGGTGGCGGTGGCGACCTCGTCGGCCGAGATCGCGCCGCAGCGCACGCCGCGCAGCACGAACCCGGCGAGCGCGCGCACCGTGGCCGGTTCGTCGAGCACCCCGCCGGTGGTGCCGGTGCGAGCGTCGTGAAGCCGTTCGGATGCCTCGGGCCAGCCCTCGCGGTAGAACGCATAGGTCGCGAGGTACCTCGTGACGAGCTGGTTGGGGTGCAGGTCCCAGCCCTGGTAGAAGCCGCGTTCGAGCGACCGGCGCACGAGTCGTGCGTGCAGCCGCCACGCGTCGGCGGTGCGCCCGCCGACCGGCAGGATGTTCGTCGACCCGTCGGAGAGCCGAATGCCCGTGCCGGCCACGGCGAGCTGCATGACGCCCTTCGCGAGGTCGGCGGCGGGATGCTCCATCGACTGGTACTGCGCCGCGATGCCGAGTGCAGCGCTGTAGTCGTAGGTGCCGTAATGCAGCCCGCTGATGCGGCCGGGCACGGCGAGCGCGAGCTGTGCCACCGGCGACGAGCCGTAGACACCGAGCACGAGCTGCGGCGTCTCGACCTGCACCTCGAACCGCAGCCGCCCGTGCGGCAGCCCGTGCGCACGCTCGAGCACGGTCATCACCTCGGCCGCGGCCTCGACCTGGGCGACCGTCGACACCTTCGGCAGGGTGAGCGCGAGTCCGTCGGGCAGGCCGCCGTGCTCCACGAGTGCGCCGATGAAGAGATCGAGCGTGCGGATACCCCGGGCCCGGGTCTCGGCTTCGAACGACTTGAACCTGATGCCGATGAAGGGCGGCGCGAATCCGGCCCCCGCCGCGGCGGCGACGCGCTTGGCGGCGCGCATGGCCTCGGCGTCTTCGGCCGCGTCGCCGTGGTCGCCGTAGCCGTCTTCGAAGTCGATGCGCAGGTCTTCGATGGGTTCGACGGCGAGCTTCTCGCGAACGCGCGGCACGACCTCGTCGGCGAGCGCCGAATCGAGGCCGACGAGCTTCGCGACGGCATCGAGTCCGCCGGCGTCGTCGACGGCGTCGCGCACCATGCGTCGCCATGCGGTCGGCAGCTCGGGGGTGAACCGGTCGGCGGGCACGTACACGGTGTGCACGGGCTGGCGCGACCCGTCGTCGCCAGGATACGCGGTGCGCAGCAGGTCGTCGGTGGTGCTGAGGTGGGCGTCGATCGCGGCGAGATCGGCGGTGCTGAGCGAGGTGGTCACGCTCACTCCAGCAGCTCGTAGGCGGGAAGAGTGAGGAAGTCGACATACTCGTCGGCCAGGCACAGTTCGGCGACGAGTCGCGCTGCCGGCACGGTGTACGCGGCGAACCGATCGGGCGGGGTGTCGGCGCGCAGCAACTCGAGCTCTTCGTCGAAGACCTCGCGCACGAGTCGTGCGGTCATCGTGCGCCCGGTGTCGGCGAGCACGACACCGTGCTGCACGTGCTGCCACACCTGCGAGCGCGAGATCTCGGCGGTCGCGGCATCTTCCATGAGGCTGTGCAGCGCGACGGCGCCGCTTCCGGCGAGCCAGGCCGCCGTATAGGCCACGCCGACCGACAGGTTGGTGCGCAGACCCGCCTCGGTGACCTCGCCGCCCTCCGCCGCGATGTCGAGCAGCTGCGCCGCGGTGACCTCGACCTCGGGGCGCTGCCGGTCGAGCTGGTTCGGCCGGTCGCCGAGCACGGCGTCGAACACCTCACGGCACACCGGCACGAGGTCGGGGTGGGCGACCCACGACCCGTCGAATCCGTCGTTCGCCTCGCGCGTCTTGTCGGCGCGCACCTTCTCGAACGCGACGGCGGTGGCGTCGGGGTCGGCGCGGTTGGGCACGAACGCGGCCATGCCGCCCATGGCGAAGGCACCACGCCGGTGGCAGGTCTTCACGAGCAGCTCGGTGTAGGCGCGCATGAACGGCGCCGTCATCGACACCGACGCCCGGTCGGGCACGATGAACTCGGGGCCGGCGTCGCGGAACACCTTGATGATGCTGAACAGGTAGTCCCAGCGGCCCGCGTTGAGGCCCGACACGTGCTCACGCAGCTCGTAGAGGATCTCGTCCATCTCGAACGCCGCGGTGATCGTCTCGATGAGCACCGTCGCCCGAACGGTGCCGCGCGGAATGCCGAGCGCCTCCTGCGCGACCACGAACACATCGTTCCAGAGGCGCGCCTCGAGGTGGCTCTCGAGCTTCGGCAGGTAGTAGAAGGGGCCGTCGCCAGCGTCGATGAGCAACTTCGCCGTGTGGAAGAAGTGCAGCCCGAAATCGACGAGCGCCCCCGAGGCACGTTCGCCGTCGACGAGCACGTGCTTCTCGGGCAGGTGCCAGCCGCGTGGCCGGGTGACGACGGTGGGCCGGCGCACATCGGTGCGCAGTGCGTAGGCCTTGCCCTCGGGCGACGTGTACGCGAGCGTGCCGCGCGCCGCGTCGCGCAGGTTGCGCACGCTGCCGACGACGTTCGCCCACGTCGGACTCGACGCGTCCTCCATGTCGGCGAGCCATACTCGCGCTCCCGAGTTCAGCGCGTTGATGGCCATCTTCGCGGGCATCGCGGGACCGGTGATCTCGACGCGTCGATCGGTGAGGGCTTCTGGTGCTGGCGGCACGCTCCAGTCGGCGGCCCGTATGTCGGCGGTCTCGGGCAGGAAGCCGAGCTGCTCGCCCGCGGCGATGCGCTCGCGGCGTTCATACCGCGCGGCGAGCAGCTCGCGCCGGCGCGCGTCGAACCGATGGTGCAGTTGCTCGACGAAGGCGAGGGCTTCGTCGGTGAGGATCTCACCCCCGCCTGCGACCTCGACTTCGCTGTCGATCTCGATGCTCATGCGGCTTCCGCTCCCTTCTGGGGATGTCGCTCACACACTCTGCTTCATCTTCGCGCAGAAGCGAGCGCGTGGGTACCGGAACACCGGGATCGGCGCGGCGTAGACTCCCGTCACGAGGAGTTCGAGCATGGATCACATCGTCGTGACGGTCAACGGGCAGGCCCGCCCGCTGCCGGGTGTCGCCGCGCACACGACCCTGCTCGACGCGCTGCGCGGGCTGGGGCTCACAGGCTGCAAAGAGGGCTGTGCCGAGGGCGAGTGCGGGGCGTGTGCAGTGCTGCTCGCCACCGCCGACGAGCACGGCGGCACCGAGTGGACCGCCGTGAACGCGTGCCTCGTGCCCGCCGCCGCGGTCGACGGTCAAGAGGTGGTCACGTCCGAGGGGCTCGGCACCCCGGCGGCACCGCATCCGGTGCAGGCCGGGCTCGCCGCGGGCGGCGGCTCGCAGTGCGGCTACTGCACCCCGGGCTTCGCGTGCAGTATGGCCGCCGAGTTCTACCGCGCCGGGCGAGCGCCGGCCGACGGCGCTTCGCACCACGACCACGACCACGACCACGGCGAACTCGGCCCGAACGGCTTCGATCTGCACGCGCTCAGCGGCAACCTCTGCCGGTGCACGGGCTACCGGCCGATCCGCGACGCCGCCTTCGAGCTCGGCGCGCCCGAAACCGCCGACCCGCTCGCCGAACGCCGTGCCCGTCCGGCGCCCGAGCCCGTCGCCACCCGGCTCGCCGCCGACGGCGCCCGCTTCGTGCGCCCGATGTCGCTCGACGAGGCGCTGCGGCTCGTGCGTGACGAACCCGACGCGGTGGTCGTCGCCGGATGCACCGACTGGGGCGTCGACGTGAACCTGCGCGGTCAGCGGGCGGGGCTCGCTGTCGCGATCGAGCGGCTGCCCGAGTTGCGCGCACTGACCGTCGGCGACGCCTCGATCGAGATCGGCGCCGCGCTCTCGCTCTCCGAGATCGGGCGGCGGCTCGCCGGGCGGGTGCCGCTGCTCGACGAGGTGTTCCCGCAGTTCGCCTCGCCCCTCATCCGCAACCGCGCGACACTCGGCGGCAACCTCGGCACGGGCTCGCCGATCGGCGACACCCCGCCGGCCCTGCTCGCCCTCGAGGCGCGTGTCGTGCTGGCCTCGGCCGACGGCGAGCGCGAGGTCGACCTCGCCGACTACTTCACCGGGTACCGCACTACGGTGCGGCGTCCCGACGAGCTCATCCGGGCGGTGCGCATCCCGCTGCCGCTCGCGCACGTCACGGCGTTCCACAAGATCGCGAAGCGCCGCTACGACGACATCTCGAGTGTCGCGATCGCCTTCGCACTCGACATCGACGACGGCGTCGTCGCCTCGGCGCGCATCGGGCTCGGCGGCGTGGCCGCCTCCCCCATCCGCGCTCGCGCCACCGAGGCGGCCCTGTTCGGGCAACCGTGGAACGACGAGATCGTCCGCAACGCGGCATCCGTGCTCGGATCTGAGGGCACGCCCATGTCAGACCATCGCGCGAGCGCCGAGTATCGCGCGCTGATGCTCGAGGGCGCACTGCTGAAACTGCACCGCACGCACCCGATCGCGGCGGCCGAAGCGGAGGTGCCGGCATGAGCGACCTCGCGGCACGCCCGGCGAACCCCGTGGTCGGCGTTCCCATGCCGCACGAGAGCGCGGCGATGCACTCGACGGGCACGGCCATGTACACCGACGATCTCGCCGCCCGCACGGCAGGCGTGCTCACGGCGTGGCCCGTGCAGTCGGTGCAGGCGCACGCGCACGTGCTGCTCGATGTACGGCCGGCACTCGACGTGCCGGGCGTCGTGCGGGTGCTCACCGCCGCCGACGTTCCGGGCATCAACGACGCGGGCGTCAAGCACGACGAGCCGCTGTTCCCGAGCGAGGCGATGTTCCACGGCCACGCGCTCGCGTGGGTGCTCGGCGAGACCGCCGAGGCCGCGCGCCTCGGCGCCGCCGCGGTGACGGTCGAGTACACGACGCTGCCCTCGATCATCACGGTCGCCGAGGCCATCGCGGCGGGGTCGTTCCAGGGCATCTCGCCGAACGTGCAGCGTGGCGATCCGGCCGCGGCGCTCGCAACTGCGCCGCACGTGTTCGAGGGGGTCACCGAGGTCGGCGGCCAAGAGCACTTCTACCTCGAGACGCACGCGTCGCTCGCGCATGTCGACTCCGAGGGGCAGGTGTTCGTCGAGTGCAGCACGCAGCACCCGAGCGAGACGCAGGAGATCGTCGCGCACGTGCTGGGCGTGCCGAGCCACCGGGTCACCGTGCAGGCGCTGCGCATGGGCGGCGGCTTCGGCGGAAAAGAGATGCAGCCGCACGGCTTCGCGGCCATCGCCTCGCTCGGTGCGACGCTCACCGGCAGGCCCGTGCGGTTGCGCCTCAACCGCACGCAAGACCTCACGATGACCGGCAAGCGGCATCCGTTCCACGTCGAGTGGAAGGCCGGGTTCGACGACGACGGGCGCATCCTCGCGCTCGACGCGACGCTCACCTCCGACGGCGGCTGGAGCCTCGACCTGTCCGAGCCGGTGCTCGGCCGTGCCCTGCTGCACGTCGACAACGCGTACTTCATCCCCGATTTCGCCGCGCACGGTCGCATCGCGAAGACGAACAAGACCTCGCAGACCGCGTTCCGCGGCTTCGGCGGGCCGCAGGGCATGCATGTCATCGAAGACGTGCTCGGTCGGGCGGCACCCGCGCTCGGCATCGACGCCGCGACGCTGCGCGAGCGCAACCTGTACGAGCCGGGTCAGTCGACGCCGTACGGGCAGCCCGTGCGGCACGCCGAGCGGCTGCGGCGCATCTGGAACGAGCTGCGCCAGTTGAGCGACTTCGACGCCCGGCGCGCCGAGATCGCCGCGTTCAACGCGGCGCACCCCGACGAGAAGCGTGCGCTCGCGATCACGCCCGTGAAGTTCGGCATCTCGTTCACCCTGACCGCCTACAACCAGGCCGGCGCGCTCGTGCACGTGTACAAAGACGGCTCGGTGCTCGTGAACCACGGCGGCACCGAGATGGGCCAGGGCCTGCACACGAAGATGCTGCAGGTCGCCGCCACCGCGCTGGGTCTGCCGATCGAGGCCGTGCGCCTCGCCCCGACGCGCACCGACAAGGTGCCGAACACCTCGGCCACGGCCGCGTCGTCGGGTGCTGACCTCAACGGCGGCGCCGTCAAGGCCGCGTGCGAGCAGATCCGCGCGCGCCTGGCCGAGGTTGCGGCCGGGCTGCTCGAGGTCGATGCGCGCGACGTGTCGTTCGCCGGCGGTCGGGTGTCGGGCCCCGGGTCATCCGATCGCTCGTATTCGTTCGCCGAGATCGTGCAGGCGGCCTACCACCAGCGGGTGCAGCTGTGGGCCGCGGGCTTCTATCGCACCGAGGGCCTCGCGTGGGACACGAAGCGCATGCAGGGCACGCCGTTCAAGTACTTCGCCTACGGCGCGGCGGCGAGCGAGGTCGAGGTCGACGGTTTCACCGGGGCCTACCGCACCCGCCGGGTCGACATCGTGCACGACGTCGGCGACTCGCTCTCGCCGCTCGTCGACCTCGGACAGATCGAGGGCGGATTCGTGCAGGGCGCCGGTTGGCTGACCCTCGAAGAACTGCGCTGGGACGAGACCGACGGGCCCGGCCGCGGCCGGCTGCTGACCCAGTCGGCGAGCACCTACAAGCTGCCGAGCTTCGCCGAACTGCCCGACGTGTTCAACGTGCACCTGGTCGAGCACGCCGCCGAAGACGGCGCGGTCTACGGTTCGAAGGCGGTCGGCGAGCCGCCCCTCATGCTCGCGTTCAGCGTGCGCGAGGCGATCCGCGAGGCGGTCGCCGCGTTCGCGCCCGCCGGGCACTGCGTCGACCTGCGCTCGCCGGCGACGCCCGAGGCGGTGTTCATGGCGATCCGCGAGGCGCGGCAGGCCGGGTCGGCGTCTTCGGTTGCCGGCGCGACCGGCGAGACGACCGAATCGGATGCCGCGACCGCGCGGTCGACGCGTGAACCGCTCGTCGCATCCGACACCTGAGCCGGAGGCGTGCCGTGGACTGGGTCGACGCAGTGCAGCGGCTGCGCGCCGCGCGCATGCCGTTCGTGATCGTCACCCTCGCGATGGTGCGCGGCCACGCGCCGCGCAACGGCGGCGCGAAGATGGTCGTCGGCACCGACTCGCTCTTCGGCACCGTCGGCGGCGGCAACCTCGAGGCGACCGCGGTCGACCGGGCACGGGCGATGCTGGCGTCGGGCGCCGCCGAGCCCGACCTGCTGACGCTGACGCTCAGCGACCGGGCCGTCACCGATTACGGCGTGCAATGCTGCGGAGGAGAGGTCACCATGCTCTTGGAACCCGTGCGGGTCGTGCCGTCGGTCGCGATCTTCGGCATCGGCCACGTCGGCCTCGAGCTCGCGCGCGTGCTCAGCCGGCAGCAGCTCGAACTGCACATCGTCGACTCGCGCGCCGAGATGCTCGCGGGCGAGCGGCTCGCGGTGCTCGGCGACGCGGTGGCGACGGTGCACGTGCACCACCTTCCTGTTCCCGAAGCGTCGCTGGCCGACCTGCCCGACGGCGCGCACGTGCTCGTGATGACGCACGACCACGGCGAGGACCTCGCGATCGTCGAGGCCGCGCTGAACACTCCGGGCCTCGGGTCGATCGGGCTCATCGGCTCGCGTTCGAAGTGGGCGAGGTTCCGTGCGCAGCTGACCGAAGCGGGGCACGACGAAGCCGACCTGGCCCGCGTGACGACGCCGATCGGCATCGACGGCATCGCGTCGAAAGACCCGGCCGCGATCGCGGTGAGCGTCGCCGCGCGCATCCTGCAGCTCGTCGAGGAGGACGCGGCACGCCCGATCAGCGGGACCGCTTGAAATCTCCGCACCTGCGGATCTATCGTCGCTTTCATGACGCAGTATCGGATAAGTGAGGCAGCCGCGCTCGTCGGGGTGAGCGATGACACCGTGCGCCGTTGGGTGCGCGACGGCGTGCTCACGGCCGGGCGTGACGACTCGGGTCGACAGGTCGTGCCCGGCGATGAGCTCGCCGCACGCGCTGTGGCCATCGCGACGGCCGCCGACGACCACAGCCCGATGCGGCGCAGCGCCCGCAACCGGTTCGTCGGGCTCGTCACGCGCGTCGAGATCGACGGGCTCATGGCGCAGGTCGAGCTGCAGAGCGGGCCGCACCGCGTCGTCTCGCTGATGTCGGCAGAGGCAGCCCGCGACCTGAATCTCGAGGTCGGCTCGCGCGCCGTGGCCGTCGTCAAGGCGACCATGGTCGTCGTCGAGACCGGCGAGGGGCCTCGCGCATGAGACATCCGCTCGCTCGCACCCTGCTGCCTGCCGCACTGGTCGCGCTCACGCTCACCGCGTGCACCGGCCAGGCCGACGGCGATGCCCGTCCGGGGGCCGGCGAGGCGAGCGAGGCGCGCGGCGAA
Organism: Agromyces neolithicus; assembly: GCF_039529735.1. Lineage (NCBI taxonomy): Bacteria > Bacillati > Actinomycetota > Actinomycetes > Micrococcales > Microbacteriaceae > Agromyces > Agromyces neolithicus. Next base: position 48,253 of record NZ_BAAANJ010000004.1, read on the forward strand.
CTCAGCGGCGAGCTCACGGTCTTCGCCGCCGCCTCGCTGACGGCGGCGTTCGACGAGCTCGCGACCGGCTTCGAGGCGCGGCACCCGAGTCTCGACGTGCTGCCCATCACCTACGACGGCTCGTCGGTGCTCGTGACGCAGTTCATCGAGGGCGCGCCGGCCGACGTGTTCGCCTCGGCCGACGAGCGCAACATGCAGAAGGTGATCGAGGCCGACCTCGCCGTCGAACCCGTGGACTTCGCCACGAACCTGCTCGAGATCGCGGTCGCGCCCGGCGATCCGCTCGGCATCGACGGGCTCGACGACCTCGCCGACGGCGCGACCGAGACCGCCGACGGCCTGCCGATCACGGTGGTGCTGTGCGCGCCCGAGGTGCCGTGCGGTGCCGCCGCCCAGGCCCTCATCGCCGACGCCGGCATCATCGTGCGGCCCGCGAGCGAAGAGCAGAACGTGACTGCCGTGCTCACCAAGGTGAAGCGCGGCGAGGCCGATGCCGGGCTCGTGTACGCCACCGACGTCGCGGCGGCCGGCGGCGAGGTCGACGGCGTCGAGATCGAGAACGCGGATGCCGCGACCAACGTCTACCCGATCACCGCGCTCACCGGCGCGGCGAACCCCGAGGCGGCGCGCGCGTTCGTCGAGTTCGTGACGTCTGGCGAAGGCCGAGCGGTGCTCGCGTCGTTCGGATTCGGCTCGCCGTGACGACCATGGCCTCCTCCGACGTCGCGGCCGTCGCCGGCGACACCCGTCGAGACGACCTGGGGGCGGCGAGGCGGTTTCCCCTGTGGCTGTACGTTCCCGCTGCGGTCGCCGTCGCGGTGCTCGTGCTGCCGCTCGTCGCGCTGCTCGTGCGCCTCGACTGGACGCAGGTGCCCGCCGCGGTCGCGTCGCCCGCCGCGTTGCAGGCACTCACCCTCTCGCTCGTGACCGCGGCGATCGCGACCGCGGTGTGCGTCGTGCTCGGCGTTCCGCTCGCGATGGTCATCGCCCGCAGTTCGAGGGGCATCGCCGCCGTGTTGCGCACCCTCACGACGCTGCCGCTCGTGCTGCCGCCGCTCGTGGGCGGCATCGCGCTGCTCGCGCTGCTCGGCCGAAGCGGCCTGTTGGGCGAGACCCTGGGCGTACTCGGCGTGCGAATCCCGTTCACGACCACCGCGGTCGTGATCGCGCAGACGTTCGTCGCCCTCCCGTTCCTCGTGATCACAGTCGAGGGATCGCTGCGCACGGCCGGCACCCGCTACGAGACGGTTGCCGCCGGGCTGGGCGCCCGCCGGTTCACGGTGTTCCGGCGCATCACGCTGCCGCTCGTGGCGCCGGGCGTGCTCGCCGGCACGGTGCTGTGCTTCGCACGCGCACTCGGCGAATTCGGGGCGACCGCGCTGTTCGCGGGCAACTCGGCCGGCACGACCCGCACGATGCCCCTGGCGATCTACACCGCGTTCAACGGGGCGGGCGTCAGCGAAGACATCGCGATCGCACTGTCGCTCATGCTCATCCTCGTGGCGATCGCGGTGCTGGTGCTCATGCGCAGCTGGCGTGAGGACGCCCCACGATGACCCGCGAGGCGGGCGGAGCGCTCGAGGCCCGGGTGGTCGCCCGGGTGGGTGACTTCACGCTCGACGTCGCTGTCGCGGTCGCGGCATCCGAGGTGCTGGCCGTGCTCGGTCCGAACGGCTCGGGCAAATCGACCCTGCTGGCGGCCATCGCCGGCCATCGGGCGCCCACCGCCGGGGTCGTGCGCATCGGCGAGCGCGTGCTCGCGCGCGCCCCTGCGACCGGCGGGGTCGAGCATGACGACGGCGGTGACGTCGCCGTCGACGTCGACGTGGCCGAGCGCTCGGTCGGGCTGCTGGGCCAGCACCCACTGCTGTTCCCGCACCTGAGCGCGCTCGAGAACGTCGCGTTCGGCCCCCGCGCGCACGGCGTGCCGAAGCGTGATGCGCGCGCGGTGGCATCCGACTGGCTCGAACGCGTCGGACTCCCCGGACTCGAACGCCGCCTGCCGTCGGCGCTCTCGGGCGGCCAGCAACAGCGCGTCGCACTCGCCCGCACGCTCGCGGCGCGCCCCGACGTGCTGCTGCTCGACGAACCGTTCGCCGCGCTCGACGTGCAGGCGGCCGCGGCGATGCGCCGCCTCGTCTCAGAGCAGCGGGCGAGCCTCGCGATCCCGACCCTGCTCGTCACCCACGACCCCCTCGACGCGATCGTGCTCGCCGACCGCGCCGCCATTCTGCAGGCCGGGCGCATCGTGCAGCAGGGGCCCACCGCCGAGGTGCTCGGGCATCCGCGCACGCCGTTCGCGGCCGCACTCGCCGGCGTCAACCTGCTCACCGGCGTCGCCGTCGCGCGCGACGCCGTGCGCATCGCCGGGGCGGGCGGCCCGATCGTGCTGCGGGGCACGGGCGACGCGCTGCAGGTCGGCACCCCGGCCTCGGTCGTGTTCAGCCCGGCGTCGGTGCATGCGCGCGCTGCGGCATCCGTCGACCCGGCGCAGGCTGCAGGGCCGTCGCAGCCCGCCGACCCGTCGCGGCCCGTCGACCCGTCGCAGCCCGTCGACAACACCTGGATCGGGGCCGTCGCGTCGCTCGAGCCGGCCCGCGGCGGCGTGCGCATCGTCACCGACCAGCACCCCGACCTCGCGATCGACGTGCCATCGACCGCGGCCGTCGGCCTCGACCTGAGCACCGGCGCGCGCCTTGCATTCCACGTCGCGCCGACGGATGTCTCGGTACGCACGCTGTAGCCGCCCGCTCGAGCCCCGCCGAATGCCAGAGCTCTGGCGAATGCAGGAAGAATCGCGCGACACGCCGGAGCCGGCCGGGAAGACTCCGGCGTGTTCGGCGAAGTTCCTGCAGTTCGGACGACAGCAGCGCGGCCCGAGCGTGGAGCGCCACGCCACGTCACGCCGCGCACGCATGATGCGGTGTTAGCGTAGACGCCACCGAAGGGGGTGACCCGTGACCACCCTGCTACCCGTGCACACCGCCGCAGCCCCGCGAGCGCGTCGCCTGCCGTCCACGGGCGCGCTCCCCGCAGCGCTCACCGACGCGTTCGCCCGCCCGATGCGCGACCTGCGCATCTCGGTGACCGACCGGTGCAACTTCCGCTGCGTGTACTGCATGCCGAAGTCGGTGTTCGGGCGCGGCTACGCGTTCCTCGACCGCGACGAGCTGCTGACCTTCGACGAGATCACCCGCATCGCCGGCGTGGCCGTCGCCCACGGCGTGCACAAGCTGCGACTCACCGGCGGCGAGCCGCTGCTGCGCCGCGGCATCGAAGAGCTCATCGAGCGGTTGGCGGCGTTGCGCACTCCCGACGGCGAGCCCGTCGAGATCGCCCTGACCACCAACGGATCCGCGCTCGCGGTCAAGGCGGCGGCGCTGAAGGCGGCCGGGCTCACCCGGGTCACGGTGTCGCTCGACTCACTCGACGACGCCGTGTTCCAGTCGATGAACGACGTGCGGTTCCCGGTCGACCGCGTGCTCGCCGGCATGCAGGCCGCGCACGACGCCGGGCTCGGCCCGGTCAAGGTCAACATGGTCGTCAAGCGCGGACTCAACGACCACGAGGTGCTGCCCATGGCCCGGCACTTCAAGGACTCCCCCTTCACGCTGCGGTTCATCGAGTACATGGACGTCGGCACCTCGAACGGCTGGCGGCTCGACGAGGTCGTGCCCTCGGCCGAGATCGTCGAGCTCATCGGCGCGGAACTCTCGCTCGAGCCCATCGGCGCTGCGGCACCCGGCGAGACCGCCGCGCGGTGGCGCTACGTCGACGGCGGCGGCGAGATCGGCGTGATCTCGAGCGTCACGAACGCGTTCTGCGGCACCTGCAACCGGGCGCGCATCTCGACCGAGGGAAGGCTCTTCACGTGCCTGTTCGCCTCCGAAGGGCACGACCTGCGCGCACTGCTGCGCGGGGGCGTCGACGACGAGGCACTCGCCGCAGCGATGGGTTCGATCTGGGGCGCCCGAGACGACCGCTACTCCGAGGTGCGTGCGACGCTCACGCCCGAGCTGCGGGCGGCCCGTCCGAAGCCCGAGATGTCGTACCTCGGCGGCTGACTTCGACTCAGTGATTGACGAGCGCGCGGACGGCTCGTTCGATGGGCGGGCGCAGGTCGAGCGTCGGGTCGATCGTGAGGCGGTGGAACACGAGTCCGTCGCTGAGCGCCATGAGCGCCCGCGCCGACGGCACCGGCTCTGGCACGCCGGCAGCGGTGACGAGCTGCTCGGCGAGGCGCTCGACCTCGCGCCGCTGTCGCCGGTGCGGTTCGCCGAGGTCGGGGTCGGCGGCGAGCTCGAGGAAGAGCGCGTAGCGGGCCCGGGTACGCGCGGCGTGCTGGCCGGTCTGCAGCTCGAGCACCGCGGTGAGTACCGCGATGAGGGCTTCGGCGTCGGTCGGCATGGGCATGAGCGCCGGGTCGAACTCGGCCCGTTCGTTCACCGCGATCCATTCGACGATGCCGGCGAGGAGCGACCGCCGGGTGCGGAACCAGTTGGAGGTGGAGCCGGCGGGAAGCCCGGCCCGCGTGTCGACGCGCGCGTGACTGAGCGCTCGGATGCCCTCGGTGCCGAGCAGCTCGACGGCCGCCTCGAGCGCGCGTTCCCTGGTCGCCGCCATGGACACATCCAATCATCGGGAGTACTATAAATATAGTAGTCCGACAATGACGAGGGGGTCATCATGGACACGCCAGAACTCCGGTCCCTCCCCGACGACGACGCGCGGCCACACGTCGCGAGCCGGTCCGCGTGGACCCCACCTCTGCCCGAAGCACCGGGCTTCGCACACCTCGTCGTCGAGACCCGCGGGCTGCGCTCGCACGTCGCAACGCTCGGCGACGTCGACGGCGAGCCCATCGTGCTGTTGCACGGCTTTCCCCTGCACTGGTGGCAGTGGCGAGAGGTGGCACCCCGACTCGCCGCGGCGGGATACCGCGTGATCTGCCCCGACCTGCGCGGCGCCGGCTGGACCGAAGCCGACGACTCCGGCATCGAGCGTGAAACGCGAATGCGCGACCTGCTCGCCATCCTCGACGCGCTCGGCATCGAACGCGCCCACGTCGTCGGCCACGACATGGGCGCGATCACCGCGATGCAGCTCGCGTACACCCATCCCGAACGAGTTCGGCAGGCGGTGCAGCTCTCGGTGCCGCCCGGATTCATCTCGTTCAGCCCGAAGCTCATCTCGGCGTTCCGGCACATGCCGAAGCTGCTCTGGCATCGCCCGGGAGACTCGCTCCGGGGCGTGTGGGCCGATCAATACTGCGCGAGGCGAACGCCCGAGGCGATCATCGACGCCCACCTCGCGCCCATGCAACGTTCCGACATCGATCAGGCGGTGCGCGCGCTCTACCGCGGCATGGTGGTCCCCGAGTCGATGCAGCTGAGCCGAGGCGTGTACAAACGGATGCACCTGACCATTCCGACACTCTTCGCGTTCGGTCGGGTCGACACCCGGTTCAACGAGCCGCTCGTACGCCGCCTGTGCGCACAGCCCGAACGGTTCGCCGACCGCATCGAGTTCGGCTTCGTCGACAACGCAGGGAAACTCCTCCCAGACGACGCACCCGACGAGGTGGCCGACCTGACGCTCGAGTTCTTGAACCGGGCCAGCTGAGTTCGGCGCGAACCGCTCAGTCACCGGCGCGCACGCCGCGCACGCTCAGAGCCCGACCCACTCCGACACGCCGTCGGTGAAGTGCTGTCGCTTCCAGATCGGCACCTGCTGCTTGATCAGGTCGACGAGGCGTTCGCACGCGTCGAACGCCTCGGCACGATGCGGGGCGGATGCCGCGGCCACGAGTGCGGCGTCGCCGATGCGCAACTCGCCCACGCGATGGGCGGCTGCGACCGGGAGCCCGGTGTCGTCGGCGATGCGTCGCACGCACTCTGCGAGGAACCGCTCGGCCTCGGGGTGCGCCTGGTAGTCGAGCGAGAGAACATCGCGTCCGCCGTCGTGGTTGCGCACGACCCCGAGGAACACCACGGTCGCCCCGCTTGCGTCAGCCTCGACGGCCGCGCGCACGGCAGTCTCGTCGATGGGCTCGGCGGTGACGACGGCGTGCTGTGCGTTCATGCGGACCTCTCGCGTGGTGATCGATCAATGATCGGTGATCGTCGGTCAGCGGTGCACGAGTTCGCCCGCGACCGACGAGAATGCGTCGATGCCTCCGGCGAGGTACACGACGTCGGCGTGCCCGCGTTCGCGCAGCAGTCGCGCCGCACGCCGCGACCTGGTGTCTTGCTCGCAGTACACGACGAGCGCGCCGTCGCCCGGCACGGGTTCAGCTCCGGCGGCGAGTTCGCCGAGGGGCACGAGTTCGCTGCCGTCGATGCGTCGCAACGCGGCTTCGATGGGTTCGCGCACGTCGAGCAGCCGCAGCGGCTCACCGCTGCGCATGCGCCGCAGCAGTTCGGCGGCTGAGATCGGGGCACCGGATGTCGCTGCCTGCGCCGCGCTCGCGGCGCCGTCGACGCCGCAGAAGACCTCGTAGTCGATGAGCGACGTGACCGCCGGGGCATCGGCTATCGCTTCGTACGCGATCTCGCGACTGCGACCCGACAGCGCATCGATCGTCATGACCCGGCCGAGCAGCAGCTCGCCGATTCCGGTGACGAGCTTGAGGACCTCATTGGCCATGAGCGCCCCGACCGTGGCGCACAGGCTCGGCAGCACGCCGCCGAGCTCGCACGAGAGCACCTCGTCGGGCGACGGCGGCAGCGGGAACAGGTCGCGATACGTCGGCCCATACGCGTGCCACGCAAGGCCGACCTGGCCGTGGTACCGCAGGATCGCTCCCCAAACGAGCGGCTTGCCCTCGAGCAGGGCGGCGTCGTTCGTGAGGTAGCGAGTGGGGAAGTTGTCGCTGCCGTCGACGACGACGTCGTACCGCGCGAGGATGTCGCGGATGTTCGCCGCGCTCAACCGCTCGGTGTGGCGCACCACCCGGCATTCGGGGTCGATCATGGCGACGGTGTCGGCCAGCGAGTCGACCTTGGGGCGGCCCACGTCGGCGAGGCCGTGGCTCACCTGGCGGTGCAGGTTCGAGAGCTCGACGAGGTCGTCGTCGGCGATGCCGATCGTGCCGACGCCCGCACCGGCGAGGTACGGCACGAGGGCACTGCCGAGCCCGCCCGCGCCGACGACGAGCACCCGTGCCGCGGCGAGGCGGCGCTGCGCGAGCTCGCCGAAGCCGGGCAGCATGATCTGGCGACTGAACCGGGCGATGCGCTCAGGGTTGAGCGGCGCCGACGGCTCGACCAGTGGTGCCGGGCGTGCGCGCATGCGGCAATTGTACGTTCGCGCGGAGGGGAGGCGCCCCGACCTGGTCAGAACGGCGGTGGCCGGTCTGGGATCGGGTTCTCGGGGTGCGTCTCGTGGGTGTTGCCCGCGGGTGAGGTCCACTCGAGCGAGCCTTGGCCGATGTGTCGTACCGACCAGGAGGTCTCGTGTTTGAGATGGTGGTGCGCTGCGCAGACGTGCGCCAGGTTGTGGTGGGCGGTGCGACCGTTGTCGGCGTAGTCGATGGTGTGGTCGATGTCGCTGCGTCGGGCGGGGCGGTTGCAGCCGGGGAATCGGCAGGTGCCGTCGCGGACTTCGAGCCAGCGGGCGAGGTCGGCCGGCGGGCGGTAGCTGCGCCGGTCGACGTCGAGTACGGTACCGGCGACCGCGTGGGTCAGGATGCGGGTGAACGATGGTGCCCGGGCTGCGAGGCGTCGCGCCATCTCGGGTGGGATCGGGCCGTAGCCCTCGAGCAGGCCGGGAGCTTCGGACTCGCCCATCGCGGTGAGCACCGGGACGGTGAGGTGCACGCTCGGCCGTACCCGGGCGACCGCGTCGGCCAGCGCCGACTGATCATCGAGGGTGCCGTAGAGCAGCAGGTCGCGGGCCGTGTCGGCGCGTACCTGATCGGCGGTGAGCTGTTCGTCACGAACCTGGTCGATGCCGGTGGTTTCGGCGCTCGACGAGTGCGTCGCGGGTGCCACCTCTTCAGGCCTGCGCGCGTCGCGGTTCACGCACGCGACCCGGTCGAGGCGGTCGAAGATCAGTTTCGCGTCGTCGATGGGCAGGAACGCGTGCAGCCAGGCCATGCCGTCGGCGGCGGCCTCGAACTCGACCCGCCGCTTCGCACGGGCCTTGCGGTGCCGTTCGGCGATGGTCTCGGAGATGACCTGTTCACGCAGGCGCAGCGCTTTGCGCCGCACGGTGGCCGCGGTGTGCGATGTCGAGAACTCGGCGAGCAGCTCGTCGAGCCGGGCACACGCGTCACGATCGTCGTCGCCGAGATCAGTGGTCTGCTCGACGACGACCCGGGCATGCGCCATCGTGATCGACCCATCGCGCAATGCCCCGAGTGTCGCAGGCAGCCGGGTCGACAGGGCTGTGGCCTCGTCGAGTTGGCGTTGCACCGTGCGCTCGGGCAGGTGCAGCGCGGTCGCGAGCTCGGCGGTCACGGCCCGGCGAGCCATCTCGCGTCGCCGCTCGGGCGAAAGGGATGCCGCGACGAACGCCTCGGCGCTGCGCACCGCATAACTCACCGCGAGGAAGAGCACATCGACCCGCAACGCCGCATGCATCGCCTCGATACGCTGCGCGTGCACCGACGCCCCGACCAGCTCGGAAAGCCCGTCTTGCGCAATCGCATACGGCGAGCGTTCACCAGGGGAGCCGGCCGCGCCATGACCGGTAGAATCACCATCTGATCTGGGATTCGACCGGTCTTCGCTCATGTTCCGAGCATACCAGAAATCGAACACGTGTTCTACCGATCTGCTTAGGTGAAGCTCGACGCTCAATCGTCGTCGCCAGGAGCGGACGCTGTCACGCCCGGCGGCCCATCGCGTCGCATGGGGCGCAATGCTGCTCGGGGTCGTGTTCTGTGCGCACGCGGTCGTGGTTGGCGCCAAGTATGTACCTCATGACGCGTCTGCGCCGCCGATGGTGGTTCATCTGTCGCTGAAGGAGTCGGCATCGTCCTCGGCGGCGTCCCGCCGGAACCCGATCCGACGAATCCGCTCCAACGGTGACCGTGCGCTCTACAATCGGCCTCAGGCAGAGAACGGGGAATCACATGTCCACCACTGCGTCCGATGGAGTCGCTTCGACGACCCGCACCACGTTCAGTCGCTCCACCCGCATCGCCCAACACATCGACGCCGACGCCGCCACGGTATGGCGACTGCTGACCACTGCAGCAGAGATCCCGAGGTGGAACTCGACGGTCGTCTCCCTGGATGGCCAGATCGCCCTCGGCTCGAAGATCAAGCTCGTCTCAACACTCGACCCGAGCCGCACGTTTTCGTTGAAGATCAAGGAGTTCGAGCCAAACTCGCGCCTGACGTTGGGCAATGCGATGTTCACTCGCACGTGCTCCCTCAGCGGCGAGGCTGGCGGCACGCGAGTGGTCGTCGTCGAGCGCATCGGCGGCCCGTTCTACCCGTTCGTCGCCCGGAAGATCCCGCCCTTGGACGAGAACTTCGAGCAGGTCAACGCCGACCTGAAGAAGGCAGCGGAAGCCGCGGCGTCCTAAGGAACGACCGCGCTCGCCGCGCCGCAGATGGAATCCAGGTCTGCACCCCCGCACCGTCGCCGCGGATCGCGCGAGACCACAACCGATCTCCGTGGCCCTGCGCCATGCGCACGCCGACGTCACCCAAGCAGATACCCAGAGCATGTGTTCGAGGGTTCTGCGCCAGATTCCGGGTGCCGACGTCTCGCGGCGCCGTATTCGCGGTCGACCCGACCGTGGCCATGTCGCGCCGAGTAGCATCATGGCCATGACACTCGTGACCGTTCGGTACTTCGCCGCCGCCGCCGACGCGGCCGGCGTCGAAGAAGAGCGGCTCGAACTCACCGGCGGGGCAACCCTGGGTGCACTGCGCGACGAACTGATCGCGCGCTACGGCACCTCGATGGAACGGGTGCTGCGCTCGGGTTCGTTCCTGGTCGACGGCACGGTGCGGCGCGAGGCGGGACATCCGCTCGCCGACCGGGTCGACATCCTGCCGCCGTTCGCCGGCGGCTGAGCCTCGGAGGCACGATGCGCACGTTCGTCGAACACCAACGCGCGGTGCGCGAGCTGCTCGCCCCGCTGCATGCGTCGCTCGAGGCGGCCGACGATGCAGAGGTGCTCGCGCTCGACGCCGTCGCAGGCCCTCACGGCCGAGTGCGCGCCCATGGGCGGGTACTCGCGCACGACGTGCTCGCCCCCGGCGACCTGCCCGCGTTCGCGAACTCGCAGATGGACGGGTACGCGGTCGCTTCGGCCGACCTCGCGGCCGCCCGGCCCGAGAAGCCCGTCGAACTGCCCGTCGGGCGCACCACCGCGGCGGGGGACCCGATCCGAACGCACGCGCGCGGCACGGCGTCGCCCGTGATGACGGGCGCGGCCGTGCCGCTCGGCGCTGACGCGATCGTGCCCGTCGAGGCGGCCGATCCCGCGCGATTCCCGGGCCTCGGCAACGGCGCCCACGACGTGCCGGCCGGCACCACCGTGCGGTTCGCGCACCCGGTCGAGCCGGGCACGTTCGTGCGCGCGATCGGCACCGACGTCGCCCGCGGCGCCGTGCTGCTTCCCGCGGGCACGCGCCTCGGGCCCGCCCAGCTCGGCACGCTCGCCGCCGCCGGCATCACCGAGGTCGCGTTGCGCCGCCGCATCACGGTGCTGCTGCTGTCGACCGGGCACGAGCTGCGCCCGGCGGGCGCGCCGCTCGAACCGGGGCAGATCCACGATGCGAACACCCCGATGCTTCGCGCCGCGATCGAAGAGGCCGGCGCGCTCGTGCGCGACGCGCTCACGCCCGACGACCCCGACGCCGTCGTCAACGCCCTCGAGGCCGAAGCCGGACTCGTCGACCTCGTGATCACGACGGGCGGAGTGAGTGCCGGTGCGTTCGAGGTCGTGCGCGACGCGCTGGCTGATCGGGGCGTCGAGTTCGTGAGGGTCGGCATCCAGCCAGGGGGCCCGCAGGGACTCGGCCGGGTCATCCTCTCGCCCGGAACCCCCGGCGTGCCCGTCGTGACGTTCCCCGGCAACCCGGTGAGCGCACTCGTCTCGTTCGAGCTGTTCCTGCGACCCGTGTTGCGCGCGTTCGCCGGCCTCGCCCCCGACCGCCCCCGCGCGCACCTCAAGCTCGCCCACCCGGTGACCTCGCCCATGGGCAAGCACCAGGTGCGCCGCGGCGTCATCGACGGCAACGGCGCGGTCGAGGTCGGAGCACCGAGCTCGCACCTGCTGCATGCCTACGCGAATGCGACCGTGCTGGTGCACCTGCCGGTCGGCGTCGACGAACTGCCGGCCGGCGCGCCGGTCGACGTCTGGAGGATCGATGACTGAGTCGCGCCGCTCGATGCCGCCGCGCCTGGTACGACCGCGCCTGGTACGACCGTGCCCGATGCGGCGATGAGCGCCGGCGAGGTCGAGACGGTCGACGCGCACCTCGCGCGCGTGCTCGGCGCCGTGCATCCGCTCGCGCCCGTCGACGAGCCGCTCACCGCGGCCCACGGGCGCGTGCTCGCGGTCGACGTGCGCAGCCGGCTCGACATTCCGCGGTTCGACAACTCGGCCATGGACGGGTACGCCGTGCGGCACTCCGACGTCGCCGCGGCGAGCGCCGGGCACCCGGTGACCCTGCGGGTGGTCGCCGAGGTCGCCGCGGGCGGCGCCGACGATCCTGCGATCGGCCCTGGCGAGGCGGTGCACATCATGACGGGCGCGCCCCTGCCGAGCTCGGCCGATGCCGTCGTTCCCATCGAGCACACCGACGCCGGCCGCGACACGGTGATCGTCTCGGTGCCGCCGAGAATCGGGGCGCACGTGCGACGCGCGGGCGAAGACCTGCGCGCAGGCGACCCCGTACTCGCCGCCGGGGTGCGGCTCACGGCGGCGCGCGTCTCGGCCCTCGCCGCGGCGGGGCACGCACGGGTCGTGGTGCAGGCGACTCCTCGCGTCGGTGTCGTCTCGACGGGAAGCGAACTCGTCACCCCGGGTCATCCGCTCGCACGCGGACAGATCCCCGAATCGAACTCGCTGCTGCTCGCGGGGCTCGTGCGCGGGGCAGGCGGCGACGTCGCGCACATCGCGACCGTGCCCGACGACGAGTCGGTGCTCGACGACGAGCTCGCGCGCTGCCTCGACGCAGGCCTCGACCTCATCGTGCTGTCGGGCGGCGTGAGCGTCGGCGCGCACGATGTCGTCAGGGCAGCCCTCGGCGAGCTGCGCACCGTCGGATTCCACACCATCGCGATGCAGCCCGGCAAGCCGCAGGCGTTCGGGATGCTCCGGCGCGACGACGAGACGCCGATCCCCGTGTTCGGGCTGCCGGGCAACCCCGTCGCCACCGCCGTCTCGTTCGAGGCGTTCGTGCGGCCCGCGCTGCGGCGGCTGCAGGGGGCTGCCGACGTGCACCGGCCGCGCATCGTCGCCGTCGCGGCGGAGAGCTGGCGCGTGCCGCGCGCGAAGGTGCAGTACATGCCGGTCGCGGTCGTCACGCCCGCAGAGGCGGGCCCGCCCGGATCGGCGGTCGATACCCGCCCGCGCGTGCGGCCCGCGACCAGCGGCGGCTCGGGCTCGCACCTCGTCGGGGGCCTCGCCGCCGCCGACGGCTACGCGATCGTGCCCGCCGAGGTCGACGAGGTTCGCGTGGGCGACCCCGTGACTGTCATGCTGGTGACCTCATGAGCGAGCAGCCATTCACCCACCTCGATGCCCGCGGCGAGGCCCGCATGGTCGATGTGACGCAGAAGAGCCCCACCGTTCGCAGTGCCACCGCGACCGGACGCGTCGTGTGCGGCCCCGAGGTCGTCGCGCACTTGCGCGACGGCAGCGCACCCAAGGGCGACGTGCTCGCCGTCGCGCGCATCGCCGGAATCCAGGCCGCGAAACGCACCGCCGAGCTGCTGCCGCTCGCGCACGTCATCGGCGTGCACGGGGTGGTCGTCGACCTCAGCGTCGACGACGTCGGTGTCGCGATCAGCGCGACGGTGCGCACGGCCGACCGCACCGGGGTCGAGATGGAGGCGTTCACCGCCGTGTCGGTCGCGGCCCTCGCGATCGTCGACATGGTGAAGGGCATCGACAAGTCGGTGTCGATCGAGGGCATCCGGCTCGAGGCGAAGACGGGCGGCAAGTCGGGCGACTGGCACCGCGTGTGAGCGATTCATCCGCGAGCTGGTCGTCCATGGGCGGCGACGACGGCCTCGCGTTCGATGCGATCATCCTCGCCGGGGGCAGATCGTCGCGGCTCGGCGGCTCGCCGAAGGCCGAGCTCGTCATCGGGTCGCGACGACTCGTCGACATCGCGGTCGATGCGGCGTCCGCGGTCGGCGCACACCGCACGGTCGTGGTCGGCCCCGACGGGCTCGTCACAGCCCCGGTGATCACCGCCCGCGAACAGCCACCGTTCGGCGGACCCGTCGCCGGCCTCGCCGCGGGGCTCGCCGCACTCGATCGCCTCGACGCCGACGCCGCGGCATCCGCTCGCAGTGAAGCCGAACCCGAACCCGAAACCGCAACCGCAACTGCAACCGACCCCGATGCCGACGCCACCGCCGGTCGCACCGAACCCGCCGACCATTGGGTGCTCGCGCTCACGTGCGACCTGCCACTTGCCGCCGCGGCTGCGGCCGAGCTCGTCGCTGCAGCACGCACCACGACCGGCGCGACGCAGGGCATCTGCCTCGACGACGGGCGACCGCAGTGGTTGCCCACCGTCTACCGACGCGACGTGCTGGCCCGGGCGCTCGCCGAACTCGGCGACCCGCACGGCGCATCGATGCGCGCACTCGCCGACCATCTGGCGCTGACCACCATCCCCGACCCGGGCGGCCTCACCATCGATGTCGACACATGGCAAGATGTCGAACGCGCGAGAACGCCGGCGGAGCCTACTGACGAAGCATCGCCATCACCGCGCGCGGAAGGAGCGGGAATGCCGAACACGTCGCAGTCCCCCGAGTCGCTCGACCGGTGGCTCGCCGCCCTCGCGACCGAGCTCGGCATCGAGCCTGCCGACGTTCCCATCGGCGAGATCCTCGACCTCGCACGCGACGTCGCACACGGCGTCGCACGCCCCGCCGCCCCGCTCAGCGCTTTCGTCGTCGGTCTCGCGGTCGGTGCGGGCAACGGCTCGCTCGCCGAGCTCTCGGCACGCGCGACCGCCCTCGCCGAGGGCTGGTCGTCCGACGAGCCGGCCTGACGCGCACGGCCCGCGGCGCTACGCCGCCTCAGTGATCGCCGCCGTCGAGCTGTGCGATCAGGTGCGGCACCAGAGGGATCAGCACCTCGAGCCCGTCGGCGACGCCGCCCGTCGAGCCGGGCAGGTTCACGACGACCGCGCGCGGTCGGCCGGCCGGCGCGGCGATGCCGACGAGCCCGCGTGAGAGCACGGCAGCGGGCACGGCGGATGCCCCGTGCCGGCGGATCTGCTCGGAGACCCCGGGCAGTTCGGCGGCGAGCAGGGGCCGCGTGCCCTCGGGGGTGAGGTCGCGAGGGCCGACGCCCGTGCCACCCGTCGTGACCACCAGGCGGAACCCCGCCGTGAGCGCCGCAGCGATCGCCCCCTCGACCGAGGCGGCGCCATCAGGCACCACGGCGACCTGCACAGCCTCGAACCCGGCCTCAGTCAGACGGGCGATCGCGGCCGGCCCCGAGGCATCGGCTCGCTCGCCGCTCGCCGACCGGTCGGAGACCGTGATCACGGCCGCCCGCATGCGCTGCGCATCGTCTGCCATGCACCAAGGCTAGGCCGTTCGCTCAGGAGCCGGGCCGCGCGTCGCGCAGCATGCCGGCGACGACGAGCGCGAACGCGCCGACGAGCACGAGCAGCCACAGCCCGAGCGCATAGGAGTTCGTCTCGGGGTTGTACGTGGCGCCCATCACCAGGGGCGGGAAGTAGCCGCCCAAGCCGCCGGCCGCTGCCACGACTCCCGTGACCGCGCCCACCTTGTCTTTCGGCGTCGACGGGCCGACCCAGGCGAAGACTCCTCCCATGCCGAGCCCCATCGCTGCGGCCATCGCGATGAAGACGACCCCGGTGAGCACCCCCTCCGGCGGCTGCTGTCCGACGACATAGGCGAACGCCACGATACCGGCGAGCGACACGAGTGAGACGATCTTGGGCCCGAAGCGGTCGGCGAGCACACCGCCGACCGGGCGGGCGATCACCGCCGCGACGGCGAACATCGCCGTGCGAGTGCCGGCGCCGATCGCATCGACGTCGCCGGGGTAGATCGTGGTGAGGTACTTCGGCAAGAAGGTCGAGAAGGCGACGAAGCCGCCGAAGACGATCGCGTAGAGGAACGACATCTCCCACGTGATCGGCAGCCGCAATGCTCCCATGACCTTCGGAATGAGCGGCTGGCGGCTCGGTTCCCACACCGGCGAGTCCCGCAGGAACAGCCACACCACGATCGCGGTCGCCACCATGATCGCGGCGATGAGCAGGTGGGTCGGCAGATAGCCGATGCTCTCGGCCAGGCGCGGTGTGAAGAACGCCGAGACCGCGGTGCCGATCATGCCCATGCCGAACACGCCCGTCGCGAACCCCCGGCGCCTCGGCTCGTACCAGGCGCTCGAGAACGGCACGCCGACCGCGAAGATCGTGCCGGCCACGCCGAGTACGAAGCCGGCCACCATCAGCAGCGGAAAGCTCTTCAGGATGCCGGCGAGGGCGACAAGCAGCACCGGCGGCACCGAGGCGAGCAGCACGAAGGTGAACATCTTCCGCCCGCCGAAGCGGTCGGTGAGTGCGCCGACGACGATGCGACCGAGTGCACCGACCAGCACCGGCATGGCGAGCATGAGCGAGATCTGCCCCTCGTCGAGTCCCATCTCGGTCGCATACGTCTGCTGCAGCGGCGCGATCAGCATCCACGCCCAGAAGCCGATCGTCGAGGCGAGGGTCGCCAGCAGCACCTGGCCGAACTGGCCTCGCAGCTCGGTGCGTCGAGGTTGCGTCGAAGTCGCCGTCATGTTGCCCCCTCGCTGTGCGAAATCGTTCGGCCGCGCTGCTGGTGCGACCATATCGGCGCGATTCGTGCTCCGCCAGCATCGTCGGCGGGGTTTTTCGCACCGGTTCGCGCGCGACCGGGCGGCGCGCCTTCCGAGGCCCTCGCCCGATGGGCATAATGGGGCGAAGACCGCGGCCGGTGACGCCGAAGTTCCCGGTGACACCCGCCGCCCGTTCAGGGAGGCCCCGTGAGCCACGCGCCGAGCACTTCGAGCCAACCCGCGAACGACGGCCCACTCGCCGACTCCCTGCTGAGGATGGGGCGATTCCTGAGACGCGGCGAGGTCTCGGAGGACATGCGCTCACTGTTCCTCGAGGGCGGGCGGCAGGGCGACATCTTCTACCGCGACCGGTGGTCGCACGACAAGGTCGTGCGCTCCACCCACGGCGTGAACTGCACGGGCTCATGCTCGTGGAAGGTGTACGTGAAAGACGGCATCATCACGTGGGAGACTCAGCAGACCGACTACCCGTCGGTCGGTCCCGACTCCCCCGAGTACGAACCACGCGGATGCCCCAGAGGCGCCGCCTTCAGCTGGTACACGTATTC
Organism: Agromyces neolithicus; assembly: GCF_039529735.1. Taxonomy (NCBI): domain Bacteria; kingdom Bacillati; phylum Actinomycetota; class Actinomycetes; order Micrococcales; family Microbacteriaceae; genus Agromyces; species Agromyces neolithicus. The sequence continues at coordinate 64,816 of NZ_BAAANJ010000004.1, forward strand.
GCCCACGCGCGTTCGGTACCCGTACATCCGCGGCACGCTGCTCGCGATGTACCGCGAGGCGAAGGAGCGTCTGGGCGACCCCGTGCTCGCGTGGGCCGAGCTCACGGCCGACCCCGAGGCATCCGCTCGCTACCGGCGCGCCCGCGGCAAGGGCGGGCTCGTGCGCGCCACCTGGGACGAGGCGGCCGAGATCGTCGCCGCCGCGCACGTGCACACCATCAAGCGGTACGGCCCCGACCGGGTCGCCGGGTTCTCGCCGATCCCGGCGATGTCGATGGTGTCGCACGGCGTCGGCGCGCGGTTCATGAACCTCATCGGCGGCACCATGCAGTCGTTCTACGACTGGTACGCCGACCTGCCCGTCGCCAGCCCGCAGGTGTTCGGCGACCAGACCGACGTGCCCGAGTCGGCCGACTGGTGGAACGCGAGCTACCTCATGATGTGGGGCTCGAACGTGCCCGTGACCCGCACGCCCGACGCGCATTTCATGACCGAGGCCCGCTACCGAGGCCAGAAGGTCATCACGGTCTCGCCCGACTACGCCGATAACACGAAGTTCGCCGACGAGTGGCTCGCCCCGCATCCCGGCACCGACGGTGCGCTCGCGATGGCGATGGGCCACGTGATCCTGAAGGAGTTCCTCGTCGACCGGCGCACGCCGCGCTTCGCGAGCTACCTCAAGCAGTTTGCGGATGCCCCGTACCTGATCGCCCTCGAAGAGCGCGGTGACGCGTGGGTGCCGGGCAAGTTCCTCACCGCCGCCGACCTCGGCGGTTTCGGGGCCAAGGTGGCCAATGCGTCGTTCAAGACGGTGGTGCTCAATCAGCAGAGCGAACCGGTCGTGCCGAACGGATCGCTCGGCCATCGCTTCGGCCCCGACGACGAGGGCCTCTGGAACCTCGACCTCGGCGACGTCGACCCGCTGCTCTCGATCAGCGACGGAGCAGTGTGGCGCGGGGCATCCGTCGCCGTCGACCTGCCGCGCTTCGACGTCGCGCCCGAGCCGGGCGCCGAGCACGAGGGAGGCGCGGGTTCGGTGCGTCGCGGCGTGCCCGTGGCCACCGTCGAGGGCACGACGGTGACGACGGTGTTCGACCTGCTGCTCGCGCAGTACGGCGTCGGTCGCGAGGGCCTCCCCGGCGAGTGGCCGACCGGCTACGACGACGCGAGCTCCCCCGGCACACCCGCCTGGCAGGAGGAGATCACCAGCGTGCCCGCCGAGAAGGCCGAGCGCATCGGCCGCGAGTTCGCCGACAACGCCGAGCGATCGGGCGGTCGGTCGATGATCCTGATGGGCGCGGGCACGAACCACTGGTTCCACTCCGACACGATCTACCGCACGTTCCTCGCGCTCACCACGATGACCGGATGCCAGGGCGTGAACGGCGGCGGCTGGGCGCACTACGTCGGCCAGGAGAAGGTGCGCCCGCTCACGGGCTACAACCAGTACTCGAGCGCGGCCGACTGGGTGCGGCCCGCACGCAACATGATCGGTACCGCGTTCTGGTATCTCGCCACCGACCAGTGGCGTTATGACGGGCTGCCGGCCGACCAGCTCGCGTCACCGCTGGCGAAGGGCCTCTTCGCCGGCCGCACCACCGCCGACTGCCTCGTCGAATCGACCAAGCGCGGCTGGATGCCGAGCTACCCCACCTTCGACCGCAACCCGCTCGATCTCGTCGACGAGGCGAGGGCCGCGGGCGCAGAACCCGCGCAATACGTCATCGACAGCCTCAATGACGGCACCCTGCACTACTCGGTCGAAGACCCCGATGCTCCAGAGAACTTCCCGCGCGTGCTCAACGTGTGGCGCGCGAACATCCTCGGCTCCTCGGGCAAGGGCAACGAGTACTTCCTGAAGCACCTGCTCGGCACCGATGCCGCGGTGCGGGCACCCGAGGCAGAGGGCGATCGCCGGCCACGCGACATCCGATGGCGCGACGACGCCCCGATCGGCAAGCTCGACCTGCTCGTCACGACCGACTTCCGCATGACCTCGACGACGCTGTTCAGCGACATCGTGTTCCCCGCGGCCACCTGGTACGAGAAGTACGACCTGTCGTCGACCGACATGCACCCCTTCGTGCACTCGTTCAACCCCGCCATCAAACCTCCGTGGCAGACGAAGACCGACTTCGACATCTTCCACACGATCGCCGCGCGCATGAGCGAGATGGCCGTCGAGCACCTCGGCGTGCGGCACGACCTCGTGGCCGTGCCACTGATGCATGACACGCCCGATGCGATGGCGACCCCGCACGGCACCGTGCGCGACGACGCGCCGCTCGTGCCGGGCGTGACGATGCCCAAGCTCGTGGTCGTCGAACGCGACTACCCGGCGCTGGCGGCACGGCTCGGCTCGCTCGGCCCGCTCACGACCAAGCTCGGCATGGTGACGAAGGGCGTCACCTTCGACCCGACGCCCGAGGTCGAACAGCTCAAGGCGTCGAACGGCGTCGTCACGTCGGGGCCGAACATCGGAGCCGTGCGCCTCGACACCGATGCGCGGGCGTGCGAGCTGATCCTCGCCCTGTCAGGCACGACCAACGGCCGGCTCGCGGTGCAGGGCTTCCGCCAGCTCGAGCAGCGCACGGGGCAGGAACTCGCGAGCCTCGCCGTCGACCACGAGGGCTCGCGCATCACGTTCCCCGACGTGCAGTCGCGCCCCGTCAGCGTGATCACGTCGCCCGAGTGGTCGGGCTCGGAGCACGGCGGCCGCCGCTACAGCGCGTTCACCGTGAACGTCGAGCACAAGAAGCCCTGGCACACCCTCACGGGCCGCATGCACTTCTTCCTCGACCACGACTGGATGGCAGAGCTCGGCGAGAACCTTCCCGTCTACCGTCCACCGCTCGACCTGCACCGGCTCTACGGCGATGCGCGCGTCGGCTCGACGGAGCCCACCGGCGCACCCGGGTCGGAGGGCCACGCCGAGGTCGCGGTGCGCTATCTCACGCCGCACTCGAAGTGGTCGATCCACTCGGAGTACCAAGACAACCTGTTCATGCTCTCGCTCTCGCGCGGCGGCCCGACGATCTGGATGAGCCCGCAGGATGCCGCGAAGATCGGCGTGCGCGACAACGAGTGGATCGAGTCGTACAACCGCAACGGCGTCGTCGTCGCCCGAGCGATCGTGTCGCACCGAATGCCAGAGGGCACGGTGTTCATGTACCACGCGAAGGACCGCACGGTCGATGTGCCGCGCACCGAGACGAGCGGCCTGCGCGGCGGCATCCACAACTCGCTGACCCGGGTGCTCCTGAAACCGAGCCACCTCATCGGCGGCTACGCCCAGCTCTCGTTCGCCTTCAACTACCTGGGGCCGACCGGCAACCAGAGAGACGAGGTCACCGTGATACGGCGGCGCAGCCAGGAGGTCACGTACTGATGAGAGAACGCGGTCTGATGAGGGGTGCAGTCTGATGAAGGTCATGGCCCAGATGTCGATGGTGATGAACCTCGACAAGTGCATCGGATGCCACACTTGCAGCGTCACCTGCAAGCAGGCGTGGACCAACCGGTCAGGTGTCGAGTACGTGTGGTTCAACAACGTCGAGACGAGGCCGGGCATCGGCTACCCGCGCGGCTATGAAGACCAGGAGAAGTGGCAGGGCGGCTGGGTGCGCAACAAGCGCGGCCGGCTGAGCCTCAAGGCGGGCGGACGTCTCTCGAAGTTCGCGCGCATCTTCTCGAACCCGAAGCTGCCCGAGATCCACGACTACTACGAGCCGTGGACCTACGAGTACGACATGCTGCTGAACGCCCCCGCGGGCGAGCACACTCCGGTGGCGAAGCCGAAGAGCCTGCTCGACGGCCGCGACATGAAGATCGAGTGGTCGGCGAACTGGGACGACAACCTCGGCGGCTCAGGCGAGACCATGCACGACGACCCGATCCTGAAGCACATGTCCGAGCACGTGGCATCCGAGTTCGAGCAGACCTTCATGTTCTACCTGCCGCGCATCTGCGAGCACTGCCTGAACCCGTCGTGCGTCGCGTCGTGCCCCTCTGGCGCCATGTACAAGCGCGTCGAAGACGGCATCGTGCTCGTCGATCAAGACGCGTGCCGCGGCTGGCGCATGTGCGTGACCGGATGCCCCTACAAGAAGGTCTACTTCAACCACAAGACCGGCAAAGCCGAGAAGTGCACGCTCTGCTACCCGCGCCTCGAGGTGGGGCTGCCGACGGTGTGCTCCGAGACGTGCGTGGGCCGGCTGCGGTACCTCGGGCTCGTGCTCTACGACGCCGACCAGGTCGCCACAGCCGCAGCTGTGAAAGACGAGAAGGATCTGCTCGACGCGCAGCGCTCGGTGTTCCTCGACCCGCACGACCCGGCCGTGGTCGAGGCGGCGCGCGCAGAGGGCATCCCCGAGGACTGGATCGAGGCGGCCCAGGCCAGCCCGATCTGGCGGCTCATCAACGACTACAAGGTCGCCCTGCCGCTGCACCCCGAGTACCGCACGATGCCGATGGTCTGGTACATCCCGCCGCTCTCGCCCGTCGTCGACGTCGTGGCGAGCTCGGGCAACGACGGCGAGGACGCACCGACCCTGTTCGCCGCGATCGACAAGCTGCGCATTCCGATCGAGTACCTCGCCGGGCTCTTCACGGCGGGCGACGTCGCCCCGGTCGAGGGCGTGCTGCGTCGCCTCGCCGCGATGCGGTCGTACATGCGGGGCATCAACCTCGACGAAGGGCGCGACGAGGAGATCGCGAACGCGGTCGACATGACCGGCACCGAGATCGAGGAGATGTACCGCCTGCTCGCGATCGCGAAGTACGAAGACCGCTACGTCATCCCGAGCGCGCACACCGAGCAGGCCGCGCAGCTCGAGGAGCTCGCGTGCTCGCTCGACTACGACGGCGGGCCGGGCATGGGCGGCGGGGGCCCGTTCGGCGCCGCCAGCGGCGGCGAGGTGCCCGTGGCGGTCGAGAACTTCCACGTGCTGAAAGACCGTCAGACGGCCGACCGGCCGTCGACCCCCGGCCGGGTGAACCTGCTCAACTGGGATGGCAACGGCGCACCGCCCGGGCTCTTCCCGCCGACCGGGAAGGATGAGCCATGACCCCCAGGTCGAGCCCTCGGATGCCGCCGCAGATCCAGCTGCGCAACATGCCCGAGCCGCTGCAGCCCGTCACCCTGACCGCCGAGCAACGCGCGCGGGCGCACATGATCGCGTCGCTGCTGCTCGACTACCCCGACGGGGCATTCCATGAGCGGATGCCGCAGCTCGCGGCATCCGTCGCCGGACTGCCTGCACCGATCGAGGCGGCATTCACGGCCTTCATCGAGGCAGCAGATGCCGCGGGGCCTGAGCAGCTCGCGCAGGACTACGTCGTGACGTTCGACCTGAAACGCAAGTGCTGCCTGTACCTCAGCTACTACGCGGCGGGCGACACCCGCAAGCGCGGAACTGCGCTGGTGACGTTCTTGGATGCGTATCGCGCCGCAGGCTGGGAGTTCGACGCCGACGAGCTGCCCGACTTCCTGCCGGCGGTGCTCGAGTTCTCGGCCGTCAGCGACTCGCCCGTCGCCGAGCAGCTGCTCGCGGCGCATCGCGACGGCATCGAGGTGCTTCGGGCCGCACTCCTCGCGCAGCAGAGCCCGTGGGCGCGAGTCGTCGAGGCCGTGTGCCTCTCGCTGCCCGAGATCGACGAGGCCGCGCGCGACCGGGTGCTCGCGCTCGTGAACGAGGGTCCGCCCACCGAGACGGTCGGCCTCAGCTTCGGCGCGCCGACGTTCCTCGGCAACCTCGCACCATTCGCCCCGGGTGGGGCCGCGAACGAGGAGGTGCGGGTGTGAACGCGCTCGACATCCTGCTGTGGGTCGCCTTTCCGTACGCGGCATTCGCCGTGTTCGTGGTCGGCCACATCTGGCGCTACCGCTACGACCAGTTCGGCTGGACCACCCGGTCGAGCCAGGTGTACGAGAACCGGCTGCTGCGCTGGGGCTCGCCGATGTTCCACCTCGGCATCCTGTTCGTGCTCGCCGGGCACGTGATCGGGCTGCTGATTCCCCGGGAGTGGCTGTACGCGATCGGCATCGATGAGCACATCTACCACCTCGGGGCGACGACGCTCGGCACGATCGCCGCCGTCTTCACGGTGGCCGGGCTCGCGATCCTCGTGTACCGACGTCGCACGACGGGTGCCGTGTTCCTGGCGACGACCGTCATGGACAAGGTCATGTACGCGCTGCTCGGCGCGACGCTGGTCTTCGGCTCGATCGCGACGATCATGTTCCAGGTGTTCGGGCCCGGGTACGAGTACCGTGGCACGGTCGGCCCGTGGGTCCGGAGCCTCATCCTGCTGCAGCCGCAGCCCGAGCTCATGGTCGACGTGCCGCTGATGTTCCAGATCCATGTGCTGCTCGCGACGGCATTGTTCGCGCTCTGGCCGTTCACGCGGCTGGTGCACGTGTTCTCGGCACCGGTGGGGTACCTGTTCCGCCCGTACATCGTCTACCGGTCGCGCGACGCGGCGCGCCCCGGACGACCCACCCGTCGCGGCTGGGAGGGCATCGAACAGCCCGACGAGAAGAAGCTGCACCGGCTCTGAGCCCGCCACGCTCGCGCCCCCCAGGGATCGACCGTTCGGGCGATCACCGCACCGGCGGCGTGGCCCGCGGCTGCGCATGAGCGTTCTTGCGCGCCGAGACGCGCTCAGTTCTCGCGTGCCGTTCGCGCTCGAGCGGCACCGCGAACGCGGCCCACAGCACGAGCGCGACACCCGCACCGACGAGCGCACCGCCGATCGTGTCTGAGAGCCAGTGCGCGCCGAGGTACGTTCTGCTGAGCGCCATGAGCACCGTGTAGACGGCGCCGAGCACCCACACCCACACGCGCGGGAAGATCACGCCGAACGCCACTGCGATCGTCGCTGCGTTTGCCACGTGTCCCGATGGGAACGACCCGAAGTCGGAGGCGACGATCATGTCGTCGGGGCGCGCGCGGTCGAAGGAGTTCTTCAACAGTTGCACGACTCCCGCGCTCGCCGCCGAGCCCACGATGAAGTACCCCGCGGCCCAGGGCCGGCGCGCGACGAGCAGCGCGACGGCGGTGCCGACCGGCACGAGGAAGACCGCGACCCGGCCGCCACCGATGAAGTTCATGAAGTACGCGAACACGTCGCCCGCCGGCCCGCGCACACTCACCATCACGGCGGCCCACGCCTCATCGACGGCCACGATGAGACCGGCCGACCCGTACGTGATCGCCAGGCCGAGCAGCACCGCGGCGACGAGCGACGCGATGCCGATGGCGAGCGGCCCTCGCCACCCGTGTCGTCGGAACTGCGTCGCGCGGTCGTCGCGTTCGGTCATGCCCTCACGCTATCGGGGCGCGCACCCGAAAGGCATGAACGGATGCCCCGGCACACGGGCTGCGTCATTCCCCGCGACATCCGCTCGCCGTTTCAGTCGCTGAGCGCAGGAACCGATCGCGGCCGCACGAGCGCCCACAACGCGACGATCGCCACCAGCGCGGCGAGCGCCATGACGAACGCCATCGGCACCGCGCTGCCGACGCCCATGAGGCCGATGAGCGGAGAAATGGCGCCCGCGAGGCCGAAGTTCAGCGCACCGAGCAGCGATGCAGCCGTGCCGGCCTCGGCGCCGTGGTGCGCGAGGGCGAGCACCTGCACCGCGGGGAACGCGAAGCCGCACGCGAGGATGAAGAACCACAGCGGGATCAGGGTGCCCCAGAGCCCGGCGCCAGAGGCGTCGAGCGCCATGATGGCACCGGCCAGCAGGAACTGCGCCGTGGTCGTGCCGGCGAGGATCCACTGCGGTGGAACGGGTCCGCGCATCAGTCGCGAGCTCGTCTGCACGCCGATGATGACGCCGACCGAGTTCACGCCGAAGAGCAGGCCGTATTCCTGCGCGCTGAAGCCGTAGACCTCTTGGAAGAGGAACGACGACGTCGAGAGGTAGCCGAACAGGCCCGTGAAGGTCATGCCGCCGATGAGCGCGGCCCCCAGGTAGACGCGGTCGCGGAAGAGCACGGCGTACCGCTGGCGCAGCGTCGAATGACCGGCGACGTGTCGCTTCGACGCGGGCAGCGTCTCGACGATGAAGAACGCGACGCAGGCGACGACCACGGCGCCGTAGACCGCGAGCACGACGAACACGCCGCGCCAGTCCATGACGGCGAGCAGTTGCGAACCGATCACCGGTGCGAGCACGGGTGCAAGGCCGTTGACGAGCGCGAGCCGCGAGAGCATGCGCACGAGCGGCTTGCCGCCGAACAGGTCGCGCACCATCGCCATGGCGACGACACCGCCCGCGGCCGCACCGAAGCCCTGCAGCAGGCGGAACACGCTGAGCCACACGATGTCGGGCGCGAACGCCGCGCCGACCGAGGCCGCGATGTGCAGCGCGGTCGCGAGGATGAGCGGCAGCCGTCGGCCGACCTTGTCGCTCCACGGTCCGACGATGAGCTGGCCGAGGCCGAAGCCGATCATGGTGCCGGTGAGGGTGAGCTGCACGGCCGTCGCAGAGACGCCCAGCTCGGCCTGCATGACCGGGAACGCCGGCAGGTAGAGGTCGATCGTGAACGGGCCGAGCGCGGTGAGCGCGCCGAGCACGAGCACGTACACGAGTCGCTGCCGCCTCGTGAGCAGCTCACCCGGATGCGACGACACGACGGGGGTCGACCGGGTGTCGTCGGGCCGGATGATGGGAATGGAGCTGGTGACGGACATGCGCGTTCCTGGTGGGGGTGTGGTGCCGGAGACGCGCATCGTCGGGCGCCGGTGGAGTGGGAGAAGACAGCATGCGGCGCCGTCTTCGGATGCGATCGTCGAAAAACTCGACCTCGAATCGATTCGACCGCGGAGTAGTCTACCGCGTTCGATCGACCCGGTCGACGCACGGCGTCGCGGATAGGCTGGGGGGATGTCCTTCGATCTTCGGGCGATACCGCTCGACGCCACGGCGCTGCGCACGCTCGCGGCCAAGGGTCTCGAGTACCGACTGGTCGACACGAACGACGTCGCGGCGGCCACGGCATGGGTCGAGGCCGATTTCCGGGGATTCCACAATGCGCGTCCGCGACAGGTCAGCGTCGACTACGACCTCGCGGTGATCGCCGACCGTCGCGTGCAGGGCGTGTACGACCCCTCGATCGCCGACCCCGCGATCCCGGTCGCGACCGTCTCGAGTTGGCCCACAGGGCTCAGCGTGCCCGGTGGGCGCAGCGTCGACGCCTGGGCCGTCAGCTCGGTCACGGTCTCTCCGACCCATCGCCGGCGCGGCATCGCCCGCGCCCTCATGCTCGCCGAGCTCGAGAACGCCCGCGCCGCGGGTGCCGCGCTTGCGGTGCTCACCGCCAGCGAGGCGACGATCTACGGTCGCTTCGGGTACGCCCCGGCGACGCGTGCGGCCACCGTGCACGTCGACCGTCGCCGCACCCACTGGATCGGGCCCGATGCCCCGGGGCGCGTGCACTTCGTCGCCGCCGAAGACCTTCGCACGATCGCGCCGGCGCTGGCCCGTCGCGCGGTCGCCCGCACAACCGGCGAGATCGACCGGTGGCCCGGCATCCTCGACCGGGCGCTCGGCCTCGTCGACCCTGACAGCGAGAGCTCGCGGCGCAAGCGCGTCGTGCGCTACGACGACGAGCACGGCAATCCGCAGGGCTTCGCCGTGTTCCAGGTGCTGCGCGATCCGAACGAGCACGGCATCGTCGAGTTCGACTTCCTCGCCGCCGCGACCGACGAGGCCGAGCGCGAGCTCTGGCGGTTCCTCGTCGAGCAGGACTTCGTCACGAGCGTGCGCGGCCTCCTGCGCTCGGTCGACGAGCCGCTGCCATGGCTGCTCGAAGACCCCCGGGCCATCACCGTCTCCGACGTGGCCGACCATCTCTGGGTGCGCGTGCTCGACCCCGTCGCCGCGCTCGCCTCGCGCCGCTACGGCACGGCCGGCACGCTCGCCATCGAGGTCACCGATCCGCAGGGCCACGCAGCAGGCCTCTATGAACTCGTCGTCGACGAGCGCGGGCGCGCCGAGGTGGCGCGTATCGACCCCGACCGTGCGTCGGGCACGGGCACGGGCACTGGCTCGGCTTCGGGGTCGGCTCCCGGTATCCGCCTCGGCGTGCACGAACTCGGAGCGATCTACCTGGGCGGCGTGCGACCGTCGGTGCTCGCCCGCGCGGGTCGGGTCGCCTCGTCTGCGGCGTCGGCGGGGCGCGCGATCGAGCTCGCCGACCGCATGTTCCTCGGCCAGCGCACGCCGCACCTCAGCATCTGGTTCTGAGACGTCGGCCGGCGGCCGCACCCCCAGAACGCGGGCTTGCGAGAGAGCGCTCCCCCGCGCATCCGCGTGAGTCCGGGGTTCCAGCGCAGCAGGGTCGCGGTGGTTACACAAGCGTTATCTTTCAAAATGTTCGGCACGGCCACAAATGCGGCATCATGGCCTTGCCTCCGCCAATGCCGACGGAGACACCACGAGGGGTCACCTCACCTTGAGAAGGGGAGAGCCATGAAGAAGCCTTCATTGGTCTCTACTGCGGCGGTCATCGGCGTCTCGGCGTTGCTGCTTGCAGGATGTTCGAACGGCGGGGGCGGTGGAGAGAGCACAGACGACGCGACGGCATCGCGCGCCTGCGTGATCCTTCCCGATGCAGCCTCGTCGCCTCGCTGGGAGAACAACGACCGTCCGTACCTGCAGGAGGGGCTCGAGGCTGCCGGCTTCGAGACCGACATCCAGAACGCGCAGGGCGACACCAACAAGTACGCCACGATCGCCGACCAGCAGCTGAGCAAGGGCTGCGGCGTGATGTTGCTCGTCGACTACAACGGCGCCGGCGCAGCCGTTGCCGAGAAGGCCAAAGCCGAGGGCATCCCGGTCATCGCATACGACCGCCCCATCGAGGGCGCCGACTACTACGTGTCGTTCGACAACTTCGAGGTCGGACGCCTCGAGGGCCAGTCGATCGTCGACGGCCTCGCCGCCGCCGGCAAAGACCCGGCGAGCGCCGTCGTGGTCTACATGGGCGGCGACCCGGCCGACGGCAACGCGAAGATGTTCCACGACGGTGCCGTCGAGGTCATGGAGGCTGCGGGCATCACCCCGGCCGCCGAGCCCCCGGGCATCTGGGACGGCGAGAAGTCGGCGACGAACTTCGAGCAGGCCCTCACCTCGCTCGGCGGCAAGGTCGACGCGGTGTGGGTGGCGAACGACACGAACGCCGCGGGTGTCATCACGATCCTCGACAAGAACGGCCTCGTCGTTCCGGTCTCGGGTCAGGACGCATCGATCGCCGGTCTGCAGAACGTGCTGCTCGGCAAGCAGACCGCCACGGTCTACAAGCCGATCAAGCTCGAGGCAGACGCCGCGGTCGAGCTGGCGGTCGCCCTGCTCGGGGGCGAGACGCCGACCGCTGACCAAGAGCTCGAAGACGGCACACCGTACGTGGCCGTGACGCCGCAGCTCGTCGGCCCCGAGCAGGTCGTCGATGTCGTCGACGCCGGTGACGCCGACCCGGCCGAACTCTGCCAGGGCGAAGTCCAGGCGAAGTGCGCCGAGTTCGGCATCGAATAGTCGCAACGACGCGGGGCCCCGCCTTCGGCAGCTCGATCGCCGCAGAGCGGGGCCTCTCTTCCCCCTCCCGCGTTCGGCACCCGAGTGCCACACTGAGATCCAGACAGCGTCGTCGAAAGGAACCGGCATGAACACTGGCGCAGATCCGGGCGGCGCGGTCGCGCCGATCATCGAACTCGAAAGTGTCGTCAAGAGCTTCGGCCCAGTGAGCGTGCTCAAGGGCGTCGACCTCGTGGCCTACCCCGGAAAGGTCACCGCGCTGGTCGGCGACAACGGTGCCGGTAAGTCGACCCTCATCAAGGGGCTCGCCGGAGTGCAGCCGTACGACGGCGGCGAGGTTCGCTTCGACGGTGAGCCGATCAACCTGCACACCCCGCGCGATGCGGCCCGACTCGGCATCGAGGTCGTCTACCAAGACCTCGCGCTGTGCGACAACCTCGACATCGTGCAGAACATGTTCCTCGGCCGCGAAGAGACCGGCTTCGGCACGTTCGACGAGGGTCGCATGGAGAAGGAGGCGTCCGACACGCTGCGCTCGCTCTCGGTGCGCACCGTCAAGTCGGTGCGCCAGAAGGTGGCGAGCCTCTCGGGCGGTCAGCGGCAGACGGTCGCGATCGCTCGCGCGGTGCTCAAGAAGGCCCGCGTCGTCATCCTCGACGAGCCCACCGCGGCGCTCGGCGTCGCACAGACCGAGCAGGTACTGCACCTCGTCACGCGGCTTGCCGAGCAGGGCGTCGCGGTGATCATCATCAGCCACAACCTCGCCGACGTGTTCGAGGTGGCCGACCACATCAACGTGCTCTACCTCGGGCAGATGGTCGCTTCCCTCGACGCCAAGCAGACGTCGCGCGACGATGTCGTCGGTTACATCACGGGCACCAAGACCCAGCAGGGAGTGACCGCATGAACGCGAACCCGACGCCGCCCGGCACGGTTGCCCCCGCGCCCGACACCTCGGCGAGCGATGTCGCTCCCGACCTGATCGGCAGCGGCCAAGAGGGCACGGTCGGCGATCAGGTTCGCGCCTACTTCCAACGCGTGCGAAGCGGTGACATGGGCGCGCTTCCGGCCGTCGGCGGCTTCGTCGTCCTGACGATCCTGTTCAGCTTCCTCAGCCCGTTCTTCCTCACCGAGCGCAACTTCGCGAACCTGCTGACGCAGGCCGCCACGTTGGTCATGCTGGGTATGGCGCTCGTGTTCGTACTGCTGCTCGGCGAGATCGACCTGTCGGCCGGTGTCACCAGCGGCATGACCATGGCGCTGTTCATCGTGCTCGTGAACGTGCATGCCGTGCCGTGGCCGATCGCGCTGGCCGTCGCGTTCGCCGCCGGCATCCTCACCGGTGCGCTGATCGGGTTCTTCGTCGCGCGGGTCGGCATCCCATCATTCGTCGTGACCCTGGGCTTGTTCCTCGGGTATCAGGGCATCACGCTCATGATCATCGGCGCCGGCGGGCTCTACCGGGTGCAGATCGACGAGATCCAGGCCATCCAGAACCAGAACATGCCCGTGTGGGCCGGCTGGCTGATGCTCGCTGTGATCCTCGCGGTGTCGGCGGCGACCTCGTTCTGGGATCGGGCACGGCGCGCCCGCGCCGGGGTACCCAATCGCACGATCGCGCTCGTGTGGATCAAGCTCGGCGTCATCGCGGTCATCGGCGGCGCCGTGGTCGCGATCCTCAGCCGCAACCGCGGCCAGTCGGTCGGCGTGGTCGAAGGTGTGCCGATCGTCGTGCCGATCGTGCTCGTCATCCTCTGGATCGGCACCTTCGTGCTCGACCGCACCCGGTTCGGCCGGTACCTCTACGCGATCGGCGGCAACGCCGAGGCCGCCCGCCGGTCGGGCGTCAAGGTCATGCTGGTGCGCTGGAGCGCATTCATCGTCTGCTCGACCCTCGCCGTCGTGTCGGGCCTCTTCTCGATCAGCAAGGTCGGCGCGGTCGACGCCGCCGCTGGTCGCGAGATCGTGCTCTCGGGCGTCGCCGCCGCGGTGGTCGGCGGCGTCAGCCTCTTCGGCGGACGCGGTCGCCTGCTGCACGCGGCGATCGGCGCGCTCGTCATCGCGGTGATCACGAACGGCCTCGGCCTGCTCAACCTGCCGGCAGGCGTGAACCTCGTCGTCACGGGCGGCGTGCTGATCTTGGCGGCCACGGTCGACGCGGTCTCGCGGGTTCGCGCGGGCGGCTCGATCATGCGCACCTGAGTCGCGAGCGACATGACCTCTGCCGCGGCGCAGTGCCGCGGCATCGGTCATCTCACGCCGACTAGACGGAATCCTGCCGCGGGAACAGCACCTTCTCGATGACGATGATGAGCGACGCCGCCACGGGGATCGCGACGAGGGCGCCGAGCACCCCCCCGAGCGTGCCGCCCGCGACCGCGGCGATCACGACCAGGGCACCCGGCACGGCGACTGCGCGGCTCATGATGCGGGGACTCAGCACGTAGGCCTCGACCTGCATGTAGATGAGGTAGTAGATGGCCGCGGCGATCGCGGTGGCCGGCGATGCCGCAAGCGAGACGAGGGTGATGATCACCGCGCCGGTGAGCGTTCCGACGAGCGGCACGAGCGAGAACAGGAACGCGATGAAGGCGAGCAGAATGGGGGCCGGCGCGCCGATGATCGTCAGGTAGATGAAGCTCAGCACGCCGTTGACCGAGGCCAGGCTCACCTGGCCGATGACGTAGCGACCGACCGACCCGGTGATCTCTTCTGAGACGTCTCGGTAGCCGCCGCGTGAGCTGGCCGGCACGAACCGCGCCGCGTAGCGCTTCATCGAGTCGAGCGACGCGAGGAAGTACAACGTGAGGATGAGCACGATCGTGGCGCCCGTGAACCCACCGGCGATGCCCGCACCGACGGCGAGGATACCACCGCCGAGGGCGCCGAGGTTCGCCGGGTCGGCGAGCCAGTCCCCGGCCGACGCGATCGCTTCTTCGATCGCATCGTCGCCGATGATCGAATTCAGCCAGATGACGAGATCGCTGCCCTGCGCCGACGCGACGATGTCGTCCCAGTTCTGGATGAGGTTCGTCGTCTCGCGGATGACGATCGGCACGATCGTGGCGATCAGCCCGACGAAGAGGCCGATGACCGCAGCGAAGACGATGAGAATCGCAACCCACCGCGGCATGCCGCGCCGCTGCAGCCAGCTGACAACCGGGTCGAGGCCGAGCGCGAGGAACAGCGCGAGCGCGACGTAGAGGATGACCGTGCCGAGCTGGCCCACGATGCCGCCCAGCAGAATCGCGAGCAGCACGCCCAGCGCACCGACGAAGCCGATCTGGAATGCGCGGATGCGCACCTCGGGCGCGCGCGACCCGCCATCGGTCGTGACCTCGGTGCGGGGTGGCTCGGGTGCCGCCGGCCGCTTCGTTCGAATCCGCATGGTGCAGACGCTACACAGGGGCAGGGGCATCCCTCGGGAATGAAACGGATGCCGCGGCGATTGTGCTGAAGGGGGCGTGCGAGCTGCGCGTCACAAGGGGAGGAACGTGAGCGAGACCACCGCCGTCGGATTCCGGTCGGAGCGCGGGCCCGTGCTCATCGCGGTGATGCTCGCGACCGGGCTCATCGCGATCGACTCGACGATCCTCGCAACAGCCGTACCGTCGATCGTCGACGATCTCGGCGGCTTCGCCCAGTTCCCATGGCTGTTCTCGATCTACCTGCTCGCGCAAGCCGTCTCGGTGCCGGTGTACTCGAAGCTCGCCGACACCATCGGCCGCAAGCCGATCATGCTCTTCGGCATCGGGTTGTTCCTCGTCGGATCGGTGCTCTGCGGGTTCGCGTGGGACATGACCTCGCTCATCGTGTTCCGCGCCGTGCAAGGGCTCGGTGCCGGTGCCGTGCTGCCGGTGTCGATCACGATCACCGGCGACATCTACAGCGTGCGCGAGCGTGCGCGGGTGCAGGGCTACATCGCGAGCGTGTGGGCGATCTCATCGGTGGTCGGGCCGACCCTCGGCGGCGTGTTCGCCGAGTTCGCCTCGTGGCGGTGGATCTTCTTCGTCAACATCCCGCTCTGCCTCATCGCCGCGTTCATGCTGATGCGCAACTACCACGAGTCGGTCGGGCGCGAGAAGCACCGCATCGATTACGCCGGTGCATCGGTGCTCACGGTCGGCCTCACGCTCGTGATCCTCGCCGTGCTCGAGGGCGGGCAGGCATGGGCCTGGCTGTCATGGCAGAGCCTCGCCGCGTTCGGCCTCGGCGGCGTGCTGCTCGTCGCGTTCGTCTTCATCGAGCGCCGGGCCGCCGAGCCGGTGCTGCCACTCTGGGTGTTCTCGCGGCGGCTCATCGTCACGACCTCGCTGATCTCGCTCGGGGTCGGCGCGGTGCTCATCGGCCTGACCTCCTACGTGCCGACGTTCCTCGAGGCGACAGCGGATGCCTCTCCTCTCGTCTCGGGTCTCGCGGTGGCCGCGCTCACGCTGGGCTGGCCGATCGCGGCCTCGAACTCGGGGCGGCTGTTCCTGCGCATCGGCTTCCGCCGCACGGCGCTCATCGGGCTGACCATCACCGTGTCGGGCGCGGCCGCACTGCTCGCGGCGTCGTTCGCCCCGAACGTCTGGACGACCGCGATCGCCTGCTTCATCGTGGGCCTCGGACTCGGACTCGTCGCCTCGCCCACCCTCATCGCCGCGCAGTCGTCGGTGCCGTGGGCCGAGCGCGGCGTGGTGACCGGCGCGAACATGTTCCTGCGCTCGATGGGCAGCGCGGTCGGTGTGGCGATCTTCGGGGCGGTCGCGAACGGCGTGATCGCCCGGTCGGGGCTCGGCGAGCACTCCCCCGTCGCGATCCAGTCGGCGTCGGCTGCGGTGTTCCTCTCGGTCGTGGTCGCGGCCGTCGTCACGATCGCGGCCGCGATCGCGATGCCCGCCGCACACGTCGACGACATCGAGCACCGCGAGGCCGAGCCCGCGTCGGTCGCCGAATAGCACCGGTCGAGTAGCGCCGGTCGAGCAGCGCCGGTCGAGTAGCGCCGGTCGAGTAGCGCCCGACGAAGGAGGACGCGTATCGAGACCCAGCAGCCTGCGACGTTTCACCGGATCTCGAGACGCCCGCTGCGCTCGCTACTCGATCGACGAAGGCTCACCGCAGCGCCGCCGGCCCGATCACCTCGCCCTCGAGGGTGCGCACCCAGCGGTCTCCCGTCGCGCGGCGCTCGGCGCGCGTCGCGAAGCGGTAGTGGTAGGCGTACGCCCGCACCCACGTCGGCGCGACCCCGTCGAACGGATCGTGGGCGAGCAACCTCAGCGTCGGGGCATCCGCTTCGAGCAGTCGCTTCAGCAGCGTCTCGAACCACGGTTCCCACATGCGCCCGAGCGGCAGGAACCACATCAACCAGTCGAGCCGCAGGTGATACGGCGCCCACTGCCTCGGCAGGGCGCGCACGTCACCGGGCTTGCCCTTGAACGCGTACTCCCGCCAGTCGGCGTCGTCGGGCGACACGTCGAGCGTGCCCTCGACGACGATCTCGATGCGGCGCTTCGTGACGGTGCCGAACGCGCCATATGCGTTCACGAGCATGTACCGGTTGAAGCTCGCGTTCATGAGCTGACGTCGCGAGAACAGGTTGCGGACCGGCCACCAGCTGAGCACGAGAATCAGGGCGGATGCCCCGAGCACGACGATGACCCACCACAGCGGCGTCGTCGTGGTGTCGGTGCCGAGGTCTGCCGGAATGGCGGGGATGACGGCGTGCCAGACCGGGTCGGAGATCGCTGAGGCTGCGAGCACCACGGTGATCCAGTTGAGCCACGCGAAGTTGCCCGTGACGATGAGCCAGAGCTGCGTGAGGATCACGATGGTCGCGGCCGCCGAGCCGACCGGACCCGGCACAAAGAGGAAGAACGGCACGACGAGCTGGGCGAAGTGGTTGCCGAGCACCTCACCCTTGTGGAACCACCTCGGCAGCAGGTGAGCCTGTCGGCTGAACGGGTTCGGCATCGGCTGCGTCTCGTGATGGTAGGTGAGCGCGGTCAGGTCGCGCCACTCCCGCCCGCCGCGGATCTTGATCATGCCCGCGCCGAACTCGAGGCGGAACACCAGCCACCAGATCGCCACGACGATCGTGATCGCCGGCGGCTGGTCGTTCGACCCCAGGAACGCCACGGTGAACAGCGCCTCGCACAGCAGCATCTCCCAGCCGAACCCGTAGAACGTCTGGCCGACGTTCACGATCGAGAGGTAGCCGATCCAGAGCGCGAGGAACACGAGCATCGGCACCCACGGAGGGCCCTGCTGCGGCAGGCCGACGACGACCGACGCCGCGAGCACCATGCCGGCGATCGCGAGCGCGACGAGCCGCCGATCGGTGTAGCCCCACCGGAACACGGTCGGCCCGCGCAGTCGCGACGCGCGCCGCAGCAGCTCGGGCACCGGCAGCAGCCCGTGCTCGCCGAGCAGCGGACGGAACTGGTTCAGCGTCGACAGGAACGCGATGAACGCGAGCGCCCCCACCCCGCGCTGCACGATCTGCCGCGCGATCTCGTAGTCGTGCGCGTCGAACCAGGAGGTCCAGTCCACGCCCTCACGCTACTGCCGGTGTCCCCCGCCGGTCGAGTGGCCCGCGCAGCGGGCAGCCCCGCCGGTCGAGTAGCGCCCGACGAAGGAGGACGCGTATCGAGACCCCGCTCTCGCGCAGCCCAGGCGGGCGCGCCGGCTACGCGAACAGCTCGTCGACGGCGTACGGGTCGAAGATGTCGAGCCGGATGTCGCTGAACTTCCCGTTGTGCACGCGCATCACCGCTGCCGCGTCCCAGCTGGCAGACCGTCCGTCGCCCCGTCGCGCCTCGACCGACACGAGCTGGATCGCGTAGTCGTCGTTCGCCACGATGTCGTGCAGCGAACGCGTGAACGACCCACCTTCGCCCAGCAGTTCGTCGATCTTGGCCACCCACTTCCGGATCCCGTCCTTGCCACGGTGAATGCCCGACAGGGCGTTCCGGCCCGGATAGTGGAGCACGACGTCGTCGGTGTAGTGCTCGAGCATGCCCTCGAGATCGCCTCGAAGAGCGGCCTTCATCTCGCTTCGCGCGAGTTCCGCATTCGGATGCGTCATCATCGACCTCCTCGAACCGGTCGGCTGCCGGCAGGAATGCGATGAACGAGAGCCGACCCGATCCACGCGCTCAGGCTACGCCGATGCCTGCCTCGCCGCGTGACGAACCTGCACCGTGACGACGTCGAGCTTCGGAAGCGCGTTGCGCAGGCGTGCCTCGGCGTCGTCGGCGGCCGTGCCGAGCCCGTGGGCTGGTGCATCGTGATCCATCAGCACGACGGCTTCGCTGCTCAGCCGGTGTCCGATCCACCGCAACCGGACCGTGCCGACGCCGGCGACGCCCGCACCGTCGGCGAGCGCCTGCTCGGCCTTGTCGAGCAACTCGGGCTCGATGCCGTCCATCAGGCGGCGACCGACATTCCTGGTGGTGCCCCACAGCAGCACGATGATCGCCGCCGCGATCACGAGGCCCACGATCGGGTCGGCGAGCGGAAAGCCGAGCATCGCCCCGAACGCGCCGACCACCACTGCGAGCGAGGTGAACCCGTCGGTGCGCGCATGCACGCCGTCGGCGACGAGCGCCGCCGAGCCGATGCGGCGCCCCACCCGGATGCGGTAGATCGCGACGGCCTCGTTGCCGAGGAACCCGACGACGCCCGCGGCCACGAGCCAACCGAGGTTTGCCAGCGGTTGGGGATTCAGCAGCCGGTCGATCGACTGCCACGCCGCGACGATCGCCGACACCCCGACCACGAGGACGATGAAGAGACCCGCGAGGTCTTCGGCACGGCCGTACCCGTAGGGGTAGCGGCGCGAGGGCGCTCTCCTGGCGAGCACGAACGCGATCCACAGCGGCCCGGCGGTGAGCGCGTCGGAGAAGTTGTGCACCGTGTCGGCCAGCAGTGCCACCGAGTTGCTGATGAACACGATCGCGAACTGCAGCATGGTCGTGGCGAGTAGCACGAGCAGGCTCACCTTCAGCGCGCGCACGCCCTGCGCACTCGCCTCGAGCGCGTCGTCGACCGAGTCGGCGGCATCGTGCGTGTGCGGCATGAAGACCTCGTGCACGAAACCGCGGATGCCGCTGGGGTGGGCGTGCTCGCGGGGGTGGTCGTGCACGGCGTGGTCGTGCTCACCCGCCCGAGCGTGCTGGTGCTCGTGAGCGTGCGGTTCACGCGCGTTCACGCGCGCAGGTCTCATGATCGTGCCTCGCTTGCGATCTGGTCAACCGCCGCGGCAGTGCCGACCGCACCGGGCGAGGCCGCGTCGGCGTGGTGATGCCGCGGGATGCCCCCGAGCGAGTGCTCGGCCTGGAAGATCGCGTCGGCCACGAGCTGGCGCGCGTGCTCGTTCTCGAGGCGATAGAAGACCTTCGTGCCCTCGTGCCGCGTGGCGACGATGCGTGCGAGCCGAAGTTTCGCGAGGTGCTGCGACACGGCGGCCGGCGCCTTGTCGACGAGGTCGGCGAGCAGGTTCACCGAGAGCTCGCCGTGGTCGCGCAGGGCGAGGATGATGCGAATACGCGTGGCGTCGGCGAGCATCGAGAACACCTCGACGGCGAGCTCGACGTACTCGCCGTCGGGCGAGCGTCCGCATACCTTCGTATCTGCATTCATATGCAGATATGCTACACGATCGGATGCCGCGACACCCGCATTCGCCCCACGTGACGACCTTTCATCAGGTGACGTGCACTGGCGATCGCCCGTTGACCGGCAAAAGGTCGTCACGCAGAGCGGGGGCGAGCGCTAGCGGTCAGTCGATGCCGAAGCGCTCGCGGAGCGCGAGCTTGGCCGCCCACCACCCGTTCATGCCGTGCACGGCCGGGCCGGGCGGCGTCGCGCTCGAGCAGAGGTACACGCCCTCGACGGGAGTGCGCCACGGCGCCGTCGACACCACGGGGCGCTTCACGAGCTGCGTCATCGAGAGCGCGCCGGCGTAGATGTCGCCGCCGACGTAGTTGCGGTTGTACGCCCCGATCTCTGCGGCCGAGCTCGCCGCCGAGGCGAGCACCACGTCGCGGAACCCCGGCGCGAAGCGCTCGATCGCGGCGGTCACCGCCTCGGTCGCATCTTGCCTCGACCCGGCGGGCACGTGCGTGTACGCCCAGAGCACGTGCCTGCCGGCGGGTGCGCGGGTCGGGTCGACGACGCTCGGCTGGGTGACGAGCACATACGGATGCCGCGGGGCTCCGCCGCCCGCGATGCGGGGGTTCAGCCCGGGCTGCAGGCCACGAGCGACGGCGTTCTCGGCGGCGGCCATCTCGCGGCGGCTGCCGCCGACGTGCACGGTCGGCGCGAGCGCGACGGAAGGGTTCGCCCAGGGCACCGGGTCGGTCAATGCGAAGTCGACCTTCGCGACGCCCGATCCGTAGCGGTAGCCGCGCAGGGCGCGCTCGTAGCGCGGCGGCAGGTCGGCCGTCAGCAGCAGGTCGGGCGAGGTGTCGAGCAGCACCGCCCGGGAGTCGGCGGTCACGGCGCCGAGCGCGTCGACCGGGGAATCGGTCACGATCTCGACGCCCCGCTCGACGAGCTCGGCGGCGAGCGCGTCGGCGATCGCCTGGGATCCGCCCTTCGGGAACCCCCAGCCGACGCCGTGCGCGTGCATCGCGAGCAACAGCGCCGCGCCGGCCGAGGCGAGCGAGGGCATGCCACCAGCTGCATGTGCTGCGACGCCGGTGAAGAGCGCGGGGGCGACGTCGCCCGAGAACCGCGTGTTCCACGCACCCGAGCCCTGCTCGAGTGCCCGCAGCCCGAACCGGAGCGCCGCGATCGGGTCGCGCGGCACCCGCAGCAGCTGCCCGCCGGTGAAGTCGACGACGCCGCGCTGACGTGCGAGCAGCGGGGCGATGAGGCGCCGCCACGCGGGACCGTCGGCGCCGAGTCCCTCGACCGTGCGGTCGAGGTCGCGCCACGCGATGCCCGCCCGTCCGCCGGGCAGCGGGTGCGCGTACGACGCCTCGGGCACGATCCACTCGGGGGCGTGCGGCCCGTCGAACAAGCCGAGCTTTCGGAACACCGGCGATGCGAGCCCGGCCGGATGCACCGCCGAGCACACATCGTGGCGGAACCCCGGCAGAGTGAGCTCGGCGGTGCGAACTCCTCCGCCGATCGTCGGCGCGGCCTCGAGCACGCGCACGCTGAGCCCGGCGCGGGCCGCGATGACGGCAGCGACGAGCCCATTGGGCCCGCTGCCGACGACCGTGACGTCAACCACGGATCAGTACGCGTTGAGATAGACCCACGGCAGTGAGTCCATCACGAGTCGGTGGCGAGGGCCGGCATCGCCCTGCGGCGCGGCCGCCGGGTCGTACTCGGCGTCCTCCTGCCAGATCACGAGGCGGCGGGCCTCGTCGCGGCGCGCGCGGTAATCGTGCACGCCCCGGCCGGAGTACTCGGTGAGCACCTCATCGACGGATGTCGCATGCGTCAAGCCGTGCAAGGTGACCCAGGTGGGCGGCCACAGCGTCATGGTGCCGCCGGCATGACGTTCGAGCGCGTCGGCCGGCCGCACCCACTCGGCCGAGACGACCTCATCGGGTGCGAGCACGAGCTCGCCGTCGGGCACGCGCACGGCGAAGAACGTCGTGGTGAGCGGCTTCGGGGCGCCCTTCGGCGGAGTCCATACCGCGATCGGCACGAGCTCGTCGATGTCGACCTCGAGGCCGACCTCTTCGCGGGTCTCGCGCACGGCCGCCCGGCGGGCGGCCTCGATGCCGCCGATACCGTCGCCCGCGACATCCGCTCGCTCGACCACGCCGCCCGGGAAGACCCACGCGCCGGCGAACGAGCCCCGGCCACTGGGCCGCTCGGCCAGCAGCACCTCGACGCCGCGCTCGCCGTCGCGCAGCAGTACGACCGTCGCGGCCCAGCCCGCGCCGTCGTTCGACGGGGGCGGTGCATTGTCGGCCATGCAGTTCAGCCTAGGCCCGGCACGACGTCAGCGCACGGGCGACGGATACACTGCGGGCATGAGCGAGTCCGAGCTTCCCGGCGTGCAGGCAACGACCCTCGCGCGGGTGATGCTCGCGCCGAACCCCGGCCCCATGACGCTCGACGGCACGAACTCCTTCGTACTGCGCGCGCCGGGTTCGCCGAGCGTCGTCGTCGTCGTCGACCCGGGCCCGTCCGACGCCGGGCACCTCGCTCGTCTGGCGGGCTTCGGGCGCGTCGAGCTCGTGCTCGTCACGCACAACCACATCGATCACACCGAGTCGCTCGCCGAATTCGCGCGAATGACGGATGCCCCGGTGCGCGCGATCGACGCCGCGCTCTGCATCGGGGGCGAACCGCTCGTCGACGGTGAGCGCATCGAGGCTGCCGGGCTCGCCATCGAGGTCGTGGCGACGCCCGGTCACACGGCCGACTCGGTGTGCTTCGCGCTGCCCGGCGATGCGCCGCTCGGCGCCGCCGACGCTGCGCACGGCTCGGTGCTCACGGGCGACACGATCCTCGGCCGCGGCACGACGATCATCTCCGACCCCGACGGAGCCCTCGGCCCCTACCTCGACTCACTCGAGCGGCTGCGCGCCCTCGGCACGCACGGCCCGGTCGTGGCCCTCACCGGGCACGGACCGGTGCTGCCCGACCTCGCGGCGATCTGCGACGCGTACCTGGCGCATCGCGCCGAGCGGCTCGACCAGGTGCGCGCGGCGCTGCGCCGGCTCGGCGACGACGCCACGACCGCGCAGGTCACCGACGCCGTCTACGCAGACGCGGATGCCTCGGTGCGATTCGCAGCCGAGGCATCCGTTCGTGCGCAGTTGAAGTACCTGCGCGGCACGGCCTGAGGGGTTACGCGGCGACCGCGAAGCCACCCGTCCACTGGATCTTCTCCTGCACGGCGAGGGTGAGCTGCAGGAAGCCGACGGCCTCGAGCTCGCGGGCGCGCTTGAGCGAACCGGCATCGACGGCGGCGACGCCACCGGCGCGCACGATGTCGATGAGCGTGTTCTTGGCGTCGACGTCGTCACCGGCGACGAGCACCGTGGTGGGGTTGCTGCCGACCTGCTTCGACGCGAGGGTCGCGGCGAAGTTCGTGTTGAAGGCCTTGAGCACGCGCGAGTTCGGCAGGGCGGCGGCGATCTCGCCGGCCTTCGAGCCGTCGGCGGGGGCGACGAGCGAGTCGAAGGTCTCGAAGTTCAGGGGGTTGGTGATGTCGACGACGATCTTGCCGGCGAGCTGCTCGCCGCGCTGCTCGAGGATCTCGGCGACCGAGGGGTGCGCCACGGCGAGCACGACGATCTCGCCGTTGATGTCTGCGGTGTCGCGGGTGATGTACTCGACCGTGTGGCCTGCCGCCGCGACGATGCCGCCGATCGCAGAGCCCATGTTGCCGTTTCCGATGATGCTGACCGTCGTCATGTCTTCCTCTCCGCATCGGATTTCGATGCGATTACTTGTTCCGACAACTATTACTGTACCGCACTTCGGTTGTCGCGTCAACTATTGCGGTAGACTTGCCGCATGACGAGTGAAACGAAGTGGCTCAACACCGAGGAATCCGCCGCCTGGGTGCGCCTCGTCGCGCTCGCAGAACTGCTGCCGGGTGCCCTCGACGCGCAGTTGCTGCGCGACGCCGGGCTCACCCACTTCGAGTACGGCGCGCTCATGGCGATCGCCGACGCCCCCGACCGCACGATGCGCATGACCGAGCTCGCCTCGCGCACGAACGCGACGCTGCCGCGACTCTCGCACGTCGCGCGCCGGCTTGAAGAGCGCGGGCTCATCGAGCGGTACCCGTGTCCCGAAGACCGCCGGGCGACGAACGCCACGATCACCGAGGCCGGCATGCAACTCATCGCCGACGCCGCCCCCGGGCATGTCGCCACCGTGCGCGAGACGGTGCTCGACGCACTCACGCAGGAGCAGCTCGAGCAGCTCTATGCGATCGCAGGCGCCGTGCTCACGAGGCTCGACCCCGACTCGCGCCTCACCGCGACCTCGTGCCAGTTCAGCGAGGGCCCGATCCTCGCCCACGCCGGCTGACCCGCGCTGCTCTGGGCAGTGCTGCCGTGAGCGGCATCGGGCCTGCGGGCGCTGCGGCGCGCGCAGGCTGGGGTCATGACCGATCACGAGACCCCACCGATCCACCCGATCGACGCCGAACTCACCCGACGGCTCTTCCATGAGCGCGTGATCGTGCTCGGCGACGAGCTCGACCAGGCGGGCGGCAACCGCCTCATCGCGCAGCTGCTCACGCTCGCGGCCGACGACCCGCGCCGGGACATCCGCTTCTTCATCAACTCACCGGGCGGTTCGGTGCCCGCCATGCTCGCGATCATGGACGTGATGCGGGCCATCCCGAACGACGTCGCGACCGTCGCGATCGGCTGGGCGGCGAGCGCCGGGCAGTTCCTGCTGACCGCGGGCACGCCCGGCAAGCGGCTCGCGCTGCCGCACGCCCGCGTGCTCATGCACCAGGGCTCTGCGGGCATCGGCGGCACCGCGGTCGACGTCGAGTTGCAGGCCGACGACCTGCGGTACACGCGCGATGTCGTGCTCGGCATCACCGCCGAACTCACGGGCCAGCCGATCGAGCGCATCACGCAGGATTCGCTGCGCGACCGCTGGTACACCGCCGGGCAGGCCGTCGACTACGGCTTCATCGACCGCGTCGTCGACGAGTTCGACGAGCTCTACCCGAGCCCCGCGCACGCGGCTGCAGGATTGCGGGTGCCGGCATGACTGGTTACACGATCCCCTACGTCGTCGAGAAGCGCGGCAACAACGAGCGCTCACTCGACGTCTACAGCCGCCTGCTGTCGGAGCGCATCGTCTACCTCGGCACCGAGATCGACGACGGCGTCGCGAACGTGCTCATCGCGCAGTTCCTGCACCTCGCGTCGGAATCGAGCGAGACGCCGATCAGCCTGTACCTGAACTCCCCCGGCGGGTCGCCGGGCGCGGCCCTCGCGGTCTACGACACCATGGCGCACATCAGGCCGGATGTCGCGACCACGTGCGTCGGGCAGGCCGGCGGGCCGGCCGCCGTGCTGCTGGCGGGCGGAGCCAGGGGGCAGCGCGCGATGCTGCCGCACAGCACGGTGACGCTGCACCAGCCGTCGACCCAGGGCCGCGGCACCGTTCCCGACCTCATCATCCACGCCGACGAGGTCGTGCGGGTGCGCGCCGAGCTCGAAGCTGCGCTGGCTGCCGACACGGGACGCTCGGTCGAGGCGCTGCGCCACGACACCGACCGCGACCTGATCCTGCCCGCCGAGGCGGCCGTCGCCTACGGGCTCGCCGACCACGTGCTCACGGCGCAGGCGTGATCTCGAACGCAGGCACGAGGTCGGCGCCCGGTGCTACCGTCGAAGCATGACCCCGCAGGAGCTCGAGACGCTCGCCCACCTGCGCCGCGCCCGCGACCTCATCGATCGCGAGTACGCGAGGCCGCTCGACGTGCCGACCATGGCCGCGAAGGCGCTCATGTCGCCGGCCCATTTCTCGCGACAGTTCCGTGCGGCCTACGGCGAGACTCCCTACAGCTACCTCATGACGCGCCGCATCGAACGTGCCATGGCGTTGCTGCGGGTCGGGGAGAGCGTCACCGACGCATGCATGACCGTCGGCTGTACCTCGCTCGGCTCGTTCAGTTCGCGGTTCACCGAGATCGTGGGCGAGTCGCCCACGGCCTACCGCCGGCGCAAGCACGACGCGGTCGAGGCGATGCCGCCGTTCGTCGCGAAGATGCAGACGCGCCCGGCCCGAAACCGATCGAGCAGGAATCGAGAAGCAACCGCAGGGGCGGCGGCGTAGCGTCGTCGCCATGACCATCGCACTCCAGTACCTGAACATCACCGTCAACGACGTCGACGAGTCGATTCCCTTCTACCGCGACGCGCTCGGGCTCGAGGTGCAGAACGACGTGGCCTCGGGCGAATTCCGCTGGGTCACGCTCGGCAGCGACGCGCAGCCCGGCCTCGGCCTCGTGCTCTCGGTGCCCCATGCCGGCCGTTCGCAGGCCGACGGCGACGCCCTGCAAGAGCTGCTCACCAAGGGCTCGCTGCCCCTGTTCGTGTTCCGCTCCGACGACGTCGACGCGGCCTTCGAGCGCGTGCGCGCGTGGGGCGCCGAAGTGTTGCAAGAGCCCATGGACCAGGGCTACGGCCCGCGCGACTGCGCCTTCCGCGACCCGTCGGGCAACACCGTACGCATTGCGCAGGCTCCCACAGCCTGATCGCGCCGATGCCGGCACGGCCGCCGTGTTGCGAGCGCTCAGGCAGCCAGCAAGAACGTGTCGGCGGGACGGCTCGCGCCCGCGACATCCGATTCGAACACCACGCGCGGATGCCGCGACCCGGCGTCGAGCCGGAACGCGAGCGACGTCTCGACCGCGAGCCGTTCACGTCGCTCGGCCTCGCGTCGCTCGGCGGCACGGCGGTCGCCGAGCCGCTCGCCCACGCGGTGCACGACCTCGAAGAGATCGAGGCCGAGCGCGTCGGCGACCGAGCCGAGGATCTCGCTCGACGGCTCCTTTCGGCCGCGCTCGATCTCGGAGAGGTACTGCGGCGAGACGCCCGCCGTCGCGGCGACTTCGGTGAGGATGCGCTCCTGATCGCGGCGCTCTGCGCGCAGCACCTCTCCGAGCACGTCGCGCCAGAGCGCCTTCGGCGTGCGCGAGCCGGGCGTGCGCGAGCCGGGCCTGCGCGAGCCGGGCCTGCGCGAGAATTCGACGACGTCACCCATGACGAGAGGCTAACCGCGGGGCGACCCTCCCGAAAGGTCGATCCGCTCAGAGCAGAACGACGGCTCGGTGCGCCGGAGTTCAGCTGGCGGCGGCTTCGCGCTGGTCGTGGTCGCGGTGCATGCGCAGCCGCTCGCGCAGCCGCGCCGAGCCGCTCGCGATCGCCGCCTTCTCGTCGGCGGTGAGCACATCGAGGAAGTGGGTGCGGATCGCCGATGCGTGATCGCGCATCGCACCGAGCAGCGCACGACGCCCGTCAGGCGTGAGGACGATGAGCGAGCCCCGCGCATCGGTGTCGCAGTCGACCCGCTCGACGAGTCCGCGCGCCGCCATGCGCGTGAGCTGGTGCGAGAGGCGGCTCTTCTCCCACCCGATCGCCTCGGCCAGCACGCCCGGGCGCAGCCGCCGATCTTCGGCCTGGAACAGGGTGAGCATCACGGTGTAGTCGCCCTGCGAGATGCCGGCATCGCTCATCAGCCGACGATCGAGCTCACGAGAGAGTTCGCGATGCACGAGCACGTAGTCGGCCCATAACGCCCACTCGGACCCGTCGATCGCAGACACCTCGGACATGGCTCGACTCTACCGACGCCGCCGGCGGCGTCGAGCGCGTTCGCTGTCAGCGCCGATCAGCGAACATCGGCGAACGTCGGCGAACGTCGGCGAACGCCGTACGGTTCAGCTCACCTCGTAGGTGAGGCAGTCGGCACTGTCGGCGCCGGGGCCGATGCGCACCGAGGCGGCCGTGCATTCGAGGTTCGAGTTGTGGATGCACTCGCCGCGCTGGCATGCGCCCACGTGCGTGAGCACCTTGTCGAGCCCGCCCTTGCTGCTCAGCGGGATGAAGGTCGCGCATTCTGCGTGGTCGGCCGTGCCGGCGATGGTGACGGCTGCCGCGTGGCAGTGGGAATGGTCGTTGTAGGAGCATCCGGCCACCGAACACTCGGCAACAGCGGGCAGATCGTCGAGCGTCATGCTCATGGTGACCTCCAGAAGCGGTTTCGACCGTACGTGTATCTGGATGGTAGCCCCGGGCGCGCCGATCCGGCAGGTCAATGCGGGACAGTTTGCGCAGATCACGAAGACTTTTTGCTGAGGCGTGCCTCACCTAACACGCCTGCCGGCCACCTGCAGCGGGCCCTCCCCGCGGCATGCGTCTGCCCGAGGGTCGCTACGCCGGGGCGTTGTCGGGGTCGACGGTCTCGATCATGTCGTCTTCGACGGCGTTGTCGGCGTCGAGGTCGTTCACGTCGTCGCCGCGCTCGATCTCGCCGTCGACCTGGCGATCGGTCGCGGGCACGGTGTGGTTGCCCGGATGGGGCTTCGGTCGACGATCACGTTCGAGGTCTTCGTTGTTCGTCATGCCTCCAGCGTGCTCGGCGAGCGCGACGCCGTCAACGCCCTGAGGTGATCCGGCACTCGCGCTGGCCTGCCGCCCGCGGCCGGTGCAGAATGAGACCACTGACGTGGAGGTGTGCGGTGACAACCGAAATGGTGCTCTGGTCGATCCTCGGACTGATCGGCGTGGTCGGCGGTGTGCTGTTCGTCGCCGCGGGCTGGGCGCTCGTGCGCCGCCCGCCCGAGCGCTGACCTGCCGCGCGCCCGCGCCTCAGCCGATCGCGACGGCGATCGGCGTGTCGCCCGAATTGAAGCGGATCGTTCGCCCGATGGTCGCGGGATTCTGCAGCACCGCCGCGGCGACGGCGGCCACATCGGCGCGGCTGACGCTGCGACTTTCGGATGCCCCGGTGTCGATCATTCCCGTCGGCTCATCGAGCGTGAGCGAGCTCGGCCCGAGGATCGTCCACTCGAGCGCCGTGGTCGCGAGGTGCTCGTCGGCCGCGGCCTTCGCCTCGGCATAGGCGTGGAACGAGTGCGTCTCGGGAACCGAGTGGTCGGGCGAGTCGAAGTACGACACCATCACGTAACGGCGCACGCCGGCCTGCTCGGCGGCGGTCATGCTGCGGATCGCGGCGTCGCGGTCGACCGCCCGGGTGCGCGCGGGGTTGCCACCGCCGGCTCCGGCCGACCAGACGATCGCGTCGCGTCCGCTGAACAGCCCGGCGAGCCCGTCGACGTCGAGCGTCTCGATGTCGGCCACCACCGGGTTCGCCCCTGCCGCGGCGACGTCGGCCGCGTGGTCGGGATTGCGGATCAGGGACTCGACCTCGTCGCCGCGGTCGGCGAGCAGGCGTTCGAGCCGCAGCGCGACCTTGCCGTGACCCCCGATGAGTACGATGCGTGCCATGGCTGACTCCTTCGCAGACGGTGCGCGTGTCGCGTGTGCTCCTCCACGCTATCGGGCGCGCGCGCCGCAGCAGGGCGGCATGCGATGCCGGTGACGAGTGCCGGGATCCTCCTCCACCGCGGTGCCCCTGACCTCGAGGTGTTCATCGCGCACATGGGCGGCCCGTTCTGGACGGCCAAGCACGAGGGCGCCTGGACGATCCCGAAAGGCGAGTACGCCGCCGACTCCGAGGATCCGCTCGCGGCGGCGCGCCGCGAGTTCGCCGAGGAGATCGGCGCCCCGGCTCCCGATGTCGAGCTCCTCGACCTCGGGGGGTTCCGGTACTCGAGCGGTAAGCGCGTGCACGTCTTCGCAGGGGCCGCGCCGGACTTCGAGATCGACGGCGTCGAGAGCAACCTCTTCGAGCTCGAGTGGCCGCCGCGCTCAGGTCGGCGCGAGTCGTTCCCCGAGGTCGACGACGCCCGCTGGGTCGCACTCGACGAGGCGCGCGAGTTGCTCGCCAAGGGGCAGCGCCCGGTGCTCGATGCCCTGCTCGGTCGCCTCGGGCTCGGCTGAGCCGGTGCGCCGCGAGCCCACGCCCCGATCACCCGGCGGCGAGCAGCTCGTCGACCCATTCGGGCACGACGATGCCGGCCGGGCCGTGCCGCACCTCGTCGAAGAGCGGCGTGATCTCGCTCGCGGCCAGGTTGAGTTCGATCGTGCGGGCACCGTGCTCGACCGCGACCATGACGAACCCCGCGGCGGGGTACACCGCGCCCGAGGTGCCGATGGCGGCGAACTCGTCGCACGCGAGCAGGGCCTCGTCGATGTGGTCGAGCTCGTAGGGCACCTCGCCGAACCACACGACATCGGGGCGGAGCATCCGCTCGCCGCATGCAGGGCACTCGGGCCGCTCGATGAGGTTCGCCCGCACCGGCGAGCGCGCACCGCACGCGGCGCAGAGCGCCGACCCGAGCTCGCCGTGCATGTGCACGACCCTGTGCGAGCCGGCGCGCTCGTGCAGGTCGTCGATGTTCTGCGTGACGACCAGCAGGTCATCGCCGAGCTCGGCCTCGAGTCGCGCGAGGGCGACGTGCGCGGGATTCGGCTCGGTGAGCGCCACGGCGTGGCGGCGTGCGTCGTAGAAGCGCTGCACCGTGTCGGGGTCGCGCGCGAACGCCTCGGGCGTCGCGACGTCTTCGACACGATGGCCCTCCCAGAGTCCGCCCGCATCGCGGAACGTGGGCACCCCGCTCTCGGCCGAGATGCCGGCACCGGTGAGCACGACGAGTCGCATTCCCCCATTAGACCGCGTCGCGCCGGTGCGCGATAGCCGTGCCGCCGTTGAACCCCAGTCCGTCCGCCAACGTCCCCGCCGGTGCAGGAAGACCCGCACGACACGCCGACCCGCGGGAGTCGCCGGCCTGCGTGTCCGCCGCAACTTCCTGCATTCGCGTAGAGGAGCCCTTACCGCCGCGGCCTTCTGCGCGAGTGCGCGATCCGACAGGATGGTCGCATGCCCGGCGATGCGCTCACCGAGGTCGCGGCGGAGCTCTACGGCCTCCTCCCCGACGAGTTCACCGCGGCGCGCAACGAGCGCGGCCGAGCTGCGCGCGGCGACGATCGCGATCTCGCCGCGCGCATCCAAGACCTGAAGCGGCCCTCCCCCGCGGCCTGGCTCGTCAACCAGCTCGTACGTCACCGGCCCACCGAGCTCGACGAGGTGCTCGAGCTCGGCGCCGAACTTCGCGCCGCGCAGGACCACCTCGATGCCGCTCAGCTCGCACAGCTCACGAAACAGCGCCGGCAGCTCGTCGCGGCGATCGCGCGCGAGGCGGGCGACCTCGCCGACGAGCTCGGCAACCCTGTGCGCGGCCCCGCGCTCGACGCGGTCGGGCAGACCCTGCAGGCTGCGATGTCGGATGTCGCCGCCACGGCGGCGGTGCGCACCGGCCGTCTCGTGCGCGGACTCGAGGCGGTCGGCCTCGAGGTCGATCTCAAGGGCGCGGTCGCCGGCGAGGTCGAAGGCGCCGGCACGGACGTGCCGGGCTCGGGCACAGGCTCCGGTCGGGCCGGCGACGGGCGCGGCCGAGCGGGCGCCGGCCGCGGGGCGCGCGGTGGTGACGCCGAGCCGAAGGCGCCGCGCGAGTCGCGCGAGGAGCGCGCCGCGAGGGAGGCCGCGCAGGCGCGTGAGCGGGCGGCACGTGCGGCCGAAGAGGCCGAGCAACTCGCCGACGAGGCATCCGGGCAGTTCACCGAACTCGACGCACGCGTCGCCGACCTGCAGCGCACGACCGACGAGCGCACCGCAGCCCGCGACGAACTCGAAGCGCAACTGCGCCGAGCCGAAGACGAACTCGACGAGGTCGAGCGCGAGCTGCGCACCGCCACGCGCGACCGCGACCGCGCGGCCAGGGCTGCGACGGCCGCGCGGCGTGCAGCCGACGACGCGCGAGACGCGCTCGACGCGCTCGACGGGTGAGGCGCGTCGGGCTCACGCGCCGGGTGCGCGCCCGTCGAACAGCAGGGTCGGCACGGGGCCGAACGGCATCGAGCGCACCCGCACGCGGCGTACGTCGGCCGGCTCGAAGCCCGCATCCGCGAGAGCGGCGAAGGTGTCGCGGTCCCAATGGCAGCCGTGGCAGCACCGCGAGGTGATCGGCGTCGCCACCCGCTGGATGGCGCGCTTCAGCGTGCGCGGCGGGGCGACGACGTGGTCGATGAACACCGCCTGCCCGCCGGGAACGAGCACACGGCGCACCTCGGCGAGCGCGGCGGCCTGGTCGGTGACTGAGCAGAGCACGTAGGTGCCGACGACGGCGTCGACCGAGCCATCGGGCAGCGGAATCGACTCGGCGACCGCATCGAGCGGTGCCGAGGTGTGCCCCCACTCGCGGGCCCGAGTCGCGAGCTCGGCGCGACGCTCACGGTCGGGTTCGAGCCCCATCCACAGCACGCTCGGGTCGAACGCGCCGAAGTTCTCGCCCTCGCCGGCGCCGATCTCGAGCACGCGTCCGCGCACGCGCGCCACGAAATCGCGCTCGAACTCCTCGAGCTGCTCATCGTCGATCAGCGCAGGGGCTTCGACGTTCCGGTCTGTTCCCACCCGGCCATGCGAGCACGTCGAGGGGCCCGCGTCAACCCCGCACACCAGGCTTCGCGAGCAACCAGTCGAGTGCCTCGGGCATCGCGTCGAGCACCGAGATGTGCCCGTCGGAGGGGCGCAGCCAGAGCTCGGCACCGGGAATCCACCGCGCCAGCCACTCGCCGTGTGCCGGCGGGATCACCCGGTCGTCAGCTCCCTGCACCACGAGCACGGGCGCGCGAACGTCGCCCAGCTCGAACCCCCATGGCGCGGCAAGGGCGACGTCGTCGTCGACGAGGCCGCCCGGGCCGAAGGCCTCGGAACGCGCCACATCGGCGCCGAGCGACGCCCACTCGCCCTCGAGTGCCGCATAGTCGGCGGCGACGAACTGCTCGGGGTCGAACTCATCGTGCTCGGCGAACGCGGCGCGTGCCGCTCGCCCCTCACGCGCGGAGCGCAGCGCGGCGGGCGCCGCCATGCCGCCGAACCAGTCGAACCGCTCGGTGAACGGGGCAGGGCTGCCGAGAGTGACGACGCCGACGACCCGCCCTGGCGCAAGCGCGGCCGCGGCGAGCGCGTGCGGCCCACCGCCCGAGGCGCCCATCATGGCGAGCCGGTCGAGGCCGAGCGCATCGGCGATCGCCACGACATCGGCGGCCGCCGAGGCCACGTCACGACCGGGTCGTGCCGTGGACCCTCCGTAGCTCGGCCGGCCATACGAGACGACGCGGATGCCCCGCGCCGCGGCCGCGCTCAGCACCGGGTCGAGCGGCGCGCCCGTCTGCGGGGAGCCGTGGTGCCAGACGAGGGTGAACGGCCCCGAGGCATCCGACCCGGAATCGTAGGCGTGCAGCACCCCGCCCGCCCGCTCGACCTCGAACTCGGTGACCATGGCGCTTCACCGTTCGATCGAGCCCTGCGATCGCGAGCGCCCCACCGCCGAACGCAGCACGAAGAAGACGATCAGGGCGACCACGGCCACGATCGCGAGCTTGCCGATGAACCAGAGCAGGCTGAACAGCACATCGACGATGAACCAGGCGATGATCACGGCGACGATGACGCCGATGACGGTCCAGACGGTGCGGCTCATACCCCCAAGGGTAGTCGCGACTTCCGCGCACGAGCCCAGCCGGGCGCCGCAATCCCTGCTCGAGTCACCCCGAATCGTCGCGTGATCGTGCATGACACGACACGTTCGGGTGACTCGGCGCAGGTGGCCGGGTGCGGGGGCACGCCCCGCGTCCTTCGTCGTGCCGCGTATCCTGACGAGGCGAACGGATGTCCCGTGCCGCGAGCCTTTCGAAGGACCCGCCATGACCGACCCCACGACCCCCGCCCCCGCGCTGCGGCCCGAGACCGTGGCGATCGTCGCCGGGCGACCGGCACACGCGCCCGATGAGCCCCTGAACGTGCCGGTGCACCTCGCCTCGACGTACGTCGCCGGCGGCGAGCACGTGTACGGGCGTTACGGCAACCCCTCGTGGACCGCGTTCGAAGACACGCTCGGCGCGCTCGAGGGCGGGCGGTGCGTCGCGTTCGCGTCGGGCATCGCGGCGGTGTCGGCCGTGCTCGATCTCGTGCCCACCGGCCGCCGGGTGGTGGCGCCCCGGCACTCGTACACCGGCACCGTGATGCAGCTCGACGACCGGGCGTCCGCCGGCCGCATCACCGTGGAGTACGTCGACATCACCGACACGGCCGCGGTGGCCGCCGCGTGCGAGGGTGCCGCGATGCTCTGGTTCGAGTCGCCCACGAACCCGGCACTCGAGGTCGCCGACATCCCCACACTGACCGCGGCCGCGCACGCCCACGGCGCGCTCGTCGCCGTCGACAACACCTTCGCGACGCCCCTGCTGCAGCAGCCCCTCACCGACGGCGTCGACATCGTCGTGCACTCGGCGACGAAGTACATCTCGGGTCACAGCGATGTGCTCATGGGTGCGGTGATCGCCGCCGACCCGGCCCACGTCGACGCGATCACGGCCCGACGCTCGCTCGGCGGTGCCATCCCGTCGGCGCTCGAGGCGTTCCTCGCGCTGCGCGGCCTGCGCACCCTGCCCGTGCGCATGGAGCGCGCGCAGGCCACGGCTGCCGAACTCGTCGCACGGCTCGCGGGCCACCCGGCGCTCGACGAGGTGCGCTACCCCGGCTTCGGCGCGATCATCTCGATCGTGGTGCGCGGCGGCGCGGCCCCGGCCGAGGCGCTCGTCGGTCGCACCCGGCTGTGGATCCACGCAACGAGCCTCGGCGGCGTCGAGTCGACCTTCGAGCGCCGCCGGCGCTGGCCGGCCGAGGCGCCGACCATCCCCGAGGGGCTCGTGCGTCTCTCGGTCGGGCTCGAGCATGTCGACGACCTGTACGCCGACCTCACGGGCGCCCTCGACGAGGTGGCCGGTGCCGGCGACTTCGCGGACGACGCCGTGTCGCGGCATCCGCTCACCTGAGGTTCTTCCGCTCGTCACTCGTGAGGCCTACCGTGTCAGGTGAAGCAGCCGCCTCACGAAGGAGAGCGCATGTCCCCGAAACACCGCATCACCACCGCACTGACCGCCACCGCGGTCGGCGTGCTGGCCGCCGCCACGGTCGGCGCGGGTGGCGCGATGGCCGCACCGCCGGCGGGCGCCGGCACCACCGAGCTGCGCGTCGCGACCTACAACCTGTCGCTCAACCGCAACGCCGAGGGCCAGCTCGTCACCGACCTCAGCACCACGACGAACGCCCAGGCGAAGACCGTCGCCGAGATCATCCAGCGGGTGAACCCCGACGTCGTGCTGCTCAACGAGTTCGACTTCGTCGAGGGCGGCGTCGCGGCCGACCTGTTCCGAGAGAACTACCTCGAGCTGTCGCAGGGCGGCGCCGACCCGGTCGTGTATCCCTACGCCTACGTCGCAGAGTCGAACACCGGCATCGCGAGCGGCTTCGACCTCAACAACAACGGCGTGGTCGCCGACACCGTCGGCCAGCCCGGGTACGGCGACGACGCGTTCGGATTCGGGGCGTTCCCGGGCCAGTTCGGCATGGCCGTGCTCTCGAAGTACCCGATCGACACCGACGCGGTGCGCACCTTCCAGAAGTTCCTCTGGAAGGACATGCCGGGCGCGCTGCTGCCCGATGACCCGAACACGGCAGCTCCGGCCGACTGGTACTCGGCCGAAGAGCTCGACGTGTTCCGACTCTCGAGCAAGTCGCACTGGGACGTGCCGATCGACGTGAACGGCCGCACCGTGCACGCGCTCGTCTCGCACCCGACGCCGCCCACGTTCGACGGCGCCGAAGACCGCAACGGCAAGCGCAACCACGACGAGATCCGCTTCTGGGCCGACTACGTCACGCCCGGCACGACAGCGCGGTACATCACCGACGACGCGGGAGCCACGGGCGGCCTCGAGCCGGGCGAATCATTCGTCATCCTCGGCGACCAGAACGCCGACCCACTCGACGGCGATTCAGTCGCGGCGGCGATCGACCAGCTGCTCGACCACCCGCGCATCACCGACCCGCAGCCGATGTCTGCCGGCGCTGCCGAGGCATCGGTGCTGCAGGCCGGGGCGAATCTCACGCACCGGGGCGACCCGTCGACCGACACCGCCGACTTCAACGACAACCCGGCGCCAGGCAACCTGCGTGCCGATTACGTGCTGCCGTCGAAGGACCTCAGCGTGCGCGGCGCCGGCGTGTTCTGGCCGGTGCAGGCCGACCCGCTGTCGGCGCTGACGGGCACGTTCCCGTTCCCGTCGAGCGACCACCGGCTCGTGTGGGTCGACGTGAAGGTGCGCGGTTGACCCCGCGTTCCGAGCGCGACGCATGACGGATGCCGCGGGCTTCGGCTCGCGGCATCCGATCGTCGTCGACCGTGGTGCGCGCTACGCGATGCGCAGCACGACGCTGCCCGTCTTGTGGCCGGTGTCGACGTAGCGGTGCGCCTCGACGACGTCGTCGAGCTCGTACGTGCGGTCGATGACCGGCCGCAGTGCGCCGGCATCGGCGAGCCGCGACAGCTCGGCGAACCGTTCGTGCGTGACGGGCGCGCCCGAGAAGGTCACGAGCTTGCCGCTGCGCCGGCTGTCGCGTGAGGCGCGCAGCATGCCGCGCAGGCTCGTGACCACGAGCAGCAGCGCCCCGCCGGGCTTGATCGAGTCGGCGACCCGGTCGAACGGCGCGTTGCCGACGCAGTCGAAGACGGCGTCGTAGGTCTCACCGTTCTTCGTGAAGTCGTCGGTCGTGTAGTCGATGACGTGATCGGCGCCGAGCGAGCGCACGAGCTCGACGTTGCGCGGGCCGCACACGGCGGTGACCCGCGCACCGCGCTGCATCGCGAGCTGCACGGCGGCGGTGCCGACCGCGCCCGACGCTCCGTTGACGAGCACTTCGTCGCCAGGACCCACGCCGGCCCTGTCGAGGAACGACAGCGCGGTGTGCCCGCCGAACACGAGGGCGACCGACTGCTGCATGTCGAGGCTGCGGGGCTTGCGCGCGATCGCCTTCGACTGCGGCACCCGGGCGTACTCGGCGTGGCCGCCGAACATCGAACCGGGCATCGCGATGACCTCGTCGCCGGGCGCGAACCCTGTGACCTCGTGCCCGACGGCCACGACCACGCCCGCGACGTCCATGCCGAGGATCGGCTTTCGCGGACGGAACACGCCGAGCGAGATCGGCACGAGGAACCCGAGCCCGTCGGGCAGGTCGCGGCTGCGCATGCGGTAGTCGGCGATGCTCACGGTGCTGGCGTGCACGCGGACGAGCAGCTCGTCGGCCCTCGGCTTCGTCGTCGGCCGCTGCTCGATGCGAACGGCCTCGGGGCCGCCGAACCGGTAGGCGACGGCGGCACGCATCCGCGTGCCGGGCTGCATGCCCTGCTGCTCGGCTCGGCGTTCGGTCTCCATCACTGCCTTCCCTTACCTTACGCTGTAAGTCTTACACTGTAAGATAGCGCGTGATCGCCCAGATGTCGAGAGGTTCTCGAACATTCGCTCCGATCGGGCCGGCCGCGGGCCACCGCCTTGTACCGTTGAGCCGAGGGAGGCAGCCGATGTCGTCGATCGCCGAGCAGGGCGCCGCGCGCCGCACGCCGCTCACGCGCGACCGCGTGCTGCAGACCGCCCTCGAGCTCGCCGACACGAGCGGCATCGCGTCGCTCACGATCCGCAGGCTCGCCGAGCATCTCGGCGTCGAGGCGATGTCGCTCTACTACCACGTGGCCAACAAAGAGGCGATCCTCGACGGGGTCGTCGACCTGGTGTTCCGCGAGATCGAGCAGGTCGTCGGCGGTTTCGAAGTCCCTGAATCCGACGCGGCCTGGAAGGCTTCGCTGCGCGCACGCATCCTCGGGGCGCGCCGCGTGATGTTGCGGCATCCGTGGGCCCCGGCCGTCATGGACACGCGCGCCGACCTCGGCCTCACGCAGGCGCGCTACGTCGACTCGGTCGTCGGTACCCTGCGCTCGGGCGGGTTCTCGTACGACCTCGTCCACCACTCGATGCATGCCCTCGGCAGCCGCATGTTCGGGTTCACGCAAGAGCTCGGCGACGACAATGCCTCGAGCGGCGGCGACCTGGCGCAGCTCGCCGAGCACGTGCCGCATCTCGCGAACATGCTCGCGGTCGTGGCGCACACCGACGCCGACTCGACGCTCGGCTGGTGCGACGACCAGTTCGAGTTCGAGTTCGGCCTCGACATCGTGCTCGACGGGCTCGAGCGGGCGCAGCGGCGCGACGCGCGCGACTGAGACCTCACCCCTGTCGCGTCTGTGTCAGCCGGCACACACGACCGATCGAGGACACCCGGTGGACTCCTGAAAACAAGGACGCGCGTTCGGCGGGAATCGACGTCCTTGCTTTCAGGAGTCGCTTGGTCAGCGACGCGCAGGCGAGGCGACGCGAGGCGAGGCGAGGCGAGGCGACGCGACGCTCAGGCGACGCGAGGCGAGGCGAGGCGAGGCGAGGCGACGCTCAGGCGACGCGACGCGAGGCGAGGCGAGGCGAGGCGACGCTCAGGCGAGGCGAGGCGAGGCGAGGCGAGGCGCAGGCGAGCCGACGCGCAGGCGAGGCGAGCAGCGAGCGCATGCCGGGTGCGCCGAGTCAGCTCGCTGGCTGCAGTTCCCCGGCGCGCTCGAGATCGCCGAGCACCTCGTCGAAGGGCACGCCGGCGACGGTGACCACCCGCCACGCGGCATCCGTCGGCTGAATCGAACCCGTCGACGCCGTCGACCGGTTCGACCGCACGTGCGACCACGAGAGGTTGTCGAGCCGCGGGTAGTGCCGCGGGTCGTGGCCGCTGATCGCCGCAAGCGTGTGGCGGATGAGCGTGCCGTGCGCGACGACGAGCACACGCTCGCCGTCGTGATCGCGGGCGACGCGCTCGAGGCCGCGAATGCCGCGCTCGCCGACCAGGTGGTCGGGCTCCTTGCCGGCGAAGTCGCGGTCGGGCCACCGGGTGTCGAGGTCGGCGACGAGCGTGCCCTCGGCCTCGCCGAACTCCTGCTCGATGAGCTCGTCGTAGGCGGCGCCGAGCGGCGCTTCGAGGTGCTCGGCGAGGATCGCGGCGGTCTCGCGCGCGCGGCCGAGCGGCGAGCTCACGACCGCGTGCCACGGTTCGGCGGCGAACGCGGATGCCGCGGCACGCGCCTGCGCACGACCGGTGTCGTTGAGCGGGATGTCGGTGCGGCCCTGCATGCGGGCGGCGAGGTTCCAGTCGGTCTGTCCGTGGCGGATGAGGGCGAGCACCATACCGTCCAGCCTATGCAGGCGATCTGAACGGATGCTCCGCGCGCCGACCCGGGCGCACGAGTCTTGCGGCGGCCGGGCCAGAGGAGCAGAGTATGGCTGGACAGCGCAGACGCTGCCGCCGTTCTGGGGGGATGGGAGACGGCATGGACGCCAAGGAAGTCGTGCTCACGGCCGGCGGCGAACTGTTCGGCGCCAGGGACCTGAGTGCTGTTGACCGCTGGTGGTCAGATGACTATCGCCAGCACAGCAACTTGGCAGGGAGCGGTCGAGAGGCGCTGCGCCAGGCCGTGGCCGGACTTCCTGAGGACTTTCGGTATGACGGCGTCCGCGTCCTGGAGGACGGCGACCTGGTGGCGCTGCACGGCACCTACTACGGCTTCGGACCCGAGCCCATGGTGGCCTTCGACCTCTTCCGGGTCGACTCGGACGACCGGATGGCCGAGCACTGGGACGCGCTGACACCGGTCGTCGAGCGCACGGCCTCGGGCCGCTCGCAAACCGACGGCCCTGCCGCTCCGAGCGACCTGGAGAAGACCGAAGCCAACCGGAGCCTGGTCACCGAGTTCGCTGAGAAAGTGCTCAAGGGCGCCGATTACTCGGTGCTGACCGACTACATCTCCACCGAGACCTACCACCAACACAATCCCGAGGCAGCAGACGGGCTCGACGGCTTCGGCGCTGCCGCCGCCAAGTGGGCCGAGCAGGGCAAGAACCTGGTGTACACCACCATCCACAGGGTCGTCGCCGAGGGCGACTTCGTGCTGCTGCTGTCAGAGGGCGATTTCGGCGGGCCGGTCGCCTACTGGGACCTGTTCCGCGTTGCAGACGGGAAGATCGTCGAGCACTGGGACATCGTCGCCCCGATCCCCGAGCAGATGCCGCACACCAACGGCATGTTCTGAGCGGCGCCTCCGACTGAGGCGTCTCGTCGCTGCACGCGACTTAGGCTGGTGCGGTGATCAGGCGGTTCGCTTCGGGGGTGGGTCTGCTCGCTCGCGGCTTCGCCTTCTGGCGCCGACGCCCCGGGGCGATGGCGCTCGGACTTGTGCCGGCGGCGATCGTGTTCGCGGTCATGGCTGCCGCACTCATCGCTCTCGGCATCAACCTGCTCGGCATCGTCGAGTGGGCGACACCGTTCGCCGACGGCTGGGACGAATTCTGGGCAGGCGCACTGCGGTATGCGATCGCGTTCGTCACGTTCACCGGCTCGGTCGTGCTCGCGGCCATCACCTTCACTGCCCTCACGCTCGCGGTCGGCGACCCCTTCTACGAGCGCATCTGGCGCGCGGTCGAACTCGACCTCGGTGGTGAGGTGCCCGAGCAGGGCGCCGGGTTCTGGAGGGGCGTCGCGGATGCCGCGGGGCTCGTCGCCCTCGGCATCGTCGCCGCGCTCGGGGTCGCGGTGGTGGGCTTCATCCCGCTCGTCGGCGGGGTCGCCGCACCGGTGCTCGGCGTCATCGCGTCGGGGTGGCTGCTCGCCCGCGAACTCACGACGCGGGCGTTCGACGCCCGCGGCATCTCGGCCGCCGATCGCTCCGCGCTCCTCCGCGGCAGCCGCGCGCAGATGCTCGGGTTCGGCGTCGCCACCCAACTCTGCTTCCTGGTGCCGCTCGGGGCGATCGTCACGATGCCGGCAGCCGTCGCGGGCTCGACCATGCTCGCCCGCGGCGTGCTCGACGCTGCGGCCGCAACCGCGCCGCCTCGCCCGCAGCCCTGACCGGAGTCGCCGTAGGATGCGGCTCATGATGCCGGACTCGATCGACGCCTTCGTCGAGCGGGTCGCCGCAACTCGGGCCGACCCGAACAGCACCAACTTCTTCGACGACACCCGCCCCGACAACGCGATCCGCCGCAACAACCTCGCGCGATACCTCGAGCAGTTGGCCGAACGTCGCCCAACGACCCTGCTCGTCGGCGAGGCCCCCGGCTACCGCGGCATGGCGATCACGGGCGTGCCGTTCACGAACACGACGCGCCTGCGGCGCGGTGTGCCGCGTTTCGCCCTGTTCGGCACGGCACAGGGCTACGAGATTCCGGATGACTCCGGCATCGCCGCCGAGCCGACCGCGACCGTCATGTGGAATGCGCTCGTCGAGCTCGACTTCCTGCCGGT
Organism: Agromyces neolithicus; assembly: GCF_039529735.1. Lineage (NCBI taxonomy): Bacteria > Bacillati > Actinomycetota > Actinomycetes > Micrococcales > Microbacteriaceae > Agromyces > Agromyces neolithicus. The sequence continues at coordinate 106,208 of NZ_BAAANJ010000004.1, forward strand.
CCTGTGGAGCGCGTACCCGCTGCATCCGCACCGCCCGGGCGATCCGCGGTCGAACCGCACGCCCTCGTCGGCGGAAGCCCGGGAGTGGTCGTGGTCGTGGCGAACGCTGATGGATCTGTTCTCGATCAGGTCGGTGGTCGCCGTCGGGAACGTGTCGCGCGACACGCTCGCGCGAGCCGGCCTGTCGGTTCCGCACGTTCGCCATCCGGCGCACGGCGGTCGCGAGCGGTTCACGCAGGGCCTGCGCGAACTGCTCGCCGCGGGTGTCATCGGGTAGCGGGTGCGCCGAGCCGAGCCGAGATCGCGGCAGCCGTGGCCCTCGCGGCGGCCACCACATCTTCGAGGCCGACCGCACTGTAGGACGTGCCGATGTAGGGCACCGTCAGCGCGGCGACCGTGCCACCGGTGGGGCCCGTGACGGCGGCGACCACGTCGGTGATGCCCGCCTGAAGCCGGTCGGCGCGAGTGAGGTACCCCTCGGCGAGCTGTGCGGCCTCGCCGTCGGAGAGAGCCGCCGTCGCGGCATCCGTGCCCACCGACATCACGGCCCCGGTCGCCGTGGTCTCGAGCGGAAAGCGCGCGCCGACCCGCACGTGGTAGCCGAAGTCGGCGGGCGACTCCGCCTGCGCGACGACCCTCACCGCACCGGCGTCGACGACGCTGAGGTTGCACGACTGCCGAATCTCGTCGGCGAGCGCCCGCATCGGGCCGGCCGCCAGCTGCACGAGTCCTCGCAGCGGGGGGTGCCGATGCGCCAGGTCGAACAACGCCATCGACAGCACGTACTGGCCCGACCGCTCGTCGCGGGTGAGGTAGCCGCGCCGCTCGAGCGTGGCCAGCACACGGTAGATCTGGCTGACGTTGCGGCCGACCGCGTCGGCGATCTCGGTCTGGGTGAGCCCGCCCGCGACGCCTGCGAGCAGCTCGAGAATGTCGAGTGCCTTGTCGAGCGCGGGCGCCGAGTAGTCGGTGGCGCGGTCGGTGGCGCGGTCGGCGGCGCGGGCGGAGGCCATCAGCGGTCGGCGCCCAGTGCGCGCACGAAGCGGCGGGCGATCTCGCGCTCGAGGTCGTCGGGCACCGGCTGCGGCCCGGGCGCGAGCGAGTCGGCGGCCGTCGCGACGCGCTCGAGCGAGAGCGACTGCAGGAGGAACCCGAGGTCCATCGCCTCGAGCGAGTTGCCCTTCGGCTCGCGACCGGCCAAGTTCACCATGCGTCCGCCCGCGAGCAGGATGAGCTCGCGGCCGTCGGGCAGGTCGATGCGCTCGATCGCGGCGTCGAGTTCGGTGACGGCGGCGGCCCGGGCGTACAGTGCAGCCGTGTCGATCTCCCACGGGAAGTGCCCGGCGTTCGCAAGCACCGCCCCGCTCGGCATGCGCTCGAAGACCTCCTCGGTGATGATGCCCCGATGCCCCGTGGCGGTGATGAAGAACTCGCCCCACTCGGCGAGGTTGCCGAGCTCGTCGACCCGGTAGCCGTCGAGCGCGGCCTCGAACGCCTTGATCTCGTCGATCTCGGCGACGGCCACCCGCCCGCCGAATGCCCGAAGGTACTGCGCGATCCCCCGGCCGCACCACCCATAGCCCGCCACGACGAACCGGCGGCCCGGGATCATCAGGTTCGTGATGCGCATGATGCTCTCGACGACCGACTGGCCGACGCCGTGCCGGTTCTCGCCGATGGCCTTGAGCGGGCTGTCGTTGATCACGATCGTCGGGAACGTCACCCGCCCCGCGAGTTCAGTACGCAGACGGATGCCGCCGCTGGTGGTCTCTTCGGTGCCGCCGACCACGGATCCCGCGGCGCCCCCTGCGATCACGCCCGCCGCGAGATCAGCGCCGTTGTCGAGCAGAATGTCTGGTCGAGACGCCACGACGGCTGCGACGTTCGCCTCGTGCTCGGCGAGCGTGTCGTCGCGCCGGCCGAACACCGTCATACCCGACCCGCGCAGGTACGCGACGATGTCGTCCTGCGTGGAACCGTGGTTGCCGGTCGCCACGACCTCGGCGCCGCCCGCGGCGAGCACCTCGAGCAGCACGGCGGTCTTCGGCTCGACGTGCAGCGACATGCCGACGCGATGGCCCGCGAAGGGCCGGCGCTCGGCGAACTCCCGACGCGCGGCGGCGAGCAGCGGCATCCGTGACCTGATCCACGTGATACGGGCTGCACCACGTTCGAGGAGTTCGGACATCTCGAGCCAACTTTCATATATGAATCTGCCTTTCACATATGGTAGCTGATTCTCACACGATTTCGTGAGGACACCTCGCAAAACCGCTGGACGCCGCAGGCGCTGCAGTGCTTGAGTGGTTCCGTGACCCGCATGGTCGATGCCGACTATCTCGTGGTCGGCGCCGGCGCCATGGGGATGGCGTTCACCGATGCACTCATCGACCATGCCGACGTGCGCGTGGCGCTGGTCGACCGTCGTCATGGTGTCGGCGGCCACTGGCTCGGGGCCTACCCGTTCGTGCGCCTGCACCAGGCCTCGGCGTTCTACGGTGTTGCGTCGACCATGCTCGGCGGCGGCCGGCTGCAGCGCAACGGACCCGAGGCGGGGCTGCAGGAGCGAGCCACGAGTTCGGAGATCTGCGCGTACTACGAACACATATTGGCCGATCGAATGATCGAGTCGGGCAGGGTCGAGTTCTTCGCGGCCTGCGAGCACCTCGGCGATGGCACCTTCGTCTCACGCATCTCGGGCGAATCATTCACCGTGCCCGAGAGGTGCCGCATCGTCGATGCCCACTACCTCGCTCCCGCGATCGCGGCCGAGAAGCCGCCCCCGTTCGATGTCGCCGACGACGCCCGCGTGATCCCGGTCAACGACCTCGTGCACGTCGACGAGGTGCCGAGCCAGTACGTCGTCGTCGGCGCGGGCAAGACCGCGACCGACGCGTGCGTCTGGCTGCTGTCGCGCGGCGTACATCCCGACGCGATCTGCTGGGTGCGTCCCCGCGATCCGTGGATGCTCAATCGAGCCGTTGTCCAGCCCGATCCGGTGATCTTCCTCGGAATGATCGCCGACATCATGCAGGCGGCCGAGGCGTGTGCGTCGCTGGATGACGTGTTTCTGCGTCTCGAGGATGCCGGCGTCATGCTGCGCATCGACCGGTCGGTGTTGCCGACGATGGCGAAGACTCCCACCCTTGCCGCGTGGGAACTCGAGGCGCTGCGCACGATCGGGCGCGTCGAGCGACATGGGCACATCATGCGGGTCGATCGGGGAAGGATCGAGTTCGCGACCGGATCGGTCACGATCGCCGACGACGCGATCGTGGTGCACTGCGCGGCCGAAGGCCTGCAGTACCGGCCACTCGTGCCCATCTGGGGTTCGAAGGCGATCACCCTCCAGCCGATCCGGGCCGGATTCCCGTGCTTCGGTGCGGCGCTCGCCGGGTACGTCGAGGCGACTCGCGATGACGACCAGGAGAAGAACCGACTGTGCCCGCCGTCGCCGTACCCCGACTCGATGGCCTCGTGGGCTCGCATGACCGTCATGGGCGCACGGAGCGCGAGGTCGTTCGGATCCGAGCCCGACATTGCGGCGTGGGCGTCACAGGTCGCGATCAATCCGGCACGCATCCCGCCCGAACTGGCCGGGTCGGCGAAGATGGGCGACACACTCGATCGCCTGCAGGCCCACACGAAGGCCGGCATCAGCCGGCTCGCGGAGTTCGCCGGCGTCGACGCGGGTGAACCGACGAGAACTGCGTCGATGCCGGCTGAGTCGATGCCGGCTGAGTCGATGCCGGCGCAGACCCGAGAGGCAGGGGGAAGCTCATGACACGACCGATCGGGAGTGTCGGAACGTCGACCGCCGCGTTCGTGGGGCTCGTTCCGGGCGGACCACTCGACTCGCCGGCCAGGTTCGACGGTTGGGGCACCGACGAGGACGCGATCTTCGACGGCCTGCAAGCTCATCGGCTGGGCGGCGCCCTGCGAAGCTTCTTCGAGAACGGCGGCGCGACCGCGGTGGTGGTAGGGGTCGACGACGCGGGCACAGCGGGGGTACGCGCCGGCCTCGTGGCACTCGACGACGTCGACCTCGTCAACCTGCTGGTGCTGCCGGCCGAGTGCGCCGGCCGCGAAGACGCCCGAGCCACCGTCGCCGAGGCGGCCACCTTCTGCGAGCGACGACGGGCGATGCTGCTCGTCGATCCACCGCCATCGTGGACCGATGTGACCGCGATCGAGGCGGCGCTCGCAGGGGGGCTGGAGTCGGCGGTGGGCACCGCGAGCGCGAACGCCGCGCTCTACCTGCCACGGCTCCGCCGGTCCGACCCCGCGCAGGGCGGCGCGGCCGACGTGTTCTCGCCGGCCGGAGCGGTCGCCGGGGTCGTCGCCCGCACCGATGCGGCCGACGGCGTGTGGTCTGCCCCGGCCGGGCTCGACGCGGACGTGCGCGGCGCCGACGCCCTCGAGTTCGACCTCGACGAGCGAACCGCGCACGCCCTCAACAGCGCCGGGGTCAGCACGCTGCGCACCTTCCCGGGCCGACGTGGCCCGGTCGTCTGGGGCGCCCGCACCCTCGCCGGCGCCGACGTCGCGGCGAGCGAGTGGAAGTACGTGCCGGTGCGGCGCACCGCCTTGTTTCTTGAGGAGAGCATCGAGCGCGGCCTGCAGTGGACGCAGTTCGAACCGAACGACGAACGGCTGTGGCGCGAGATCCGCGAGTCGGTCGGGGAGTTCCTGCACAAGTTGTTCCGGGCGGGCGCCTTTCAGGGGCACACGGCTCGCGACGCCTACTTCGTGAAGTGCGATCGCGACACCGTGACACAGCGCGGCGACGGCGGCGGGGACGGCGGCGACGTGCGCGTCGTGGTCGGCTTCGCGCCGATGAAGCCTGCGGAGTTCGTCGTGCTGACCATCCGCGCGAGGGCGCTTGCGTCGGACTGAGCCGATGACGCGAGCCAACCGACGGCGGCACCGCCGAGCCCAACTGACCTCTTCTGGGTATCTATCTCGGTGAAGCAGACGGCGTAGACCGATATCCCGGCTAGAACACCAGCCCGTGCCGCTCGACCAGCGGCATCGTCGCCTCGAAGTCCACCTCGGCGCCGTACGCGGCCGCGAGGGCGGGAAGCGTGTCGGGAGAGTACTCGCCGCCGGGTTCGGCGAGTCGGCGGAACATCGCTTCGATGCCGCCGGGCACGATGATCTCGAGCACGCGGAGCTCGTCATCGCCCGCGTTCCAGAAGGTGTGCCACCGAGCGCGCAGCTTGGTGACGAGATCACCCGGCGATGCCGTGATCTCGATTCCCTCCTCGATCACCCCGAGCGTGCCCGCCAGAACGAACGTGTACTCGTCTTCTCGGCTGTGCCGGTGAATCGGGGCAGCCAACGATTTCGGGGCCAGCACGTGCTCCACGAGCGCGATGCGGCCGCCGGAGGCCGCGCTCTCGAGGAGGTATCGGTCGAGCAGTCCTGGCTCGCCGGTGACGTCGCCCTCACCCGCGCGGAGGACGTGAGGGCCGGCTGGTGTGTCCATGCCGCCGATGCTACGGCCACGGCATCAGTGCCGGTACCCCGGTTCGCTCGATGCCGCGGGCGATCGCCCGCGGCATCCGGTCGCGTCTCGACAGGCGGGCGATCAGCCGCGCAGCCCGGCGAAGAACGCGCGAATGTCGCCGACGACGGCGTCGGGCACTTCGAGTGCGGCGTAGTGACCGCCCTCGTCGAACCGGCTCCAGTGCACGATGTTGGAGTTGTCGCGCTCGGCGAACACCTTGATCGTCTGGAAGTCGTCCTTGAAGACCGCGACCCCGGTCGGCGCGCCGTTCACCTGCGGCCCAGTCTCCTCAGACGCGGCATCAGCCCGTGCGTTCTCGAAGTAGCTGCGGCTCATGCCCGCGGCGGCGTTCGCGAACCAGTTCACGCTCACCTCGGTGAGGATCTTCTCGAGCGGCACGAGCGCGGTGCCGTTGCCGAACGAGTTGAACAGCTCACTGTAGGCGAGCAGGGCCACCGGCGAGTCGCTGAGGCCGACGGCGACCGTCTGCGGCCGCGAGGCGTTCATGGTGTTGTAGCCGCCGACCGACTGGAACCACTGCATGTGCTCGAGTCCCGCGTAGTCCTGGGGTTCGAGGTGCTCGAACTCTGCCGGGTCGCCCGACGGGAACGAGAAGAGTTGCAGCACGTGCAGGCCGAGGAAGCCCTCGGGGTTCTGCAGTCCGAGCTCGCGGGCGACGAGCGCACCGTTGTCGGAGCCGTGGATGCCGTACTCCGAATAACCGAGCCGGTGCATCAGCTCGTCGTACGCACGAGCGACCCGGGGCGTCGCCCAGCCCGCCTCGGCGACCGGCTGCGAGAAACCGTAGCCCGGGGCATCCGGAACGACGACGTCGAACGCTTCTTCGGCGCGCCCGCCGAACGCGACCGGGTCGGTGAGCGGGCCGATCATGTCGAGGTAGTCGACGGATGACCCGGGGTAGGTGTGCGCCAGGATCAGCGGGGTGGCGCCGGGGTGCGGCGAGCGCACGTGGATGAAGTGGATGGGCTGGCCGTCGATCTCGGTGATGAAGTGGGGCACGGCGTTGATGCGGGCCTCTTCGGCGCGCCAGTCGTAGGTCGTGCGCCAGGTCTCGACGGCCTCGCGCAGGTATGCGTTCGGGGTGCCGTACGACCAGTCGTCGCCGGGCGCGGGCTGAGGCAGCCGGGTGCGGGCGAGTCGCTGCATGAGGTCGTCGAGGTCTGCCTGGGACGCCTCGACGCGGAAGGGGCGGATGTCGGTGCTGGTTGCGGTGGTGTTCGTCATGTCTTCGACGGTACGGGGCAATTAGGAACGTTCAGCTCCTCATTGCGCATGCGATTCCTTCTGTCTCCAGATCTCTCGACCCCCCCACCGCACGACGAACCGAACAGGGCGCGCCCGACTGCGGCGGCGCGCCCTGTCGACTCGACGAGCAGGGTCAGCAGTGGGTCGCGTCGTTCCCGTCGATCGAGGCGAGCAATGTGCCGAGTCCGCCGGGCCCCTCGACGTTGAAGAGTCGCGCGACATTGCCGATGCCGAGGCGCGGTTCGTCGAACGAGCTGGCGTGGGCGCCGAGCCCGCCATCGGAGCGAGCCGCCTGCGACGAGACGACGCCCCAACAGTTGCTTCCCTCGGCGGCGACGGCGGGCGTGGCCAGGGCGATGCTGCCGACGATGCCGAGTACGGCGGCGACGGCGAGAGAGCGAGTACGCATGAGAACCTCCTGATTCACCGGCGGTCGGAGCGGCCGCCTGAGTGGGGTTCGTCGCCGACCGGTCGATCGGATTGGAACCCGACCCTCGGTTCGAGTATCCCTCTCGCGATGCGCCGCTTCCAGACCGAGCGCAGCCGAGCCGCATCCACGAGTTTCTGCCGGCTGGCACCTGCCGACGGCAGAATTGACGCCATGTCCGACACCGCTGCGCGACTGCTCGCGATGCTCTCCCTGCTGCAGGCGCGACCCGACTGGACGGGCGCTGAGCTCGCCGAGCGACTCGGCGTCTCGACCCGCACGATCCGCAACGACATCGACCGCCTGCGCGAGCTCGACTATCCCGTCGACGCCACTCGCGGCGCCGCCGGCGGCTATCGGTTGGGCGCAGGCGGCAAGCTGCCGCCGCTGCTGCTCGACGACGAGGAGGCGGTCGCCGTGGCCGTCGGCCTGCGGGCCGCGACGGGGATCGCCGGCACCGAGCTCTCGAGCGCCCGCGCGCTGGCGAAGCTCGAGCAGGTACTGCCGGCGCACCTCCGCCCGACCGTCGACGCGCTCACGAACACCGTCGACCGAGCGCCCGAGAACGTCGGCACCGACGCGCCCGACCCCGAGGTCGACCCTCAGGTGCTCACGGCGATCGCGACGGCGATCCACGACGTCGAGTGGTTCCGATTCGTCGACCGCGGAACCGCCCGGCTCGTCGAGCCATACCGACTGCTGAGCTGGCAACGCCGCTGGTACCTCGTCGCCCGGGAGCCCGAGTCAGGTGAGTGGGTCACAGTGCGCGCCGACTGGATCGAGCCGAAGATACCCACCCGTCGCCGGTTCTCGCCCCTGCCGGTGCCGGGCGGCGACTACACGGTCTTCGCGATGCGCTCGATCGCCGCGAGCGGCTGGAACGTTCACGCGCGGCTGCGCATCGACGCCCCCGCCGAGGCCGTGCTCGATCGCATCAACCCGGCGGTGGGCGTGGTCGAGTCCGTCGACGACCGCACGTCGGTGCTCGTGACTGGCGCCGACAGCCTCGACACGGTCGCCGCGTACATCGGCATGCTGAACATGGACTTCACCGTCGAGTCGCCGGCCGAGTTGCGCGAACTGCTGCGCATCTACTCCGAGCGCTACGCCCGGGCCGCGGCCGGTGGCAGGCTGGAGCCATGACGAAGATCGAACGACAGATCGACATCACTGCCTCCCCCGAGGTGGTGTTCGACCTCATCGTCGATCTGCATGACTACCGCCGCTGGTTGCCGTCGGCCGGCGATTACGAGGGCACGAGCGAGATCTCGCCGCCACCCGTCGCTGTGGGTACCACCTATGTCGAGCACAGCCGCGCCGGCGTGCGGCACGGCGTGGTGATCGCCCTCGCCCGGCCCGACGTGGTCGCGTTCGAGCAGCCGATGACCCTGCGCCCGCGCAGTCTCGGCACGATCGCGAGCACCGTGAGCATGTCGTTCGCTGCGACCGCGACCGGCGTGCGCGTGATGCGAACCGTCGAGCTCGGCATCCCGCGACGGCTCAAGTTCGTGCGCTGGACCATCGTCGGGCGCTACGCACGCGAGAGCGAGCGGATGCTCCGTGCGCTGAAGTCGTACGCCGAGCGAACTGCCGTTCCGAATACTTGACACCCGGCTTCGTCTCGCGAAAGGCTCGCAGCGAGCCGTCCGTCGACACGGGCAGGAGGCAGCGGATGTCGCACCCTCGCGCGGGTTCGTCCGCCCCGGGTCGCGCCCGCTCCGACTGGACGATCGTCGCCCTCTGCACCGGCACCACGCTCAGCGCCCTGAACTCGGGCATGATCGCCGTCGCCCTCTCGACGCTGCGCCGCGAGTTCTCGGTCGACGTCACCACGGTCACGTGGGTGATCACGGCGTTCTACCTCACCTCGTCGGTGCTGCAGCCCGTGATGGGCCGCCTCGCCGATCGTTACGGACCGCGGCGCGTGTTCACGATCGGCCTCGTGATCGTCGGAGTGGCCGGGGCGCTCGGTCCATTCGCGACGACATTCGAATGGCTCGTCGGCGTGCGCGTGCTGCTCGCGATCGGAACCGCCACCACCTTTCCGAGCGCCGCCGCCATGATGCGCTCGGTCGCCGCGATCACGGGGCTGAGCGCGCCGAAGATGATCGGCCGCATTCAACTCATCGACACGAGTTCCGCGGCCGTCGGCCCGGTGCTCGGCGGGCTGCTGATCACGGCATTCGGGTGGGAGGGGATCTTCTGGGTGAACGTGCCGCTCGCGATCATCGCGATCGTCGCCACGCGAATCCTCGCCCCACACGACGGCCCGCGCGAGCACGTGCCCCTCGCGCGAACCGTGGCCGAGTCCGATCTGCCGGGCATCCTCGGGTTCGCCGTCACGGTCGTGACGCTCCTCCTGTTCCTGCTGGGGCTCACGACCGCTCCGAACTGGTGGTTCCTCGCGGTGGCGATCGTCGCCGGCGGCCTGTTCACGTGGCGCGAACTGACGTACGACAACCCGTTCGTCGACCTGCGGCTGCTCGCCGCCAATGTCGCGCTCATCCGGGTGTACGCGACGTTCATCCTCGCGACGCTCGTGCTGTACAGTGCGCTGTTCGGCGTGCCGCAGTACCTCGAAGACCATGCGGGATACCGCACCGACGCAGTCGGTGCGATGATGCTGCCGCTCGCCGCGTTCACGGTCATCCTGGCCCCCCTGGTCGAGCGCGTGATCGACAAACGCGGCATCCGCACCGCGCTCATCGCCGGCAGCATCGGGCTCGCGTTGGCGGCGTTCGCCCTGCAGCTGCTCGCCGCATCGACGAGCCCGGCGACGGTGCTGCTGCTGATGGCCGCCGTCGGAATCCCCTACGGGGTCGTGCTCATCGCGATCACCCAGTCGCTCTATGTCGCCGCGCCGCCCGAACACGTCGGCCAGGCCGCGGGGCTGTTCCAGACGGCGCGCTCGCTCGGCTGCATCGGCGCGACCGTCGTCGTCGGGCTCAGCTTCTCGGGCGGCACGGCACCCGCAGATTGGAACCTGCTCGCGACCGCGATCGCGGTGCTGGCCGTTCTGTTCGTCGCGACGGTCGTGCTCTGGCGTGACCCGCGGGCCGCGCGGGCCGCCGCGCCTGAGGTCGGTTGACTGCTGGCGCCTCAGCCGGCGCCCGGCAGCCCGACCCGGTCGGGCACCGCGCCCCTGACCTTCGGCAGCCACGCGTCGACCTCTGGCCAGGCGCGCGCCGTCGGCAGGCGCCGCAACAACTCGGCGAGCGAGTCGTCTGCCGACGGCCATGGGATGACCCTGCTCGGCGATGCGCTCGAGAGCACGCCCAGCCACCAGTGCTTCCAGGTCACCGGCAGCACCTCGGGATGGATCACCACGTAGTAGTCGGGCACGCTGAAGTCGTGGCGCACGGCCGCGTCGAGCGCCCGCTCGATCTCGAGCTCGAGCACCCCGTAGGTCGACTGGTCGTCGAAGAACTCGACCCACGCGGCCGCGACGTGCCCGAGCGGGTCGTGGTCGTGTACGACGTAGGGCGCGGCCGCGGTGGCCGACCATCGCGACACCTCCACGTCGGTGGCGTCGTGCAGCGAGGCGGCCTGCACGTTGGCGTAGCCCTCGAGCGCATGGATGGCACTCGTCGCCTCAACTCCGACGACGACCAGGGTGGTACTGGCCGGGGCCTCCATTTCCGCAGTCTACGTCCGTCTCGGCGGCAGTGCAGGGCGCCCCGCCGAAACGTGATCGGGTCGTGTCGAACGGCCGTGCGTCGCATGCCGCCGAGGGGTTCTTTCCGTGAACGGCGCAGTCCTGCCATGCTGAACTCGTACCGCGAGACGCGGCCGAAGGGGGATCAGAGCAACGTGCACGAAGACAGCGAACTGACGCCGAAGCCGGCGACCGCCCACACGAAAGCGGCGAACACCGCAGCCCGGGCGAGCTTGCCCTTCGCCGACCGGCGGGACTATGACGACGCGGCCCGCGGCTTCATCGCCGATCTTGCCGATCCGGTGATCCACCGGGCCGATGGTGCGCCGGTCATGGATCTCTCAGCGCACGACTTCGTCACGGAATCGGAGGAGTCGCCCGACACCGTGCACCCGAGCTTGTGGCGACACGCGCAGGTGAATCAGCACCATGGGTTGTTCGAGGTCGTCGAGGGGGTCTACCAGTTGCGGGGGCTCGATCTGGCGAATCTCACGATCATCGAAGGCGACGAGGGCATCATCGTGATCGACCCGCTGAGCTTCACCGAGACCGCGAGAGCGGCCATGGACCTCTACCGTGCGCACCGCGGCGACCGTCCCGTGAAGGCGCTGATCTACACCCACAGCCACGTCGACCACTTCAGCGGGTCACGCGCCATTCTCGAGGGCATCGCCGAGGACATCCCCGTGATCGCGCCCGACGGATTCCTGTACGAAGCCGCCGCCGAGAACGTCTTCGCCGGCACCGCGATGACCCGCCGTGCCCTGTACATGTATGGCCCGCTGCTGCAGCCCGGTCCGCGCGGGCAGATCAGCGCGGGTCTCGCGAACGCGTTGGGCAACGGTGGCAGCGCGACCCTCGTTCCGCCCACCGACCTGATCACGCGCACCGGCGAAACCCGCACCATCGACGGAGTCGAGATGGTGTTCCAGATGGCCCCGGGCACCGAAGCGCCGGCAGAGTTCCTGATCCACTTCCCGCAGCGACGGGTACTCTGCGCTGCAGAAGACCTCAACCACCTGATGCACAACCTCTATACGCTCCGGGGCGCGCAGGTCCGCGACGCCGCCGCGTGGTGGAAAGCGCTCAACGAGACGATCCAACTCTTCGCTGACGAGACCGACGCGGTCATCGGGCAGCACGGCTGGCCCCGCTGGGGCACCGCAGACATCCGCGAGTACCTCGAGAACCAGCGGGACCTGTACAAGTTCATCCATGACGAGTCTTTGCGCCTGGCGAACCACGGGTTCACCTCGACCGAGATCGCCGAGCAGCTTGAACTGCCCGCCGCACTCGATGAGCAGTGGTACAGCCACGGCTACTACGGGTCGCTCAGCCACAACGCCAAGGCCGTCTATCAGCGCTATCTCGGCTGGTACGACTCGCACCCCGCTCGGCTGAATGCGCTTCCGCCGACAGAGGTCGGGCCGCGCTACGTCGAATTCATGGGCGGCGCCGATTCGGTGCTCGAGAAGGCTCGGGCATCGTTCGAGGCCGGTGACTACCGATGGGTGGCCGAGGTGCTCACGCATGTCGTGTTCGCCGACCCCGCCAACACCGAAGCGGCCCTGCTGCAGGCCGACGCGCTCGAGCAGCTCGGATACCAGGCCGAGAACCCGACCTGGCGCAATGAGTACCTCATGGCGGCCCTCGAGCTACGCCATGGCGTACGCGACCTCGGTCGGATCGAACTCGCCACGGCCGACGTCTTCGCCGCCATGACGACCGAGATGATCTTCGACTTCGCCGGCATCAAGCTGAACGGGGCGAAGGCCGGCACTCGCACGGCGACGATCGCCTGGATCATCACCGACGAGAGCGATTCGGCCCTCCAGTACCTGCTCGAGCTGCGGAACGGCGTACTCGTCTACACGGCGGGAAAGGCCGCGACAGCACCCGACGCCACCGTCTCCTCGACCAAGGCTGCGGTGGCGGCGGCCCTTTTCAGTGGGCGGCCCATCGAAGACCTCGTCAGCGCCGGGGATCTCTCGATCGACGGCGACCGGAGTGCCGTCGAGCATCTCTTCGCTCTCCTCGACGACTTCCCGCTCTGGTTCAACATCGTGCAACCGTGAGTCCACGACCCGCCGAGTAATCCGGGAGCACGCTGTCAACGCGACCACATCGGGCGTCGGGCTGCGTAGGCTGGATCCGATGAAGGTCGTCAGCTACAACCTCCGCAAGCACCGGGCAATCGCTGAGCTCGCCGCGCTCGACGAGCAGTACTCCCCCGACGTGCTCTGCTTGCAAGAGGTCGAGACCGCTGGTCTCGCCGAGCACGTCGGCCGACTGCAACTGGCGCACTCCACGACCGGCAACCGGCTCGGGCTCGCCGTGTACTTTCGGCCCGACCGCTACGAGTTCGAGGTGGTGCAGAGCTTCGCGCTCAAGAAGTCCCTGCACGATCACCTGCTGCGGCCCGCCCACGAGCGTCTCGTCGGCGTGCGCCTGCGCGACCTCGAGGCCGATCGCGAGTTCGTCGTCGCCTCGTTCCACGCCGCACCGCTGACGGCGCTCAACTCGCTGCGTCGGCACCAGATCCACGCGGCGCTCGCCGAGTTGCAGGGTATCGGTCCGGGCCTTCCCATCCTCATGGTCGGCGACTACAACTACCCGGTGTTCAAGGACAACCTGGCCGAGAAGGTGCGCGAGGCCGGTTACGAGCTCAGCCTCAGCGACAGCCGCACGTACACGCGCTACAAGTTCTTCCGCGGGCACTTCGACCTCGCGACCTCGGTCGGCTTCGACATCGAACGCGTCGAGACCCTTCCGCGTGGGTCATCCGATCACCTGCCGATCCTCGTCGACGCCCGCTACGCCGCCGCAACCGAATCCGAGGTCGAGGCCGCCATCGGCGCCTGACCCCGAGCAGAAGGAGCACCTCATGGGCACGATCGTCGCCGACCTGTTCGTCACCCTCGACGGGGTCTACCAGGGGCCCGGTGGTCCGAATGAAGACACTGAGAACGGCTTCGAGTTCGGCGGCTGGCAGGCGCCGTATTTCGACGACGAGAGCGGCGAGGCGATCGGCGCGGGCATCGACACCCTCGAAGCGCTGCTGCTCGGCCGAAAGACGTACGACATCTTCGCAGGGTATTGGCCGAATGCGCCGGCCGATGTACCGATCGCGAAGAAGTTCAACGAGGTGCCGAAGTTCGTGGTCTCGCACACGCCGTTCGAACCGACGTGGCGGGGCACGACGGTGCTCACCGATGCGTCGACCGAGGTCGCGGCGCTGAAGCAGCGGTTCGGCACGACGCGGGTGATCGGCAGCGGCGACCTCGTGAAGTCGCTGCTGACCTACGACCTCGTCGACCGGCTGAACCTGTTCGTGTATCCGATCGCGTTCGGCGAGGGCAAGCGGCTCTTCGCGAGCGGGGTGCCGGCGGCGTTCACGCTCGCAGCGCCGCCCCGGGCGTTCCCGAAGGGCGCGGTGCTGCTCTCGTACGACCGCGCGGGCACGCCCGTGACCGGTATCGACATCGACGCGTAGCCGAGTCGCCCTGTCGCTCACACTCCGATCGTGAGCGCCGCCGTGCAGCCGCTCGCGACCGAGCCCGACATGCTCGCGATCTGGTGGATGCCGCCGTCGTGTCGGGGGTACCCCTGACCAGATCTCCGTGTGCTGCACGGATGTCGCGACCACGGCATGCGCGCACGCTGAGCGACGAAGCATCCGAATCATGCGTGCTTCTCACTCATAAGGAGACGACCGATGACCGACGCCACCACAATTTCCGCCACGCAGACCGACGCCGACCGCGCGCTCAAACAGAAGCACCGCGCGATGTGGGCCTCGGGCGACTACCCGCGACTCGCGAGCGAGCTCATCTGGCGGCTCGGGCCGCGCCTCGTCGCAGCGACGGCGGTGCAGCCGGGCGAGCGAGTGCTCGACGTCGCGGCGGGGAGCGGGAACGTGGCCATTCCGGCGGCACTGCACGGCGCGACGGTGGTCGCGAGCGATCTCACCCCCGAGCTGTTCGACGTCGGCCGGCGCCTCGCCACCGAGGCCGGAGCCGAGCTCGAGTGGCGCGAAGCGGACGCCGAGGCGCTGCCGTTCACCGACGCATCGTTCGACGTCGTGCTCTCGTGCGTGGGCGTGATGTTCGCGCCGCACCACGAGCAGGCCGCCGACGAGCTCGTGCGCGTCGCGGCGCCGGGCGGACGCATCGGACTCATCAGCTGGACGCCCGACGGGTTCATCGGCCGCATGTTCAAGGTCATGAAGCCGTTCGCGCCGCCCCTGCCCGAAGGGGCGCAGCCGGCGCCGCTCTGGGGCGACGAGCAGCACGTGCGCGCGCTGCTCGGCGATCGTGTCGACGAGGTCGAGGCGAAGCGCCAGACCGTTACCATCGATGCCCTCGCGACGCCCGAGGCGTTCCGCGACTACTTCAAGGCCCACTACGGCCCCACCATCGCGGTCTACAGCCGCATCGCAGACGACCCCGACCAGGTTCGGGCGCTCGACGAGGCACTCGTGGCGCTCGCCGTCGAGCACGGCCTCGGCGTCACCCGCAAAGCCATGGAATGGGAATACCTGCTGTTCACCGCCCGAAAGCGGTGAACGGTCGGGGCTCCCCCGAAGAGAGACCATCATGTACCTCAGCGAAGACTATGTTTCACACGAGCTGCATCGCGCGGCCGAGCAGCGCATGCTGCGCGACCTCGAGCGCCGCCGAGTGATCGCCGAGCGCGCGGCCGAGACCGCTGCAGCCGGCGACGGTGTGACCGATGCCGGGCGCCTACGCCGCGGCATCCGCGCCCTGCTCCCCCGCCGCCTGGGTCCGCTCACCCCGCCGCGCCCCGCGACCCCGTGACGCACTCCCCCTGCATGACTCCTGAAAACAAGGACGCTGCTCCACATCGAATGATGTGTCATGTCTCACGACATCGAATGACGTCCTTGTTTTCAGGAGTCTCCGAGCAGGGATGCCGCACCGGTGCGGTGCGGCGCGTACGGCCGTAGACTGAGCGCCGTGTCGACCCGTGAAGACACGCTGACGCCCCGCGAGAGCGCCATCCTCGCCGCAGTCGAGCGGCGACTGAGCAACCCCGAGATCGCCGCGGAGTTGTTCATCTCGGTGCGCACCGTCGAGAGCCACATCGCGAGCCTGAAACGCAAGCTCGGCGCCGAGAGCCGGACGGAGCTGGTGGCAGCGGCCGGAGAGCGGCGCGAGCGAGCGGCATCCGTTCGCCTTCCGCACAACGCGTTCGTCGGTCGCGACGCCGACCTCGCCGCACTCGGAGCCCTGCTCGACGACCACCCCTGGGTGACCGTCGTGGGCCCAGGCGGGGTCGGCAAGACCCGGCTCGCACTCGAGTTCGCGAGCGCCGGCGAGCGGGTTCCGGTCGTCGTTGAACTCGAGCACGCCGAGCCCGGCGATGTCATCGCCCGCATCGCTCGGGTGCTCGACCTCGAAGCTGCGCCCGGCAGGGACATCACGTCGTCGGTGTTGCTCGCCCTCGCCACGCACCCCTACCTGCTGGTGCTGGACAACGTCGACCGGGTCGGCGTCGCGGTGGGCGAGGTGGTCGCGCGCGCACACGCGACCGCACCCACGCTGCGGGTCCTCACCACCTCGCGCACGCCGATCGGCGAGCCCGGCGAGGCGGTGTTCCCGCTCGCGCCACTCGCCGTCAGCGACGGTGACGGGGACGGGGACGGTCCGGCGGTGACGATGTTCCTCGACCGGCTGTCTGCCGCCGGCCGCACCCAAGCCGCGCCGATGCGCCTCTCGGCGTCAGCCGCGTCGCCGGCGGAGGTCGAGCTCGCCGCCGAGGTCTGCGCGCGGCTCGACGGGATCCCGCTCGCGATCGAGCTCGCCGCGGCCGTCGCCAGACACCTCTCGCTCGCCGAGCTCGCCGCTCGCCTCGAGCGCGACTTCGCGACCCTCGATCGTGCGGTGCCCGATGGGCGTCACCGAACGCTCGAGACCGCGTTCGAGTGGACCTGGGATCTGCTCACCGACGAGGAGCGCGAGGTGCTCTGCCGACTCGCCGCGCTGCCTCGCACGTTCGATGTCGACCTCGCGGCAGCGGTGACGCACCCGGGTGCCGAGGGGATCGTGCTGCGCCTGCTCGACCACTCGCTGCTCGTGCCCGCGGGCGGGCACCCGCGGCGCTTCCGCCTGCTCGCGGTCACGCGCGAGTTCGTACGCGCTCGCACCGACCCCGAGGTCATCCACGAGGTGCTGCGACAACACGCCGAGTTCCTCGATGAGAGTGTGCTCGTGTTCGTCGCGACCGCCCGCACCGACAGCAGCCTCGAGGCGATGCACCGGTCGGAGACCTTGTGCCCCGAGGTGAATGCCGCTCTGCGATGGGCGCTCGCGGCGCGGCATCCGGCTGCCGTCTCGCTCGCGAACTCGCTGTCGATCGGCGTCGAGCAGTTCGGATCCGACGTCGACAGCATCCGCACGCTCGCGATGGCGGCGCACGACGAGGGCTTCCTCGCGGCCGCCTCCCCGTCGCAGTTGCTGTCGATCGGCACCGCACTGGCATTCATGGATGTCGCGCTCGTGAGTGAACTCGCACAGCGCGCCCTCGCGCTCGCCGCCGACGAACACGACCTGCTCGACGCGCACCACCTCGCCGGCCTGGCCGACGCGTACGCCGAGCGCCACGACTCGGCACTCGAGCACCTCGATGAGGCCGCGCGGCTCGCCGTCAGGCAGCACGCGGAGTGGGATCTCGCCGCGGTGCGCCAGATGCGGGGCCTCGCGCTGCGCGACTCTACTGTCGACAGCGCCCGCCTCGCGATCACCGAGTTCGAGGCGGCGATGCGCGGCTACGCCCTCGCGGGCGACGTGGTCCACGTCAACAACTCGCGGTACATGATGGCCCACACCGCGGCCGAGGCCGGCATCGAACTCGATCGTGCCGCGCAATGGGCCGGCGAATGCGTCGACTACGCCCGCTCGATCGGAAACGAGCACGAACTCGCCCATGCGCAGCTCGTGCAGGCGACGCTGGGCTCCGATTCGCCGGGCGAGCTCGAGGGGCTCGTCGGCAGGTTCCGCAGGCTCGGCGACCTGCGATGCGTCACCCGCAGCCTCGTGTTGCGTGCCGAGCGAGCGGCACCGACGGAGCGCGTCGCGCTGCTCGATGAGGCACTCGGGGTCGCCGAGGACGCCGGCGACACCGCCAAGCAGATCGCGATCCTCTCGCGCCTCGTCGAGGCGCGCTGGTCGCTCGGCGATCGCCACAGCACCCTCGTCGCGCTCGATCGGCTCGCCGCCGTCGGCGGGGCGGATGTCGCGGCCGAGGCGTGCCCGCCCGAGCTCGCCGATGCCGTGGTGGGGGCGACGCCGGCGTGACGGCGGCACGACTCCCGATGTGACTCCGCGTGACTCCGACACGCTCGGCGCACGCGAAAACAGGAAGTGTCGGGCAACAGGCCGCCACGGCTTCCTGTTCTCGAGCCCGGTGCGGCGTGTCTTCCTGTTTTCGGCGCACCGCTAACCGCGCAGCAGACCGCGCAGCGCCTGAATCGTGTCGGCGTCTTCGGGCCGCTTGTCGTCGCGGTAGCCCTTGACTCGGGCGAACCGCAGCGCGATGCCGCCTGGGTATCGACTCGAGCGCTGCACGCCGTCGATGGCGATCTCGACGACGATGACCGGCTCGATGAACACCGTCGACTCGGTGCGCCGCACCTCGAGCTGCGGGAACCGCTCGGTCTGCCAGCGCAGCACCGCGTCGGTGAGACCCTTGAACGTCTTGCCGACCATGACGTACTCGCCGGGCTCACCGAACTCGCCGACGGGGTCGAGCGCGGCGAGGTGCAGGTTCGACAGCCAGCCGGTGCGGCGCCCGTAGCCCCACTCGGCGCCGAGCACGACGAGGTCGTAGGTGTGCACGGGCTTCACCTTGATCCAGCTCGACCCGCGCCGCCCGGCGGCATAGGTCGACCCGATCGCCTTGACCACGATGCCCTCGTGCCCGGCGGCGAGTGCTTCGGTCGAGACGCGCTCGCCGACCTCTGCATCGGCGGTGACCTCGCCCGGGATGCGATGCCCAGGCGCGATGCGCTCGAGTTCGGCGAGGCGCGCCGAGAGCGGTTCGTCGAGCAGGTCGCGCCCGTCGACGTGAAGTACGTCGAAGAACCAGGGATGCAGCACCGTCGCCCGCGCTCGCTCGGCGCTGAATCGCGACAGCGTCTCTTGGAAGGGGCGCGGCCCGCCGTCTTCGTCGAGCGACAGGGTCTCGCCGTCGAGGATGACATCGCGCACCGGCATCGCCTGCACGACCTCGACGACCTCGGGGAGTCGATGCGTGATATCGGCGAGGTTGCGAGTGAACACGCGCACGTCGTCGCCCGCGCGGTGCACCTGGATGCGCGCCCCGTCGAGCTTGTATTCGACGGATGCCTCGCCCACGGCCACGATCGCCTCGCTCGGGCTCGCCGCCGTGGCCGCGAGCATCGGCAGCACCGGCCGCCCCACGACGAGGCCGACGGCGTCGAGTTCGACGGCGGTGCCGGTGAGCGCGAGCCGAGCGGTCTCGCCGAGGTCGCCCGAGAGCATCGCGGCCCGGCGCACCGAGTCGCCCGGCCGATCGGCCGCCCGCGCGATCGCGTCCATGAGCACGCCCTCGAGCGCGCCGGTGCGCATGTCGCCGAGCAGCACCCGGCCGATGAAGTCCTGCTCGCGCTCGGTCGCCCGCGCGGTCAGCTCGCGCAACTCGCGCGCGCGTTCGCCGCTCGACCCGGCGCCCGCGAGTGCCGCGAGCCGGTCGAGTGAGTGATCGAGGTCGGCGACCGTGAGGCCCGGGACATCCGTCGCATCGCCCATTGCGGCAGCCAGCCCTCGCCAGCCGACGCCGACGCGCCCCTGCCGCGCCCTGCTGACGAGGAACCCCACGGCCGGCGCGATCTCGTCGGGCTCGAGCCTGCCCAGCAGGTCGGCGAGCGCGTCGACCTTCGCCAGCCGCGAGCGGGTCGCGGCGACGGTGTCGGTGGTGGTGACGAGCTCGTCGAGCAGCACGCGCCCAGTCTGCCACCGGCCTCCGACACCGGTGCCGGCATCGGCTGCGGCATCCTTCTCGCACCGGAACGCAGCCGGACGCGGCGACCCGGATTCAGCCGCCCTGCGGCGCGATGTTGTTGTTCATGCGGAACAGGTTGCCGGGGTCGTACGTCGTCTTGGCCGCCACCAGCCGCTCGTAGTTCGCACCGTACGAGGCGCGCACGAGCGCCTCCTTCTCTTCGCCGAAGCCGACGAAGTTCAGATAGGGCCGATCCGTCGCGAATCGCTGCTGCATCGCCGCCCACGTCCTGCGAGTCCAGTCGATGCACCGCTCGCTCGCGTCGGGGTCGAACCACGACGTGTCGAGACTGAGCAGGTACCTGGCGTCGCGCTGGGCGAACGCCGTGGCGTCGGGTGCGACCCGATCGATCGCGCCGCCCAACTGCCAGAAGTTCACGATCGCTTCGGGCGACGGCCTGTCTGCGGCGACGTCGATGATCGCGTCGAGCAGGTCGTCGCTCGGCTCGCCCACGAGCAGCGACTTCCAGTAGTAGTAGCCGCCGAAGGGGAAGAACGCATCGAACGAACTCTGGGCGAGCGTGTACGGCGCGCGCCCGCTGAGGTCCAGGATGGGCGTTCCCCATTCGAGCACGGGCTGCAGCAGCCGCTCCCCGTCGTCGGGATCGCCCGAGTAGACGACCAGCACGACGAGGATCGGCACGCCGTGCAGCTCCGCGGGAAAGTCGTCGACGGCGGGCACGCTCCAGAACATCGCCTGCGGCCCCATCTCGTCGGGCGCGCTCGCGCAGAAGTCGCGATACTTGCGCAGCACGGCCGGCGCATCGTCGAGCGAGAAGATGGGGGCAGCCTGGTAGATCTCGGGTCCGACCGGGTGCAGCACGAACTCGAACGACGTGACGACGCCGAAGTTGCTTCCAGCACCCCGCACCGCCCAGAAGAGCTCGGGGTTCACCGACTCGCTCGCGGTGCGCACCCGCCCGTCGGCGGTGACGATCTCGACCGATCGAAGACTGTCGAGCGCCAGTCCGTACTTGCGATGCAGCGAACCCAGACCGCCGTGCAGGGTCAGGCCCGCGACGCCGGTGGAACTCACCTGGCCACCTGGCGCGGCAAGCCCCCACAACTGGGTCTCACCGTCGACGTCGGCCCAGGTGGCGCCGCCCTGCACGCGCGCAGTCTTACGCTCGGGGTCGACGTGGACGGCCCGCATCGCGGAGAGGTCGATGACGATGCCGCCGTCGTTCACCGCGTTGCCGGCGACGTTGTGCGCACCGCCGCGGATCGACACGACCATGCCGCGCTCGCGGGCGAAGTCGACTGCGTCGACCACGTCGGCCGTTCCCGCGCACTGCACGATCAGCGCCGGGTGCCGATCGATCAGCCCGTTCCGCACCAATCGAGCTTCGTCGTAGCCGGGGTCTCCCTGCTGCAGGACCCGGCCACGCACACCCGCGGCGAACCGTTGCGCTGATTCTGCATCGATGGATGCTGCAGCCTCGGTACCCATTGCACTCACCCTTCAGCGTTCACCGGAGTGTCGGGTCGGCGGTGGAACCGGGCGGGCATCGGTCGATCGATGCGCTGCGTGAGGGCATTCAGGGCGGGAATCCACCTGTTCGCCATCATGCTCTTTCACAGCCGTGGCGTCCAGCGCGGAACCGTTCGTCCTCGCTGCAACGCCGCGGTTGACCTCACACGCGGATGATGGTGCAATATATTGCATGCAGTTACCCGCGCCCGGGTCATCCGTCGCCTGAATGAAGGAGCCCTCATGGCACTCGCCGACTTTCCCCGCCACCAGCTGACGTTCGGTCCGAGCCCGGTGCACCCGGTGAACCGCCTGAGCGACCACCTCGGCGGCGCCCGCATCTTCATGAAGCGCGAAGACGTCAACAGCGGCCTCGCGTTCGGGGGCAACAAGACCCGCAAGCTCGAGTACCTCGTGCCCGACGCGCTCGCCGCGGGCGCCGACACGCTCGTCTCGATCGGCGGCGTGCAGTCGAACCACACTCGCCAGGTCGCCGCCGTCGCCGCGCACCTCGGCATGAAGGCCGTGCTCGTGCAGGAGCACTGGGTCGACTGGCCCGACGCGGTGAACGACCGGGTCGGCAACATCCTGCTGTCGCGGCTCATGGGCGCCGACGTGCGGCTCTCTGCGGCTGGGTTCGGCATCGGGTTCAAGGAGTCCTGGAAGCAGGCGATCGCCGACGTCGAGGCCGCCGGCGGCACGCCCTACGCGATCCCGGCCGGTGCGAGCGATCACCGGCTCGGCGGCCTCGGCTTCGCGAACTGGGCGCACGAGGTCGCCGCCCAAGAAGCCGAGCTCGGCGTGTTCTTCGACACCATCGTCGTGTGCGCCGTCACCGGGTCGACGCAGGCGGGCATGATCGCGGGCTTCGCCGACCTCGAGGCGAACGTCGGCGGCCGGCCTCGGCGGGTCATCGGCATCGACGCGTCGGCGAAGATCGACGAGACCCGCGACCAGGTCGGTCGTATCGCCCGCAACACGGCGTCCCTCATCGAGGTCGGGCGTGAACTGCGCGACGACGAGATCACCGTGCTCGAGGGCTGGGCCGGCGACGAGTACGGCATCCCGGTCGAGTCCACCGACGAGGCGATGCGCCTCACCGGCCGGCTCGAGGGCGTCATCCTCGACCCGGTCTACGAGGGCAAGTCGATGGCCGGGCTCATCGACCTCGTGTCGAGCGGCGACATCCCGCGCGACTCGAACGTGCTCTACGCGCACCTCGGCGGACAGCCGGCGATCAACGCGTACAGCGGCCGCTACCACTGAGCGGATGCCGCGTGGCGCGCCTGCTGCAGCTCGACGCGGCCGCCGCGTCTACGTCGAGATGACGCGATCCGCCCGTTCAAGGCGTCCGAACGGGCGGATCGCGTCACCTCGGCGCCAGGGGGACCCGGGCGGATGCCGCGTCGCGGGTGTCGGCCGGTCGGCGTAGTGTCGCGGCATGGCGAAGTCGAATCCCCAGCGTGAGCGGGCCGTCGAGCGGCTCGCCGAGGTCGGATCCGACCTGCTCCAGCGGCCGGATGTCGCGATGACGCACATGTTCGGCTCCGAGGCGCTCGCTGTGCGCGGCCGGCTGTTCGCCTTCGCATCGACCGCCGGCGACCTCGTCGTCAAGCTGTCGGAGCAGCGCGTCGACGAACTCGGGCTCGACAACATGGTGATGCGAGGCAGGCCGATGCGCGAGTGGGCCGTCGTCCCCTACGACGCGGGACCGGAGCGCTGGCGCGCCATCGTGGGCGAGGCGCACGGCTTCGTCGACGCGATCACGCCGTGACGCGGCATCCGGCTTGCCGACGGCTCCGAGCAGCGCACGAGCGTGCGCGGGCTGTACGCCGCGGGGAACGTGGTGTCGGCCAGGTCGTCCGTTCCGTGGGCCATGGCGTCGGGGGCCCTCGCGGGCACGGCGATCAACGCCGACCTCGTGGGGCCTCCGGGGCCTCGAGGCATCCGGCATCCGTCGCTCAGCGGGTCGGCTGGGCGGATCTCGCCTGCTCCGCCACCCACTCGTCGAACGTCTGGCGACCGAGGATCGCGTCGGGATTGGGCAGGGTCTCGCCGCGCTTCATCGCGCCGAACTGCTTGATCGGCAGCGAGACGGTGATGATCGGCCCCTTCACTCCCGTCGCGTGTGCAAGTCGGCGGATCATGTCCTCGAGGCGCTCCTGGCGCGGGCCGGCGAGGTCGGGCACGTGGCCGGCGGGCTGACCTTCGGCGAGCGCGATGAGCCGCTCGCCCACCTCCCAGGCGGCGATCGGCTGCGTGCGGATCCTCGGTGCGAGATGCACGCCGGCGATGCGCAGGCCCTTCAGGAGCTGCCCGGCGAACTCGTGGAACTGCATCGCGCGCTGGATCGTCCACGGCACGTCACCCGCCTCGACCGCCTGCTCCTGCGCGAGCTTGCCCGCGTAGTAGTCGAAGGGTGCCCTGTCGATGCCGACGATCGACAGCGCGACATGGTGCCGCACCCCGGCGGCCTGCTCGGCCGCCAGCAGGTTGCGCGTGACGGTCGTGAAGAACGCGGTGGACTTCTTCGCCGACAGCGAGTTGAGGTTGCTCACGTCGATCACCGCGTCGACCCCGCGCAGCGTGTCGGCGAGCCCGTCGCCCGACACCAGGTCGACCCCGTTGCCGCGCGTGAGCACCACCACGTCGTGCCCGCGCTCGCGGGCGGCGTCGACGGTGTGGCGTCCGACGGTGCCGGTTCCTCCGGCGATGGCGATCCTCATCGTGCTTCCTCTCCTCGGTCGTCGTGCGCCTCCCGGGCGGGAGGCACGACGTTCGCGTTCACCCCATCCGACGACACAGGCCGCCGGAATGTGAGGCGGCCTGCGCATCGTCCTCACCGGCATCCGGTGGGAAGGTGGAGGCATGACCCCGCACGACGGAACGACCGACGGCCGAGACGCTGCAGCATCCGGCGCCGCCCGAGACGCCTTCGACGCGACGACGCTCGACGCCGAGCGCGGCATGCTCATGAGCCTCGCGTACCGCATGCTCGGCATGGTCGCCGACGCGGAGGACGCCGTGCAGGAGACCTACGCGCGCTGGTACCGGATGACGGAGGGCGAGCGCGACGCGATCGAGAACCCCGCGGCGTGGCTGACGCGGGTCGCGAGCCGCGTCTGCCTCGACCAGCTCGCCTCGGCGCGAGCCCGTCGCGAGCGATACGTCGGCGAGTGGCTGCCCGAGCCCCTGCCTGGAGGCGCCGGGATGTTCGCGACCCCGCCATCGTCCGATCCGCTCGACCGAGTCACACTCGACGAGTCGGTGTCGACCGCACTCCTCGTCGTGCTGGAGTCGCTCACGCCCGCCGAGCGCGTGGCGTTCGTGTTGCACGACGTGTTCGCGATGCCGTTCGCCGAGATCGCCGAGATCGTGGGCCGGTCGCCCGACGCGTGCCGTCAGCTCGCGTCGACGGCGAGGCGGCACGTGCGCGAACGTCGCGAGGGCGCGGCCACCCGCGAACAGCACGACGCCGTGGTGCAGGCCTTCATCGCGGCGGCCGGCGAAGGCGACCTGCAGGGACTCGTCGCGCTGCTCGATCCCGAGGTGGTTCTCGTCTCCGACGGTGGCGGGCTGGCGTCGGCCGCTCGCCGACCTGTGCTCGGCCCCGATCACGTCAGTCGGTACGTCCTCGGACAACTGGAGAAGCGCGGCCAGGCGATGACCATGTCGGTGCACGAGACCGCCGACGGCCTCACGCTCGCGTTCGCCGAGGACGGCGTCGTCGACAGCGTTGCGGTGCTCGACGTGCGCGACGACCGCATCACGCGCATCTGGATCATGCGCAACCCCGAGAAGTTGCGGCTCTGGAACGCGTGAGGAAGGCTCTCGAGGTCGGCAGCAGAACTCGAGCTCACAGCACCGCGCCGACCATCGCCTCGCCGAGCGGCGTGCGAAGGTGCAGCACCCGGGCGCCGTCGCGGGTGCTCACCACGAGGCCGGCGTCGCGCAGTACCGTGAGGTGGTGCGAGGCGGTCGAGATCGCGAGCGCGGCGTCGGCCGCGACCTGCGACGTCGTGCGCGGTTCGTGCGCGGCGAGCAGGATGCCCGCGCGGGCTGGCCCGACGAGCGCGCCGAGCGCCCGCTCGGACGCCTCGGGGTCGCGCGACCACGTCTCGGTGACTCCGTGCGCCGGGTAGAACAGCGTCGGCTGCGCCGGCGGCTCGGTGAGCACGGCGCAGCGTTGTCCGCCGAACACCGACGGCACGAGCACGAGGCCGCTCCCCCGGCAGTCGAGCACCTCGCTGTGCATGCGCATGCCGACGCGCACGGCGTCGCCGTTCCATTCGACCGTGCGATGCAGCGTCGCCACCATGCCCGCCAGACCCTCGGTCGCGACCCGGCGCGAGCGCACGGCGATGTCGGCGCGAAGCAGCCGCTCGAGCTGCACCCACACCGGCGCGAGCAGCGCCGCCCACGCGTCGGCCCACGCGTCGGCGATGACCTCACGGGCGCGCTCAGGCTGATCGCGCATGCGCGTGATCGCCGCCTGCCGGGTGCCCGTCGACCGCAAGATCATCTTCGCAAGGTCTGCCTGAACAAGCTCGGGCGCTACTGCCCGCAATCGCTCTGCCTCGTCGTCGGGCGTCATGTCCCAGCTCGGCGTCGCCGTGAAGAAGTCGGGAAAGTACCCTTCGGCGCCGATGACGAGGGCGAGCAGGTCGAACGCCTCGCGCGGAACGCGGTCGCGCACGCTGCGCAGCCATCCCCATTGCAGCGGGTGATCGGCCGGCCGCTGCAGCACCCGCACCGCATGGCACAGCTCGTGACCGGGCGAAACGCCGAACCTGATCGCTGAGATGTCGTCGGGCGCGAGCCGGAAGTCGACATGGTTTCGATCCACATCGAAACATTAACGGCATCGGATGTCCCGGCGCGAGTCTTTCTGTAGGCGCCTATCCCGACCACCGACCAACCGAACGAACGACCAGAGCGAGGTAGTCCCATGAACGCCGCCGAGATCACCATGACCCCGACGATGACTCCGCCCACCGAGCCGCAGCTCGTCACCGCCGAGTCGCTCGTCATCGGCACCGGCCGCACCCGACGGTTCGTCGGGCGCGACCACGGCGCCGGGATCTCGTATTTCTACGTCGACGACGAGCCCGGCCAGGGCCCCGATCTGCACTGGCACCCGTACACCGAGACCTGGTTCGTGATCGAGGGCACCGCTCGCATCACGATCGGCGATCATCAGCTCGTCGCCAACGCCGGCGACACCGCGACCGTGCCGGCAGGTGTCTGGCACGGCTTCAAGAATGCCGGCACCGGGCGCCTGCGGGTACTCTGCATCCACGCCTCCGACGTCATCATCCAGACGTGGGCCGACGAGGCCTGAGCGCCGCCGACACCGCGACCGACCCCCTCACCGAGCCTGCGCACCACACCGGCAACTACTGAAGGAGAGTGCACAATGTCGTTCCAGGCCTACCTCGACAACATCGAGGCCAAGACGGGGCTCGCGCCCCGGCAGTTCATCGAGCTCGCGCACGAGCGTGGCTTCGACGAGACCACCAAGGCGACCCCGATCGTGGCGTGGCTGAAGCAGGACTACGGCCTCGGCCAAGGTCACGCGATGGCCCTGGTGCACGTCATCACGAAGGGCCCGCAGATCAGCACCAAGCACGTGGGTACCGACGGCACGCACCGCGACGAGTCCGACACGCTCTGGCTCGACGGCGTGGCCACCAGGCCCGGCGGCTGAGCGCGCGCGATTCGGTGCCCCCCGAGTATGCCTAGACCGCGAGGTAGTGCGGCTTCGGCACGGCGCTGAGCGCAGCCGCCCCGGCGAGCACCATCGCCGCGGCGATGAGCGCGACCGTGATGACCGACGGCACCCACGCCGCGAGCGCGAAACCCTCGATGACCGCGCGGCTGTTCACGAGCACCACCCCGATGCCGCATTCGATCACCCCGATGAGCGCGGCGATCACCCCGACGACGTACCACCGATCGACGCCCTGCTGCCGGCGAGTCGCGCTCATATGATCCCCCTCATGATTTCCCCTTCATGAAGGAAGACGCTCTCGGCGCCCGATGATGACGCAGATTCGCGAAGACGCATCTGCCCGGCGACTCCGACACTGATGCCACGGGGCATCAGTGTCGGAGTCGGCCGATCCATCAGGGTGGACCCCGTCACTGATGCTGAATTCGCATCAGTGACGCAGTCCCGAGTGCTGCACACGACGTCGAGCGAGATACACGGGCCGAGCGGTTCGGGGGTTTGCCCCATGTCGGCGTCGCGAGCAGGCGGCCTAACCTGCCGCCATGTCCGAGATCACACCCACTGAAGCGCCACCCCGACCCGTTCCCGACGCCGTGATGTCGCACGAATCGTCGCCATCCGCCGAGTCGACGACCATTCGCGCGACATCACGCCTCAGGGTCGGGAGGGCAGGCAGGGCAGGCGGGGTCGGCAGGGCTGGCGCCCGCGCTGGCTGGACGTGGGTGCTGCTCTCGTCGATAGGCATCGCCGCATTCGCGGTGACGCCCTACCTCACGTCGTCGCTGGCCGCGCTCGTCGATTCCCCGACCTCGGGCCTCGCGTCGAACTACGTCGACCGGCCGTGGTTCATCGTCGCCGCGTTCTACGCCCACGTCGTCATGGGCGGCTTCGCGCTCGTGCTCGGGCCACTGCAGTTCTGGCGGGGGTTGCGCGAGCGTATGCCCCGCATGCACCGCTGGACCGGCCGCATCTACCTCGTGGCGGTCGCGATCGCCTCGGTCTCGGGCCTCGTGATCGCGTTCGTGAACGACGCCGGTTTCGTCGGATTCTTCGGCTTCGGCACCCTCGCTGTGCTGTGGTTCGCCACCGGCTGGCGAGCCTACCGAGCGATCCGGCGCCGCGACATCGACAGCCACCGGGCATGGATGATGCGCAACTTCGCCCTCACCTACGCCGCGGTGACCCTGCGCATCTGGCTGCCGCTGCTCATCCTCTTGCAGGTGCTCGTGCCGCTCGCGCCCGGCACCGACTTCGACGCCGTGTTCGCGAACGCCTACGCCGCCGTGCCGTTCCTGTGCTGGATCCCGAACCTCATCGTCGCCGAATGGCTCATCCGGCGCCGCGGCTTGCCGTCGTACCGGCTCAGCTCGGCGGCACGCGTCAGTCGAGCTCCTCGAACAGCGTCAGCTGAAGTCCAGCTGGCCCGTTGAGCCGCGAGTTCACCGACCGCCACGGCGTCTGCCGAGGCTCGGCGACGAGGTCGGCACCGCCGTCGACGGCGTCATCGGTCGAGGTCGCGGCATCCGTCACCTCGAGCGCAACCCGCAACGTCGCACTCGGCTGCCCTTCGGCCTCGACGCGGTCGATGTAGCGCACTTGGGCGGCGTTCGACAGCTCGAGGGTCGCGCGGCCCGCGCCGAGGATCACGACGCGCGCGTCGTCGTCGCCCTCGTAGGCCTCCTGCTGCGGCATACCGAGCACGTCGCGGTAGAACGCCAGGGCGGCCTCGAAGTCTTCGCCCTCGGGCACCGACACCACGAGCCGCAGCTGCTTCACCCGGCCGTGCGGATGGGTGGGGTTCGAAGATTCGGCGGATGTCTCGTGCATGATGCACCTCCGATTCGGAGACTATCGCAGCGGTGGTGCGTGAGGGGCCGGCCCGATGTCGCGCCGAACGGCGCGGACTGCTCGGTAGTGGCACGGATGCGGTGTCGGGTGCGTGGCGGTAGCTTCGCGCCATGACCCAGACCCACAGCCTCCGACTGCCGCGCACCCATGCGCCGCAGGTGCCGCGCGCCGCCGCGCGGCACGTGGAGCGCGTGCGGGTGGAAGCCGACAGCGCGCCGCAATCGCGCCGGCACTCGACAGCCTCGATCGAGCTCACCCTCTGGGCGGTCTTCACCGCGGCGACGCCGTTCGCGATCGGCATCGGCATGCTCGGATCGCTGCTGCGCGCTGAAGCCGGTCACGGATTCGGCGGCTACGACGTGCTGTTCTACTCCGGGCTGGCCGCCGGCATCGCCGCCGGCGTCTTCGCCCTTGCGCTCGGGGCCTGGCCGTGGGCCGCGTCGCTCGTGGCATCGCCGGCGCTCATCGTCGCCATCGGATCGGTCTTCGACGGCGACTGGGTACTCATGGCCCTGCTTGCGAGCCCGATCCTCGTCCTCGCCGGCATCGCGGGCGTGCTCGTCACCGCCCGCAGGGCGACCGATCGCACCTGGGAGCTGTGAGCCGGCACCGACCACGGGACATCCGTACGCAACGGCGCGGGCGCAGGCGCGCCTTCAGAGCCGCGCGAGCCGCGCGATGCGGGCGCGGGCGTTGCGCTCGCTCGGAGAGACCGGCCCGAGTACGAGCACGCCCACCGCGAGCGCGATCCTCGTGAGCGTGATGGCAGGCCAGCGCGGGCGACGCAACCCGAGAAGCCTGCGGTACTCGGGCGCGAGCGAGGCGACCGCGCCGCCGAAGAGGATCGGGTAGGCGAAGCCCGTGAGTCCGGGCAGGCCCGGTCGGCGCAGGAACTTCACGGCTTCGACCACGCGCTCGTCGACCTTCGCCTCGCGGAGGAACTCCGACATCTCGGCATGCAGGGCCGCCACGCTCGTGGGTGGATCGCTCACGCCCATGAGGCGCCCGGCCTGCGCCCACTCGCGCACGTAGGCATCGCCGCCGCCCGGGATCGCCCGACCCCAGGTCTGGTGCGCGCCGAGGAACGCTTCGGTGAACGCGTCGTGCACCCAGCGCAGCAGTTGCTCGTCGTTCGCGGAGTACGCGCGCTCGACGCCCGACGCATCGGTGTAGGTGCCGGTGACGTGCTCGTGCAGCCGGCTGACCGAGGCCGAGGCCGCTGTGGCGCTGCGGCGGTCGCCGAACGTCGTCGTCGCGACCCAGCGCACCGTGCCGTCGAGCCGCCCGAGCGGATCCTCGTTGTAGCGCGACCAGTCGTGCACGCCGGCCATGGCACCGGGATGCAGCGTCTGCAGCAACAGCGCACGGATGCCCGCGACGAGGGTCGGCAGCGCACCGTTCACCGCCCAGACCGCGCTGCCCGGGCCGAAGAATCCGGCATCGTCGCCCTCGGCGAGCGCGCGCGTCCACGCGGGCAGCTCGTGCGGCGAGCGGGCGAGGCGGCCGCGCACCCGCCAGCGAGCCCCTCGGGCTGGCGGTTCGGCAGTGGTGGCGGCCATACTCCACCCTAGGCATTCACGGCCCGATTTGCGCCCAGCCGTGACCGTCGCCCGCCGTATGGAATCCGCTGGCGAAGGCGCCGGGTCTCACGCTCGACCAGATCTACCACGCACTCGACCAGGCGGGCGAACGGCCGGCGTGGGGCTTCGTCATCGCGTGGGCCGTCTTCTGGTCGCTCGCGGCGATCGCGGTTTCCGTCATCGCGCTGGTCACCCGATTGCGCCCGTTGGCGAGCAATCGCCGCGTGGTTGTGGCGGGACTGCTCGTCACGGGCGGGACATGCGTCACCTCGTGGCTCGCGGGGTTCAGTCACGGCATGTCGATCGCCGACGCGTTCATGACGTCGGGTGGCGATGCGGCCGGTTCAGGTGCAGCCCTCATCGCGATCGGCGTGCTGTCGACACTGGCCGCGATCTTCGTCGCACTGCCTCCGGCGCGGCTGACGACGGCGTCAGCCAGCGCATAACCCCGCTGGGCTGCGTTCGTTCTCCAAGGGAGCCGCCGGCTTCGCCGCCCGCTCAGACCTGGATGAGCTCGACATGTCGCCGATCACCAGCGGCGAGCGCCGCACGCAGGCGAGCATCGAACGTCGCAAGCACGACGCCGTTGTCGGCGGCGAGGTTGACGAGGTGGAAGTCGGTGACCTGCCGGTGCCCGACGAGCGCGATCACATCGATCGCGGGTGTTGCGAGCGAGCTGGCATCGGCCACGAATCGGTGCCCGGCCACGGCGCGCAATTGACCGAGTAGTCGAAGGGCTTCGCTCGGTGGGATGTCCCCTCCCGCCACCGCAGGATTCGACACGAGTCGAACGAACGCCGTCTCGGTGATCGGACTCGTCGCCCATGTGGTGACGCCGCCGAACCATCGGTGTGCAGCGGCGTGGTGCACGTGTTGCTCGCTCATCAGGGCGATGAGCACGTTGACGTCGAGCAGGTAGGCCCGCCCGGGCGAACCGCTACTCACCGTCACGGTACTCGGCGACGAGTTCGTCAGTGATGACGTGATCGCTGCGCAGGTTCGGCAGCATGGGGAATCCTTCGCGAACGGCCGGCGCGTCGGCGCGCAGGCCGCGAAGGGCGAGTTCGGACATCGCCGCACCGAGTGAGACACCACGCTGCTCGGCGAGTGCCTTCGCGGCGCGAAGCACCGAGGGGTCGATGTCGAGAGTGGTGCGCATACAGACATTCTACCTGCTCACCAACATCATCGCATCACTGCATCACCGCATCACCCACATCCGGATCATTCGTTCGGGAATACCCCTGGGGGGTATAGCGTATGTATCTCTACAGGAAATCGACCCGGAAGAGAGAACCGACCATGTCAGCACCAACCCCGATACCGGCACGACGCCGCTGGCTCGGGCTCGCGCTCATCGCCGCGGCCCAGTTCGTCGTCATCATGGACACGTCGATCATCGGCGTGGCCCTCCCTCACATGCAGGCGGAACTCGGGTTCACACCCGAGTCACTGTCGTGGGTGTTCAACGCCTACGTCGTCGCATTCGGCGGCCTCCTGCTTCTCGGCGGCCGGCTCTCCGATCTGCTCGGAGCCCGCAAGGTCTTCATCTACGGGTGGATGGTCCTCGCGGCCGGTTCCGTGCTCGCGGGGGCGGCCGGCAACGTCGGCGTCGAGATCGCCGGCCGTGCCATTCAGGGCGCGGGTGCCGCACTCATCGCCCCCGCAGCGCTCAGCCTGCTGATGGCCCTCTTCGGCGGCACGAACGAACTGCCCCGCGCCTTCGCCGTATACGGTGCAGCCGCGCCCATCGGCGGCACGGCCGGGGTCTTCCTCGGCGGGGTGCTCACCGAGTACGCCAGCTGGCCGTGGGTGTTCTACATCACCGTTCCCATCGCGGCGCTCGTCGCCGTGCTCACGCCGGCTGCACTGCCTCGTGTCGCCGGCCGGCGCGGGTCGGTCGACATCGTCGGCGCCACCACGGGCACGGTCGGCCTCGCCGCCCTCGTCTATGGGCTCGTGCGCGCCCCCGAAGCCGGCTGGGCCGCGGCCGAGACGCTCACGGCCCTCGCAGCGGGCGGATTCCTGCTCGTCGTCTTCTTCGTCGCACAGGCACGCTCCCGGCAGCCGCTGCTGCGTCTGGGCATCTTCCGTGCCCCGCAACTCGGGGCAGCGAACCTCGCGCAGCTGCTGCTCGGTGCAGCCTGGGTGCCGATGTGGTTCTTCCTGAACCTCTACCTGCAGCAGGTGCTCGGTGCAGGTGCATTCGCCGCCGGAGCCGCCCTTCTTCCGATGACGGTCCTCATCGTGCTCGGCATGACGCTGGTCGCGCCTCGACTGCTCGCGAAGTTCGGCGCGAAGCCGCTCATCGTCGCCGGGTTCCTCTTCCTGGCCGCCGGACTCGCGTGGCTCGCGCTCGCGCGCCCCGACGGGGCGTACGTCGTCGACGTGCTCCCCGCTTCGCTGGTCGCGGCGTTCGGCATGGCGCTCGCGTTCGTGCCGTCGCTCGGCATCGCCATCGGAGCAGCACGGCCAGACGAGACCGGAGTGGCATCAGGGCTCGTGAACACGAGCTACCAGATCGGTTCCGCCGTGGGCCTCGCGGCGCTGACCGTGCTCAGCTCGGCCGTCGCCGCCGGTGGCGCGAACGCTGATCAGCTCACACGCGGGTACGTCGCCGCATTCATCGGCGCGGCAGTTGTCGCGGCGGTCGGAGGTGTCACCGCCCTCGCCACTCTTCGGGGCAGGCAAGGCGTGAACGCGGCGGACGCCGAACGTGAGTCGGTCAACGCCTGATTGTCAGACAGACCGAACGGGGAAGCGCGGGTCAGTAGCCCGCGCTTCCTCGCACGGCAGCTCGCGCACGAAGTGCGGGGAGATCAGCCTGCCTCAGGCGGTCCGTCAGTCGAGCGCGGCGATGGCGTCGTCGACGAGTTGCACGACCGAGTCCTCTTCGTCGTACTCGGGCGTGAACCCCATGCGAACGACCACGAGGTCTTCGCTGGGCACGACGAGCACCTTCTGCCCGTCGTGGCCGCTCGCGTAGAAGGTGTCTTCGGGCAGGTCGGGCCAGCGCAGGGTGCCGTCGGGCAGCGGGTTGACGCGCCATCCCATGCCGTACCCGGGGTCGTCGGTCTGCTCGACGTCGACGACCGTGAGGCTCTGCTCCATCCAGTCCTCGGGCAGCAACTGCTCGCCCTGCCACTCGCCGTTCTGCAGGGCGAACTGGCCGATCGCCGCCCAGTCACGCGGCGTCGCCCACAGGTACGACGAGCACACCGGCGTGCCCGCGGCGTCGGGTTCGAAGATCGCCGACGAGAGTCCCAGCGGTTCGAGCAGTGTCTGCCGCGGCAGGTCGGCGCCGAGACCGGTGCGTTCGGTGAGGATGTCGCAGAGCAGTGTCGTGCTGCCGCTCGAGTACAACTGCACGGTGCCGGGATCGTGCGCGAGCGGCAGGCTCGCGACGTAGGCGCCCATGTCGGGTTCGAGGTAGAGCATGCGGGTGATCGGCGTGCCAAGGTCGTATGTCTCGTCCCACTCGAGGCCGCTCGTCATGCGCAGCAGGTGCTCGATGGTGATGTTCGCGCGGTCATCGGTCCATTCGGGCCGCAGGTGGTCGTCGTCGAGCGAGACCACGCCCTGATGCACGAGCACGCCTGTCAGCAGGTCGGTGACGCCCTTCGACATCGACCAGCCGAGCTGCGGGGTCGCGGCGTCGAACCCGTCGGCGTAGCGCTCGGCGACGAGCTCGCCGTCCTTCACGACGATGACGGCGCGGGTGCCGAGCGCCGCGGCCTCGTCCTCGGAGAGGTCGTCGCCGAAGGCGCGCGCGACCGCGTCGTCGACGGCAGGGTTCGCGGCGGGGGTCGATGCGTCGGTGAACGGGTTGCCGCCAGCCGCGATCGGGGTGGCCTCGCCGAGCGCGGGGCGCTCGCCCGCGAGCGTGCAGCCGAAGCCCTCGGTGAACCAGGCCGTCTGATGTGCGAACTGGCCGAGCAGTGACGCCGTCGACTCGTCGTCACCGGACTCCACCTGCAGGTAGGGCACGAGCGGGTTCGGCGGCAGGTCGGTGGCGGGGTCGTCGCGGCCGGCCACGGTGGTGACCGCGCACGCGTTGTGCGCGGCGTATCCCGTGCCGGTCAGCAGGATCGGCTTCTGCCAGAGGTAGACGCCGGCGAAGGCGGCGATCAGGACGAGGGCGGTGACGGCGACGACGACGATCACCCGGCGGAGGATGTGCACCAGCGGATGCTAGCAAAGCGGACGCCGGTGTCCGAATCGACCGCGCGCCCCACGTCTCGCGGGCGTCAGGCCGCCGGCCGCACCGGCTGCCGCAGAACCGTGCGCAACTTCGCGGGGGCGGTGCGGCGCGCGTCGCTCAGGTAGATCTCGTGATGGTCTCCGTTGAAGGTCAACCCGTGTTGCGGCATCCATTCATCATGAAGCCGGGCGAGCGTCGGCGCCTCGTCGTCGTACGAGCCGACATGCAGGATCTGCGCCGACGCGCCCTCGTGCAGCCGCTCGAGCCGCAACCTGTCGAGCGCGGACTTCTCGCCCTTCGCCCGCACGGCGGCGACGGCTTCGCCGACAAGTGCCTCGGTGATCCACTCGGGTTGTGCGATGAGCATCGTCCAGCTCCACGATGCCTTGTCGCGGGTCACGAACGCCGCGGGGTCTTCGGCGCGCCAGAGCCCCTCGAGCGGCCCGACCACGAAGTCGCGCCCGAGGCCCCTCTTGCTGCGGAACTTGACGGCGTACGCGACGCCGAAGAGCGTCTCGACCGCGTCGGCGTACGCGGTCGACCTGTTGGGGTCGCCCGACCCGTCGACCGCGAGGTAGTTCATGGCCGGCACGTCGACGACGGCGAAATCCTTCGCGGATGGCGCGTAGAGGTCGCGATGGGCGCGCTTGAGGTCGTACTTGTCACTCGTCGGCGTGGTCATCCTGCGAGGCTACGGCCGCATCCGGTCAGTCGGCGACCGGATGCGGTCTTCAGCTCGCGACGGCCACGGCGATGAGCACTCCCTGAGTGATGAAGAACCAGTCGTTGATGATGTGCGCGCCCGCCGAGACCCAGAGGTTCTTGGTGCGGATGAACGCGAGCGTCAACGCGATGCGCGCATGAGCGCGAGGAGCGGCAGCACCACGAAGATCTCTTCCACTCGGTGCAATGCGTGTCGAGTCTGCCAGACATGCGTGCACCATCGTCGCTATCGTGACATCGTGCCCTTCGCCATCGCGCTGACCGTCATTCTCGCCGTGCTCGCGATCTTCCAGGCCGCCCTGATCTTCGGGGCCCCGATCGGGCAGTACGCATGGGGTGGTCAGCACCGCGTGCTGCCGCTGCGACTGCGCATCGGCAGCGCCGTGTCGATCGTCATCTACGCGTTGATCGTGCTGATCGCATTCGACCGGCTCGGGGCGATCGACGTGTTCCCCGACACGTTCTCGGTCATCGCGATGTGGGTGATCTTCGCGTACTTCACGCTCGGCATCTTCATGAACGCGATCTCCCGGTCGAAACCCGAGCGCAACGTGATGACTCCACTCTCGGCGGTGCTCGCGGTGCTGAGCCTGCTCATCGCCCTGGGCGTCGGCTCGATGGCGATCGCTATAGCGTAGAACCCCACACGAACCCGTCGGGGTCGGTGAACGACCCGGCGTCGCTGTTGACTTGGAGACGGTGCGACCCGGTGCCCTCGGCCGAGACGCAGGCCGACTTGGCGAGCGCACGACGCTTGTACAGGCCCAGGCCGATCGGGCTCGACGGCGTGGCGAAGTCGACATAGCTGCCGAAGCTCTTCGCGACGGCGAGGCCGCGGTCGGCATAGAAGCGCTTGCTGGCCCCGACGGGGTCGGGCGTCTCGAGCGCGATGGAATCGATGGACGTGATGGTCATGGCGTCGCGCCTCAGTGCGTCGCGGCCCAGTTCTTGAGCTGCGTCAGCGTAATGCCCGATCGCGAGTCGGCCTTGCGCAGGCCGAGCGCCTTCGGGGCCACCGGCGCGTAGTCATGCCACCACCGTCGCACCCGGCAGACCCGTGGTCGAGACCCGTCACGACGTCGGTCGAGTAGCGACGAAGGAGCGACTCAGCCGGCTCGCTTCAGCTCGTCGAGCTCGCCGAGCCACTCGAGAACGGATGCCTCGAGCCGGCGTGCAAGCGCGGCGTCGTAGTCGGCGCTGACCGGGTCGGCGAACAGGTGCGCCGAACCCGGGTAGCGCTCGATGGTGCCGTGCGCCTCGGCGACCAGCGCCTGCGCGACGTCGAGGTCGACCCAGGGATCGTGTTCGGTCGTGTGCACCGTGAGCGCGACATCGGCCGGCCACGGCGTCTCGAAGGCGGCCGACGGCAGGCAGCCCGACATCAGCAGCGCGGCGCGCGCGCCGGGCCTCGTCTGCGCGAGCAGCTGCGCCGGACCGGTGCCGAGTGAGAAGCCGGCGTACACGAGGTCGTTCGGCAGCGATTGGGCCGCGGCGACCGCGCGGTTCGCGAGCTCGGGGATGCCGATCTCGTCGCGGTAGGCGACGCCTTCGTCGAGCGTGGCGAACACGCGCCCGTCGTAGTAGTCGGGCGTGTACACGGTATGGCCCGCCGAGCGAAGGGTGGCGGCGAACGCGAGGACTCCATCGGTGAGTCCCTGGCCATGGTGGAAGAGGAGGATCTCGTTCATATTGAACAGTGTACAACTCAATTGATCGATGTACAATAGCCAGATGGGACGGACCGCCGGGCAGCGCGCCGGCCTCACTCGCGAGCGGATCACCGATGCCGCGATGGGCCTCCTGCGCGACGACGGCCTCGAAGCCGTGTCGATGCGACGACTGGCCGACCGGCTGGGCGTCGCGCCGAACAGCATCTATGCGCACATCGCCGACAAGGCCGCCCTCATCGACGAGCTGATCGACGCGATACTCGGCGGCGTGCCGACGCCGGCCGACGGCGGCTGGCGCGAGCGCATCGAGCGGATCATGGGCGACAGTCGACGCGAGCTGCTCGCCCACCCCGACCTCATCCCGTTCGCGCTCGTGCGCCAATCGGTCGGACCGAACGCGCTGCGCCTCGGCGAGGTGACGCTCACCGCGCTGCGCGAGGCCGGGCTCGACGGGCCCGAGGCCGTGACCGGGCTGCAGGTGCTGCTGGTGCACACCATCGGCTCGGCGGCGTTCGAGACCGGGCGCGCACAGGATCCCGAGCCGGCGGCCCGCATCCGCCGCGGCCGCGAACGAGCCGAGGAGTTCGGCGGCGTCACGGCCGAGCTCAGCGAACCGATCTCGCACTGGAGCGGCGACGCGGTCTTCGAGCGCGGCCTCGGCTGGCTGCTCGACGGGCTGGTGTCGGATGCCGCGTCACGACGCGCGGCGCGGTGACGCGGCATCCGATCGTCACTACTCGACCGCACCGACCTCGCCGCCGACCGCACCGCCGCCCGCCTCGCGGCGCCGCTCGAAGCGAGCACGCGCAGCGTCGTGCGCCTCGCGAAGCAGCTGCAGCACGGCCGCGGTGGTCTGCGCACCGGGGTTGACCACGGCGACCCACCCGAGCGCGCCGTACACCGGGTGCGGGTTGAACACGTCGGCGGCGGCGTGGTCGCGCGCCCGGGTGAGGCTGCGCGGCTCCTCGCCCGTGAGGCGGCGGAAGGTCGTGCGGTCGACGTGCACGTTCACGCGCCACAAGCCCGGCGCGTCGAGGCCCGAGGCGGTGTCGTCGGGGTAGTCCTTCGTCACGATGGTTGCGTAGGGCTGTACGTGCTGCGGCATCTCGCCGTCGGGCGCGTAGTAGAAGAAGGCGTCGCCCCAGGCGAGCTCGGGCGAGCCGCTGCCGGGCCCGGGGATGACGACGAGCGCGCCGTCGAAGTCTCGCACGGTGTCGATGATCTGCTGCATACTCATAGTTCAAGCATCATCTTCAAGTGTTTATGTGGGGTTCGATGATCGACGCGACGGCGGGCGGTGCGCCGCGGGCACCGTTGCGAACTTCGGATGTCGCGCACGCGACGGGCTATTCGGTGCAGCAGGTGCGCGACCTCGAACGACTGGGCGTCATCCCGCCGGCCACCCGATCGCCCAACGGATACCGCTCGTACGCCCCCATCCATGTGCACGCGCTCGGCGCGTACCGGGGAATCGCGGCGGCGATCGGCGCGGTCGCCGCCCGTCGGCTGCTCACCGAGCTGCGCGAGCAGACGGTGACCGAGGCCGCGGCCGCGGTCACCTCGATCCACGCGGGCCTCGCACGTGAACGCGACGAGGCCCTGCGCGCACAGGCGGCGCTGCACGCGATCCAGGCCGAGGGGTCATTTCCAGATGGCGAGGCGGCCGATGACGCCATGACGATCACCGAGCTCGCCGCCGCGCTCGGTGTGCGCGCATCGACGCTGCGGTTCTGGGAACAGGAGGGGCTCGTCACGCCCGACCGGGTCACGTCGCTGCGAGCACGCCGCTACGGCCTGGCGGCGATCAGGCAGGCGCGAATCGTCGCGGCGCTGCGCAGCAGCGGGTACGGCATTCCGGCGGTGAGCGGCGTCATGAGCTCGCTGGATGGGCTCGGCGGGGTCGCCGAGGCAGAGCGGATGCTGCAACACCGACTCGATCAGATCGGTGGGCGTTCGGTGGCATTGCTGCGGGCGAGCGCCGACCTCGCGGCCGTCGTCTCGGCACCCGCTGGGTGAGTGAATCCCTCAGGCGCTCGTCTCGTCGGAGCCGAGCATGACGTCGACGAGCGGCGTCGCCCACGGATGCTCGTCGAGATGGTCGGGGAACCCCATGGCGAGCACGGTATTGATGAGCAAGCCACGGGCCAGGTAATCGCGCGCCTGCTCGGGTGTCGCCTTCGTGTGCTCGAGCAGCACCGCGTACATCTGCGACAGGAGCTCGCGAACGTATGCCCCGACGGAGGGCACGCTGCACGTCGCGAATCCCTGCAGCAGCACGCCCATGACGGTGTCGTCGAGCGCCGTGCGCGCGTAGAGGGCGTCGAAGTTCTCGAGGTCGAACTCCTCGAGGCGGATGCGTCGCATCTGATCGACGATCGCATCGCCCGCGCGCTCGAGCACAGCGAGGAACAGCGCCTCTTTGGTGCCGAACAGGTGCAGCACGTAGCCCTGCGAGATGCCGGCCGCCTCGGCGACCTGCGTCGTCGTGGTGCCGAAGTAGCCGCCTCGGGCGAAGACGCGCATCGCGGCATCCAGCACCAGCTCCTGGCGTTTCGCGCGCTTGAGGTGCGTCGTCTCTGCCATCCGATGAATTCTATCCGCCCGCCCGGCGCGCCCTGACAGAGTGGCCGATCGCACCCTGCATCCCGGACAAACCGTCCTTTGCGGATTCAGTGCTGTCACTGATTTTATAATTGATTGATTACATCATGCTCTAGGCTGGGCCAGTTGCCCGCCCCCGATCAGACCTCACGAAGGAGACGAACCAGCATGCCAACGACCACGAGAAGGCGACGGCCGATAGCGCTCGCCGCGATGACCGTCTTCGCGACGGTCATGCTCACCGGATGCATCCAGTTGCCGTTCGGCGGCCCGAAGGGCACGCCCGTGCCGGTCGTCGAGCAGAAGTCCGAGGTCACGATCCCGGCTCTGAGCGGAGCAGGCGAGGGCGCGGTCAGCTCGATCGACATCAGCGTCGCCCCGAACACCGAGGGAGCGCTCGCCGTCGAGGTGTCCGAGAACGAGGTCGGCGGTGCCGGGCGAACACTGCAGGCGTCGGCATGGAACTCCGCGATCGTCGCGACCCTCTTCACCGGGGCCGACCTGGCGACCGACTACCGCTTCGCGTTCGACGGCTACGTCGACGGACCGAGCGCGGGCGGCATCATGACCGCCGCGACCATGAGTCTGCTCCTCGGCGACGAACTGCTGCCGGGCGTGGCGATGACGGGAACGATCACGCCCACCGGCACGATCGGGCCGGTCGGCGGTGTGCCGACCAAGATCTCGGCCCTCGCCGAGAACGGCGAGTACACCAAGGTGCTCATCCCTCTCGGCCTGCGCAACGCCCCCGACCAGGACGGCGCGCTCGTCGATGTCGTGAAGCTCGGTGCTGAGAACGGCATCGAGGTCGTCGAGGTCGGCGACATCGCCGAGGCCTACAGCCAACTGACCGGCGAATCGCTGCCATCGCCGTCGAGCGTCACGATTCCCCGGGTCTCCGAGCCCGGCTACTCGAGCACCGAGGCCGCGACGAATAGGCAGATCACCGAGTTCGAGCGCAACGAGTCCGACTTCCTCACGCTCTCGGAGGAGATCCGGTCGTTCGCCTCGGGCGGTTATGAATCGGCAGCAGTCGATGCCGCGACAGCACGTGACCTGCTCGCGCAGGGGCTCGTGGGCGGAGCCCTGATGAAGGCGATCGGCGCCAACATGCTCATGAAGGCGTTGAGCGGCACGTACCGCACCGCAGACGACGTGCTCACCCGCGGATTGGACAGCTTGCTCATCCGCCTCGAGTCCGCCGACCAGGCATCCGATGTCTTCTTCAACTTCCTCGACCAGCTCGACCGTTACGAGGTCGAGACCATCGCCGATGCCGAAGCCCTCATCACCGCCTACGGCAACGCCTTCGACGCGTACTCGCTGTACCGCTACGCCGAGGCCGAGATCGCGGCGATCTACGAGAATGCCGACAGCTACGCGAGCACCGAAGAAGTGCTGATGGATGCGCTCAGCCCACTCATCTACCTCGAAGTGTCGATCGCGCAGGTCGAGGCGTCGGAGTCGGTCTTCGAGATCGCCCGCGACGCCGACGGCCCGGCACTCGCGCCCGAGGCCGACGTCGAGGCGATCGCCGAGTTCTTCCGCAAGGCCGCCGACTCGAACCTCGAGGTGTTCAACGCCGACGTCATCGCGATGATCGCCGAGGACGCCGGTGTCTCCGACGCGGTCGCGCTCGACGCGATGGGAGCGAACGACCTCAACATCGCGCTTGCGAACAACGCCACCGGCCTCGTGCACGGCATTCAGGCCTACCTCGGCGAAGAGAACCCCAACTCGGCCTACGCCGCGATGGGCTACGGCTGGACCAACTATGCCCGCAACTCGAACCTCATCGAGAAGTACGGCACGAACGGGATCCTCGACTGGACCACGTTCACGGTGGTCGGCGTGACCAGCGATGCCCGACTCGTGCACACCCTCGACTTCTCGCGCGGCCAGGTCGCCCAGGCGATCGACGTGCTCGCCGGCAATGGCTACGCCTCGGTGCTGGGAGTCGGTTCGTTCGAGTCGGCCTCGCTCGCCCGCGAGGGCGACCTCGAGGAGAAGTTCACTGCGATCCAGGACTACACCGGCACCTTCGCGCTCAGTCGGGTGCTCGCGTACCTCGGCGGATTCGCCCAGGCCGAGTACGCCGAGTGACCGTTCGTCTTCACACCATCCACATCAGTACCCCAAACACAGAAGGAGCATCATGACCGACCAGAACCTGCAGCCCCAGCCGAGCGTTGCCCAGGCGTCCACAACCGCCTCGGCCTCGCCGTCGGCGCCGCCGGCACCGACCGCCTCCGCCCCCGGCTACGCGGCCGCGCCGGTTACCTCCGGCGCTGCGCCCGTCGTGCCCGGCAAGGGCCTCGGCATCGCTGGCCTCGTGCTCGCGATCGTCCTGCCGCTCATCGGGCTCATCGTGAGCATCGTCGCGAAGTCGAAGTCGAAGAAGGCGGGCGTGAAGAACACCCCGGCCACCGCCGGCATCATCGTCGGCGCGATCCTCACCGCGGTGGGCATCATCATCGCGATCATCGCCGTCTCAGTCAGCGCATCGCTGGTCGGTGGCGTCGTCGAGATGTGCAGCGAACTCGGCGCGGGCGTCTGGGAGGTCGACGGGGTCACCTACACCTGCGGCTGAACTCAGCTCACCGCGTTCAGGAGCGCCGCCGGACCGAATCAGCGTCCAGCGGCGCTTCGCCATGCGCCGCTCGCGAGTCGGATCCGTAAGCTCATGGAACAGCGGAAGGGAGCACCTGATGAGTCGCCACGAGCACGGGACGGACGCGGCCGAGGAGGCGGAGTTCTTCGAGGCGCCGAGCTGGGAGGAGCGATACTCGGGCGACCAGAAGATGTGGAGCGGCAACCCCAATGCACAGCTCGTCGCCGAGGTGTCTGCGATGCCCCCGGGCACGGCGCTCGACGTCGGCTGCGGTGAGGGCGGCGACGTGATCTGGCTGGCCCAGCGGGGCTGGCAGGTGACCGGAGCCGACTTCTCGGCCAACGGCCTCGCCCGCGCGGCTCGGCACGCCGATGAAGCCGGGGTCGCCGACCGCACCGACTGGTTGCAGGTCGACGCCCGCACCTTCGCTGCCGAGGGCCGGTCATACGATCTCGTCACCACGCACTTCCTGCATCCACCCGACGGCGGAATGGTCGATGTGACCCGCCGGTTGGCCGAGGCCGTCGCGCCCGGCGGGCATCTGCTGGTCGTCGGGCATGCGCCATCCGAGGGGTCCACCCACCTGTCTGCCAGTCACCGCCCGGCGATGTTCCTCGCCGAAGACCTGCTGCCCGGCCTGCCAGATGACTTCGAGGCACTCGTGGTCGAGCAGCGGCCACGAACGATGATCCGCGACGGCGTGAAGATCGACATAGAGGACGCCACCCTGCTCGCGCGCCGGAGCTCGACTCAGTCGGCGTGACGGCCGGGTGTCGCGGCTCATCGTTCGTGGGCGATGCGCGAGGCCGCGAAGACGACGGCCGGCCGAGTGCGCGGCGCCCGGCACCGCCGGAGCCGGAGCCGGCACGACCGGTTGATGCGCCAGCGCTTTCAAGGAGATCGATTCGACCTGTGCACTTGACATACTTTCTGAGTTGACTCGTAATTGAGCGTACTCGGCTTTATTGGCCGTGACGACAACAAGGAGAGTCACCATGGGCACCACCGACACCCGCAACGAACCGGTCATCACGTCGTACGCGGCGGCGCCGACCCGCACGATCAGCGCGGGCGGCGTCACCTACGCCTACCGCGAGTTGGGACCGAAGGGCGGCGTCCCCGTCGTCTTCTTCGTGCACCTCGCCGCCACCCTCGACAACTGGGACCCGCGCATCGTCGACCCCATCGCTGAAGGCCACCACGTCATCACGTTCGACAACCGCGGAGTTGGCGCGTCGACCGGCGAGGTCGCCGACAGCGTCGAGGCGATGGCCGACGACGCGTACACCTTCATCACTGCCCTCGGGTTCGACAAGATCGACGTCTTCTCGTTCTCCCTCGGCGGCATGGTCGCGCAGTCACTCGTGGCCAGGCACCCCGACCTGGTCCGCAAGCTCGTGCTCACCGGAACCGGCCCCGCCGGCGGCGAGGACATCGACAAGGTCGCCGGAATCACCTACTGGGACATCCTGCGCGCGACCCTGACCCGATCCGACCCGAAGGAGTTCCTCTTCTTCAACCGCAACGCCACCGGCAAGCCCGCCGGCAAGGCGTTCGTGAAGCGACTCCAGGAGCGCACCGACGACCGTGACGCCCCGGCCACCGTGAAGGTGCTCCAGACCCAGCTGAAAGCGATCAAGAAATGGGGTCGCTCGGCGCCCGCTGACCTTTCGAAGATCACCCAGCCCACCCTGATCGCGAACGGCGACAACGACCGCATGGTGCCGTCGGTGCTCTCGAGCGATCTGCACCGCCGCATCACGGGATCCGAACTAGTCATCTACCCCGACTCCGGCCACGGCGGCATCTTCCAGTTCCACGACCGGTTCGCCCCGGTCACCGTCGAGTTCCTCGCCCGCTGACGGGCAACCGAAGCACCGGCATCCGAAACCCGAAGGAAAAGGACCATGACCGCCACCGTTCCGTTCACCAAGAAGCCCTTCGCATCATCGATCCTGCTCTGGATGCGCACCGACCAGTCGCGCCAGCAGGGCATGGAGTACTGGAAGGGTCCGCACTCGAAGATCATCTCGGCCACGCCGGGGTTCGACGAGTATCGGCAGGTCCACCTCGCCGCATCCAATCCGGGGCTGTGGCCCGCAACCCACGGTGTCCAGACCGCCATTCCCGCGGATCGCAGAATCGACGGTGTCGCCGAGGTCACCTTCCAGTCGACTCTCTCGCCGCTGCTTGGCCGCAGGCAGACCCGGCTCGCATACCAGGATGAGATCAACGTGTTCCGGCGCACCCTGCTCTACGCTGGACCGCCGAACTCGACTCGCTGGTATGACGTCGGCGGGCCGGGCGAGACCGGGGCTCGGGCGCTGA
Source organism: Agromyces neolithicus (assembly GCF_039529735.1). Taxonomy (NCBI): domain Bacteria; kingdom Bacillati; phylum Actinomycetota; class Actinomycetes; order Micrococcales; family Microbacteriaceae; genus Agromyces; species Agromyces neolithicus. The sequence continues at coordinate 150,870 of NZ_BAAANJ010000004.1, forward strand.
TCTACCTCAGGAGAAGAGAGGGCGTCGGCACCCGATCATTCCGCAAGCACGTCACCGACGAACTCGTGACCGCGCTCGCGAGCACCGGCATGCTGACAGAGCTGCGCACCCAGGTGTTCATGCCCTGGAACGAGACGCTCTGGAATACGCCCAACGTCGCGCACGACAACCCCACCGACCAGCGGTTGCACGCCTCGCTGATGCTCGGCTTCGCCGACGCATCCGCGCGAGCGGCGTTCTTCGGCAGCGACGAGGTCATGATGCTGTCTGACGAGTTGTCGATGTTCGCCTCGGCCGTGCACGCCTACGAGGTCTCCGAAACGTTGACGTACGTCAGCGAGGGCGATGTTCTCCCGCACTATGCTCATAACTGAGCACAGTCAGATCTGATCCTTGGAGAACCGCATGACAGTGACCACCCCACCGGTCGGGCGCCGCGAGCGGAACAAGCAGGAGAAGCTCCAACGCATCACTGCGGCAGCACGAGAGCTCTTCGCCGAACACGGCGTCGACGAGGTCACCACGCAGCAGGTCGCCGAGAAGGCCGATATCGGCACCGGTACCCTCTTCCTCTACGCCAAGACCAAGGGCGAGTTGCTCCTGCTCGTGCAGAACTCCAGCTACGTCGACGCCCTCCAAGAGGGAAGGGCGGCCGCCGAGCGCCTCCCCGATGCGCTCGACGCGGTCATGGCGATCATCCGCCCTGTCGTGGAATGCAACCGCATCCAGGTCGACAACGGGCGCACCTACCTGCGAGAGCTCGTCTTCGGCGACCCCGAAGAGCCGCATCACCGCGACGCCCTCGCGCTGACCGTCCAGACCGAGGAGGCGATCGCCGACGTGCTGGGTCGCGACGACCGTATCGATGCGCGTGATGCTGCGACGCTCGCGCACGTCGTCTCCGCGATCATGTTCGTCGGCATGGCCTCGCCGGTGAACGTCGCCCGCACCGTCGACGACATCCTGCAAGAGGTCAGGGATCAGGTGCGCGTGCTCCTGCCACGCTGATCCTGCGGCAAGCTTCAACCAAAGCCGCTCGCGCCCGCCTCAGTGTCGCCCCGGAACCGCCGGTCGAGTAGCGACGTAGGAGCGTATCGAGACCTCGTCACCGGGTCTCGATACGGCGTCGGCGTCTACTCGATCGACGTTGACGCCAGTTCGCTCGGGTCGGGCCCATTCGGGGGTTCTCCCGATACCACCCACCCGCCCTCATCGGCTTGGCTCGAGACATGTCGTTCGTCACGTTCGTGCGCGGGTGGGTGGCCATCGCCGTCGGGTGCCTGCCGCTCGCCGCCCTCATGCTCGTTCCGCAACTCATGCGCAGCCGCGCCGGCAGCGAATCGCTGCTGATCGTGGGCATGCTCGCCCTGCTCGCCCTGCTCGCCGCAGCGATCGTGCTCGCGCCTGTGCTGAGCGCTGCGGCAGCGCCGGTCGCCGGCGGCTGGGAGCCGCGGTCGGCCCTGCGGTCGGCCCGCGACGTGTGGCGCCGTCGCGCAGGGCAGGCGTGGCTGGAGTTCGCAGCCCTCGTGCTCGTCTACGGCGCGGGCCAGGCGATCGGCTACGTCATCGGGGCGGCGGTGCCGTACGTGCACGACAACCCGGCGAGCGCGACCGACCCGATGGCGCCGCGGTGGATCATCGACTACCCCGCGTACGCGCTGCAGGCCGTCGTGCTCTACGCCACCACGACCCTCGCGATCGCGGTGTACGCCGCTCGCCTTCGTTCGCTCGCGCTGCGCCTTGTGATGTCAGCGCCCAGTGATGTGGCAGGGCGCCGACGTGGAATGGAGTCGAACGTTCACTGAGCTGCGGGCTACTCGACCGGCTCGGCTGGCGGCACGTACACGGCGAGCCGTTCGCGCAGCGATCCGGTGTGCAGCTCGAAGAGGTGGCCGTCGTCGTCGTAGAAGTAGATCGAGTCGCCCTCGCCCTCGACGCGCGAGCGCGGCGGCCGGATCTCGAGGCCGAGCCCGGTGATCTTCTCCCGAAGCCCCGGCAGGTCGGCGCGCTCGACCTGGAACGCGACGTGGTTGTACGTGCGCGGCAGCCCTCCGTCGCCGCGCATGGTCGCCACCCACGTCGCCGCCTCGCCCGCGCCGACGAGGAAGAAGCGCTCCTCCGAGAGCGAGAAGGTGTCGCTGCCGCTGTCGTAGACGCGCACCGCGCCGAGCACCTCGGTGAGGATCTGCTGCATGCGGTCGAGGTCGCGCACGATGAAGGTCACATGGCTGAGTCCGCTGCTGGTCACCGCGACAGGCTAAGCGATGCTCGGCGCTGAGAGAGTAATCGTCGATGCCCGAACGGAGGCCGGTCGATGCGGGAAGACGTGTACGTCGAGCAGGAGCTGCGGCGAGAGCCGGCGGGCGGGGCGGCCCGGCCGGCCCGGCTCACACGGTGCCCCAGGTGAACCCGTCGGGGTCGGTGAACGACCCGCCGTCGCTGTTGATCTGCACGCGATGCGACCCGCTGCCCTCGGCGGGAACGCCGGCGTCCTTTGCCAGTGCGCGCCGCTTGTAGAGACCCAGGCCGATCGGGCTCGAGCCGGTGGCGAAGTCGACGTAGCTGCCGAAGCTCTTGCCCACGGCAAGTCCGCGGTCGACGTAGAACCGCTTGCTCACGGGCACGTCGTCGGCGCCCAGCAAGACGATGATGTTGTCGATCTTCCGGGTGGCGGGGCCGGTGTCCTTCTTTGCCGAGGTCGCGATCTTCCAGATCGCGCCGTCGGGCGCCTGCACGGCGGCGCCGCAGCCCCAGAGCGACTTCGCGACGGGCTTCAGCACGGATGCCCCAGCAGCGACCGCAGACTCGAAGAGGGCCGCGACGTCCGCCGGCTGCGACACGATGAGCGACACGGTGAATCCGCGGAAACCGCTGGTCGGGGCATCCGAGGCCCGCACTTTGACCTGGGAGCCGAGCCCGAACGCGTCGGAATAGAAGCGCGCGGCGGCCTCGGGGTCGGCAACGTCGAGCGTGATGGAGTCGATGGTCGTGATGGTGATGGTGTCGGTGGTGTTCATGTCTTCGACGGTATTCGCGCGCTTCGGACCGTGCTTCTCGATATCTGCTCGATTGCTGCGGCACGAGCGCACTATTGACAGCTGCGCTTGCACGTGCAATAGTTTCTTTGCACATGCAAGGAGACAATGTGAGTGAGTACACCGGGGACGAGATGGTGCGCATCATGGCGGCACTCTCCAACCCGCACCGCATGCGCGTGGTCGCCACGCTCGTTCGGGGAGCGACCTACGTGAGCCAACTCGCTCGTGAACTGCAGATCAGCAGGCCGCTACTGCAGGTTCACCTGCGCCGGCTCGAGGCGGCCGGCCTGGTCACCTCGCAACTGCAGATCTCAGAAGAGGGGAAAGCAATGAAGTTCTATTCCGTGCAATCGTTCGCACTGCAACTGAGCCCAGAGTCGATCGCGCGCGGCGCGAACTCCCTCACGTTGCCCGACGCAGAGAAAGACGCCGAGAAGGGAGTCCGAGATGAGTGAGGGGCTGCTCGTCTTCCTCGCCGTCGCCGGGCTGTTGAGCGTCATCCTCGTGGTGGTCATCTGGCAGCTCGCCTCGACGTGGCGCGCGAAAGCGGCGCTGGTGCGTGAGGGTGAGTACCGCCGCCTCGGGGAACGCGCGATCGCCGGTAACGAAGCGACGCTGCATCGACTCGATGACGTCGCGTCGCGGCTCGCCGAGGTGCAGGCGCGACTCTCCGCGATCGAGAAGTCGCTCACCGTCATCGAGTGATTCTGAGGCCCCGGGTCACCGAGTGGGCGCTCGGCGACCCGGGAGAAGACCGCCGTACACGCCGCGAGGCGTGCTCTGAACACGACACGATCTCCACCGAAAGGATAGGCGCATCATGCTGCCTGCAACCACGGTTCGGCACCGCCTGCCGGCCTTGATCACGGTAATCGGCCTCGCGCTGGGCCTCGCGCTCGGCCTCGTATTCGGCTCGTCGAGCGCGATCGCAGCCGAACAACGCAACGATTCCGGCTACACCACGCACGACGTCTCGTTCGAGAACGACGGCCTGACCCTGCACGGCACGGTGCTCGTGCCGTCGACGGGCGCGTCGCGACATCCCGCGGTGGTGATCGTCGCCGGGTCGGGCGCGCGAGAACGCGAGGACTACCTCGACGAGGCTCGCGCCTTCGCCACCTCCGGAATCGTCACCCTCATCTACGACAAGCGCACGGTCGGCTATTCGCTCACCGAGCGCTCGTACTCCCAGCTCGCCGATGACGCGATCGCCGGGCTTCGGCTGCTGCAGGCCCGCCTCGACGTCGATCCTGCGCGTGCAGGACTGTGGGGGCACAGCGAGGGCGGCTGGGTGGTGCCGCTGGCCGTGGCGACGCACGCCGACGTCGGATTCGTCGTCATCGCGGGCGCGAGCGCCCACCCGCCCGCCGAGGTTCAGGCGTGGAGCAACTGCCGCTATCTCGTGCACGCCGGCTTTCCCGAGCGAATGTGCGCACCGGTCGGCGTCAACCTCACGCGTCTCATGGTCGCGAGCGGCCTCTTTCCCGAAGCCGGGCACGACCCGCTTCCCGTTCTCGCGCAGGTGCGTGCCCCGGCCCTCGTACTGTTGGCCGAGTTCGATCGATCGACGGCGCCGGCCACGAGCGGGTCCCGCTTCGCGACGGCCCTCGGTGATTCACCGGATGCCACAGTGTGCGTCGTGCCCCGAGCCGATCACGAGTTCCGTGCGAGCTCGAACGGGTTCGACGAGAGCGAGCGCGTCGCGGCCGGCTACCTGCAACTCGCGCCGGCCTGGATCATTGCGCTCGACGGGGGTTCGTTCGACTGCCCTTCAGACGTAGTCGCTCAGCAGATCGGCGCACCCGAATCGCTTTCGCCGCTCGCGTGGTACGAGTCTGTCCCCATGCAGGCCGCAGCCGCGGCCGTGATGCTCGTCGCGTTCCTCTCGTACCCGGTCTGGGCGCTCGTTCGACGTTCCCGCGGGCGGCGGGGAACGCCGCCGGCTGCCCGGTCGGCGCGTCTCGTCTCAGCCGCGGGTCTCGTCAGCCTGCTCGCTACGATGTGCCTGCTCGGCTACCTGACGGCGACCGGCGCGACCGAGCCGATCGGGCCCGTCGTGCTCGGGCGACCATTGGTGTGGCTCGCCGTTCAGGTGCTCGCGCTCGTCGTCGTGACCGCCGCGGCCTGGACGGCGATCGCCTGGTGGCGAGCTCGTGACCGGGTCGCAGCCGGAGATCACGTGCGCCTGATCATGCTGCTCATCGGCGCGACCGTGTTCGTACCTTGGGCGGCGTGGTGGGGGCTGTTCACGGTGTGACGGCCGGCGCCGCCGGCGGCTGATCCGGCGCGCAGCCGCTACCCGCCAATGCAGTTCGGGTCGCCCTCGCCCATGCAGGTGGGGCCGCGGGGCGCTTCGACCGGAGGTGCCTGCTCGGGGAAGAAGCGCCCGGTCGGAACCTGCGCCGCGAATGCGATGATCAGGCCGAGACCTCCGACGATGCATGAGGTGATGATGAGCGAACGTCGACGGCTGACCGCGGCGAACACGATGGCTGCGACGAATGCGACAGCCGTGAGCGCGGCGGTGACGAGGTATCGGTCTTCCTGGGCCGGCGTCGCCGTCACCGGTCCGCCCCAGATGACGAAGTAGGTCTCGAACAACTGCCAGACAAGCACGAGTGTGAGCAGTCCGCCAAGGGCGAGCAGCCCGCCCGCGATCCGCGCTGGCGTACGCCGTCCCCGGCTGAGGAACGCCGCGGTGAACGCGATGCCGAGCGCGACGACGGCGGTGAGGATCCCGGCGTCGATCCAGGCGATGCCGTTGCCCAGTACGGCGCCGAGGCCGGTGCCGATGAGGCCGGGGAGGCTGCGGACGACGGTCGCCAGAAGCACCGCGACGGGAGCGGCGAGCACGATCAGCGCGAAGCGGCCGGGTCGGCGCATCAACCGCAACCCGAACTGCACGGCCGCGGTAAGCGCGATCCACACCAGCAGGTTCGGATCGGCGACCATGGCGATGAGCGGGAGCAGCATGTCGGTCGAGCCCAGCCCGTATGACGAGAGCACGAGCAGCAGCACGCCCAGCAGGCGAAGCACGACGACGGATGCCACGAGCACGACTGTCTCGGTCACACGCGCCCGTACGTCGAATCTCTGGCGGTCGGGGTCGATTGCCGCGCTGGCGCCGGTGTCATCGCCGCCATGGGGTAGGGCACTACTCATTGGCCAAGCTTCAACCACGCCGCTCGCGCCCACCTCAGTGTCGCCCCGGATGCGCCGCTGGCGGCACGTACACGGCGAGCCGGCCGAGATGCCGGCCGGGATCTCCTCACGGGGTGCCGGAGTACGCTGGCTGTCGAACACGTTCGTGAGGAACCATGTCGGCGAAGCAGCCCGCGATGTCACCGTCGGACCTACCGGTGTCCGAGGTGCTCGACCGCGTCACGGGCCCTCGCCGCGCCGAGGCCGAAGAACTGCTCGCGATGCTCGGCGGCATCAGCGGCGAGCGGCCCGTCGTCTGGGCGAACCGGATCATCGGGTTCGGAGTGTTCGAGTACCGCTACGAGAGTGGGCGAGGCGGTCGAGCTCCACGGCTCGCCTTCGCGCCGGGCCCGACGAAGCACACGATCTACCTCCCCGAGCATTTCTCCGAGCGCTGGCCCGACCTCATGTCCCGGCTGGGCCCGCACCGTGCGAGCAAGGTCTGCCTCTACGTCACGCGGCTGACGGGGGTGGATCGCAGCGCGCTGCGAGAGCTGCTGGAGCGCGCGCACGCCGACACGCGGTCTCAGGTGTCATGAGCACACGCAGCGCCCGGCCCTCGCGAAGGAGGACCGGGCGTTCGGGTTGCGGGGTCTCGATACGGCGCTGGCGCCGGTCGAGTAGCGACGAAGGAGCGTATCGAGACCAGTCACGGGGTCTCGATACGGCGCTGGCGCCGGTCGAGTAGCGACGAAGGAGCGTATCGAGACCGGTCACGGGGTCTCGATACGGCGCTGGCGCGCCTACTCGACCGACGGGGAGGCGCTGGCGCGCCTACTCCACCGGCGGTTACGCGGCGAGCTCCACGGTCGCGCGCGGCACCGGCGCGACGAGGAACTCGCCGTCGGCGGCATCCACTCGCACACCCTCGCCGTCGCCGAGCGCACCGCTGACGAACAGGTCGGCGATGCGGTCGTCGATCTCGCGCTGGATCACGCGACGCAGCGGGCGGGCACCGTACTCGGGCTCGTAACCGCGCTGCGCCAGCAGCGCCACCGCGGCATCCGTCACCTCGAAGCTGACCTCACGGGCCGCGAGGCGCGAAGCGGATGCCCCGAGCATGAGCCGCACGATTTGCTCGAGCTGCGGCTGGTCGAGCTTCTGGAACAGCACGATCTCGTCGATGCGGTTCAGGAACTCGGGCCGCATGGCCTCGCGCACCTTGCCCATGACGCGGTTGCGCACGTCGTCCTGCGACGAGAAGCCCGAGCCATCCGTCGACGCGACGAACCCGAGCGCACCCGAGCGCGACGCGAGGAACTCCGAACCGAGGTTCGAGGTCATGATGACCACCGTGTTGCGGAAGTCGACCGTGCGACCCTGGCCATCGGTGAGGCGTCCGTCGTCGAGCACCTGCAGCAGCAGGTTGAACACGTCGGGGTGCGCCTTCTCGATCTCGTCGAACAGCACGATCGAGTACGGGTTGCGCCGCACGCGCTCGGTGAGCTGGCCGGCCTCGTCGTAACCGACATAGCCGGGAGGGGCGCCGACGAGCCGGCTCACCGTGTGGCGTTCGCCGAACTCGCTCATGTCGAAACGAATCACGGATGACTCGTCGTCGAACAAGCTCGCAGCGAGGGCCTTCGCCAGCTCGGTCTTGCCGACACCGGTCGGTCCGAGGAACAGGAACGAACCCACGGGCCGACGCGCGTCGCCCATGCCCGTGCGACTGCGGCGCACCGACTTGGCGACCGCGGTGACCGCGTCGTCCTGGCCGATGACCCGCGAGTGCAGCTCGCCCTCAAGGTCGGCGAGACGCTCGCGCTCGCCCTCGGTGAGGCGGTTCACCGGGATACCGGTGGCACGCGAGATCACCGCGGCGATCTCGGCCTCGTCGATGACGTTCCGCTGGTCGAGGAGGCCGCTTGCGGCCGTCTCGAGACCCTCGGATGCCGCAGCGGCAACCCGCCCGGAAGCGGTCGCCTCGTCGAGCTTCGCCTGCACCTTCGAGATCTCGTCGCGGATGCGCGAGGCCTCCTCGTAGTGCTCGGCCGTGACGGCCGCGTTCTTGTCGGCCTCCAGTGTCGCGAGTCGCTCGATGAGCGCCGACACGTCCACCTTCACGCCGAGCTTCAGGCGCAGCCGCGCCCCGGCCTGGTCGATGAGGTCGATCGCCTTGTCGGGCAGCACCCGGTCGGTGAGATAGCGCGCGCTGAGTTCGACAGACGCCCGCAGCGCGGCATCCGTGTACTCGACACCGTGGTGCTCCTCGTACGCGGGCTTCAGCCCGTGCAGAATCAGCACTGCGTCCTCGATGCTCGGCTCCCCCACCTTCACCGGCTGGAACCGGCGCTCGAGCGCAGGGTCCTTCTCGATGGTGCGGTACTCCTTGAGCGTGGTCGCACCCACGAGGTGCAGCTCGCCGCGCGCGAGGCGCGGCTTCAGGATGTTGCCCGCGTCGGTGCCGCCGTCGCCCGAGCCGCCCGCACCGACCACGGTGTGGATCTCATCGATGAACACGATGAACTCGCCCTTGTTGGAGGCGATCTCCTCCATGGTCTTGGTCAGGCGCTCCTCGAAGTCGCCGCGGTAGCGGGTGCCGGCGAGCATGCCGGGCAGGTCGAGCGAGATAACTCGCTTGCCGAGCAGGGCCTCGGGCACCGACTCCTCGACGATCGCGCGGGCGAGGCCCTCGACGATCGCGGTCTTACCGACGCCGGCCTCACCGATCAGCACCGGGTTGTTCTTGGTGCGGCGGCTGAGGATCTCGATGGTCTGCTCGATCTCGTCGACGCGTCCGATCACGGGGTCGAGCTCGCCGTTCTCGGCGAGCGCGGTGAGGTCGGTGCCGAACTTGTCGAGCATCGGGGTCGCGCTCTCGCCCGCGGATTGAGGAGGCGCGCCAGCGCCGTCTCGAAATTCGCCAGCGTCAACGCTCTCGCGAACCTGCTGCGTCAGCGCCTCGGCGGTGACGCCGGCGCGCGCCAGTACCTGGCCGGCAGGAGCATCCTGCCCGAGAACGAGCGCGAAGAACAGGTGCTCGGGGTCGATGTACGTCGACCCGGCCGAGCGCGCGACCTGGTAGCTGTGGAACAGCGCGCGGGATGCACTCGGCGTCAGGGTGGCCGCGTTCATGGCCTCCCGCCGGTCGAGCTTGTCGAGGCTGGATGCCGCGGGCAGGCGCGCCTCGGTCGCGGTGATGAGCCGCTCGGGGGCGACGCCGATGCGGGCGACAGCCTGCTTCACGCTCTCGTCCTCGACGATCACGCGCAGGATGTGCAGGGCGTCGAGCTCGGTCTGGCCGCGCTCGAGCGCGAAGCGTCCTGCCTGCTGCAGGATGCCTTGCGTGCGGGCGGTCAGGAACCGGCTGAGGTCGATCGACCGAGCCTGACGCGCCTGCTCACCTGCGAGGTACCGGGACAGGAACTCGTCGAACGAGCTCGCGCCGGCTTCGGTGTTGAAGTCTTCGGGCACCAATCCTCCTGGGAACTTGAGTTGGGTACGCTCAAGTTAAGCGTGGAGAGGGCGCGGGTATTCCCTCGCCCTATGCGCCACCCACCTGATCGGTACCGAGTCCCCCCGATGCCGCATCTTGCCGGAGTCGCTTCCGGATCGAACTAACCGATTGGGGGTCTCCCAGCATCTGTCGCCTCGGCGGATGTCCCGGTGCATAGTCCGCGGACAACCATTCGTCGATCGCGAGCTCAGCCTGCTCCTGGCTCTTTCCCGCAGCCACTAGCGTTTCGGTCATTTCGAGGAACAGATCGGCCTCTTCAAACGGTCCGGCGATCTGACGATGAAAACTCAACGTGGGAATCACGACACGTGAGTTGTGGTAGATCCAGCGTTGAAGTAGGAGGTCTACACCTTCAATCGAGAGAATCGCTTCTCGCGCCCCCGCTAATACTTCGGACGAATCCAGCACATCCATTCTGGTGAAATCCACTCCCGCGTTGGAATCATCCAGATCTGGTAGAAACATCTTCTTGAAGTGCCCGGTTGACCAGTCCTGCGGCGCTGAGGCGCCAGCCACGACGTCCCCGACAAGGATTCTGTTAAGGAGCGTCGTGCCGCGACGAATGGCACACGGGTGTTGAAGAATGCACACTCGCCTATCCGGCCCAAGGCGAATTATGTCGCCAGTGAAGTGCGGTCGATAACGGAGTTCTGCAACCTCGTCTTGGCGCGCGTAATACAGCGACTCTGCATCGGCTGGCGTTTCCAGCCGTATTTCGTCTGTCATTCGTCAGGACCTCGGACGAATTGCGACCACTCCATCGGCATCCAAGAATGTCTCGAAGCTGTCGTCGACGTAACGGTTTCGCCAATCAGCGTCAAACTCATCAAGGATGTGACCGACTTCAATGTCGTTTCCGTCGTCGCTGACGAGTAGAAGAACGAGGTCAAACCGGCCCTCTGCCAGTAGGTCGATCCGCGAAAGTCCCACACCATCGCGCACCGGCATTTCCAGCCAAGATGTCGGCTCAGCGATGAATCGCTCTTCCAATACGGCAAGTAGCGCCACCACTTTGGCCAAGCGGAGACGCTTCGCGCCCGACATGCCCTCGCCACGTCGCCACTTTTGAACAGCGGGCACCGTGACCTGCGCGAGCCTTGCGATGTCTCGCCATGAGAATCCAACGTCGCTCAGCTCAGAAAGAATTGTTGATCCGTCCAAGCGCGCGGCTACCTGCTGTCGTGCTTCGAGATCACCCATGAGCGTGCGACGCCGAAATTCCGCCGAATCAGCTTGAAGGGTCCGTACCTGGCGATGAAGCACGTCGGACTCGTCGACGAGTGAGTACCTCGTCTTGCTAATACGGACTACAAACGGCTGGCGATCTCCGGTGCCCGTGCCCAGTCCCATCACGTCAGTCACTTCAGGACCTCCTCTCGTAGCCGACCCGTTATGACGGACTCAAACACAGCTTTAGTTGGGCCGTGGAGACGGTCGGCGCGCTTCATGACATCCACCGGCAGGAGCTCCGGAAGGTCCTCTCCGTCGGCCAAGGTCCAAGCAACGTCAGTATCAATGAGGAAATACGGACCCTCGGGTGGTACGTCAGGCCGCAAGAGATGCGGGGCGCTTTGCACGGCCGGTGGCCCATCAACGGCCCCATATCGCAACGCGAGCGTCTCACCGAGTCCATCCAGGCGATACTGAACTGTCGATTGTTGTTGGGCGACTGTAAGCGACGTCGAATCGACCTTGACCTCGGGGGCTAGCAAGCTGCTCTGGACCCATTCGCTCCAGTTCGGCACGGGTTGGATCGAGACGGGGATCCGGATCTCGTCGATGTATCGCAACCCCAAACGCGTCAGCCCATCCACAGGTACGACATCTTGGCGAGCCCGAAGCGCGGCATCTAGGAAGCGCTGAAATTTGGTCCAGCCGACATATTTTGTGGTTTCGACCGATAAGAATTCGTTGCTGAAGGAAATCGTCGTGCGCCGGTCGCGTGTGAGGAACTTTGTAACCTCGCGGGTCCGGACCCGCGGTGGCCCTGGAACCCCATTGGGGCCGACTTCGATCTGAAAATCACTCGCCTGATCCGTTGCTTGGAGCGGTGCAACTGAGGACAGTTGTTGCTTGAGTGTTGCGATCTCCCCTCTGGTCAGATCAGCCGACTGGGGATGTCGCACCTCAGCCACCACCAACTGGAGAGGGGCGTTACCGTAGGGAGGTGTGTGTGGCACAGCTCCACGATACTGAACATGCAACCAAAAGTGATACCCCTAGTTCGTGGGCCTCAATACCAGATGGGATGAAGATCCCGCAGCCTCGCGGATCAGTGTCCTGGGCGCGGCCCGACGAGCCCAAGCGATCGGAGCACCGTGTGAGCAATGCACCTGCGGACTGGTACCCGAATCCCACCAATCGTGCGTGGGTTCGATGGTGGACGGGAAGAGAATGGGCCGACGCGTACTGGCAGGTCCGCGCAACTCCGCGCGCGTACCTCAGCGGTGCACCACGTTTCGACATCAGTTCACGTTCGCCCACGTTCGATATCGTCGGTGAGGCGTATCGCGATAATGAGATCACGGCCGCAATCGGCCAGAAGCCGCCTCGCGATCGTGAAGTCGAATGGTTCGGGACCGCCGAGCTCGTGCCAGAGCCCGATAGTCCTCTGCGGAGAGAGGGCGACGCAATTGGCGTGCGGATCAATGGGCACGTCGTCGGATATCTCGCCAACGAAGAACTGAGCGAATACGCCCCGGTGATTCACCGGTTCATCCGCGCGGGAATAGTGCCGACCGTCGACACCCGAGTATGGGCTGTGACGAGGTATGTCGCGTCGCGCGCTCGTGACGAGCTCAAGAGCGCGATCCGGCTGTCGTTGCCTCGCGCAGGTGAACTCCTCCCGGAAAACGAGGTTCCGGGTGTGCCGTACGTGATCCTGCCGCGCGGCCGGCGCGTTCAGGTAAGCGGCGAGTCCGACCACCTGGATGTGCTGACGACGTTTCTTCGACGCAAGGGCAGAGCGAATGTTCTTGTGACGCTGACCCCCATCGAGGTTCCCCGAGCACGCGGCACTACGACGGCCGTTGAAGTTCAGATCGCGGGATCGCGCGTTGGACAGCTCAGTCCAACCATGTCCGCCAACCTCCTGCCCTTCGTTCGCGAGGCAACTGACAAGGGGCGCGTGGCGACGGCCTGGGCCAGTATCGTCGGCACGCGCCTCGCTGCGGAGGTCACCCTCGACATCGCGAAACCGGAACTCATCCCACCCAGTTGGCCCGCAGATGCCGACGGCCCACCTCCTCTTACCAAGGTTCAAGAGTTGCCGGCAGCATATGCACCGCAAGAAGACATCAGCTTGCCGCCATCGCGACGGGGACTCCCGACGTGGATTCTCGCCGTCGCGGTCATCGGCATACTCATCATCGGGTTGATTCCTTATGCGGGTTTGCCGCTCATGCTCATCGGCGGTGGCCTGCTGATCTGGTGGACGATTGTTGCGCGCAGAATGCCTCCGTCCGGCGCCAAGAAGTCGATCGAGCGCCGACAAGCCGCGATTCCTACAGTGATCAGATGACACGCTCGAGTTCAGCCACGACGGCATCTCGCTCTTCCGCGGCATCGGCAACCGAAGAAGCTCGGGCAAGTGCATTGATCCTGTAGTTAGCCGCATGCCCGGGCACCGGATAGGCGCATCCCGACGGCGGAGCTGGCAACGCGATTTGGGAACGACCTCCGGCAGCGGCTGTGGCCGATGACACGGTGGGCATTCCCCACACGCTCCGCCCTGTGAGGCGGAGCCTCCCGACGCTGATCATAGGTCTAGCCCTGAGCCCGGCGAACGATATATCGTGGATATATCGTCGAGACTCGGGCGAGCGCCCGGTTCAGGGAGGACATCATGAACGGTTCGTACATGGGCGACGGCTTCACCGGTTCCACGGGCGGGTGGGGGCAGGGCGGCTCCGGAGGGGGCCTGTGGGAGGCCGTGGAGCAACTTCGCGGCATGTTCGAGCAGAAGGTCGCGCCGCGGATGAACCGCGGCGACGTCCGCGCGGCGGTGCTCTCGCTGCTCGCCGAGAAGCCGATGCACGGCTACCAGATCATCAGCGAGATTGCCGAGCGCAGCGGCGGCGCGTGGAAGCCGAGCGCGGGCTCGGTGTATCCGACGCTGCAACTGCTCGCCGACGAGGGACTCATCAGCGCCGAAGAGGCTGACGGCCGCAAGACCTACTCGCTGACCGACGCGGGGCGGGCCGAGGCCGAGGCATCCGCTGATCGTCCCGCGCCGTGGCAGACCTCGAGCGGACGCGAATCCGGCGGTATGGGCGCGCTCCCGAAGGCCGGCATCGAGCTCGCACAGGCGGCGGCGCAGGTGCAGCGCACGGGCACTCCCGAGCAGGTCAAGCAGGCGGTCGACGTGCTCGACGACGCGCGTCGTCGTCTCTACTCGATCCTCGCTCAGGACTGACCGGGGTGCCCTCGGCACGTCGGGGTCCGGAAGACGCGACCCCCGATGTCGGGAACACGCGCGCCCGCTACCGGCGGATCCTGCGGTTCGCCGCGCGATACATCGTGCAGACGTGGTGGTACGAGCTCGTGCTGCCGCGCTTCGGCCTGGCGAAGGTTGCGGCGCGCGGGCGTGCGGCGCGGCTGACCCGCATCGCCCAGCGTTTCCACCTGCTCGCGGTCGACCTCGGCGGCCTCATGATCAAGGTCGGCCAGTACCTCTCGTCGCGACTCGACGTGCTGCCGCCCGAGATCACGAAGGAGCTCGCCGGGCTCCAAGACGAGGTGCCGCCCGTGCCGTTCGACGCGATCCGACGCCTCGCCGAGGCCGAGCTGGGCCTTCCGCTCGAGCGCGCCTATGCGTGGTTCGACCCGGAACCGCTGGCCGCGGCATCCCTCGGTCAGGCGCACCGCGCCCGGCTCTCGCCGATAGACGCCGCCGACACGGGACTCGACGAGGCGGTCGTCAAGGTGCAGCGGCCGGGCATCGAGACGATCGTCGACGTCGACCTGGCGGCGCTGCGCCGCGTCGCCGGATGGCTCAGCCGTGTGCGATTCGTCGCGAGCCGCGTCGACCTGCCCTCGCTCGTCGAGGAGTTCGCCGCCACGAGCCTCGAAGAGATCGACTACCTGCAGGAAGCGCGCAACGCCGTGCGGTTCGCCGAGAGCTTCGCCGGCGACCCGCGGGTCGCTGCGCCCGAAGTCGTCTGGGAGCGCACGACGCGCCGCGTGCTGACCCTCGCCGACGTGACGGCGATCAAGATCAACGACCGCGAGTCCCTGGTGGCGGCGGGCATCGACCCGAAGGCCGTCGCGAAGCAGTTCGCGACCGTCATGTTCGACCAGCTCTTCCGCGACGGCTTCTTCCACGCCGACCCGCACCCCGGCAACATCTTCGTCACGCCGGTCGAGCGGGTGACGGATGCCGCGTCGCCGGCCATTTCGAGTGAATCGGATGCCGCGTCGCCCGCCTGGCAGCTGACCTTCATCGACTTCGGCATGATGGGCGAAGTGCCCGACGGACTTCGCCGCGGCCTGCAGCAGCTCATCCTCGCGGTCGCCGCGCGTGACGGCAAGCGCCTGGTCGAGAGCATCCGTGGTGTCGGCATCCTGCTGCCGTCGGCCGACACGGCAGAGCTCGAGCGTGCGATGTCTGAGCTGTTCGCGCGCTTCGGCGGAATGGGCCTCGCCGAGGTACGGCAGATCGATGAGCGCGAACTGCGCAGCTTCGCGATCGAGTTCGGCGAGGTCGTGCGGTCGCTGCCGTTCCAACTGCCCGAGAACTTCCTGCTCGTCATCCGTTCGATGTCGCTGACCTCGGGCCTGTGCAGCTCGCTCGACCCCGACTTCAACATGTGGGACGCCGTCGAGCCCTACGCCGCAGGGCTCCTGCGCGACGAGCGCGGCAACATCGCGCAGGCGCTGGGGCAGCAGGCGCTATCGTTCGCGGGCACGGTCGCGCGGCTGCCGCAACGCCTCGACGCCATCGCAGACCGCATCGAGGACAGCCGCCTCGTGGCCAACTCGCCGCGCATCGAGCAACGGCTGACGAAGCTCGAGCGCACCGCCCGGCGGATCGTCTCGGCGATCCTGTTCGTCGGCCTGTTCATCGGCGCCATCCTGCTTCGCCTCGGCGAGCCGATGTGGGGCGGCGTGCTGATCGCGGTGTCGGTGATCCCGCTTCTGCACGCCGTGTTCGCCGGCATGTTCGGTCCGCGCGGGCCGGGGTGATCGGGGCTCGCAGCTCTCTCCGAGGCCTGCTCGAGAGCGGCATTTCGTTACGCTCCTCGAATGGCGACTTTCCACACGGCCGACGGCTCCGCGCTCAACGTCCACGAACTCGGCGTCGGCGATCCACTCATCTGCCTTCCCGGCGGCCCGATGACAGCATCCGCCTATCTCGATGGCCTGGGTGGCCTCTCGCAGCGGCGCACCCTGCAGTTGCTCGACCTGCGAGGGACCGGCGACTCTCAGACACCGGCGCATGCCGCGAGCTATCGCGTGGATCGGCAGGTCGATGACGTCGAGGCGCTGCGATCGCACTTGGGGCTGGAGCGCATCGACCTGCTTGCGCATTCCGCCGGTGCGGCTCTCGCCCTCCTGTACGCCGTGCGGTACAGCGATCGGCTTTCGTCGGCTCGTGCTCGTCTGCCCGACACCGAGGGTGGTAGGCATCGAGGTCTCCGACCAGGACCGCCGCGAGACGGCCGAGCTGCGGCGCAACGAGCCCTGGTATGCCGAAGCATTTGGTGCGTTCGAGCGCATCTGGTCGGGGCATCCGACAGACGATGACTGGGATGCGATCGAACCCTTCATGCATGGACGATGGGATGCCGCGCAGCAGGCGCAGGTTGCTCGCGAGGCGAGCCTCACGAACACTGCTGCGGCGGCCGAGTACTACGCGCCGGGCGCGCTCGAACCGGAAGGGGTGAGATCCGCGATCGCGCACTTGGATGTGCCCGTGCTGCTTATCGCCGGCGAGCTCGATGTCGCGCTTCCGACGGGGCCCGCTGCAGCGTACGCCTCGTTGTTCCCGCGCGGCGAGCTCGTCGTCGTGCCGAACGCCGGGCACTCGCCGTGGCAAGACAACCCGCGGACGTGCGTCGACACCATTGCACGCTTCCTGGGCTGAGCCCGAGCCAGGAGGGTTCGTGGGAGCCGCGACGCCTGCTGCCGCGGCATGCAACTGCCCGAGAAATTCCTGCTCGTGATCCGTTACGCACCGAATCAGTGCCAGCCCGGAACTACGGAAGCATGGATGGGCCGTAGAGTGTGGCGACCAGTGTCGCTGACTGCCCGAAGTGGAGCCCCATGAACGCCGCCACCCGCCGCTCCACCATCATCGTGTCGGTCGCCGCCGCTCTCGCGCTGTCGGGGTGCACGTTCGGCACGGCCCTGGCGCCCACACCGTCGCCCGAGGCGGTCGCTTCGTTGACTCCGACGCCAACCCCCGAGCCGGTCGACCCGCTCACCACGGTCTCGGCGATCGTGGTTCGGCCAGAGCACCTGGACCTGCTCGACGCCGCCGGGGCCGTGGTCACGACGCTCTCCTACGACGCCGACAGCACCGAGTTCATCGGCACGCTGTCGACGGTGCTCGGCGCAGAACCCACCATGAGCGAGCACGGCGCGAGCATGGAGACCCCGCCGAGAACCGAGTACGACTGGGATGGCGTGCGGGTCACCGACGATCACGAAGACGACGTCCCCACCGACAGCGGAGCGAAGTACGGCGAGGTCGACATGAACGTGAGCGTGCACTTCAAAGCGCCGACCGTTGGCGACGGGGTGGCCGTGCGCACGGTCAACGGATTCCAGCCGGGCGGCGATGCGCAGGCGCTCGCCGCCGAGTTGGGCGAGCCGTGGTACGACAACGGGTTCGACCAGGTGCGGGTCGAGACCGGCGAGCCGATCGGTGAGCAGCAGTCGTACACCGAGTACGAGAACGCGTATTCGGTCGCGGTCAACACGTGGGAGTGGCAAGGCGCGTCGAACACGGTGTTCGCGCCGTGGAACTTCGGTATCGGCCACGTGTAGCGAGCGGCATCTGTGGCCGCGGCGTCCGCGATCAGTCGCCCTAGACTCACCACGTGACCCACCACCCGCGCACCGCAATCACCGGCGGCACCGGATTCGTAGGACGCCACCTGGCCGAACGGCTCGGGCCAGAGGCATCCGTCATCATCTCGCGACGCACCGGCGTCGACACCGGTGACGTCGACGCGCTGACGCGAGCGTTCGAGGGGTGCGAGGTCGTCGCGCACTGCGCGGGCATCAACCGGCAGATCGGCGACCAGACCTACCAGCGGGTGCACATCGAGGGCACCGCGAACGTGATCGAGGCGGCGAGGCGGGCCGGGGTGCGCAAGGTCATCATGCTGAGCTTCCTGCGGGCGCGACCCGACTGCGGATCGCCGTACCACGAGTCGAAGTGGGCGGCCGAAGAGCTGATCCGCGACTCTGGGCTCGACTACACGATCCTTAAGGCCGGCATGATCTACGGCCGCGGCGACCACCTCATCGACCACCTCAGCCACACCGTGCAGACGCTGCCGGTGTTCGCGACCGTCGGCTTCCGCGAGAAGCCCATTCGTCCCATCCCGATCGACGACCTCACCGACATTCTCGAGGCCGCCGTCAACGGTCGGATGTCGCGCGCGACCGTCGCGGTCGTCGGCGCCGAGCAGCTGCTGCTGTCGAAGGCGGTGCGGCGCGTCGCATCTGTTCTCGGACGCCGAGTCATCGTGGTGCCGTGGCCGGTGTGGGCGCAGTATGCGCTCGCGCAAGTCGCCGAGTGGACGATGAAGGTGCCGCTCATCGCGAAGGCCCAGGTGCGCATGCTCGCCGAGGGGGTGACGGATGCCGCGCCGCCGGCGGCGTCCGTGCCCGACGACCTTCGGCCGCGGCGCATGTTCACTGCGGAGCAGATCCGAGAGAGTCTGCCCGAGCCAGGCGGGTTCGGGTGGCGCGATCTGCGGGTCAGCCGCTGAGGGGAGCCGGGGCAGCAGGAGTACTCACCGGTACCGCCTCGTAGGCTGGGAGCGTGCCCCGACTCCAAGCTGAACCCGATCGATCCAAGTGGGTACCCGTCACCGACTCCCTCGGATTCCGCGGTCGCCGCCACCGCAAGGCGGCGATCGGGATGCTGCTGGCGCAGGCCAAGCGCCCCGACGCGGCGCCGGCCAGTTCGGGCGGCGGCTTCACCGCGTGGGCTATGAGTCAGGCCGTTCCGTTCCTGATGCGCAAGGCGGCCGGCCGGGTGCTCGTGTGGGTCTGGAAGGCCGACCCCGAACTGGTCGTCGCGATGGCGCAGGTGCAGGCCGCGACATCGCAGTTGCGGGTCGCCCGCGCATCGATGCCGATCGAGTACGACGACACCGACGAGTTCCGCGGCACCTACCTCGGGCTCGGCGAGAAGCTCGTCATGCCGCTCCCGCCCGGCGGTCGCCCGCCCTTCGCCACGTACACGTGGGACCTCGGTACGCATTTCGTGAGCGTCACGGCGGTGTGTAGCGATCGCGAGCGGTTCGGCACCGTCATCGGCGCCATCGACGACCTCGCGCGCGGCATTCGGGTCATCGACGACCTCACCGTCGGCGAGTCCGCGCCTGTGCTTGGCATCGACCCGGCCTGACTCCACCTGACGCACGCTCACGCAGAGACCTGCGCGAGCGGATGCATCCGCTCTCGGATCCAAATCGGCGACGGCTTCGGGCGCGACGCCGCCCGAAGCGACCAGGCGAAGAAACGGTCAGCACCGTACACCCGCGACGGCGTGGATCGCGTCGGGCACGGGCTGCAAGGCCGGCGGGTCGGTCTGGCTAGGTGCCGTTCCGGCGGGCGACCTGGGCTCCGGAACGCTAGCCGGGATGCAGGTCAGGCGCTGGCGGCGTTGACGGCGGAACCAGCGGCCCGTCGACGAGGATGCGCTCGACCATCGCCCACGCTCGGTCGGTCAGTGAGTCTCCCGGAAAGAACTCGCCGAAGAGCTCGTCGGCTTCTTCGGTCGACCCGATTCCGCAGACCGCGAGGAGCTGGCGGATGTCGTCGGTATCTCGGCCGGGCCGGCTGGCCTTGAGCTTCATGGCGAGAAGCGCGTCGGCCGGCGCGACCTCGATCGTCACGAGGTCGTCACGGTGAATCGGCTCCCACCGGATCTCGCGACCCCACCAAGGAGCAAGCTGCGAGGCCTTGAAGTTCAGCCAGTCGAGCTGCCACCCGCGGCGCTCGGCGACCCGTTCGGCCGCCGCGACGAGTTCCGTCTCGTCGCCGGGACTCACCCTCACAGCATCCACATCGACCGTGGTGCGTCGATCGAAGTGCCGCAAGGCCAGCGCGCCGCCGCCGACGATGCGCAGACCGACCGGCCTCCCCGCCGCGTGAAGCTCCGCGACAAGCTCTCTCAGCCCGTCGATCAAATCGTCGCGATTGAGGAGGATCACACGCTCTCCAGCGAGTCACCCCAGACGAGCACCCCGTGCGCAAGGAACTCACCCGGCACTTCTTCGAGGGGCGGAACCGGATCGGCAGGATCGACGAGCAGCGGACGAGCCCGCTCGAGCCGGCGCCCGGGTTCGCTCGTCCACTCTGGGGAGGGGACGCCCTCTTGGTTCAGCCGGTAGTCGACGAGCGCGGCGATCGCGGCATCCCACGTCTTCGATCCCGTCAACTCGGGCTCCGTGATCGCGAGCACTCCGCGCAGCAAGCCGTGCTCGGCGACGAGGTGGTCGTTCATCTGCACCAGATAGCGGAACGCCAGCCCCGGCTCGTCGCGGTTCAGCGCATGCCGGATGTCTGCCGCGATCGTCGCCACGTCATCACGCGTGGTCGGCGCCGCGTAGAGGCGATAGCCCGCTCCGGCGAGGAGGCGCGTTGCAGTGTCGAAGCGGGGGTTTTCGTGCGCGTTCTCGGCGACCGCGACCCTGCTCTGCGAGAGGCCGGCGCGGCGGGCGAGGTCACGCTGAGAGTAGCGACGTGAGCGGCGTGCGGAACGCACCAGTGTGGCGATGTCAGCCATGCGCACCTCCGACATGATCTGGTTTACCGAATTATAGCTCTTTTTGTCGAAGGGCGGCAAGGCTGGGCGCGAGCAGGTCGTTGCTACTCGACCGACGAAAGCGACCCAACCGGCCGCGACGAAAAGAACAAGCATTCGACGCACCGCGCAGGACAGCGCCCTACGCCCACCCGAGCTCGCGGAGCCGGGCATCGTCGAGCCCGAAGTAGTGACCGATCTCGTGCACGAGCGTGATGCGGACCCGCGAACGGAGCGCGTCGAGGTCGGCGCTGTGCTGCTGCAGGTTGTTCTTGTAGAGCGTGATGCGGTCGGGAAGCTCCCCGAAACCGTAGACGCCGCGAGTGGTCAGCGGATGCCCGCGGTACAGCCCGAACAACCGCGGTCGCTCGCCTACCGGCTGGTTCTCGACCACGATCGCGACGTTCTCGACACCACGCACCATGTCTTGGGGCAGCCCGTCGAACTCCTCGGCGACCATCCGCTCGAAGTCGTCATCGGAGATCTCGACCATGTCCCAATTGTGCAGCCTGCAAGATCGGATGCCGCTGCCGGTCGATTCACGTCGCCCGGGTGCGGCATCCGAGCAGTCTCTCAGGTGCGACATCCGCTCGCCGCATCTGGGACGTGACGCGAACTCCCTCGCGTACCGCCACACTGGAGGAATGCTCCGTGAACTCGACCTGCCTGCCGACCTCGACGCCCGCTCAGCCCGGATCGTGCTGCGGCGCGCGACCTCTGACGACCTCGACCAGATCATGGCCCTGCTCGCCGACGATCCGGTCAGTGCCTCGCGGGGCGATGTCGCGGCGCCCGACGACCGGCTCGCCTATCTCGACGCCCTCGAGCAGATCATCGGTGATGCGAGCAACGACGTGCTGGTGGCGGTCGATCCGACGGGCGGGCTCGTCGGCACGTTTCAACTCACGCGCATTCCCGGCATGGCGCGGCGCGGCGCCGCACGCTTGCAGGTCGAGGCGGTGCGGGTGCGCAGCCACGCGCGCTCGTCGGGCATCGGCAGCGCGATGATGGGTTGGGTCACGGATGTCGCAGCGCCGACGCTCGACGCACCGCTCGTGCAGCTCACCTCAGACGCCGCACGCTCCGACGCCCACCGCTTCTACGAGCGTCTCGGGTTTCACGGTTCGCACGTCGGCTTCAAGTACCGGGTTGCCGCCGAGACGTCACCCGGCGAGTAGCACCGGGGGCACCATCACGACGCAGCTGGGCGCGCCTCGCAAGCGGGGCCGCTACCGCACCAGCTGCGCCGCCTCGTCGAGCCGCCCGAGCTTGTTCGGGTTGGCGATCGAGAAGATCCGCGTGATGCGCCCGCCCTCGACCTCGAAGCAGATCGCGCCGGCCAGCTCGCCGTCGACCTCGCCGCGGATCGCCGGGTGCCCGTTCACCCACGTCGGCCTCGCCTCGAACGGCAGCCCGAGCTTCGCGAGACCGCCGAGCAGGTAGCGCGCGATCTTGTCGGCACCGTAGATCGGCCGGCGCGCGGCACCCTTCACGAACCCGCCACCGTCGGCGACCGAGACCACGTCGGGCGCGAGCACGTCCATCAGCCCCTGCAGGTCGCCCGAGTTGACCGCCGCGATGAATCTCGCGACGACCGCCTCCTGCTCGGTTCGGTCGACCGCGACACGCGGTCGCCGGGCAGCGACGTGCTCCTTCGCCCGGTGGGCGATCTGCCGGACGGCTGCCGGCGACTTGTCGACGGCAGCCGCGATCTCGTCGTACGGCACATCGAACACCTCGCGCAGCACGAACACCGCACGCTCCGTCGGGCCGAGCGTCTCGAGCACGGTCAGCATCGCGATCGACACGCTCTCGGCGAGCTCGACGTCGTCCGCGACATCGGGACTCGTGAGCAGCGGCTCGGGCAGCCACTCCCCCACGTACGTCTCGCGCCGCCGCGACATCGTGCGCAACTGGTTCAGCGCCTGCCGGGTGACGATGCGCACGAGGTACGCGCGCGCATCGAGCACCTCGCTGCGGTCGACCTGGCTCCACCGAAGCCAGGACTCCTGCAGCACGTCTTCGGCGTCGGCCGCGGAGCCGAGCATCTCGTACGCGACCGTGAAGAGCAGGCCGCGGTGGGTGACGAACGGGTCGGCGGTCATGACGCCGAGCCTACGACCTCGGTTGCGACATCCGCCGTCGCAGACGCCCGGGTGACGATCGGCGCCAACTCGCACGCATCGGCATAGCCCTCGGAATGGATGCCGAGCGCCAGGTTCATGCGCGAGCTCATATTCATGAACGCGACCTTGGCGGTGAGCTCGATGAGGGCGGCCGGGCCGAGCTCGTCGAGCAGCGCAGCCGACAGCTCGTCGGTGACGGCGGGCGGGGTCTGGCTCATCGCCTCGGCGTACTCCATGACGTTGCGTTCGAGCGGCGTGAACACGGCGGCCTCGCGCCAGTTCGGCACCTGCCGCGCCTTCGCTTCGTCGAGGCCCTCATTGTGGGCCTTGTAGTAGTTGAAGTCGAGGCACCAGCTGCAACCGATGTACGCCGCCGTCGCCATCACCGCGTAGCTCGCGAGGTTCTCGTCGAGCTCGTCGAGCGCCTCGATCTTGCGGCCGATGCCCATCGACGCCCGCATCAGGGCGGGGTGGTGCGCGAGCACGCCCATCGAGTCGGGCACTCGGCCGATCATGCGCTTGGCGGCGACCTTCACGACCGTTCCGAAGACTCCGGTGAGCTCGGTCGGCGGGATGCGGGTCTGGGTTGTGGTCATCGTGTCCTCCTGCGATTCGACGGCCCGGCTGCGGTTTCCGGATGACCCGTCGACATGCAGACACCGGGCGTCGCACGGTTGTGACATCGCGGCGGCTCTACGCGAGCGGATGCATCCGCTCTCGAACCCATTCCGCAACGTCTGCCAGTTCGACGTCGCCCGACGCAGTCAGGCGAAGAAACCGATCAGCGGCATCGACGTCGTCGACCACCAGATCGGCGCCGTTGAGCTCGAGGAACGCCGCCGTCACCAACCACGCGAGTCGCTTGTTGCCGTCGGCGAGCGCGTGATTGCGCATCACTGCCATGAGGAGCACGCCCGCCTTCTCGTCGAGCGTCGGATGCACGTCTTCGCCGAAGACGGGCATCGGTGCTGCGAGCGCTGAGAGCAGCAGATTCCGACCGCGTGCGCCGTCTTTGTGGTGGAAGCCCTCATCGTCGAGAAGGGCTTCCACATCTTCGGGGTCGAGATACTCCGTCACCGGGCGAGGCGGTCGAGCAGGTCGGCGTCGCGGGCACGAACACGCTCGAATGCGGCGCGTGTGCGGGCGGACTTGTCAGCGCGAGCGGCGAGATCGTCGAGGGCGATCTCGACGACCTCTGTCTTCGATCGCCCGAACTTCGCAGCGAGCGCCGCGAGCAGACGATCGTGCTCCTCGTCGAGGCGCAGGGTCATCGCCATGGCAACTCCTTTCGTCGATGCTCATTCTAGCGCCCTGGTATCAGGCTGATACCAAGGGCTGCGCCGACATCCGATTCGCTGTACTCGACGGTCGCGAAGACCGGGCGCTGCGGCGATTCATCCAACTCAGCGACAATCTGCTCGCGAAGCAGGGAGCTGCGATTCGCACTCACGATCTCGGAGCCCGAATCCACGGGCAGCAAGCAGTGGGATGCCGCGATCGCCGCACTCGTGGCGCGTTCGACCGCGACGGCCTGATCGACGGCCTCCGGCAGCGGGCGTCGCAACGTCCGTCAACGTCAAGCGGCGCGCTCGACCGCAACCTCGCGGATCGCGTCGAGCACCGTCTGCAACGCCGGCGAGTCGGCCTGGCTTCGGCGGTGCACTGCCGAGACGCCACGGGTCGACGCCGGGCGCACGGTCGGGATGGCGACGAGATCGCGATGCAGCGGCGGCCGCCCCATGCGCGGCACGAGCGCGACTCCGAGGCCCGCCCGCACGAGCTCGAGGTGGTTCTCGAACTCCATCGACTCGTGCACGATGCGCGGCGCGTTCGAGACACCGTCGAACAGTCGTCGCAGCCACTGACGACAGATCGTCGAGTCGAATGTCGCGATCCACTCCTCATCGGCGAGGTCAGCGGGCTCCAGCTCGGTGCGGCCGGCGAGCGGGTGGTCGCGCCGCAAGATCACGTCCGCGACATCCGTGAGCAAGGGTGTCTCGACGAGGTGATCGGGCATCGCGAGGGCAACCCCGCCCCAACGGTGCACGATGCCGAGGTCGCGCTGCCCCGACGCGACGAGTGCGATCGTCTCCCACGGCTCGCTCTCGCGCATCGGCACGCGAAGCTCGGGATGCTCGGCGCGCAGGCGCGGCAGCACGTCGACGAGGATGCCGCGCACCGCGGTCGAGAACGCGCCGATGCGCACCTCGCCGGTGACCCGGCGATCGGCAGTGCCGGCGCCGCCCGCGAGGTGCAGGTCGGCCTCGAGTCGCTCGAGGTCGGCGAGCACGGTCGCCGACGAGGTGACGAGTTGCCGCCCGGCATCGGTCAGCACGACGCCGCGACCGGCCCGCTCGAGCAGGGAGACGCGGGTGCCGCGCTCGAGCCGCTTGATCTGTTGCGATACCGCCGACGGCGTGAAGCCGAGCGCGTCGGCCGCGGCCGCGACGCTGCCGTTGGTGGCGACCGCACGCAGCGCGACCACGGCTTCGAGATCAATCATGTATGAATACTACCGATTATGAATCCGAACCGGGAGCTAGCCTTCCGGATCACGGGGGTCGCGTCTTCGTGCGGAAGAGATGCATCCCATCCCGATCGATGGGCCGTTTCCCTTCCATCGGAGCCAGTTTCGGCTAACATGGAATAGCTTCATTCCACCACCAATGTATGGAACGAATCCATTCCACAGGAGGCGCCATGCTCGTCAACGATCTCGCCGAACTCGGCGACCTCATCCGTCGGCGACGCACGAGCCTCGGTCTCTCGCAGACCGAACTGGCCGAGCAGGTCGGCAGCACTCGGCAATGGGTCTCCCGGCTGGAGAAGGGCAAGAACGACATCAGCACAGCGCGATTGTTCGCCGTGCTCGACGCACTCGAGCTGAACCTCGATCTCCGGCCGCCAACGAACGCGCGTTCGCCCGAGTCTTCTCGGATGGCTTCGCATTCGATGCTTCCGACGGAGGTTCTTCACGCACTCGCCACGGCACGCCCGACACCGGTCCCGTTTCCCCGCTCCACCAGTGAGATGCTCGATCTCGCCTCGAGGAAGCTCAATGAATCCGGTATCGGTCTGACCGAAGGCGAGCGCGAGAAGCCCGATGCCCAGCCTTGACATCTATCTCTACGGCGCGCACGTCGGCGACCTCGAACTGCTCGGCCCCCAGCAATACCGGCTGACATACCGCAGCGAGTGGCTCGACGACGATGCCCGCATGCCGCTGAGCCTCTCGCTCCCGCTCAGTGCTGCGCCGATCACGGGCCCCACGCTCGCCTCATTCCTCGACAACCTGCTTCCCGACAACGCTGATGTACGCGAACGCTGGGCCGTGCAGGCGGGCCTTGCCACGGCCGAACCGTTCGATCTGCTGCGTGTGTACGGCACCGACGTCGCCGGCGCCATCCAGTTCGCCGAGCCGGGCGCCGACCCCAACCAGAACGGCGCCGCCGAGCCGATCAGCGACCGCGAGATCGCGGCGAGAATCAGGGCGATCCGCGAAGACGACACGAGGTGGCACGACACCGAGCGGCACACCGGCTATTTCTCCCTCGGCGGCGCGCAGGGCAAGTTCTCACTCGGCAACATCGACGACGGCTGGTACGAGCCGACCGGCAGCCACCCGACGACGCACATCATGAAGCCGCGTGTGCGCGGCCAGCGCGACGGCGAACTCATCGAGTACCTCACGATGACGCTCGCCGCGGCCGCCGGCATCCCGACCGCGGCGGTGCAGCTGGGGCAGTTCGACGGCGAGCACACCCTGGTGGTCGAGCGCTTCGACCGTGTGCACCTTGCTGACAGCACTCGCGGCATCGTGCGTCTCCACCAGGAGGATCTCGCGCAGGCGGCCGGCGTCACGCGGCTCCAGAAGTACGAATACCGCGGCGGACCGACGTACCGCGGCGTGCTACGACTGCTCGATGAGCACGCGCCCGACGAAGCCAAGGCCGCCTCCAAGCAGGCGTTCGTGCAGGCGCTGGTGTTCTCATGGATGGCACTGAACACCGATGCTCACGCGAAGAACTACTCGATATTCATCCGCCCCGACGGCGTCGCGCTCACGCCGCTCTACGACGTGAGCAGTCTCATCCCGTATGCCGGTCGCATCGAGAACAACGCGAAGCAGACGGCCGCCGCGTTCCGCGACACGAATCTCTCGATGCGGATCGCCGCCGACTATCAGGCGGGTGAGCAGTCCTGGTTCGAGTGGGAGGCCGTGGCCCGCGAGGCGGGCCTCGCGCGAACGGCGATCACCGAGTGGGCGAGCGCCGTGTCGGCCGCTCTGCCCGACCTCGCTGCCACCGTCGCGACGACCTTGCCGCAGCACCTCCAGACCGAAGTCGTCGCACGATTCGTCGAGCGCATGCCGATCCGAGCCGCGCAGGTCACGGCTGCGATCGCCAAACAGCACCGGTAGCGACATCCACCGATCATGCAGATTCGCTACCGAATCTGGCGCAGAAATGATCGCTGGTGTTTCTGGATGCCCCGCGCTGAAGTAGAACCATGACAAGACGCGACATGCTGCTGGCTGCCCTGGTGGCGACGATGTGGGGCTTCAACTTCGTCGTGATCGACTGGGGCATGGCCGGCATCCCGCCGCTCTTCTTCGTCGCCGTACGCTTCGCGGTCGTCGCCCTCGCCGTTGTCGTCGTGCCCCGCCCGCTCGCGAGCTGGAAGACCGTCGTCGGCGTCGGCCTCTTCATGAGCCTCGGCCAGTTCGCCCTGCTCTATACCTCGATCGCGCTCGGGCTGCAGCCCGGCATCGCGGCGCTGCTGCTGCAGGCGCAGGTCGTCTTGACGATCGTGGTGGCGGCACTCGCCCTGCGCGAGCGCCCGAGCCGCATGCAGACCATCGGCGTGCTGATCGGCACCGTCGGGCTCGGCGTCGTCGCGCTCGGTCGCGGCGGCGACGCACCGGCGATCGCCGTGGTGCTGTGCCTGCTCGCCGCACTCTCGTGGGCGATCGGCAACGTCATCTCGCGCAGGGCGGGCCCGGTCGCTCCCGCGAAGCGCCTCGGAGCCCTGTCGCTGACGGTGTGGTCGTCGCTCGTCGTGCCGCTTCCGGCTCTCGGACTGTCTGCGCTCATCGAGGGCCCTGACGCGATCGCTGCGGGCATCGCGGCGTTCGGCTGGCGTCCGATCGTCTCGACGCTCTACACCGCGGGCCTCTGCACCCTCGTGGGCTACGCGATCTTCAACGCGCTGCTCGCGCGCAACCGCTCGGCGTCAGTGGTGCCGTGGGTGCTGCTCGCGCCGGTGGTCGCGATGGCGTCGGCCGCCCTGCTGCTCGGCCAGATCCCGAACGTGTGGGAGACCGTCGGCGGGCTCGTGCTCGTCGCCGGGGTGTTCATCGCGAATGCGCCGGGGCGGCGGCGGGCAGCGGGACGGCCGGACGCTGCTCCGGAGCCGATCTCGACATCCAGGACCTAGTCCGACAGTGATCAAGAGGGCCCCTACTGCGCGACAGGCTGGGAAAGGGACTCCTCGGCCGAGGACCACCGCCAGAGCCGCATGCCGGCTATCGCCAAGCCGGTCAGCAGCAGGAGATAGGACCCGCCGATGCCGACGTTCGCAAATCGCAGGTCGAAAAGCGTTTCTTGCCCCGCGGGCGGAAGAGCGGCGAACAAGACGTTGAAGGCGACGAAGACCGGTAGCCAGCTGATGACCAGCCATCCAGCCACGCGTGGGAACCGACGAGTGCGCACCAGCGCGATCCCGTAGATGATCGGGCCGAGGCTCACCGGAGCCGCGAGCCACATCCGAAGCGTCCCCTGTTCGACCACGCCCCCGTGGGCGAACAATCTCTCGGCGGCGGAATCTTGCGCCATGAACGCAACCGGCCCGGTTTCGTAGAGGAACATGTACACGTGATAGGCGACGAATACAACCATCAGGACATACCCGACGAGACCGAGCACGCCTGAGCGTCCCGCATGCGATCCATACAGGCCCGGTAGGCCGAGGAGTAGGAACACGAATGCGAGGGCGAGGATCGCATGTGACTGCGACTGACCGGAGCGAACGATGTCGGCCAATCCCTCGCTCCTCGGATGGATCGCCTCGCCGGCGATCCACAGGGGAACCGACAGCATGAGAGCCATCCCTGCCAGCCTGCGCAGCATCAGTTCGTTCATGACCCAACCTCCCGATCAACTGTCCGGAGAGTGGCAACTCTTTGTTGAGAGTAACTCCATTTCTTGGAGTCTTACTCCATTGTGTAGTCTGTCACAGTGAACAACGAATCCGCAAGGCCCAGCTTGCGCCAGATCCAGAGGGAGGCTGGCCGAGCCCATATCGCAGATGTCGCGTCAGTTCTCTTCATCGAGGGCGGCTACGCGAACACATCCGTCAAGTCCGTCGCCGCTGCCGCGAAGGTGGCCGAGGCCACGGTGTTCAACCTCTTCGACACCAAGGCGACACTCCTCCGAGAGGCGCTCGCCCGTCGCGTCATGGAAGTCGTGGGCGGCTGGTCGGAAAGTCTGGCGGAGATGGAGCGGCGGGACGACCCGGGCGACGTCATCGATCTCTTCAATCGCTTCGACGAGCAGGTCGCCCCGCGAGCACTCGGCGTAGTGCGCGTTTTTCTCGAAGCGGCTGCAGTCGACGCAGATGTGGCCGAGGCTTGGCGCATATCGGAGGAGACGCGGTGCGAAATTCAGCAACAGATCCTTGATGTACTCGAGCGTGGCGGCTGGCTGCGCACCGACCGAACCCGTGACCAGATGGCCAGAGATCTGTGGCTCACCGCCTCGCCGGAACTGTATTTGAAGGCCCGGAACTCCGAACTTGACGATGAAACGTATTGGGCCTGGCGAGCCGCGACACTGAAGGCGCTGCTCCTTGCACCCTCCTGAGTCTGAGCATCGGCCGGCCGAGGCGGCTGACGGCGGGCTCGTCTACCCAGGAGACCGAATGCCCGAGACGCTCGACCGCCCACCCGCCGCGTCGCTCTCGACCCTGCCGGGCGCGACGATCATCCGACGCATCCGACGGATGATTCTCTCGGCGCTCGCGGTGGCGCTCGTCTACTCGATCCTCGGCACGGCGAGCAGAGGCGGCTGCGCCGGCGGCTCCACCGACGGCTTCCCCGAGGTGAACGCCGGCCCGGCCGACATCGCGCCGGCCTGCGTGCAACTCAATCTGCGGCCGAGCGTGATCGTGTTCGTCGCGATCGCGGTGACGGTCATCATCGCGATCACCCTGATCCTCCGACCCGGCCGGTCGGAGGCATCCGCCCTCCGCATCATCGACCGCGCGGTGCTCGTCATGATCGTGGGCACGCTCGTCTGGGCGGCGGTGACGATGGTCTCGTTCTTCGCGATTCCGCTCGATCCGCCGCGTCCCGGAGAGAGCTTCATGATCCCGTTCACGTTCGGTGATGTCGTCGTCGACATCACGCAGTAGGGGTTTCGAGACGCTCCTTCGTCGCTCCTCGACCACCCGACTGCTACGCCCAGCCGAGCTCGCGCAGTCGAGCGTCGTCGCCCGCAGCCTAGACTCGCCGGGTGACCCACGCCCCCGCCACCCGCCGCATCGAACTGACGCTGCACAAGCCCCGGTTCGCGCTCTATTGGGGCGTCAAGCCGACACTGGTCCTCGACGGCCGCGGCCAGCCGAGCCAGTGGGGCGTCGGAACGTGGCAGGTCTGCGCCGACGAACGGGCTGTCATCGGCGCCTACCTCTTCAACCGGGTGTGGCGCTTCGGCGCGGCCGAGTTCACGCTCGAGCCGGGCCATCCCGCCTCGCTCGTCTACCGGGCGCCCGCGCTGCCGTTCCTTCGCGGCCACTTCCGCCCCGCTGAAGAGGATGTCCCCGACCCCGACGCGCCGGGCATGGTCGCCGCCTGACCGTACGCTCCGGAACCGCGCGGGGGCACGCACCCCGGGCGTAGGCTCACCTCCTATGACCATTCAACGGATGGACAATGTCGGCATCGTCGTCGACGACCTCGACGCCGCGGTCGCCTTCTTCGTCGAACTGGGCATGGCGGTCGAAGGCCGCGCTCCGATCGAAGGCCCCTGGGCCGACCAGACTGTAGGGCTCACCGGCATCCGCAGCGAGATCGCCGTGCTCGTCACGCCCGACGGCCACGGCCGGCTCGAGCTCGCGGAGTACCTCGAGCCCGTGGCATCCGAGATGTCACCGCCGAACCCGCCGCCGAATACGGTCGGCCTCCACCGGGTGATGTTCGCCGTCGACGACGTCGACGACACCGTCGCCCGCCTGCGCGGGCACGGCGCCGAACTCCTCGGCGAGATCGCCGACTACGAGGACGTCTACCGCCTCTGCTACCTGCGCGGCCCCGCCGGCATCATCGTGGCGCTCGCCGAGCGACTGGGCTGAGACCCGAGCAAAGGACGTCGAGCGATCGCGACCCGCCGGCCCGCCGCATTCAGTCCAGCACGACCTCGACCGGCTCGAACGAGAACGGTCCCGTGCACTGCCCGAAGATGCCGGTCCGCTCGACCGACACCGGGATCTCGAATGCATCGTCGACGAGCGTGCGTTGCTCAGCCCCCGCAGGATCGGGGGCGACCACGACGATGCGCAGCGTCGTCTCCGAGCCGTCTCCGAACGTCCCAGCGCCGAGGTACGGTGCCTGCTGCGGTACCTGCCAGACGTCACCGACCGGCTCGAACGGCGCAGGCGTGCACTCGTCGCCGAAACAGGCGGCGGTCGTCGAGCCGGGCGGCGGCGGCGGCGAGAACTCCACGACCGCGGGCCCGCTGTAGAGGTAGCCGATGGCCGGGCACGCGTCGAGCACGATACCCGAACACCCCGTGAGGGTCGCCGTCACGATCGCCGCGACCGACGCTGCCGCGGCCCGGCGCCGGTGCACGCCGGGCCCTCGCCTGCCGCGTCGCCCTCGTCCGGTGTCCATGCCTCGCATGCTGCCACGCAGCTCGCGCTGCGCCCAGCGAGGGGTCGGGTCGTTACCGAACCGCGACCGCAGCGCGTCAGCCGAGCCCGGCGCGCTCCTCCGAGGCATCCGTCTCGCCCTCGACCGGGCGGTTCGAGAGGCCCACCGAACCCGCCCCCGGTTCGCCCTTCGACAGCGCCGCCGCCACCGCGACCGACTCGTCGACGTCGGGGTACTGCGGGCGCAGCTGCACGGGCTCGCGGCGGCGCTGCTCGCGCTTCGCCTTGCGCGACGAGGCGATGAGGTTCAGCGCCTCGACGAGAATGGCGAACGCCATCGGCGCGTAGATGAGTGCCTTGTCGATGTGCACGCCAAAGCCCTCGGCGATGAGGAACACGCCGATCAGCAGCAGGAACGACAGCGCGAGCATCTTCACCGTGGGGTGCCGGTTCACGAACGTGAAGATGAAGCGCGCCGCGAACAGCATGATGCCGAACGAGAGCACGACGACGGTGACGATGACGACGAGGTTCTCGGTCATGCCGACCGCGGTGATCACCGAGTCGAGCGAGAACACGATGTCGAGCGCGAGAATCTGCGCGAGCACCGAGCCGAATGTGATCTTCTTCGGCGCTGCGCCGTGCTCCTCCTCGGCCCCCTCGAGTTTGTGATGGATCTCGGTGACCGCCTTGTAAACCAGGAACAGGCCGCCGGCGATCAGGATGAAGTCCTTCACCGAGAAACCCATGCCGAACCAGACGACCACGTCCTCCTTCAGCGTGATGATCCAGCCGGCGAAGAACACGAGGATGACGCGGATCACCATCGCGAGCGTGAGGCCGAGGTTGCGGGCCTTCGCCTGCTGCTCCTTCGGCAGCTTCGACGCGAGGATCGAGATGAAGATCACGTTGTCGACGCCGAGCACGATCTCGAGCACGAAGAGCGTGACGAAGACGGCGATGAGGTCGGGGGTGAAGGCGAGCGAGAAGTCCACCCGCTCATGCTAGATGGCGAGGAGCGAATACCCGGCGGCCCGGCTCAATCGACGAGTGCACCCGCCGACAGGTTCGCGATCGCCCCGGTGATCGAGCGAGCACGATCGGATGCCGCGAATGCGAGGTACTCCGCGACCTCGTCGAGCACCGGCAGGCGGCCGAGCAGCGTCATATCGGTCAGGCCGGAGAACCATTGGTCGAACGGGATGCCGCTCGCATCGGCCGTGCGACCGAACATGTCGCGCGTGTACGAGGTTGCGAGGGCATCCGGCATCGCGTGCGGACGCACGCAGACGACGCGGACTCCATCAGGGCCAAGCTCGCCCGCGAGCGCGCGTGAGAAGCCCTCGAGCGCCGCCGACTGGGCCGCATTGCCGATGAGACCGCGCCCGGTGAGCCGCGCACCGGGCGTCGAGATCGTGAGAATCACGCCACTGCGCTGCGCGATCATGTGCCGCGACACCGCCTTCGCGGTCACGAAGTTCGTCTGCAGGTACCCGACGACGGGGTGCAGGTAGTCCTCGAGCGACGTCTCGGCGATCGGCGGGCCCTGCACGTGGTCGAATCCCACCGCGTTCAGCGCGATATCGATGCGGCCCGCGACATCCGCTGTCTCATCGACGTGCCGGTCGACCGCGGCCTGGTCCATCGCGTCGACGACCGCCACCGAGACATCCGCCCCCTCTGCTCTTGCGACGGATGCCGCCGCCTCGAGCCGCGGCAGGCTCTTGCCTGCCAGAAACAGCCGCGCGCCCTCGCGGGCGAACACGCGCGCCGCCGCGGCTCCGATCGAACCGCCACCGCCGTGGATCACGGCCACCTTGTTCTCGAGCAGCATCTCGCCGCCTCCATTCCCGTCATCGTCTTCGCACCGAATGCGTGCAACCGTATGATTGCAGGTAAACGCGGATGCCCGCAACCTATAGGTTGCAATTCGGCGTGAATCGAGCGAGCACGGCAATACGAAATCGTAGTCATCGCACTTGACTACAAAAACGTAATGGACTATCGTTACTACGAATTCGTAATGATCGGAGGGTCGCACAATGCCGTATCGGGGACGCGTTCCGAACGCTGAGACACTCGGGATGATCCTGCAGCAGGGGCGACTGGCGCGTGGGTTGAGTCAGCGCGAACTCGCTGCCGAGCTCGGACTGACGCAGCGATGGGTCTCCGAGATGGAGGCGGGCAAGCCGGGCAAGCTCACTGAGCGGCTCTTCGCGATGCTCGATGCGACGGGTGTGCGGCTCATCGCGGAGCTCGACCCGCCGAATGCGGACGATGAGCACGAGCCGGAAGAGCCGGGAGCCGGTGATGACTGAACTCGCCGTCGAACTCTACGGGCAGACCGTCGGTCGCCTCAGCGGGAGCGATTGGCGCCGATTCGACTTCGAAGCGGCTGGGAGTGCGATCGAACGCTTCGGTCTGGGCAGCCTGGTGCTGTCGGCATCCGTGCCATTGGTACCGTTCGGGAGTCGATCGCACGTCGGGCGGCGGCGCAACTTCTTCGCCGAACTCCTTCCCGAAGGCGACCTCCTGACCGATCTGGCCGCCCAGGCCCGCCTGCCCGAGTACGACGTGCTCGGCCTGCTGGCCCATTACGGCCGCGACGTCGCCGGCGCCCTGCAGATCTACGATCCGGCGGCGCCCGGCGAACCACGCGCCCCGTTCGCGACACCCATAGATGCATCCGCGATCAGCCGGCTCCTGCAGAGCCCCGATGCGCTTCCGCTCGGCAACGACCTCGCGACCGGCAAGACCTCACTGAACGGTGTACAGCCCAAGGTGGTGCTCGCCCGCATCGACGACCGATGGCACCGGGTGCATGACGGCTTTCCGTCGACGCACATCCTCAAACCCGAAGTCGCGCGGTACCCGACGATGATCTTCGATGAGGAGTACGGCGCCCGGATCGCCCGCGCGCTCGGCCTCGCGGAGTACGCGACGTGGATCGAGGAGTACGGCGACATCCGCGCACTGGTGATCGAACGGTACGACCGTTCCGCGGATGCGCCGACCGGGCGAGTGCACCAAGAGGACATGTGCCAGGCGCTCGGCGTGCCCCGCACGCAGAAGTACCAGGAACAGGGTGGCGCGGCGACGCTCGACCGGATCCTCACGGTCGTGAAGTCGCAAGCCGACCCGGCATCGATCGAACGCCTCGCGACGACCGTCGTGCTCGCCGTCGCGATCGGCAACGTCGACCTCCACGCGAAGAACCTCGCGCTGCTGCATCCGTTCGCCCAACCGGCAGTCCTCGCCCCCGCGTACGACACCGTGCCACTGCGACACCAGCCGAACGACGGGAGGATGGCGTTCGCGGTGAACGGCGTCTACCGGCACGCCGACCTGACGATCGACGACCTCGAACAGCACCTCGGCACGTGGGGGTCGGCGGCCGGAGCGCTCGTGCGGCCGACGCTCGAGCGCATCGCCGCCATGATCCAGTCGGAGCAACCGCATCCGGCGGCGTACGGTGGGCTGCGGCGCGACCTCACGGGGTTCGTGACGAACCTGCTCGCCGGCGAATCGGTGGGCGATCCGGCTTCAGGCTCAGGGCCTCGCTACTGAGGCAACCGATCCGATCGCGCTCCATGAGCCGCGGAGCGTTGACGCGCCGCGGGCGCGGGCGTAGACCTGAGGCATCCGACAAGGAGGTGCCGTCATGGCGAAGGATCTCTTGGTCATCCTCGAGGACCGGCCCGGCGAGGGGGCTCGTCTCGGCGAGGCGCTCGGCAACGCGGGGGTCAACATCGAGGGCCTGTGCGCGATCATGGAGGGAGGCTCGGGCGCCGTGCACTTCCTCGTCGAAGACGTCGCCGCCGCCAGGTCGGCGCTCGAGGGCGTCGGCATCACGGTCGAGGCTGAGACCGACGTCATCGTGAGTCCAGCACTCCCCGAACCCGACTTGGATACGCCGGGCAAGTTCGGTGCGATGGCGCGCGCGCTCGGCGACGCCGGCATCAACATCGCCCTCGTCTACGTGGCCGCCAGGAACCGCGTCGTCCTTGCGACCGACGACAACCAGCGGGCCACGCAACTGCTGAAGTCGATGATGTAGCGATCCGCCCGGCTGAGCGAAATCCTCGAGACTGCGGGGGCAACAGGCGCGAGGAAGGCTGCCGCCGAGTACGGCCACCACGGCATCCGCGTGAACGTCGTGACCCCCGGCTGGACGCGCGCCCCGCACACGAACGAACGTCTCGACGTGCGTGATGAGGCGCTGCTCCTGGATTCCACTCCCCTGCGCGAACTCGTCGAGCCGCGCGACATCGCCGACGCCGTCGCATGGCTCGTCGGTGAAGATTCACGACACGTCACCGGTGCCGACGTCGTCGTCGACGGCGGGGCACACCTCATCGGCGGCGCAGCCGCGCTGCGAACGACGTACCGGCACCGGCTGGGCATGCCGCCCCACGGATGATCCGTGCAGCGCACGGATGCCACGCCGACCCGAGCGGCCTAGCGTGCTGCCATGACACTTGAAACCGAATCGCGCGGGCACTCCGACATCGACGTGTCGCAGTCGTTGCAGGTCACCGAGGCCGACGGCGCCCGGCGCGTGTCGGGCACCGTGACCTCCGTCGACGAGTCCGGCCGGGTCGATCACGCACAGATCCGCTGCGTCGTCCGCGCCGACGGCGACGCCCTGCGCGTCGTCAGCGCGCGCTTGTCCGACTGAGGCGACGCTCGCGGCATCCGTTCGCCGGAAGCATCGGAAGGTTGCACGGATGCTACGCCGGCGCGTACTTGGCGGCGATGATGCCCGAGTCGTACGCCTGCACGCCGAGCAGTCGCAGCCCCACCGGGTGCGGCGTGCGCAACCGTTCCTCGGCGTTGCCCACCAGGAACGGATGGATGCCGGCGTGGATCTCGTCGACCAATCCGGCGTCGACGAGCGTGGCGGCCAGCTGGCCGTAACCGTGCGAGATGATCGAGTCGTACCGATCGCGCAGGCCCCGCACGGCCTCGGCCACATCGCCCTCGATGAGCGTCGCGTTCCAGTCGAGCGGGCCTGTCAACGTCGTCGAGGCGACGTATTTCGGCAGTGCGTTGTAGTGCGCGGCGAAGCCGCGTTCATCGGTCTGCGCGGGCCAGTACTCGCGGAAGAACTCGTAGGCCTTGCGGCCGACCAGCACCGCGTCGGCACCGAAGACGAGTTCGTCGGAGTGGCGCACCAGCTCGGGATCCTCGACGTTGAACCAGCGCTCCATCTGGTCGAACACGCCGTCGAGCGTCATTTCGAATGAGATCGTCACTGTTCCCATGCGCCCCAGCATGGTCGGTTCGCCGCCGGATGTCACGGCGCACAGTTCCGAGCTACCCCTATAGTGCACCGCGGCGACACGGGCTAGCCTCAGGGCCATGACCGCCGGAGAATCCACCACCGACGCCGCCGGAGCCACGAACACGACGACTCCTCGCACGTACCTCTTCACGCTCACCGACGCCGGGGGCACCGTTCCGCCCGAACTCGGTGTGGTTCGCCGGCTCGTCGACCGCGGCCATCGCGTCACCGTGCTCGCCGAGCAGTCGATGGCCGACCAGGTGCGCCCTACCGGCGCGGCCTACCTTTCTGGCGACTTCGGCGGACCCGGAGAGCTCCGCGACTGGGAGCTGCGCAGCCCGACGAGCATGGCCCGGGGAATGGCCGACCACATGATGAGCGGACCAGCGCCCGGACAGGCACGCGAGACGGCGTCCGCGATCGATGCGATACATCCCGACCTCGTGGTGGCCTCGGCGATGGGCATCGGCGGCATGATCGCTGCCGAGGCGCGCGGGGTGCCGTTCGATGCACTGATCCCGAACGTCTACCCGCTGCCCGTGCCGGGATCACCGCCGTTCGGCATGGGTCTGGCACCCTCGCACGGATCGCTCGGCCGACTTCGCGATCGCGTCGTGAGCGCGGGTGCAACCGGCATGATCGACCGGTACGCGCTCGCGCCGATCAACGCGGTGCGCCGGGACTACGGCCTCGATGCGATCGAGCACTCCTGGGATCAACTGCGCGGCGCCCGCCGCCAGCTCATCCTCACCTCGGCCGCCTTCGACTTCGTCGGCGAGTTACCGCAGAACGCCCGGTACGTGGGACCGATCCTCGACGACCCTGCCTGGGCCGCCGACCAGGCCTGGATTGCGCCGGCCGGCGACTCGCCGCTCGTGCTCGTCGCGATGTCGTCGACCTTCCAGAACCACGTCGACTGCCTGCAGCGCATCTCGGATGCCCTCGGCAGTCTGCCCGTGCGCGGTCTCGTGACGACGGGGCCCGCCATCGACCCCGACCAGATCCAGGCGCCGGCGAACGTCTCGGTCGTCGTATCCGCTCCGCACAGCGAGGCGATGCGGCAGGCCGACCTCGTCGTCACGCACGGCGGGCACGGCACGGTCATCAAGACGCTCGCCGCGGGCCTTCCGCTCGTGATCCTCCACCATGGCCGCGACCAAGCCGACAACGCGGTGCGGGTCACGACCCGTGGCGCCGGGGTCGCGGTGTCGCGCCGCGCATCTGCCGAGAAGATCGCACGAGCCGTCGCCGACGTGCTCGGCGACCCCGCGTACCGTCGCGCTGCCGAAGAGCTCGGTGAAGCCGTCGCGCGTGACGCGGCCAGCAGCGCGCTGCTCGATGAGCTCGAGGGTGTCACCGGGCGCGCGACGCCTCGCTGAAGAACCACTCGAGCGTCGGCAGCAGCAGCGCCGGCTTCATCATGGGCGTGGCGTGGTGCGCGCCGTCGATCACGTCGTGCTCGGCACCGAGGTGCGCGGCGAGCGCGGCACTTCCGGTGCGCATGAAGGCGTCGCCCTTGCCGCCGACGAGTACCAGCGCCGGCGCGACGAGTCGCTGCCACCGCGTCGTGGTGAGCGGCACGCCGTCTTGCAGACCGGCGCACAACCGCAGGTCGTAGACCGTGGTGGGCGCCATGGCCTCCATCGAGCGCCAGATCGGCACCATGAGCCTCATCGCGCCGACCATGAAGCCCGACGCGCCCAGCGCGGTCTTCATGAACTCGGTGACCGCCTGCGAGCGACGCCCCGTTTCGATCAGCGCGGCGATGCGGTCGGCCAGGTCTCGCGGTACGGGCGGGCGCTGGTCGTCGACGATCACCGGCGCTTCGTAAGCTGCGACGGCCCCGACCTTCGACGGCAGTGCGGCCGCCGCGTCGAGCGCGAGCACACCGCCCGACGACGCGCCGAACACCAGGGCGGTGCCACCGTGTGCGTCGATCAGCGCCTCGATGTCGTCGACCTCGCGCGCCACGGCCCACTCCCCCGCGTCGGTGCTGGCGCCTCGTCCGCGCCGGTCGTAGTTGACGACCGTGTAGCTCGCTGAGAGCTGGGCGGCGAGCTTGCGGTTGTCGCGGCGGTCTGAGAGGGCCTGCGCGACGAGCACGAGCACGGGGCCGTCGCCCGAGCGCTCGAAGGCGATGGTGGTGCCGTCGCGCGAGGTCACCGTCGCATCAATGGGTCGCGTTGCGACATCCGTCTTCGACATCGTCTTCTCCTCTTCAACCAGAAGCGGCGAGCGCGGTCGCGAGCCGCTCGAATGCGTCGGTGAATCCCTCGACCATGCCGAGCGCCTCGGCCTCGTCGAGTTGCTCGGTGCCGGTGAATGCGACCGTGATCGACACCGACGTCGCGCCGTGCGACTGATCGATGAGCACCGTCGTGGGCATCTCGGTACCCACGATCAGCGCGCCCGATGCATCGGCGAACGAGTCAACGAACTCGAGGCGATGCGGTGCGTCGACGACGCGGTAGATGGCTCGACCCCACTGTTCGTCGTCGAGCTCGTGCTCGGCCTCGGGCCGCAGACGGTATCGCCACACCCCGCCGGGGCGGACGTCGAGCTCGAAGATGTCGACGAGCCATCCGCTCGGACCCCACCACATGCGCAAGCGGTCGGCCTGCGTCCAGCACGCCCACACGAGGTCAGCGGGTGCCGCGAACTCGCGTTCGACGATGAGCCGGCAGCGTTCGTAGTCTTTCGTGACGGTGCTAGCGGGCATCAGGGGCATCCGTTCGGGTCTCGAGCTCTGACAGGTAGTTGTCGAGGCGGTCGAATCGACTCGTCCACACTTGGGCGAAGCTGTCGAGCCACGTCTCGAGCGAGCGGAACTGCTCCGGCAGCAGGTGATAGACCCGCGACTGCGCCTGCCGTTCGGCACGCACGAGACCTGCCTCGGCGAGGATGCGCAGGTGCCGCGAGGTCTGTGGCTGCAGCAGCGACAGGCGCTCGGCGATCTCGCCGACCGGCCGCCCACCGTCGCGCAGCAGCTCGACGATGCGCAGGCGATTCGGTTCGGCGAGCGCGACCAGCACGTCGAGTTCGAGCGCGGCGCCGCTCACGACGCACGTCCCGACAGGGTCGGTGCCGAGATATCGGATGCCCCGGGCGCGGCGCCGCGGCGGATCGCCAGCGCACAGCCGCCGACGGCAGCGAGCCAGACCGCGTCGGCAGCCAGCAGGAACCGGCCCTGCCAGCCGACGGGGACGTCGGGGCCGAGCCGGCCGGTCTCGGGCATCAGCACCGCCAGGCTCACGGTGAGCAGCACCGCCGCCCATACGGTGAGCACCGCGCCGAGCACGAGCACCCAGCGCACGCGACGCCACTGCGGACTGTGGCGCGTGAGCGACACCGCCAAGATGACCGCCGCGATCGGGATGCCGTCGGCGAGCACCGGCCCGATCGAGTGCAGCGTTCCCGTGAGCGTCATCTCGCCCGGGGGCGTGGTGGCGGGATCGGTGGGGAAGATCGCGGCCACGACGAATCCGGTCGCCGCCAGCAGGACAGCCGCCAGGCCGATGCGACCCGGCCAGGTGACGGCCTGTGAGGTCAGGGCGAGGAAGAGGCCGACGCTCGCGGCGGCCAGCAGCAGGAACGCCGTGGTCATCACCCAGCCGGTCGCGCCGAGGGCGAGCTCACTGGGCGGCTGCCACGACGGGTCGACGGTCGGCTGCACGAGGTGAGCGACCACGAAGACGGCGATGAAACCCGCGCCGCCGAACACGGCGACCAGCGCTGGTGCGCGGCGGATCCGGGTCGGTGAGGGAGCAGTATGTTTCGTCATGGCTTAAGAATACACCTGTGTGTATATACACACAAGTAGATATTCAGGCAAACCGGGCACGGCTCGCACGCCGATCCCCGCGCCTCAGGGCAACACCTCGACGGAACAGCGAAGACGCGGCGCCGTGGCGATGCGACGATCGCGCGTCACGAATGAGCAACCGAGAGTCTCGGCGAGAGCGACGTACGTCGCATCGTAGGTCGTGAGATTCGCTCGGTGGTGCAACGATCGCCGGATGAGCAGGGTGGACGGATGCCGTTCGACGCGAAGTCGGGCGAGGTCGTCGATCGCCCGGTCGAGGCGCATGTCGTCAAGCCGCCCGGTCAGCCAAAGCCCGCGCAGGGCAGAGGCCACCTCGACGTCGAGGATGTCAGGGGCGAAGAGTTCGTCGTCAGAGAGTCGCGCGCGGGTTGCCCGGGCCCGCGCGCCATTCACCAGAACATCGACGATCACGGACGCGTCGACGACGATCACTGCCGACGCTCGCGTCCGGCGCGGATCGCGCGCTCGATCTCTTGCGATGTCAGGTCGAGCCCGTCGGGTCGCGCGTCGATCTCGGCAAGCAATTCGGTCACGGTCGGTCGGCCTGCGAGCTTCGCGAGTTCGAGGGAAAGATACTGCTGCAGCGACTGCCCTTCGCGCTCGGCTCGCGCGACGAGCACGGCGTGCACGTCGGGCGAAAGATCGCGAATGAGCACGTTCGGCATGCTTTCATTATGCATGCATCTCAACCGATCAGGTACACGAGGCCTTCGCCTCGCTCTGCGAGCGTCTGCGTGAAGTAACGAGCGGCCGTCAGATAGCTTCGCACGTAGTCTGTCGCCCCATCGAAGGGGCAATCGATCCAGGTTGCATCGACCTCGGTGAGCACGAGTTCAAGGTCGTTCGCGATTGCCGCGACCTCAGCGGCGTCGAGAACGCGCCGAAAGCCGAACCATCCGAGATCGACGAACCTCACTTCGCCGCGCACCAGTTCTGCCGCGGGTCGTTCGTTCGCAGTACCGATCCCGAACTCGCCCTGAAGGCAGCTCCAACATTTGTCGAGATAGAGCATCCGCGGTCGAGGTTCGGTTCCACCCCATGCATCCATGAGTGGGTCAGCGCCGAGATAGCGGTCGGGGTTGCGCTTCGCGTC
Organism: Agromyces neolithicus; assembly: GCF_039529735.1. Classification (NCBI taxonomy): domain Bacteria; kingdom Bacillati; phylum Actinomycetota; class Actinomycetes; order Micrococcales; family Microbacteriaceae; genus Agromyces; species Agromyces neolithicus. The sequence continues at coordinate 192,744 of NZ_BAAANJ010000004.1, forward strand.
GTCGATATCGTTCGGCGCGACCGGATAAGCGTAGTAGCGGATTCCCATGCCGATACGGTCGCACCGATCGCCGGTGAGACCCGCGCCTGAGAGCGATCAGAAGAGAAGTGCACCGAACCTCACGATGGGGAGGACGGGTGACGACGCGCACCGCGCACGCGTGCGACGCACGAATCGGCAAGAGAACCGCCAAAAGGTCACCGAGTTCGGCACACAGGGGCGCTGCCCGAGCTCACAGCGCCCCGGTGGCCGCCGTCTCGCGCACGCGCGGCCCGCCGTCGAACACGAGCAACCGGTCGGCGAGCTTGTCGACGAAGAACCGGTCGTGGCTCACGACGACGACCGCACCCGGGAAGTGGGTCAGCGCCCGTTCCATCACCTGGGTCGAGGTGATGTCGAGGTGGTTCGTCGGCTCGTCGAGCACGATCACGGCCGCCCCCGAGAGCAGGCACTGCGCGATCGCGACCCGGGCGCGCTGACCGCCCGAGAGGGTGCCGATCTTCTGCTGCAGGTCGGCCTCTGAGAACTGCAGCATCGCGAGGAACCGGTTCACGCTCTTCTTCGTCGCGGTGAACGCGAGCGAGTCGGGGTAGGCGTTCACCGCGTGGCCGACGGTGTCGTCGAGGTTCAGCTCGGCGTAGACCGCGTTGTACGAGACGAACCGCACACCCTTCGCCCATCGCACGGTGCCGGCATCGGCTTCGGCCTCACCGGTCAGCACATCGAGAAGGGTCGACTTTCCCGACCCGTTCGAGCCGAGCACCGCCACCCGGTCGCCGCGCTGCAGGTCGAACGACAGTCCCTCGAACAGCGGCGTGCCGTTGAAGCCCTTCGAAAGCCCGGTCACGGTGAGAAGGTCGTTCGACACCCGCAGCCCGTCGTAGATGCCGGTGATGATCTGGTCGATCGGGCGCGGCGCCTGCCGCTTCTTGATGTCGGCGAGCCGGCGCGCGACAGCGTTCGACGGGTTGCGGGCTGCCTCGCGGCGCGCGGCCGACGCGGACTGCTCGTAGGCCAGCAGCTCCTCTTCATGCGCGAACTGGCGCTCGAGCATCTTCAGCCGCGACTGCTTCGCGTGCACGTACGCCGAGTAGTTTCCGTCATATTCCTGAAGGCGGTGGTTCTCGATCTCGACGATGCGGTCGACGACGCCGTCGAGGAACTGCCGGTCGTGCGAGACCACGAGCACGGCGCCGGCGAAGCCGCCGAGCCAGCCCTCGATCCAGCGCACCCCGTCGAGGTCGAGGAAGTTCGTCGGCTCGTCGAGCAACAGCACATCGGGTGCCTGCACCAGGATCAGCGCGAGCGCGGCGCGGTTGCGCCATCCGCCCGACAGGCGGTCGACCGGCAGGTGCCGGCGCTCCTCATCGAAGCCGAGGCTCGTGAGCACGGTGTCGATCGTGTTCTCGTAGGTCCAGCCGCCGACGTGGTCCATGCGCTCGAACAGCTCGCCCTGCTCGGCGAGCAGAGCCGTCATCGCGGCATCCGTCATCGGTGCAGCCAGCTGCGCACCGATCTCATCGAGGCGCGCCTGCGTCTCGTGCACCGCGGCGAAATGCGCGCTCAGCGTGGCGTAGGTGCTCTGCTCGCCGTCGAGTTCTGAGAACTGCGAGAAGTACCCGATCGTGGTGCCGAGCGTCACGTCGATGGTGCCGCCCGTGGGCTCGCGCCGGCCGAGCACGAGCTCGAGGAACGTCGTCTTGCCGGTGCCGTTCTTGCCGATGAGCCCGATGCGGTCGCCGCGCCGCAGCTTGAGGAACGCCTCGCGCAGCACCGGCCGCCCGTCGAACTCCATGCTCACGTCGTTCAGGCGGATCAGGCTCACGGGTGTCCTTGTTTTCAGGAGGGGTGGAGAAGGCGAAGGCGAGCGGATGCCGCGAGCCGATGTGGCGCCGATGGGGTCGGCAAGCCTCACACACGATACCTCGCCATCACTCGGGCATCGGCGTAGCGTGAACCGCGACTCGACTCGCCGACCGAACGAGGAGCGACCATGACGAAGAAGCCGGTCGTCTACGAGACCACCCACCGCATCGCCTTCTCTGAGCTCGACCCGTTCCAGCACCTGAGCACCGGCAACTACGCCAGGTACTTCACCGACCACCGTATGGAAGGGCTGGCGAAACACGCCGGCTGGAACCTCGAGTCATACGGCTCGCTCGGCTTCATGATCTGGGTCAAGCGCATGGAGATCGACTTCCGCCGGCCGGTGGGCGCCGACCAGGAGATCACGATCACGTCGTTCGTTCGCGAGTTCGCCGGCACCGATGCGTTCATCGAGTGCACGATGACGGATGCCGCGGGCACGACCATCGCCGCGTGCCTCATGGTCGCGACGCATGTCGACGCGCAGACCCGGCGCGCGAGTGACTGGCCCGCCGAGCACGAGGCGCTGTTCTTCGAGCCTGACGACTGACGCACGCTGCCGGGCGTCGGCACGGGGCAATTCAGGCGCGAGCGTCTTCGAGGTGGGGCGCACCGTGGCTCAGCACCTTGACCACGAGGTTGTGGCGGCGCAGGGTTCGCACGGTGCGGGCGACCTCGTCGCTGTTGCGGCCGAGTGCGCGTTCGTTGGCCACGACGAGCACGTCGCCGGCCCGCAACGTGCCGAACAGTCGACCGAGGCGCTGCTCCCAGGTCTCGGGCGCCTCGGGCGCCGGGTGCTTGAAGTCGAGGATCGCGACGCCGAAAGCCGCGAGGTCGTTGCGCTGCTCGACCACCGTGGGCATGTCGTCGCGCGCGACGACGAGTCCCACCAGTCGGGCGCCCTCGGGGCGCGCCTTCCACCAGTCGCGGTTGCGCTGCAACTCCTCGAAGCACACGGGGCAGTCGAGGGCGTGATGTCCGGGAGTGTGCGGGGTGCGCGTCGCCTCGGGAGCCGCCGCCGACCCGGTCGTCGTCTCACCTGTGTTCAGCTCAGCCATTCCGTGCCCCTTCGAGTCGCCTTCCATTCTCGCCCCGAACGCGACGCGCTGCATCCCGACGTCATACCGACGAAAACAGCCGGGCGACCTCGCCGACCTGGCGCATGAATCCCTCGAGGTCGGGCTCGTCGGATGTCGGCTGCAGCACGACCGTATCGACGCCGACGGCGAAGAACCGTCGGGCGACCTCGGCAACGGCTGCGGCGTCACCGACGGCGGCGAGGCGTTGGTCGTCGGGCATGTTCCAGAGCGTGAGCTCTTGCTCAATGCGCGCCTCGGCCTCAGCCCCACCGAACGCCGCCGGCACGTAGACGACCACCTCGCTGCGCCCCTCGCGTTCGGCGGCGCGGCGACCCGCGGCGACCGTCACCACCGCCTCGGCCGCACGTTCTACGGTCGTGCCGCCGGTGAGCACGGTGCCGTCGGCGACCTCGCCGGTGAGGCGCAGCGTCTTGGGCCCCTCGCCGGCGGCGTACAGGGGAGGCACGACGGTCGGCGGCCAGTCGAGCCGTACCCGATCGAGCTGCACGTATCGGCCGTTCATCGTCACCTCGTCGCCGGCGAGCAGTTGCCGCAACGCCGGCACGTACTCCCGCATGAGCGTGAGCGGCGACGCGACCTTGCTGCCGATCTGCGCCATCCACCGCTGCACGCCGTGCCCCACACCGGGAACCAGGCGGCCGGGGAACATGCGGGCGATCGTCACGATCTCCATGGCCGTGATCGCGACGTTGCGCAGCGGCATCGGGGCGACGCCGATTCCGACGCGCAGCTGCTTCGACCAGGCGAGGGCCGCGGCGGCCGTCGCGAAGGCCGACTCCTGGAAGCAGTCCTCCCAAAGCCAGAGCTCGGGTAGCCCACCGGCCTCGGCGGCCTCGACCACGGGCCGCAGCCGCTCGGGTGGGAATTCGGGCAGGAAGATCGCTCCGATTCGACGCATGGCCCCACTCTTCCAGGTCACCGACGCGGCGACATGGCGGCGCTACGGTCACGACGCGAGTCGGAACTCCAACGCGGTCAGGGCCGCGCGCGCCTGCTGTGGCTCGACACCCTCGGCGACCGCCACGAGCGCAGCCCGCCAGGCCGCGGCGAGGACGCGACCGAACACCGGCGATGCCTGGGCGGTGCTGGCACCGAGCATCTCGGCCAGGCGGTCGTGTTCCGACCCCGTCGGCGGTTCGGCGAGGATGCGGAGGAACTGTTCGCGCACGGCGAAGTCGAAGCCGATCAGCAGCGCCGCCTTCACAGCAGCCGCTCGATCAGACGCCATCGGGGATGCGGCGATGGCCCCCTCCATGCGGTCGAGCAGGCGCTGCTCGACATCGCCGCGCACGAATGCGTACAGCCCGAGCTTGCTGCCGAAGTGGTGGTAGAGCGCGCCGGTCGTGACGTTCGCGGCCGCGGCCAACTCGCCGACGGTGACCTCGTCGAAGGGCCTCGCCCCGAACTGGTGCACGGCAGTGAGCGCGAGCCGCCCCTTCGGGGAGGTCGATACCGGAATCCACTCGCGCACCACACCATAATGCCGTTATGCTGTGGGTAAATCCAATTACGACACGGAGGACGTGCCATGAAGCTCGAGTTCCTGTTCGTTCCAACCTCCGACCTAGGAGCGTCGCTCAGTCTCTACCGCGACGGCCTCGGGTTCACCGAGATGTGGCGAGAAGGCGATGCCACGGTCGCCCTCGCCCTGCCCGGCTCCGACACGCAGCTCATGCTCGACGCGCACGACCCCGAGGCCCCGATCGGGCCGCTGTTCGTCGTCGACAGCGTCGAGGCGTTCCACGCGTCCCGACCCGAGACGCTCGGTGTGATCGAAGCGCCCGGCGAGATCCCCGGCGGCTTCATGGCGACCTATCGAGATCCGGGCGGGGCCACGATCTACGTCATGGACCAGGCGGCCGACTCCGCCGAGCAGTAGTCACCCGCTGACGAAGTGCGACACCTGTTCGGCGACGAGGATCACCGCGAGCACGATCATCGCGGCGCCTGAGACGCGCGAGATGATGCGCGTGGCCGACGGCCGCACGCGAAGCACCGCCTTGGCGCCCATGCCCACCACGGAGTAGACGAGCGCGCAGCTGCCGACGAAGATGAGGCCGAGCACGGCGAGCTGCACGGAGATCGGCCATGCGCCCGCGGCATCCGTGAACTGCGGCAGGAGCACGACGAGCACCAGCAGTCCCTTCGGGTTCAGCCCGCTCACGCCGGTGCCCTGGGCGAATCGCAGCCACGGCCCGGTCGAGGCGCCCCCGGCGTGGTCGACGCCTGCGGCGCCGGCGCCCGCGGCGAGCTCGGGCGGCTGCCGCAGCACGCGGACGCCGAGATACGACAGGTAGGCCGCGGCTGCGCACGTGAGCCCGATGAGCACCCACGGCAGGGCGGCCACCGCGGCGCCGACACCCACTGCGACCGCAGCCACGGCCACGAGGTATCCGACAAGGATGCCGCTGAGCGACGGCACGATGGTGCGATCCCGCAGGCCCGCGTCGATGATGTACGCCCAATCGGGGCCGGGGACGAGCACCATCAGCGTCATCATGCCCCAGCACGCGAGCAGCAACTCGGTATTCACGCTGCGCTCCCGTCGTTCGATACGACGAAGGTACGCAAGATCAAGCAGAATAGGCTGCCGTGTTTCTCCTTTAGAGGCGGCGGGCGTGGAAGAATTCACCCCATGGACGCCATCGATCGGAGAATCCTTGCCGAGCTGCAGCAAGACGGTCGGCTGAGCCTCACCGACCTCGCGGGGCGCGTGCAACTCAGCATGTCGCCGACCCATCGTCGCCTGCATGCGCTCGAGGCCTCTGGTGCGATCACCGGGTACCGGGCCGTCATCGATCCCGAGGTCGTCGGGCTCGGGTTCGGCGCGCTCGTGTTCGTCACCATGGAGCAAGCGAACCAGGCGACAATTTCCGCCTTCGATGCGGCCGTCGCCGAGGTACCCGAGGTGATCCAGGCCCTGCGACTCTTCGGCGACCCCGACTACCTGCTGCGCATCGCCGTGCCCGACCTGCCGGCCTATCAACGCCTGTGGGACGAGAAGCTCTCGGCCCTGCCGGGTGTTCGCCGGGTCGCGTCGACCATCGTCATGAAGACGATCGTCGATGACCGCCCGCTGCCCATCTGACGAGCATCGAACGATGACGGGCCGTCAGAGCCCTTCGGCGATCTGCTTGATCGCGGCGAGACGGCGATCCCATTCGGCGCCGATGGCGTCGAGTCGGCGTGCGGTGTCGCTCAGCTGCGACCCGATCACGCGGTAGCGCACCTCGCGGCCGACCCGCACCGGCTCGACGAGGCCGACCTCCGCCAGCACGGCGAGGTGTTTCGCGATCGCCTGTCGAGTGACGGGCAGTCGCCCGGCGAGGGCCGACGCCGACGCGTCGCCCTCGCCGAGTGCCGTCAGGATGCTCCACCTGGTCTCGTCCCCGAGAGCGGCGAACACCGGAACCAGCGTCGTCGTCATGCGTCGCCCTCGAGCAGGGCGACGAGCTTGTCGAGTTCGGAGACCCAGCCCTCGCCGTGGCTCGCCATGTTCTTGGCGGGGTCGCTCGTGTGCTCGAAGCCGGTCTCGACGACGGTCAGCTGCGTGCCGCCCTGCACCGGCTCGAGGGTGAAGGTGAAGACGGTCGCGTGATCGTCGAGCTCGTCACGCAGGTGCCCGAGCGCGTCGTCGTTTCCCCACCGGTACGACACCGTGCGCGGGGCATCCGATTGCTCGACGCGGATCGGTACCGAGCCGTAGTCGGCGAACGTGATCGTGCCGGTCGCGCCGACGCCCGCGCCGTCGAGCACGGTACGCCCGAACCAGCGCGAGATGTGCTCGGGTTCGGTGACGGCGGTCCACACCTTCTCGATGGGCGCGGCGATGCGAATCGTGCGCCGAACACTGAAGGTGCTTTCGTCGATGACGGATGCCTCGTTGTCGGTCATGCTCACAATGATCGGTCCTTTCGTGATTGTCTGCAACTTCATGGTTGCAGATTAATCCCCGTTGCGCAACCTTTTGATTGCATATCACGAAGCGGGAGATGATCGAGGGATGGAATCCGAACAGGTCACGCCCCGATTCGATGCCGACGTCGCCGTGATCGGCCTCGGTGCCGTCGGCTCGAGCGCCGCCTGGCGGCTCGCGACCCGAGGGCTCGACGTGCTCGGCTTCGAGCAGTTCGAGCCCGGGCACGCGCTCGGCGGATCGACCGGGGCCACCCGGCTGTTCCGGGTGGCGTGCCTCGAACACCCGGGCCTCACGCCCATCGCCCGTCGCGCGCGCGACCTCTGGCGTGAACTCGAGGCGTCGAGCAGTCAGGCGCTCTTCCACGAGACGGGCGGCATCATGATCGGCCCGCCCGGCTCGCGCATCATCGAGGGCACGCTGCGCGCCGCCGACGCGCACGGACTGCCGATCGAGCAGCTCGACGCCGACGAGGTCGCCCGGCGCTTTCCGGCGCACGCGCGCCACAACCCGGGCGACGTGGGGGTGTGGGACCCCGAGGCGGGCATCGTGCGCCCCGAGGCCGCGATCGTCGCGGCGGTCGACGCCGCCCGCGCCGCCGGCGCGCGCATCCGCACGGGTACCCGCGTGACGGCGATCGAACCCGGCGACGCCGGCGTCACCGTGCGCACGGCCGACGCCGAGTTTCGCGTGCGGCACGTCGCCGTGACATCCGGACCGTGGATCAGCCGCTTGGTACCCGACCTGCCGCTCACGCCGCATCGCGTCGTGATGACGTGGTTCCGCGCGCGCGACGGTCGCGATGCGAACCTCGAGGTTCTGCCCGTGTTCATCCGCAGCGTGCCCGGCCACGACACGTGGATCTGGGGCCACGGCGCGATGCCCGGCCCCGACGGGTTCGACGCGAAGGTCGGGCCCGAGTTCGACGGCCCGTTCACGCCCGACGACCCCGATGCGATCGACCGCGAGATCCACCCGGACGAGACCGACGAGATCCGCGACCTCGTCGCAGCGACGTTCCCCGACCTCGACCCTGCCCCGTCGGGCGTGACGACCTGCATCATGACCCACACGCCCGACGGCCAGTTCGTCGTCGGACCGACCGCGCACCCGCGCGTCGTCGTCGGCGGCGGATGCTCCGGCCACTCGTTCAAGCACGCCTCGGCACTCGGGGAGCTCGTCGCGCAGTCGGTCGCGGGCGAGCAACCGTTCACGGATGCCGCCTTCCTCGACCCCCGAAGGTTCGCCCGGTAGTCTGGCGGCGGCAGGCACCGATGGCGATGCCGTGCTGCGCGGAACCCGGGGCGACCGAGCCGCCGAGGCCTTCCGCGTCTCTCCCGTGTGAGGAGCGCCTCGAATGGCTCTCGAAACGTCGACGCCCCGGCGCCAGGTGTACATCATCGGAGGCGGCCCCGTGGGCCTCATGTTGACGGCGCTGTTGCAGACGATGGGCGACTACTCAATCCACCTCTATGAGAAGCGCACCGATTACACCCGCACGCGGATGGTGAAGCTCGACACCTATCTGGTCGCCGACTCGGTCGAGAGCTACTGCATCGACTACATCGACGAGGAGAACGTCGAAGCGGTCTTCGATCGCACCGACCTCGAGGAGGGCGTCGCATCCAGGCGGTCGATCGCGCCCGACCTGAGGTCACTGCTGCTCGAATGGACGCTCGGGTTCTGCCCGCTCAACGCCATCGAACGGGCGCTGAGCGACCTGATCGACCAGCGTGGAACCCGCTCGGTCGAACGGATCACCGGGGCGGTCAGCGCCGAAGACGCCCTCGCGATGGTGGCACCCGACGACATCCTGATCGACTGCACCGGAAGCAGGTCGCTGCTCCGCGACCACATCTCGCCCGCCTTCGGCGGCGAGGGCGGCGAAGCCAACGTCTTCACGGTGCGGCTCGAGTACGCCCTCGTGACCACGTTCCTCTACAGCCGGACGTATGCCTGCGACGAGTTCTGCAAGTACTACAAGAACGCCGAGAACGACAGGTACAAGTTCATCCCCGCGGTGCACCGCACCTTCTACGACCGGGGCGTCACCCACGTGACCGGCATAGTGAACATCTCCGAAGGCGAGTTCAACTCGATGCCGACGCGGGTCGACCCCGAGTGGCTGCGTGAGAACTTCCCGGGCGTCACCGCATCGATGGACCGGTTCATCGACTGCATCAAGGGTGAGACCGGAGGCGAGATCCTCGGCGACCTCGAGATCGTCCGCATTCCGCTGGACCTCTACCACGCCCGCGACGTGAGCAGCCGCAAGTGGCACGCGCTCGGATCGGCCGACCACCCGTTCGCGAACTCGCCGACGTTCCTGGCCGGCGATTCGGCGATCGGCTCGCCCTATTTCCAGTCGATCTCGCTGGGGTTCGAGTGCGCGATGTTCCTCGCGGGCCTCATCGAACAGCAAGACCTGGAGCTGCGCGAGAAGTTCGACCGGTACGAGAACTTCATGTACAAGCAGTGGCTGCGCGTCTACATGCGCAGCAAGATGATCAAGCACAACAAGGACCTGTTCGAGACGCTCGACGATACCCTGGCGCTGCTGCAGAAGCTGCACATCTATTGACGAGGATCACCGATGCGCACCCCCGACATCCCCGACGCGTTCGACGTCTACACGGTCGTCGTGCTGCGGCGCCCGGCCGATGCTCCAGAGATGTCCGAAGGCGAGCTCGATGAGCTCCAGGCCCGCCACCTCGCGTACCGAGCCGAACTGGGGCGCAGGGGACTGATCGTCGCGAACGGGCCATTCGACGAGCAGAGCGACCCGACCTATCGCGGCATGTCTATATTCGCCTGCGACCCGGCCGAGGCGGCACGCCTGTCCGACAGCGACCCTTCGGTCGTGGCGGGGCGGCTCGCCTACGACGTGATGGAGTGGTGGGTCCGCGCCGACTCGCTTGCCTTCCCGCTCTCCGACCGCACGGTCGGCGACCGCCGCTCGATGCCCGACGACTGAGGCGTCCCCGTATCGGGGCCGAATCGCGCCGATCGTTCCACAATCCGCGGATGGCCGCGCTGCGGCATCCGTCGCTCGCTGTCAGACTGAGAGCGTGCAGAACTCGCCCATCGACCACGCCGCCGCGATCGAATTCTGGGAGGAGTATCGAGCCGCGAGGCCCGACCGCGCCACCGATCCAGAGCCACCGTCGGCCGAGGTCTTCGGCGACAACCCCGAGCTGACCGATGCGCTCCTTGGCCTCGTGCTCGACGGCACGAAACGTGCGACGGCCACCCTCGTCGCCGAGTTCGCCCTCGATGGCCAGCCGCTCCCACGGATCGGGAGCCATTGGATCGCCTGCGACTCGACCGGCCGGCCACGGGTCATCCTGCGCGACATCGAACTGCGCATCGACACGTTCGCGAGCGTCGACGCGGCGTTCGCGTTCGACGAGGGCGAAGACGACCGGTCGCTCGAGTCGTGGCGCGAGAACCACAGCCGGTACTGGCAGCGGGTGGGCGCACAGCTCGGGTTCGAGTGGACCGAAGAGCACGAGATCGTGCTCGAGCGCTTCGAGGTCGCCTGGCCCGAAGCGAGCGCTGACACGCACTGACCGCCCAGCCTGACGATCTAGGCTCGTACCACCCCACCACCCCCTGAGAAGGAGCCCGCACGCCATGAGCGACGCCGCATCCCTTGACGTCTTCGACCGCCGCGAATCAGAGGTCCGCGGGTACATCCGCGCCTTCCCCACGGTCTTCGACCGTGCCAGCGGCTCGACCCTGTTCGACGTCGACGGCCACGAGTACCTCGACTTCTTCGCGGGCGCGGGCGTGCTGAACTACGGCCACAACAACCCGGCGTTCACACGCGCGCTGGTCGAGTACCTCGAGCACGGCGGCATCATCCACGGGCTCGACATGGCCACGTCGGCCAAGAAGGCGTTCATCGAGGCGTTCGAGCAGTACGTGCTCGCACCGCGTGGCCTCGACCACAAGCTGCAGTTCACCGGCCCGACGGGTGCGAACGCCGTCGAGGCGGCGCTCAAGGTCGCCCGGCAGGCGACCGGCCGCTCGAACGTGGTTGCGTTCACGAATGCGTTCCACGGTCTCAGCATCGGCGCGCTCGCCGCTACGGGAAACAGCACGTATCGGGATGCCGCGGGCATCGCCCTCGGCGACATCACGCGCCTGCCCTACGACGGGTACCTGGGTGCCGACGTCGACACGCTCGACCTGTTCGAGAAGATGCTCGACGACCCCGGATCGGGGCTCGACCTGCCCGCAGCCGTGATCGTCGAGGCGGTGCAGGGCGAGGGCGGCATCAACGTCGCGAGCGTGTCGTGGCTGCAGCGGCTGCGGTCGCTCACCGAAGAGCGGGGCATCCTGCTGATCCTCGACGAGATCCAGGCGGGCGTCGGGCGCACCGGCACCTTCTTCGCCTTCGAGGCCGCGGGCATCGTGCCCGACATCGTCACGGTGTCGAAGTCGATCTCGGGGTCTGGCCTGCCGATGTCGCTCGTGCTGCTGCGCCCCGAGGTCGACGTGTGGAAGCCGGGCGCCCACACCGGAACGTTCCGCGGCAACAACCTGGCGTTCGTGTCGGCTCGCGTCGCGCTCGAGACCTATTGGGCCGACTCGGCGTTGACCGACGGTGTCGCCGCGAAGTCGGCACTGCTGCGGGCCGAACTCGACCGCATCGCCGCCGACCATCCCGAACTCGGGCTCGTGCCGCGCGGTCGCGGCCTCATGTACGGGCTCGCCTGCGACGGCGACCGCACGCTCGCGGGGCGCATCTCGGCCGAGGCGTTCCGCCGCGGGCTCATCGTCGAGACATCCGGTGCATTCGACGAGGTGTTGAAGTTCCTGCCGGCGCTCACGATCACCGACGACGAACTCACACGCGGTCTCGCGATCGTGCGCGAGAGCCTCGACGCGGTACTCGCCCGCTGAGCCCCGACGACCTCAGCGCGAGAGCTCGACGGTGTACGAGACGATCTCGGTGATGCGTCCGTCGACGAAATCGTAGACATCGCACGAGGCGACGACCGAGACGTCTCCCCTGGCGTCGGTGTACCTGGCGAGGCTGTCGACCGCGACGCTGTCTTCACCCACCACGGTGCGCTGCCGCTGAAACTCGGTCGTCACCCCGGCGAGGTCCTTGGCGGTGCGCTCGCAGGCCTTCTTCACGGCTTTGAGCCCGATCAGCGGGTCGGAGCCGACGAGCGTCCAGACGACGTCGTCGGCGAGGTGCGGCAACGCGACCTCGAATCGGTGACTCGAGAACGCGCAGGCGATCTTCTCGGTCATGAGCTCGGTCGTGAGTTCGGTCGTGGGGTTCATGAGACCTGCCCTCTCGCGCGGCATCCCGCGCCCTTGCGGTTGACGTATGCGATCAGCGTGCTCCGGACTCGCGCGGGCGTCAACCCTCGACTGCTTCGGGGCGGTCGCCCGAGCCCCGTTCCTGCGAAGAACGGCTAGGCCGCGTCGTTCTGCAGGAAGGCGAGCACCGCGGCGACCCGCCGGTGCACGCCCGTCTCGGGCAGCCGCAGCTTCGTGAAGATCGCGTTGACGTGTTTCTCGACGGTCGACGTCGAGAGGAAGAGCGATTGCTCGATGCCCGCGTTCGTCTTGCCCTGCGCCATCTCGCGCAGCACCTCGAGCTCGCGCGGGGAGAGCGCGGCGAGCGGGCTCGATGCGGCCGCGCTGCGGCGGCGCACGAGGGTGTCGACGATCTGCGGGTCGATCACGGAACCACCGGCGCAGACCTCGCGCAGAGCGTGCACGAGGTCTTCGAGGTCGCCGATGCGGTCCTTCAGCAGGTAGCCGAGCCCGGCCGAGCCGTCGGCGAACAGCGCGAGCGCGTAGCTCTCGTCGGCGTGCTGCGAGAGCACCACGACACCGGTCTCGGGGTGCGCGGCGCGGATGTCGCGGGCGGCCTCGATGCCCTCCATGTGGTGGCCCGGCGGCATGCGGATGTCGGTGAGCACCGCCTGGGGGTTGAGGCGCCGCACCGCGTCGAGCAGCTCGGTCGCATTACCCGTCGAGGCGACCACGTCGACCTCGCCCGAGTCCTCGAGCAGGCGCCGCAGGCCCTCGCGCACGAGGTAGTTGTCCTCGGCGATCACGACTCGCAGCATGCCCGACTCATCCAACTCGGTCCGCCTCGCGTTCGGCGGCTGCGGCGCCGGCTCGATGCACCGGAAGGTCGACGAGCACCGTCGTCCCCGACGGGTTCGCCGCCGACACCCGCAGCGTGCCGCGCAGCGCAGCCACCCGGTCGCGGATGTTCGCGAGGCCGCCGGTGGTCGCAGCAGCCGGCTCGAGCGTGCCGATGCCACGCCCGTCGTCGGTGATGGCGATGCGCAGGTGCCCGTTGCTGCGGGCGAGCGCGACCGACGCGTGGGTCGCGTGCGCGTGCTTCGCGGTGTTCGCGAGCGCCTCGCGCACGACGTAGTAGGCCGTCGTCTCGACGTCGTCGGGGAACCGTTCGGCGCGCATCGCGGCATCGGCTTCGACGGTCAGCGGGATCGGGAACCTCGCGACACCCGATTCGACGGCGGCCACGAGTCCGTTGTCGCTGAGCACCGATGGGTGGATGCCCTGGGCGAGTTCGCGCAGGTCGGTGAGCGTCTCGCGAGCCTGGTCCTGCAGCTCGACGAGTTCTTCGGGGGTGAGCTCGCTGCGCTGCAGCCGGTTGCGAGCGAGGCGGAGTGCGGCGATCTGCGCCACGACGTTCTGCTGGATGCCGTCGTGCAGGTCGCGTTCGAGGCGCTTGCGCTCGTCGTCCTGTGCCGCGACGAGTCGCTCGCGCGACGCGGTGAGCTCGTCGAGTTGTTCGGCGAGCTGCGCGGTGAGGCGCACGTTCGCCACGGATGCCGCGGCCTGGCCCGCGACCGTGCGCAGCAGCATGCGCTCGGCCTCGATGTAGTCGCCGTGATTCCGCGGCCCGACATCGATGCGTCCGAGCATCTCGTCGACGCGCACGAGGTCGGCTGAGAGCGAGGGTTCCCCGGCCGCATCTCCGGCGGCGCCGACGGGCGACGCGGCGAGGGCGCCGTCGGGCGACATGAGCCGGATGCGCACCCAGGAGGCGCCGAGCCCGTCGCGTACCGCCTCGGCGAGGTAGGTGAGCAGGTCGCGCGCCTCGCCGGCCTCCTCGAGACGTGCACCGAGCTCGCTGAGCATCTCGAACTGCCGTTCGCGGTCACCGAAGAGCCTGCGGTGGATCCATCGCTGCAACCAGGTGCGCACCGGCAGCAGCGCGACCGCGATGAGCGCCGTGACGAGCACCGCGGGCACCACCTGGAGCTGCCCCGACAGCATGATGGCGGGCGTCGCGACCCCGATGCCGTAGAACACCGTGATGAGCAGGTTCGACGAGCGCGCCACGCTGCGCCCGCGGTCGCCCGGAGCGATTTCGAATGCGCCGTAGCGGAAGACGCCGTGCACCACGGCGATCGGCAGGGCGATGAGGGATGCGTAGACGAGCAATTCCGCGATCCACAACCCAGGCAGGAAGGTCCACAGCATGAACGCGACCATCGCGGCACCGACGGTCAGCGCGATGACCCGCGTGCTCTCTCGCACCGCGGACGTACCGAACAGCGCGCGTGTGCCGAGCACCACGAGCCCGATCGCCAAGGCGGGCCACGCCTGCACCACCAGGAGTTGCACCGCGGGCGCCGCCCACTCGAGCCACGGCACTGCGAACGGGTTCGGAATGGCTTCACCGCTGATGCCGATGTACGGAGACATCACCACATGCGGCGTAGTGATGAGCGTCAGCGGCCCGACGAGCATGGGCGTCCAGAGGAACACCACGGCGATGCGCTGCCACCGCCGCTCGACGACGCCGCTCGGGAAGGTAGCGAACACGACGAGCAGCGTCGAGGTCGTCGTGGCATCAGCCGTCAGCCCGATGACGTTGAACAGCGGGAACCACGGCTCCGACATGACCTCGATATTGCGTTCCAGGAAGGTCTCGTAGGCCGAGCCGACGAGCATCGCAGTGGCGGCGAGCGCGACGAGCACTGCGGTGCGCGACCGCGTCACGGTGAGCAGCCACATGCCGAGCACGAAGAAGGGCAGCGCACCCAGGAGCGGCCAGGCGAGGGCATGACCGGCGTCACCCTCGACGAACCCCAGCACGACGACGATGTACACCAGCGCCGCGACCCCGATCGGGCCGAGCGTCGCGAGGCACACCCACCTTCGGTCCACGGTCCTATCGTCCTCCTGCCGCGGCCCTCGCGGGAGAGGGCCATCCATGCCCGCGGGTGGGGGCTGTCCTCCATCCCCTCATGGGCTCCGCGGACCCGCCTGGTCGGCTTCGGCGAATCCCCGGACCGGCAGGTCGACGTCCACCGTCGTGCCGCTGCCCGAGGGGCTCGCGGAAGAGATCCGGACCGTGCCGCGCAGCACCGCTACGCGGTCGCGGATGTTCGCGAGCCCGCCGCTCGCCGCCGACGTCGGGAAGACGGCACCCAAGCCGCATCCGTCGTCGCGGATCGAGACTCGCAGCCGGCCGTCGCTCCGGGCCAGCGCCACGGTCGCGTTCGTGGCGTTCGCGTGCTTCGCGGTGTTCGCCAGGGCCTCCCGCACCACGTAGTAGGCAGTCGTCTCCACGTCGTCGGGATACCGCTCGGCGCGGACCCGCGAGTCGGCGTGCACTGTCAGCGGGATCGGGTACCGCGCCGCGCCCGATTCGATCGCGGCGACGAGCCCGTTGTCGCTCAGCACCGGCGGGTGGATGCCGTGCGCGAGCTCACGCAGGCCGGTGAGCGTCTGACGGGCCTGCTCCTGCAGTTCGCTCAGTTCCGCGCCATCGAGTTGACCGCGCGCGAGCCGGTTCCGCGCCAACCGGAGCCCCGCGATCTGCGCCACGATGTCCTGCTGGATGCCGTCGTGCAGGTCGCGCTCCAGCCTGCGACGCTCGTCGTCCTGCGCAGCCACGAGGCGCTCTCGCGAGGCGGTCAGCTCGGCGAGCTGCTCGGCGAGCCGCGCCGCGAGGCGCACGTTGGCGACGGATGCCGCGGCCTGACCGGCGACCGTACGCAGCAGCGCCCGCTCGGCGTCACTGTACTCCCCGCGATGGCGCGGTCCGACCTCGATGCGGCCGAGGAGCTCGTCGGCGTGCACGAGATCGGCCGCCTCGACCGGCTCACCCACCACGTCGCCGGCGACGCCCACGGGCGACGCGCCGAGCGCGCCATCCGTCGCCGCGAGGCGGATGCGCACCCACGACGCGCCCAGTCCGTCGGCCACCGCGGCCGCCAGATGGTTCAGGAGGTCACCGGGCTCTCCTGAGCGCTCGAGCTCCGAGCCGAGCTCGCTCAGCATCGCGAGCTGGCGGTCGCGGTCGCCGAACACGACCCGGTGGATCCAACGCTGCAGCCACCCGCGAACGGGAAGCAGGACGACCGCCACGAGTGCGGTGAGCAGGGCGGTCGCCAGGGGCGTCAGGCGCCCGGCGAGCAGCACGGCCGGGGCGAGCGCGGCGATGCCGTAGAGCACGGTGATGAGCACGTCGGAGGATCGCGTGACGAGGCGCGCGCGGTCCGCTGCGGCCACGTCGAACGCGCCATGCCGGAGGATTCCGTGGATCGCCACGAGCGGCACCGCCGTGAGGACCACCAGCACGGCGGCGTTGAGCATCACGTTCTCGGACAGGACCAGCGTGAGCGAGTAACTCACGACGATCGCGAAGGTGACCCATGCCATCAGGCGCGTGCGGGACCGCACCTCTGGATCCCCGAAGAACGTCCGCGAGATCAGGACGGCGAGTGCGAGGAACACCGCGGGCCACGAGTAGACGATCCACGTCACGATCGGGTCGGCCCACGCGAGGGCCGGCAGGGCGAACGGGTTCGGGATGCCCGTCCCCTGCTCGGCGTGCACCTCTGCCGTGAGGACGTGCGGCACCACGACGAGCGAGAGCGGCACGAACACGACGGGAACCCAGAACAGCCAGACCGAGATGCGCTGCCACCGCCGCTCGGGGATTCCCGTCGGGAAGGTCGCGAACATGCTGATGAACGCGGAGGCGGCGACCGTGGAGGCGGCCAGCCCGACGAGGTTGAAGATCGGGTACCACGGCTCACGGATCACGTCGGGGTTCGTCAGCATGAACGTCTCGAAGGCCGCCCCCACCGCCATCGCGGTCGCCGCCCACGCGAGGAACAGGGCCGAGCGTGCCGTGGAGGCCGTCAGCAGCCACATGCTGAACGCGAACAACGGCATGATGCCGAGCAAGGGCCAGGCGAGGGCGGGATCGGCGGATGCCGCGAGGAATCCGCGCGCGACCACGACGTACAGCAGCGACGCCGCTCCGAGCGGCGCCAGGGCTGCGAGCCATCCCCACCTGCGGAGCACACCCCCATCGTCCTCCTCTCGCGCGGGCTTCGGGAGAGGGACATCCGTACCCGCCCTTGGAGGCTGGCCCCCATCGGTCGTGGGGCGCTCCCCCACGCGGCATCCGGCCTGCCGTGTTCCGGCGCGCGCCGCCTTCGGTGAGCGTTTCAACCAGCGGATGCCCCTCCCCGGCGCCGCACGAACAGGGAGTGAATCTCATGTGCAGGATCTACGCGGGCCTGGCCTGGATCATCGCCGGCGCCGTCGTCGTGCAGGCCGCCGCGATCGCGTTCGCGTTCGGAGGCGTGCTCAACCATGTCTCGGAGGGAGGGGTCGTCGACAAGGCGCTCCTCGAGAGCGGCGGGGCCGGCGGCTCGGGCGAGCTCGGCTTCTGGATCCACGGGATCGTGGGCGCCGGCCTCATCCCGCTGCTCGCGCTCTCGCTGCTCATCGTCTCGTTCTTCGCCCGCGCGAAGGGCGCGCGCCTCTGGGCGGCGATCGTGCTCGGGCTCGTCGTGGCGCAGGTGACGCTCGGCTTCTCGATCACCGACATGCCCTTCCTCGGCCTCATCCACGGCGCGAACGCGCTCGCCATCGTGGTCGCCGCGGTCGTGGCCGCGCTGCGGGCACGTCGGTCGCGGCTGGACCGCGCGGCGCGCGCGGCTGCGAAGGAGGCGATCTCAGATGCCGTCGCGGCGTGATCTCGTGCGGTGCGCCGTCGTCGGCGTCGCGGTCACCACCGCGCTCGGCGCCGGCGTGCTCGCATGGAGTTCCACGCTGCTCGGCGAGTACTCGGTGATGGCCATGGGCGGCGGGCACGGGCACGCCGGCCACGACGACGGCGCGATCGGCGCTGCCGGGGCCGGGGCATCCGTCGCACCCGGCGAGGTCAGCGTGACGTCGCTGACCGCCGACCCCGGCCGGCCCGCCGACGTGCGCGTCGAACTCGTGGCCCGGCAGCAGGCCATCGACGTGCCCGGCGGCCACGCGGTCGAGGGCTACACGCTCAACGGCACGTCGCCGGGCCCCGAGATCCGTGCCCGGCAGGGCGACCTCGTCGAGGTCGCGTTCGTGAACGAATCGGTCACCGCCGGCGCCACGCTGCACTGGCACGGCATAGACGTGCCCAACGCGGCCGATGGGGTGGCGGGGATCACGCAGGATGCCGTGCCGGTCGGCGGCCGCCACATGTACCGCTTCGAGGCGACCGATGCCGGCACCTACTGGTACCACTCGCACCAGGTATCGCACGAGCAGGTCAAGGGTGGCCTGCTCGGCGCGATCGTGATCGATCCCGCACACCCGGCCGTCGCCGGTGACCTCGACGTCACAGCACTGCTGCACGTATACGGCGGGCAGCATACGCTCAACGGACGCGCCGAGGATGAGCAGGTGGCCGCCGAACCCGGCGCGACCGTGCGGGTGCGTGTCATCAACACCGACCAGGGAACCGCCGCGGTCTGGTCGGCGATCCCGTTCCGCGTGCTCGCGACCGACGGGCACGAGGTGAACGCACCGACCGATGTCGACGGGCAGCGGCTGCTCATTCCCGCCGGCGGGCGAGCGGATGTCGCGGTGCAGGCCCCGCCCCGCGGAACCGCGCGCCTGCACGTGGGCGGTGCTCGCAGCATCGAGATCGGCGAGCCCGGGTCATCCGCCCCTCGTATACCGCAACCGTCGCGCACGCTCGACCTGCTCGCCTACGGCGACCCGACGCCCCTCGAGTTCGAGGCGTCGTCGCCAGACCGCTCGTACGACTACGTCGTCGCCCGCCGCTTCGGCATCATCGACGGCCGGCCCGGAAACTTCTGGACCATCAACGGTCGCATGTTCCCCGACGTGCCGATGTTCCATGTGCGCGAGGGCGACGTCGTCGCGATGCGCATCGTCAACGAATCGGGCGAGGTGCACCCGATGCACCTGCACGGCCACCACATCGTCGTGCTGTCACGCGACGGCGTCGCGGCCGCAGGAAGCCCCTGGATCGTCGACTCACTCGACGTGCACCCCGGCGAGTCGTACGAAATCGCGTTCGTCGCCGACAACCCCGGCATCTGGAGCGACCACTGCCACACGCTCCCCCACGCCGTAGACGGGCTCATCGCCCACGTCATGTACGAGGGCGTCACGACTCCGTTCACGATCAACGGCGAGGCCGGCAACCAGCCCGAGTGACCGACCGCGGCCGTATGGGCCGCTCGGCGCTTCGAGCGCGCTGTGAAGCGAGCCGCTATGGCGCGATGTCGGCGAGCAGCGTCTGGAGCCCATCGGCGACATTCGCGAGGACGTCGCCGTCGACGGCCTCGAACTCCCGCTCGATCGCGGGAAGGTAGACGCGGGCCGCAGCGAGGAACCGGCGACGCCCCTCGGTCGTGAGCACGGCGTATGCCGAGCGTCGGTCATTGGGATTCGGCTCGCGGGCAACGAGACCGGCGCCGACCATCTCGTCGACGAGCCGGCTCACCCGGGTGCGGCTGAGCACCACGCGTTCGGCCAGCTGCCCCATGGTGAGACGACCCCCGCCATCGCGCAGCTCGAGCAGCACGTCGTACCAGGTGAGCGGCATGCCGCCGTGCCGGGTGACCGCGAGGTCGAGTCGCGGGAGCAACGCCGCATGCAGTCGCAGCACGGCCTCCCAGGTGCGTTCGGCGTCGGTCGGCATGCGTTGAGCATATCCACATTTGTGTGCGTGCGCACGTACATGCTAGGGTCGGCTCACTGAATTCATGTGCGTCTGCACGCAACGAAAGGACCAGCGCATGACCACCCTCCTGCACATTTCCGCGTCACCCCGCGGCGAGGCATCCGAGTCGCTCGCCATCGCCCGCACCTTCATCGACGCCTTCACCGCCGCCGAGCCCACGACGACCGTCGACGAGTGGGACCTGTGGGACGGCTCGCTGCCGTCGTTCGGCCCAGACGGCGCGGGCGCGAAGATGCGCATCTTCGCCGGCGAGCAGCCGGTCGGCCCCCAGGAGACGGCATGGCATCGGGCCCGCCTCGCATTCGAGCGGTTCGCCGCCGCCGACCTCTACCTCTTCAGCCTGCCGATGTGGAACGGGGGCATCCCCTACATCGCCAAGCAGTTCATCGACGTCGTCAGCCAGCCCGGCATGGTGTTCGACTTCGACCCCGAAGTCGGCTACTCGGGCCTGCTCGGCGGGCGCCGCGCCGCCGTCGTCTACACGAGCGCGGTGTACGGCGACGATCGTCCGGCGTCATTCGGCAGCGACTTCCAGCGGCCCTACTTCCACGACTGGCTGAACTGGGCGGGCATCACCGATGTCTCGTCCATCACCTTCCGGCCGAATCTCGCCATCGCCGATGCCGAACCCGGTCGGCGGGCCGCGCACGATGAAGCACGTCGGGCAGGTGCCGAGTTCGGCCGGAATGCGATGCGCCTCGCGTCCTGACCGCCTCGCGGGCCCGCCGCCTCGGCAGGGGCCGCACCCCCGGACGCGAGGTGATCAGCGTGCGCCGTAGGCGGCGAGGAACACCCGCACAGCCGTGCGCACCTGTGAACGCCGGTGGTCGTGCGAGGGGATCGCGGCATCGCCGAGCAGCATGGCGCGGTTCAGGGGCTCGCCCATCACGAGCCAGTTGAACGCGGTGGCTGCTGCGGTCGCGTCGTCGACATGCAGCAGGCCGCGTTCGGCCAGTCGCTCGAACATCGCCGCCAGCCTGCCGATGGCCCGCTTCGGGCCGTGCTCGTACAGCGCCTCGGCGAGGTCGGGAAACCTGCCGACCTCGCCGATCACGAGGCGTCGCAGCTGCAGCAGCTTCGGCGTCATCACGATGTCGAGCTGCCGGTCGGCGTACGACTCGAGGAATCCGACGAGATCGTCGCCCTCGGCAGGATCGGCGACATCGCTGTGCACGCGGTCGCCCGCGGCATCGGTCATCGAGGTGACGAGTTCGACGAACAGCGCCTCCTTGCTGCCGAAGTGCTTGTACACGGTCTGCTTCGACACACTCGACCGCGCGGCGAGCTCGTCCATGTTCGTGCCGAGGTAGCCGCCGGCGAGGAACATCTCTTCGGCCGCCGCGAGGATCGCGCGGTGCTTTCGCTCGGAGCGCCCCATCGACTCCATGACCGAGGCACCGTCGGTCGCCATCATGAACCACCCGTCGTTGACATCAAGTACTGAGCAGTCTAGTCTACCCAGAACGGAACTATACCGTCTAGTTTGATCAGAAGGGTACGACGATGACCGACTACATCACCACCTCCCACGGCGACCGCGTCGCCTACGACCTCCGCGGCGACGGCCCCGCGCTGATCTTCATCGCCGGGGCCGGGCCGTACCGGGCCATCGACCCGTGGACCACCGAGACCGCCGAGCTCGCGTCCCGCGACGGCATCCGCACGCTTGTGTACGACCGCCTCGGCCGTGGCGAGAGTCCGGCCACCGGGCGGCTCGATCTCGACCGCGAACTGACCGTGATCACGTCGCTCATCGAGCTCGTCGGCGGCAGCGCGGTGCTCTGCGGGCACTCCTCGGGCTGCTCGATCAGCCTTGCCGCGGCGGCCCGCGGCCTGCCCGTCGCGGGCCTCGTGCTCTGGGAGGCGCCGTTCGGCCCCCAAGACGGTCCCGCGCGCGAGTGGGCCGCTGAAGTCGAGCGACGCATCGACGCCGGCGAACTCGAAGGTGCGCTCGAGTACTACATGAAGGACATGCCGCCCGAATGGCTCGAGGGGGCGCGGCGATCGCCCGAGTATCCCGAGTACGTCGCGCAGGTCGTGAGCTACCGGGCCGACGGCGAATCGCTCGCCTGGGTGGAGTCGGCGCCGATGGCCGAGCTCTTCCGCGACATCCGAGTGCCCGTCGACGTACTCCTCGGCGACGAGACGTTCCCCGCCCTCTTCGACGCCGCACGAGCCATCACCGCCGCCATTCCGGGTGCAACCTGGAAGCAGGTGCCCGGCGCCGACCACTCGTGGGAGCCGGCATCGATGGCGCGCGAGCTCGTGGAGTTCGTGACCGCTGCGGCGGCGCTGCCGGCGCGCCGCAGCGGCACCTGACGCGGCAGGGATACCCGGGTCGGGCTGGCGAATCCGATCCTGTGAATTGCATGAGACTGCATACATCAATTAGTTGTCTCGACAACTATCATGCGATAGTTGATGGGTCACCGACTCGGTGATCGGTTCTCATGAAAGGGTTCTCAGTGTCAGACCTCAACATCGGCATCATCGTCGGAAGCACTCGTCCTGGCCGTCTCGGCCCTCTCGTCGGAGAGTGGGTGCAGCGCAACGCCAAGGCTCAGGGCGTGTCGTTCGAGCTCGTGGACCTGCACGACTTCAAGCTGCCGATGCTCGAGGAGCCCTTCCCCGCAGGCGCGGGCAACTACCAGGGCACCGCTGCCAACGCATGGGCGCACAAGGTCGCCGAGTTCGACGGCTTCGTCTTCGTCACCGCCGAGTACAACCACTCGATCCCGGCCGCGCTCAAGAACGCACTCGACTACGTCAGCGCCGAGTGGAACAACAAGGCCGCTGGCATCGTGAGCTACGGCTCGATGGGGGGCGTGCGCGCCGGCGAGCACCTGCGCCAGGTGTTCGGCGAGCTGCAGATCGCCGACGTGCGCCAGCACGTCATGTTCTCGCTGTTCACCGACTTCGAGGGCGCGATGTCGGGCAACCCGGCCTTCACGCCCGCCGCGCAGAAGGCCGACGAGCTGCAGACCCAGATCGACCAGGTCGTCGCCTGGGCCGACGCGCTGCGCTCGGTCCGCGAGGGCGTCGAGCAGATCGCGGCGTAACCCAGCTTCGAAACGGATGCCCCTGCCGCACTGCGGTTGGGGCATCCCGTCGTTTCGGGCCCGACCGCCAGGGGCGGGTGCGCCAGCCTCGGCAGAGTTTCGATACGCCCTCGATGACGCCCGATGTCCGAGGCCGGTGACAGGGTGGTCATATGGCAATCGACGTTCGCCCCGCGACGGTGTTCACCGACGTGAAGGCGATGGTGGGGCCCAAGCGGCCCGACGCGAACGTGTGCTGGTGCCTGAGCTACCGCATCCCGTCGAAAGAGAACCTCGCCCTCAAGGGCACCGAGCGGGGCGACCGGGTTCGCGAGCTCATCGCGCAAGACCCGCCGCCGGGGATCATCGCGTACGACGGCGACGAGGTCGTCGGATGGGCGGGCGTGCACCTGCGGGCCGACACGAACTTCGCGACGAACCGCAGAATTCCGCATGTCGACGACCTCGACGTCTGGTCCGTGTGGTGCATCCGCGTGCGGCCGGGGCATCGCGGCGAGAGTATCTCGCACCACCTGCTGGCCGGCGCCGTCGAGTTCGCCCGCGACCACGGCGCACCGGCGATCGAGGGGTATCCCCTCGACAACCAAGGCGAGAAGATCGACCTCACCATGGCATACGTCGGCACGCGCGCACTGTTCGAGAAGGCGGGGTTCACGAAGGCCGCCGACACCGATTCGGTGCTCAACGGCTTCCCGCGCGTGCTCATGCGGCTCGACCTGCGGTGAGCAGAATCATGGCCACCCCCGATGCATCAGGCTTGTGCCATCGGTATCGTTGACGAGTCGAACGAGCATCGGTCAGTCGCGAGGTAAGCGCGGGAAACCGGGTTTCAGACGGCCTCCGGGTAGCGTCAAGCAGAACGCGACTGGTCCCACCCGCCACCGACCCAATTCATTCGCCCCGACCACACGGTGGGCGATTCGAGGGCACACGTGTCGGGGCATCATCTCTCGGGATCCTGCACGAGACGGCGCAGCAGGCGCACCAGCGTCGCCTGCTCGTCGCGGCTGAGGCCGCGAAGCTCGTCGCCCTCGCGGGCTGCCAGCCGGCGCATCGCATCGTCGACGTGCATCGCACCCGCGGCGGTCAGGCGCACGAGCACGCTGCGACCGTCACGTGGGTTGGGTCGTCGGTCGACGAACCCGCGCCGCGACAGGTTGTCGAGCCGATTGGTCATCGCAGCACTGCCGATCATCGTCGCCTCGATCAGCTGTGCTGGATTCAGCTCGTGCGGCGGTTCCTCGCGGCGCAGCGCCGCGAGCACATCGAACTCCCACGCCGCGAGGCCTGCCGACTTGAAGGCGTCGGCCCGCAGTCGTGCAAGTCGGTTTGCCGCACGCCGCAGGCGCGACATGACGTCGAGCGGAGTGAGGTCGACATCGGGCAGCCGACGCGACCACGCGTCGATGAGCAGGTCGACCTCGTCGTCTCGCTCATTCTCCGTCGGGGACATATACCGAACGTACCGCGACTCAACGGCGTACCCTTCACCCATGGGCGCTGATACGGGCGAACCGACGCGAGCCGACATCGAGCGGGTTCGGGTCGAGGTCTATCGGGGTTACGCCGAGCAGGGACATCCGCCCGTTCGTGCCGCACTCGAGGCAGCGACGCGGCTGTCGCCCGCAGACGTCGAGCGCGCACTCGCCATCCTCGCGGCGACGCGCCACATCGTGCTCGACGACGACGGCCGCATCATCATGGCGCACCCCTTCGCGAGCATCGACCTGCATTTCTCAGTGAAGGGCTCGCACACACTGTGGTGGGGCGGGTGCGCGTGGGACGCGTTTGCGATCCCCCATCTCGTGCCCGGCGAGAACGAGGTGCTCGTCGCGACGACCTGCCCCGCCTGCGGCACGCCCCACGCGTACGTCGTCGGCACGTCGCGGGCACCCGCCGGTGATGAGGTGGCGCACTTCCTCGTGCCGGCGGCGCACGTCTGGGACGACGTGGTGCACACATGCTCGAACCAGCGCATCTTCTGCAGCGAGCGGTGCGTCGACGACTGGCTCTCGGCCACCGGCAACGAACACGGGTCGACCTTCGACCTCGCGACCCTTTGGCGTCTCGCGGCGCACTGGTACGAGGGCCGGCTGGACTCGCCGTACGTGCGGCGCGAGCCGTCGGAAGCGCGTGCGTACTTCGCGGACGTCGGCTTGAAGGGCGCCTTCTGGGGATTGGAGGAACCGGAACCATGAGGATCGCGGTCATCGGCGGCACCGGGCTCATCGGAACCCGGCTCGTGGCGCGGCTCGCAGCTGAGGGGCACGACGTCGTCTCTGCCTCGCGCGCAACCGGGGTCAACGCCTACACCGGTGAGGGCCTCGCGGAGGCCCTCACCGGGGTGGAGACCCTCGTCGACGTCTCGAACTCGGGATACCTCGACGAGCGGGGCGCGAACGACTTCTTCTACGGATCGACGATGAACCTGCTTGCGTACGGCGATGTGGCCGGCGTGAAGCATCACATCGCCCTGTCGGTGGTGGGCACCGATCGGCTGGCGCGCACCGAGGGCGGCTACTTCGCTGCCAAGGCGGCGCAGGAGCGGCTCATCAGCCGGTCGGGCCGTCGCTACACGATCGTGCACGGTACCCAGTTCTTCGAGTTCGTCAGGAGCATCGCCGATGCCGCG
The DNA here is from genome assembly GCF_039529735.1 of Agromyces neolithicus. Taxonomy (NCBI): domain Bacteria; kingdom Bacillati; phylum Actinomycetota; class Actinomycetes; order Micrococcales; family Microbacteriaceae; genus Agromyces; species Agromyces neolithicus. The sequence goes on from NZ_BAAANJ010000004.1 coordinate 218,329, forward strand.
ACGAGGCAGAACATCGTGCGGCTGTCGCAGGCCCTGATTCAGCCGATCGCCGCCGACGACATCGCGGCGGCGATCGCGACAGTCGCGACGGGCTCGCCTGTGAACGGCATCGTCGAATTCGCCGGACCAGAGGTGTTCCGCCTCGAGGCGCTCGTGCAGAACGATTTGCGGCTGCGCGGCGACCCGCGCGAGGTCAGAGCCGACCCGCTGGCGACGTACTTCGGCACCGAGCTCGACGAGCGCGAGCTGCTGCCGGGACCCGACGCCACGCTGGCGCCGACGCGGTTCAGTGATTGGCTCGAGCTGGCCGGGATGCGGTTGAACTAGGTTGCGGCGTTCGAGGCGCGCGCGCTGAAGAACTCCACCGCAGCCTCGCGGAACACCCGCGAGCCGGGCGCATTGAAGTGGTGCCGACCGGGGAGCTCGACGAACGTGCCGTTCGGCGTGGCATCCGCCAGTCTTTTCGAATCCTCGAGGATCGCGTCTTCACTGCCCGTCGCGAACAGGATCTGCTGCCTCGGCGGATTCGCCGGGTCGGGGTCGGCGTCGGCTGATCGCATGCCCTCGGCGAGTGCCACGATCGCGAGCAGGTCGTTTCCATCGACGCGCTCGGCGAGCGTCACGTAGTTGCGGGTGACCGTGTCGTCGACCGGTGTTCCGTGTACGGCGTACGCTCGCGCCTGTTCGATCTGCAGGCGGGCGAGCGGACGACCATCGGGGATGCCGCCGAGCACGGCGCGTTCGACGTGCTCGGGCGCCTGCACGGCGAGCTGCCAGCCGACGCGCGCACCCAGTGAGTAGCCGGCGTACAGCACACGGTCGAGCAGAAAGGTGTCGAGCACGGTGATGAGGTCGTCGACGAGCGCGTCCATGGCGTACTCGGATGCCTCGTACGGCTTATCGCTCGCGCCGTGGCCGAGCTGGTCGACGCCGAGCACCCGGTAGCCGGCGCGCGTGAGATCGCGCACCCACCCCGTGTTCACCCAGTTGTCGCGACAGCTCGACGCGAACCCGTGCACGCACAGCACGGTCGGCGCGTCGTCGTCGCCCCACGAGTATGTGGCGATGCGGCGGGCCTCGGCCGACATCACGAACTGCGGCTTCGGCATCTCGGTGAGGGCTGGGATCGCGGCATCCATGTCGCCATTCTTGCTGGTGAACGGATGCCGCTGCCAGCGCCGCGCTCGAGGCGCGGCGCTGGCAGGCCGTACATTACTTGACGATCTCGGTCGTCTCGGCGAGCGTCACCATCGGAGCGAGCATGCCCATGAGTGCCACGGCCTGGTCGTGGGCCTCGGGTGTCGCGCCGCCGCAGGCATCGGTGACGAGGGTGACCTGCTTGCCCGCGTCGACCGCGCCGAGCACGGTCGCGAGCACGCAGCAGTCGGTCGCCACCCCGCAGACGACGATGTGATCGCTGTGCTCGGTCATCTCGGCAAGATCGGGTCCCCACTTCGAGAACGTCGACAGGGTGAGCACGCGGTCGCCGTCGCGCACGGGCAGGGTGAGGTCCCAGACCGGCGAGTCGGGCTCGGCGCGACTGTTCGACCACCGATCGTAGTAGGCGCTCCAGCTGCCGGTCTCGTCGGGGTCGCGCACGAACTTCGTCCAGACGACCGAGTGCGAGAAGTGGTCGGCCAGTCGCACGACGTGCTCGGCAGTGCGGTCGTACGCGGGCACGCTCCACTCGCTCGTCGGCGACCGGAAGATCTCCTGCATGTCGATCACCACGAGGGTGGACGTGCCCGACGACACGGCCGTATCGGACTCGCTCGTCACCGCATGACCTCGACCCGGTCGGGTGCCTGACGCCGCAGCAGCTGCGAGAGCGGCGGCAGCGGGCTCAGCGCCAGGTATGCGACCGCAGCTGCGACGGCACCCGCGAGGTAGGCGGTGTCGCCGAACTGCGCGAACGCGCCGGCGAGGGGGCCGGTGAACAGAGTCGAGTTCCAGAAGAGCGACGAGAACGCACAGCCGACGACCCAGGCGACGAAGCCCCACTCGACGATGCGGCGCGGATCGAACAGCTGGTTGACGGCGACGGGGCCGAGGGGGCGCATGCGCAGGTAGTAATCGAGCAGCAGGATCGTGCTGAACGGAACGACCAGGTACGCGAGGATCAGCAGGAAGTCGTAGAAGGCGCCGTACGGGTTCGTCTGCATCAGCAGGGTCACGCCGAGGCTGACGGCCGCGATGACGAGCACGCCGACTACGCGGTTCACCGGAATCCGGATGGTGAGCAGCGAGAGAGATCCGCCATAGAGGTTCATGGCACTCACCGGCAGGGTCGAGAGCACGACGGTGAGCATGGCGATGGGCGCCCAGTCGCCCGTCAGCTCCGCGAGCGCCGCGATCGCGTCGAGTTCACCCGCGAAGCTCGAGACGAGCACGCCGATGCCGCCGAGCCACATCATCGCGACGAAGGTGCCGCTCGCGGTGTACGCCATGACCTTCGTGTGCGAGGTGTCACGCGGGAGGTAGCGCGAGAAGTCGGATGCGAACGGCGTCCAGGTCATCACGTAGGCGAAGAAGAACCCCGCGAACGTGACCCAGCCGGCGAACTCGCCCATGTAGTAGGGCGCCTCGATGTTCACGCCGATGTTGAAGTCGACCTGCTGCAGCGACAGCACGGTGATGACAGCGAACAGGAGGGTGAGCACGATCGTGGCGATCCGGTTGATCAGGTGGATCAGGTTGTGTCCCCAGATAGCGAAGACGGCCTGCACGGCGAAGATCCCCGTCGCTGCCAACCAGAACGGCACGTCGACCAGCATCTGCAGTGCGATCACGGCGAAGACCGTGTTGACCGCGGTCCAGCCGATCGCCGAGACCACCGTCAACAGCGCGATCGGCACGAAGTTCGCGAAGTAGCCCATGGGCCCACGGCCCTGCACCTGCTGCGGAACGCCGAGCTTGGTGCCGATTCCTGCGAGCAGGCCCATCACGATCGCGCCGAGCAGGGTGCCCGCAGCGACGGCGGTGAGGCCCTGCACGACGGAGAGCCCGAAGAGGGACGAGAAGAAGCCCGACACCAGCACAGCGAGCACCATGTTCGCCGCGAACCAGAGGGTGAACTGGTAGCGCGGCTTGCCGTGCCGCTCGTTGGTCGGGATCTGTTCGGTGGCGAACGGCTCGGTGCGGGTCAGTGAAGCCCCGTACGTCGGCGCGTCGGATGCCACGTCGGTATTTGAGGTCGTCTGCTGCGTCATTGCAACTCCCATTTCATTCGGTGTTCTTGGAAATCGGCTGATTTCGGGGTGGTGTGGTGCGTCTCAGAGTTCGGCAAGTGAGGCGCCGTCGAAGAAGCGGCCCGACTTGTAGACCATCGGGACGAGGTCGGATACCTCTGCGTGAGTCACCTTGGCGATGAACACGGTGTGCGTCTTCGCCTGGAAACGCTCCTTGATCTCGGCCTCGATCGACGCAGACGAGCCGTCGATAAGCGGACTGCCCTGCGGCCCCGCATGCCACTCGACGGCGGCGAACTTGTCGGGAGATCTCGAGGCGAACGTCGCCACGGTTTCGCGCTGCTGGTTGCTGAGGATGTTGATCCCCAGATGCGACGACCGGAACAGTGCGGGATGCGTCGACGACGTCTTCTGCACGCACACCAGCACCAGCGGTGGCTCGATCGAAACCGAGGCGTAGGAGTTGGCCGCGAGCCCGCGCGGCGTTCCGTCGGCGTCGGTGGTGGTGACCACGGTGACGCCGGTGATGAACTGCCGGTTGAATCCCTTGAACGCGTCGTTGTCGAACGCTCCTGAGAGATCGTCCACCTTGAGACCCGAGAGATCGGATTCGAACGCCGAGCGCAGCGAAGGCACTCCAAGATCAGCGAGCAGCTCGCTCTGATCCCAGGTCACCCGTTCAGTCACGATGAGGCCGTCGCGGAAGGTTCCCTGGTTCGATCCACGGGTCTGCACTCGGTTGCCCGTCGCGGGAACTTCACCGAGCGCTTCGGTGAAGGTGCCGGTGGAGCTCCAGAAGATCGCGAAATCGTCGCCATCGACGATCAGCTTGTCGATTGTGGTGCGCAGGTCGGGAAATGCGGCACGCACTTCGAGGATCTCGCGCTTCAGTTCGGCGAGGCCGGTGATGCTACCGGAGCCGGCGCTCTCGCGACGGTACTCGGGGTGCATGACGAGGTCGAGGGCGTCGACCTCCCCGTGATCCCACGCAGCGTCCCATGCGGTCAGGACGGCTTCATTGATTGCTGGCATGCAACAGATAGTAAGTGCACACATGCGACTTGGTCAATACTTCCCGGAAAATCAGCTAATACTCCCGGAAGCCCTAGGTTGCCTTGACACTCTGTTGTATGCAAGTTAGGTTGTTGGCATGCAACAGCCCACTGAAGCACTCCGCCCCGACGATGTGACCGTCGACGAGACCCCGCTGCTCGACCGGCTGCGCAAGCTCGTGCTCAGCGGGGAGTTTCCTCCCGGTGCGCCACTGCCCGAACTCTTCCTCGCACAGGAGTTCAACGTGAGCCGCACCCCCATCAGGGAGGCGCTCAAGCAACTCGAGAACGAGGGGCTTGTCGAGATCAGACCGCGTGTGGGCACCTTCGTACGACAGCCCACCCGCCGTGAGATCGTAGAGCTCTTCGAGCTCAAGGGCGGCCTCGAGGGTCTCGCTGCCGGCCTGTTCGCCCGACGCAGCAGCGGCCCCGAACTCGACGTGCTTCGACGTAACGTCGAGGCATCCGCCGCTGCGGTTCGCCGCGGAGACCGCACGCGCTACGCCGCCCTCGTGCACGAGTTCCACAACGCGCTCATCGCCGGAGCAGACAATCGCAAGCTCTCAGAGCACTATGAGCGACTCATGAATCAGCTCGCCTACCACCGGCTCGTCCTGAAATCGGTTGACCAGCCCGGACGACTGGGCTTCTCGCTGAAAGAGCACGAGAGCATCGTCGCCGCGATCGAAGCACGCGACCATGTCAGCGCCGAGTTCACGATGCGACAGCACGTCGAGGCCTCGAGCGCAACGGTCCTCCGTGCCCTTGCAATCGAAGTCGCCACCGACGTCACGACGGCGTCCTGATACCCCGACCCCGCCATCGCACTCGAAGCCCCGCACTTCGATCCATCTCAACCGAAACGAGCCAGCACATGTCCGCCGTCATCGACGCGACCGCGCGAACGTACGATCTCTCCACCGTCTCCACGCTGAACGACTACTCAGACGTCGCGGCCGCGATCGGCCTGCGCACCATTCTCGTCTCGGTCGAGGAGATGCCCGCGAGCGGGCTTCGTACGCAGCCGATCTTGCGAGCCGCCGCGACGGCCGTCATCCGCAACCCCTGGGTCGGCACCGCGACCGACGCCGATCTCCAGCCCGAGACTGAGCGCATCGCCCCGGTGCTCGCCAAGCTCCTCACCGACCGACTGATCGATGCCCTCGGCGGCGCCGCGAGCATCGAGGCGTTCGGCAAGGCGGCGGTGGTCGGACTGAGCGGCGAGATCGAGCACGCCGGTGCGCTCATTCACACCCCTTACTTCGGCAACCTCATGCGCGAGGCCCTCCAGGGAACCTCGATCCTCTGCTTCGTCGACGACCGCTCGGGCCCCGGCCGGCACCTGCGGGTGCCGCTCTGGCACAAGACCGAGCCGACGACCCGCGACTACTACCAGTCGCTCGACGTCATCCTCCCGGATGCACCGCACCACGACGAGATCGCGGTCATCGCCGCAGCCTCGACCGGGCCCCGCCCGCATGCCCGCATCGGCGATCGCATGACCGACCGCCCCGTGACATCCGAAATCCTGAAGGGAATCGCACTATGAACGTCCGCAAGATCACCACGATCGTCGAGGAGATCGTCACCGAGGGCGGCCAGCCGGTCGAGCCGGTGGCACGCATCGCCGTGGTCGCCGCCGTCATCGACAACCCATGGCACGGCCAGGGCTTCGTCGCGGACCTCGCCGAAGGAATCGACGCGACCGCGTCGGACCTCGGTGGACTGCTCGCTCCTCGGGTCGTTGAAGCGATCGGCGCACCGATCGAGGCCTATGGCAAGGCGGCGGTCGTCGGGCTCGATGGAGAGATCGAGCACGGATCAGCCCTGATCCACACGCTGAAATTCGGAGACCACTTCCGCAATGCGGCCAACGCGACCACCCTGCTGCCCGCGGTCGAGAAGCGTGCCGCTGCCGGCACCACCTTCGACATCCCGCTGAAGCACATTACGGATGCCACCATCCGCTCGCACCACCAGAGTGTCGAAATTCGGGTCGCAGATGCGCCGCATGCCGGCGAGATCCTGATCGCCCTCGCCGCAGCAGCCCAAGGCCGCCCGAAGCAGCGACTCGCAGCGCTGTCGACCGAGCAGTAGACAAGTGACACCGGAACATGGTTGACGAGTCGATTGGAACGAGCAGCCCGAACGGAGCGACATCCGTCGTGCTCCTGCACGGTGTCGGCCTCGACCACACGATGTGGGCTCCGCTGAGCGAGCGGCTGGCACGTCGCACGATCGCGATCGACCTCCCGGGGCACGGGGCACAGCCGCCGCTGCGGGAACCGCAGTCTCTCGCGGGCCTCGCCGACGATGTCCTGCGTCGACTCCCCGACGGCCGCGTGCATCTGGTCGGGTTCTCACTCGGCGCACTCATCGCCCAGCACATCGCCCGCTTCCACTCCGAACGGGTGGCGACGCTCAGTTGCGTGAGCGCGGTGTGTCGTCGCACGCCCGCCGAAACGGCCGCAGTCGAGACCAGGCTCGCCGCCGCCGAAACGCAGTTCGCCGACAGCGTCACGGCGTCGTTGCAGCGCTGGTACCCCGAGGACAGCTCAGTTCCCGCCGAGATCAAGACGGCGACCGAACGGGTGCTGCTGGCGAACGACGTCACGTCCTACCTGCACGCCTACGCCGTCTTCGCGAGCGGCGACCAGGAGATCGCACCCGAGCTCGGTCAGATCACCGTACCCACCCTTGCGATCACGGGCGAACTCGATCCGGGCTCCACGCCCGAGATGTCGCAGCGCCTTGCCGACGAAGTGCCCGATGCGCGCCTCGTCATCGTTCCTGGCGCCCGCCACATGCTGCCGGTTGAGGACGCGTCCGCGCTCGCCGAGGCACTCACGGCCTTCATCGAAGAATCAGAAGGAATCCATCATGACTGAACGACTGAGCCACTTCATCGGTGGCGCACCCGTCGCCCCGAGCAGCGGTGAGCACTTCACGAGTACGAACCCCGCAACCCTCGAGCCTCTCTACGAGGCCGCGCGCGGCAACGACGAAGACGTGCGCCGCGCCGTAGGGGCCGCGAAGGCCGCATTCGAGTCGCCGAGCTGGTCGCGGCTCAGCCCGACCAAGCGGGGTCGGCTGCTGCGCAACCTGGGCGACCTCATCGCCGAGAACGCCGAGGAGCTCGCTCGCTTCGAGAGCCTCGACAACGGCAAGCTGCTGCGCGAGATGCGTGGCCAGCTGACCACCCTCCCCGAGTACTACTACTATTACGGCGGTCTGGCCGACAAGGTGCAGGGCGCCCAGATCCCGACCTCGTCGTTCGAGATGCTCAACTACACCCAGCGCGAACCCCTCGGCGTCGTCGGAGCGATCACCCCGTGGAACTCGCCCCTCACGCTGACGACCTCGAAGATCGCCCCGGCGCTCGCAGCTGGCAACACCGTCGTCATCAAGCCGAGCGAATACACCTCGCGGACCATCCTGCGAGTGGCCGAGCTGGCGATCGAGGCCGGGTTCCCCGACGGTGTGGTGAACGTCGTGACCGGCTTCGGCGCCGAAGCCGGCGCACCGCTGGTGAGCCACCCCGACCTCGCGAAGATCTCGTTCACCGGTTCGACGCAGACCGGTGCGCGCATCGCCGCGGAGGCCGCGCGCCGCTTCATCGGCTGCACGCTGGAACTGGGCGGCAAGAGCCCGAACATCGTCTTCGACGACGCGGATGTCGCGAACGCGGCCATGGGCGTCATCGCCGGCATCTACGCCGCGGCCGGACAGACCTGTATCGCCGGCAGCCGGGTCTTCGCGCACAAGGCGATCTATGACGAGCTTCTCGAACGCGTCACCGAGCGCGCGCGCACGATCCGCATCGGCGACCCACTCGTCGACAGCACCGAGCTCGGACCGCTCGCATTCGCGGATCAGCTTTCGAAGGTCTCGTCGTACGTCGACCTCGGCGTCTCGGAGGGCGCGTCCGTCCGTGTCGGAGGCGGGCGACCCGACATCGACCTCCCCGGCTACTTCTACGCACCGACGGTGCTCACCGATGTCGACAACTCGATGCGCGTGGTGCGCGAGGAGATCTTCGGCCCGGTCGCGGCGATCATGCCGTTCGAGACCGAAGACGAGCTCGTCGCCCTCGCCAACGACACCGAGTACGGTCTCGCCGCCGGCGTGTGGACGCAGAATCTCGCCCGAGCGCACCGCATGGCCCGTCGCCTCGATGCCGGCACGATCTGGGTCAACACGTACCGGGCCATGTCGCCCATGTCGCCCAGACAGGGCTACAAGAACTCGGGCGTCGGCATCGAACATGGACTCGAGTCGATGAACGAGTACACCCGGCTCAAGAGCGTCTGGATCAACACCGATGAAGGGCCGGTCGCCGATCCCTTCGTGATGCGAAGCTGACGGGCGGCGACGAGCATGCCACTCATCGACGTGTCGATCGCCCGCGGGCGCACCCCCGAGCAGCTGCGCGACCTCATCGCCGCGCTGCACCGTGCTGCGGAAGAGTCGACCGGCGCAGCATCCGAGAACATCACCGTCATCGTGCGCGAGGTCGAACGCGAGCACTGGTCACGAACCGACACCACCATCGCGGAGCGCGACGCCGCGGCAACCGCTAGAGAAGACAGGTAACAAAGGAGCACCATGCGATTCTCACTTTTCGTCCACATGGAGCGCTGGGACGACAGCATCTCACCAGAGGAGTCCTTCGAGAACCTCACCGAGCTGACCCTCCTCGCCGAAGCAGGCGGCTTCAGCACGGTCTGGATCGGCGAGCACCACTCGATGGAGTACACCATCTCACCGAGCCCGATGCCGCAGCTCGCCTATCTCGCAGCACGCACCGAGAAGATCCGCCTCGGCGCGGGCACGATCATCGCACCGTTCTGGAACCCCATACGCGCCGCGGGCGAGACTGCCCTGCTCGACGTGATCAGCGGCGGCCGTGCCGAACTGGGCATGGCCCGCGGCGCCTACCAGTTCGAGTTCGACCGCATGGCCGGCGGGCTCCCCGCCACCGATGGGGGCAACCACCTGCGCGAGATCGTGCCGGCCATTCGCAAGCTGTGGGCGGGCGACTACGCGCACAATGGCGAGATCTGGCAGTTCCCGACCTCGACGAGCGTGCCCAAGCCGGTGCAGCAGCCCACCCCGCCGATGTGGATCGCGGCGCGCGACCCCGCATCGCACGACTTCGCCGTCGCAAATGGCTGCAACGTGATGGTCACCCCGCTCATGAAGGGCGACGAAGAGGTCGAGAACCTCGTCGACAAGTTCGAGACGGCGATCGCGAACCACCCCGAGGTCGACCGGCCCGAGCTGATGGTGCTGCGGCACACGTACGTGCACAGCGACGACGACCCCGAGGGCTGGCGGGTCGGCGCTGACGCCATCAACCGCTACTACCGCACATTCGACGCCTGGTTCGGCAACAAGACCACCCCCGTCAACGGGTTCCTCGACCCGAGCCCCGAAGAGAAGTTCGCCGAGCGCCCCGAGTTCACCCCCGAGAGCCTGCACGGCACCGCGATGGTCGGCACCCCCGCCGAGGTCATCGAGCGGCTGCGCCACTACGAGTCGCTGGGCGTCGACGAGTTCAGCTTCTGGAGCGACAACAGCCTCACGCACGAGCAGAAGAAGCGCTCGCTCGAACTGTTCATCGAGCACGTCGTGCCGGCGTTCACGGAGTGACCCGGTACGCGAACTGGGCCGTTGTTGACACCACTCGCACAGCGGCCTGCAGGTGTGCTGAGCGGCGGAGAGCGTCAGATGCTCGCCATCGCGCACTGCCAATTCCACGCCCTCGTGCGAGCCGCGCTCATGGGCACGGTGGTGCACTCCGCCTACTGGCGCGGGATCGGTCGCGCGTGGTGCTCGCAGCGAGCCTCCAAGTCGGCTCTCGGCGAGGAGTGTTCGCTGGCGCGTTGTCAGGCGTGGGAGTTGGTCGCGAGCACCTGTTCCTCGCGTGCGGGGGCGGTGGGTGTCTCGCCGGAGAAGACGTACTCACCGGCGCGGAGGCGCCCGATGAGGGCGTTGACCCATTGCTTCTCGGCGAGGAGGCGCGCGGTGGACAGGTCGAAGATCTCCCGGACGTATCGCGGAGTGCTCTCCGACCGGAGGGTGTCCTCCACGTTGAATCCGTTCTCGGCGATGATCGCGTCGCTCTTGATGAGCCGGTGCTCGAGGCCGGCGATCACCTCCTGTCGGCTGAGCACGAACATGAAGGAGGCGACCGTCATGACCGATTGCGTGTCGAAGCGCGCGACGTTCCAGAGGTTTTCGCGCAGCATCCGCTGCAGTTCCACTTCGCCGGAGGGCGTGATGCTGTAGGTGGTGCGCGCAGGCCGTTTGCCCTCGCTCTCCGTGCTGCCTTCGGTGATATAGCCGTCGGCGGCGAGCGTACGCAGCGCGTTGTAGATGGAGCCTTGCTGGATGTTGGCCCACTCGTCGACGTTCCACGTCATCAGCTCACGGCGGAGGAAGTAGCCGTGCACGGGCTGGAACTGCCGCACGGCTCCGAGGACGAGAAGGCGTGTGGTCGACATGTGATTCATCGTAGCGGACTATTCATTGCTTGCATGGTCAATTCGGACTAACCTAGGCTTAGTCAATGTTGACGAAAGGGAAGTCATGAGTACAGCTTCAGTAGAGACTCTGTCGCAGGACCGCGCACTGCGCCGCGCCTTCTCGGTGTATCCGACTGGTGTCGTCGCTCTCGGGGCGCAGGTCGACGGAAAGGTTGCCGGCATGGCCGTCAACTCGTTCACCTCGATCTCCCTGGAGCCTGCACTGGTCGCTGTGAGCGTTGCGCGCACGTCGCGAACCTGGCCACTGCTGGCGTCGGTGCCGGAGCTGGGGATGAGTGTGCTGGCCTCGCATCACGAGGCGCTGAGCCGAAGTCTCTCGGCGCGGGAGGGTGACCGCTTCGACGGGCATGAATGGCGGGAGACGGTGAACGGCGCGGTCCTGATCGAAGGCGCAGCGCTGTGGCTGACCTGCACCCCGCGCAGCGTCTTCGACGGCGGCGATCACGAGATCGCGCTCTTCGAGATCAAGGACATCACGCTCTTCGACGATGTCGAGCCCCTGATCTTCCACCAGAGCCGGTACCGTTCGATCTCGACGGATGTCGCGGTGTGAGCCGTCATCCCGATGTCGGGCACCTCACCGGCGTCGTCGTCCACGGCGATTCGCGTGGGCGCGTCCTCGGCTTTCCGACCGCCAATCTCCTGCTCGATGCCGGGGAGTTGCCCGATGACGGCATCTACGCCGCGCTCACCCTGGTGCGGGGCTTGCCCTACGTGTTCACATCGACCGTGAGCGTCGGAACGAACCCCACCTTTCCGGGGCGGCGGGCGCGTCGGGTCGAGGTGCATCTCCACGACCTGGAGATCGACCTCTACGGGCGACGGCTCGACGTCGAGCTCGTCGAATTCATCCGCCCCACGCTCGCGTTCGACGACGTGGAACGGCTGTGCGCGCAATCGCGCGAGGACGTTCGCATCTCCGAGCGGATCCTGCGGGCCGGCGAATGGCCGTCATTCGCCGGGTTCGATCAGAACGCCCACGCCAACGCGGCGCGAAGTAGTTTGAATAATCGCCGCTTGTGTAATCAAGATTGACCATCTAACATTGCCGATGCCATCAACGATGAACGGCACAGAAAGGAAATTCCCATGGATGCATTCTTCGCACGGAAGACTCGGATCCGGGTCGCCGCCGCACTGACCGGCGCGTTCGCAACCACTCTCGCGCTCGCGGCCTGCTCCGCGCCGGCCGCCGCCCCCAGTGCCGCCAACGCGGCTGCGGCGGTCGACAGCGAGACATGCAAGCGCAATCAGGATGTCGGAACGATCACTTATATCTCCGGCTACGGCTATTCCGCCAGCGCCGGTCAGATCGACGTCTTCCTCGCTGAGGAGCTGGGCTACTTCGACGAGCTGTGCCTCGACGTTGAGATCAACGCGTCGGGAGCGAACGGGCAGCAGCTGGTCGCCTCCGGCCAGGCGCAGTTCACCGCGCTCGGCTCCGCGTCGGATGTCATGCTTGCTGCTGCCAACAGCCGCAACCTCACGGCCGTCGCGACCTATGGCACGGAGTCGCCATTCTCGATCTTCACGAACGAGAAGATCGAGAGCCTGGACGACCTCGACGGCGAGTCGCTTGGGTACTTCATCAACCTCACCCCGATCGCCTCGGCGATGCTCGACAACGCCGGCGTCGACGCGTCGAAGGTCGAGATGGTCAAGATGACCAACTACGACCCCACCGTCGTGGTCCGCGAGCAGGTGGACGCCATCGTCGGGTACGCCTCCAACCAGCCGCAGTCGCTGCGCGCGCAGAACCAGCCATTCAACGAGTTCCTCCCGAGCGACCTCGGCGTCGAGGGCACCTACAACGTCATGGAGGCGAACTCGCAGTTCCTCGCCGAGCACCGTGAGGTCGCCGGTGACTTCATGCGTGCGAGCCTCAAGGCGCTGCAGTACTGCCTCGACGAGTCCGACGCGTGCATCGACACGCTCGCCGAACTCGCCGTCGACAACAACCAGGGCGCCGCGTTCCCGCGCGAGCAGCTCGCCCGTACGTGGGAGGTCGAGTCCGCATGGGTGCGCGAAAGCGCCGGCGGCAACCCCGGTGTGCAGACCGAGGCGATGTGGGAGCCCGAGTACGCACTCGTCAAGAAGTACGGGAACGTGGGCGAGCTCCCCGCGATCGCGGACATGATGGACTCCGACCTCGTCGCGGACCTGTACGACGGCGACGCTCTCGTCTGGCCGGCAGCATGATGGCCGTGGCACAGGGCGCAGGCGTCGAGATCCGCAACGTCTCGAAGTCGTTCGGCCCGTCGGGCTCCCAGGTCACTGTTCTCGACGGCGTGAGCCTGACGATCGGCATGGGCGAGTTCGTCTCGGTCATCGGTCCGAGCGGATGCGGCAAGTCCACACTGCTCAAGGTCACTGCCGGACTCATCGACGCCGACTTGGGAACTGTCACGATCGACGGCGAGAGCGTCACCGCCGCGTCACGCGACAAGAAGATCGGGCTCGTGCCGCAGTCGCCGGCGCTCCTGCCCTGGCGGACGGTGCTCGACAACGTGCAACTGCCGTTGGCCGTGAACAAGAAGGCGAACAGCGACCGCATCCTGCGTGACGCGAAGGAGCTGCTCTCGACCTTCGGCCTCGGGAATGCGATGTCGAAGTATCCCGGTCAGCTCTCCGGCGGAATGCAGCAGCGTGCCGCGATCGCGCGTGCGTTCGTGTTCGACCCGGCCATCATGCTGATGGACGAGCCGTTCTCGGCGCTCGACGAGATGAACCGGGACCTCCAGCGCATGGCCCTGCTCGACTTCTGGCAGTCGAACCGAAAGGCCGTCATGTTCGTCACCCACTCGGTGCCTGAAGCGATCATGCTCTCGGACCGCATCGTGGTGATGGCCGCGCACCCCGGCCGGATCGCCCAGATCATCGACGTCGATCTGCCGCGACCGCGAACTGCAGATGCCTACGCCACCGACGAGTTCCGCGATCTCGAGGCCGTCGTGCGCACGGCGCTGCACACACAGATGGAGGACGCCCATGTCTGAACTGACCGTCCAGGACTCGACCGCCGCCTTCGCCGCAGTCCGTGGCGAGCGGGGGCGTCGATCGAGGGTGCCGGCGTGGCTGCGCTGGGGCACGTGGGTGCCGACACTGATCACCTTCGTGATCGCCGCGGCCCTGTGGCAGCTCCTGGCCATCGCGAACCCCTACGTGATCCCGACGCTCGACGCGATCGCGCTGAGCCTCATCCAGAACCCCGAAATGTACTGGTCGAACTCATTGACCACGCTGCTCGAGGTCGTCGTTGGCGCCGCCACCGGCATCCTCGCCGGCTTCCTGCTGGCCGTGATCATGTCGGAGTTCCAGATCATCGAGCGCGCGGTGATGCCGCTCGTGGTGATCGTGATGGTCACCCCGATCGTCGCGATCGCACCCGCGCTCGTGGTGGCGTTCGGATTCGGGATGGTGCCGAAGTTCATCGTCACTGGCCTGGTCGTGTTCTTCCCCATGCTCGTGAACTCACTGGCCGGCCTCCGCGACGTCGACCAACGTGCGCTCGACGTGTTCAAGACCCTGCACGCGAGCCGGTGGGAGACCTTCCGGGAGCTGCGATTCCCGGGCAGCATGCCCTACGTGTTCGCTGGGCTGCGGATCGCGCTCCCGCTGGCGGTCGTCGGAGCCGCGGTGGCCGAGTTCGTCGCCGCCGGCCAGCAGGCGGGCCTCGGCTCGCTTGTCACCACCTCGGCCGCGCAGGCGAACCTCCCCGTCACCTGGGCGAGCATCGCCCTGCTGTGCCTGCTCGGGGTGCTCCTCATCGCTGTTCTCGCCCTCGTGCGCAAGCGCGTCCTGTGGTGGAGCGACGACCAGATCACTGCGCGCGGCTGAACCGCGCGAACGAACGAAACCCTCAGAAAGCAGGCAAGACAATGGTCAAGCAGATGCGCCTCGGCCTCTTCGAGAACGCGCAGGCCAACGACTCTGGCACGGCGACCTGGCGTCACCCCGACAACAAGCGGTACCTCTTCGACAAGCTCGACTACTGGCGCGACACCGCTCGCATGGTCGAAGACGCCGGCTTCGACTTCATGTTCCTCGCAGACGCATGGGGCTGGGCCGACGTCGCCGGCGAGCGCCCGGACGTCGCCTCCGCCGAGGGCCTCGACCTGCCCAGGCTCGACCCGGCGATCGTCCTCGGCGCACTCATCCCCGAGACCAGCCGGCTGGGCCTGGTCGCGACCGGCTCCACGCTGCTCGAACCGCCGTACGCGTTCGCCCGGCGCATGGCGACGCTCGACATCCTCTCGGGCGGTCGCATCGGATGGAACGTCGTGACGACGGGCACCGCCGACACGGCGGTGCAGGGCTTCGGCGTACCGATGGTCGGCCACGACGAGCGCTACCTCATGGCGGACGACTTCATGCAGGTCGTCTACAAGCTCTGGGAGCAGGCGTGGGAGGAAGACGCCCTCGAACGCGACAAGAACGGACGCTTCGCCGACCCGGCGAAGGTGCACCGCATCGAGCACGAAGGCCCATACTTCCGATCGCGCGGCTACGGCAACACCGCGCGATCACCGCAGGGCACGCCCGTCCTCTTCCAGGCGGGCGCCTCTCCCGCCGGTCGGACTTTCGGCGGCAAGCACGGCGAGGCGATCTTCGTGGGCAGCGGCCCCGTCGAACAACTGCGCGCACTCTCGGCCTCGATCCGCGGGGAAGCCGTCAAGAATGGCCGAGCCGCCGACGAAGTCAAGATCATGGCGGCCATCTCCGCCGTCGTCGGCAGCACTGAGGAGGAGGCGCAGCGCAAGTACGCCTCCGTCGCAGCGGCGCAGAACCCCGATGTCACCATCGCGTCCTACGCATGGTTCACGGGCCTGAACCTCGCGGCCTACGATCGCGACACCCCCATGACGGAGCTGAAGACCGAGCTGTCGCAGACCCAAGTCGCCCGGTTCGCCGGCAAGACCGTCGGCGACGTGCTCGACGACTGGCACGCGCACGGTGTCGGCGCACGGCCATTCATCGGAACCCCTGAGCAGATCGCCGATCAGATGTGCAAACTCGTCGAGGGAGCCGACCTCGACGGATTCCTCTTCTCGCCCGTGATCCCGCCCGCGTCGACCGCGGACTTCATCGAACTCGTCCTGCCCATCCTCAAGGACCGCGGCGCGATCGCCCCGCACCCCGCGCAGCCGCAAACCCTCCGCGAACGTCTGATGGGCGCGTCCAGCCCGGCGCTCGCCGAGTCGCACACCGCGTCCGGGTACCGCCGGAAGAGCTGACGGGATGTCGACTCCGGCCGATGTCGTCGTCGTCGGCAGTGCGAACCTCGATCTCGTGATCGAGGTCTCGCGCCTGCCGCGAACCGGCGAGACGATCCTCGGTGACGCCGTGGGCCGATTCGCCGGAGGCAAGGGCCTGAACCAGGCCCTCGCCTCCGCCCGCACCGGGGGACGCACCCGCTTCTGCGCGTGCGTCGGTGACGACCCCGCGGGCGACTTCCTGCAAGACCTGCTCATCGCGGGCGGTGTCGCCGGGGCGATGCTCCGCACCGACACCGCCCCGACCGGCACGGCACATGTCTTCACCCTGCACGACTCGGACAACAGCATTGTCGTGGCATCAGGCGCGAACGGCACGTTGAGTGCGGAGGATGTCACATCCGCAGTCTCCGGCGCTCGCGTCGTGCTCGCGCAACTGGAAGTCCCCCTCCCGAGCGTCGCGGCAGGGCTGAGTGCCGCACGCGCGGCGGGCGCGCTCACACTTCTCAATGCGGCCCCGGCCCACCCCGACGCGCTCGCGCTCCTCACCGACGTCGACGTGCTGATCGTCAATGAGACCGAGAGCGACGAACTGGGCGGAATCGAGCGGCTGCAGGCCGCCGGGGCGGCGGCGGTTGTTCGCACACTGGGCGGCGACGGCGTCGAGGTCCACCGCGCGGGACGGCCGCCCGTGTTCGTCGAGGCCTTCCGCGTCGACGTAGTCGACACGACCGGCGCGGGCGATGCTTTCTGCGGTGCGCTCGCCGCCGCTCTTGCCTCCGGGGCCGTTCTGGAGGAGGCCGTCGTCCGCGGCGCCGCAGCCGGCGCCATCGTGGCCGGGAGCCTCGGTGCCAACACCGGAGCCCTGACGCCCGACGCGGTCGACGCGCTGATGAGCGCTGGGCAGCCATGGTGATTTCGAACAGCGCGAGCTCGAACAGCAATTGCTATCACTGAACGCCGCAGGCTACGGCGTCCACCACGGCCGCAGCGGCAGGTCGCCGTCACCGTTACGACTGCCGTCGCCGGGCTTCACCGCCAACACCTGGTGCAGCTGAATGCCGCCCGACTCGAACGCGAGCCGCGAGCCGGCCATGTACAGGCCCCACACCTTCGCGGTGGGCAGCCCGACCTCGGCGACCGCTTCGTCCCAGTGCTCCACGAGGTTGGCGCACCAGTCGCGCAGGGTCAGCGCATAGTGGCGCCGCAGGTTCTCCTCGTGCAGCACCTCGAGGCCCACGTTCTGCGCTTCGGTGATGATGCGGCCCGAGCCGGTGAGCTCGCCGTCGGGAAAGACGTAGCGGTCGATGAACCCGCGCGTCGACGGCGTGCTCGTGTTGTCGGGGCGGGTGATGCAGTGGTTCAGCAGCAGCCCGCCGGGGCGCAGCCTCGACTGCAGGAACCTGAAGTACGAGGGGTAGTTGCGCACCCCGATGTGCTCGAGCAGGCCGATCGACGACACCGCGTCGAAGCCCGACTCGGCGATGTCGCGGTAGTCGCCGAAGCGCACCTCGGCCAGGTCGGTGAGGCCTTCTTCGGCGATGGCCCGCTGCGCCCACGAGGTCTGCTCGCGAGACAGCGTCACGCCCGTGGCGCGCACACCGCGGCGCGCGGCGTAGCGCACCATTCCGCCCCAGCCGCAGCCGACGTCGAGCAATCGGTCGCCCGGCCGCAGCCGCAGCTTCTCGAACACCAGGCGGTACTTGTTCTCCTGTGCCTCGTCGAGCGATGCCTCGAGGCCCGGGTAGCACGCGCACGTGTAGGTCATCGACGGCCCGAGCACCCACTCGTAGAAGGTGTTCGACACGTCGTAGTGGTGGTGTATCGCCTCGGCGTCGCGCGATTTGCTGTGCCGAAGTCCGTCGGCGACGCGACGCCACCGCGGCGGCACCTCCTGCGGCGGCGGCGCGATCGGCCGCAGGTGCTCGACCCCGATCGAACGCACGACCTGGGCCATCACCCGCGGCGACGGCATCGTGAACACCAGTTCGTCGGCGAGCGCCTTGAGCAGTTCGTAGGGGTCGCCGGGGTGCACGCCGTGGATCTCGAGGTCGCCGGCGATGTAGGCGCGCGCCAAGCCGAGGTCGCCCCGCGCGGTGGCGAGGTAGGTCGTGCCCCGCGGCGACTTCAGCTCGATGCCGAGCGCGGCGTCGGCGGGCCCAGCTGAGCTGCCGTCGTAGGCGGTGAATCGCAGCGGCAGTCGCCCACCGGCGAACAGCTCGAGCACCTCGGCGAGGGTGAGCTTGCCTGCCGCCTCGTGCCCGGCAGGGTCATCCGTCGGCTTCGGATCTTGCGGCGCAGCCGTCTCGGGCCGCTGTCCCTTGATCGTGGTCATCGTCGTTGTACCGCCTTCGCATAGAGGTCGAGCAGACGTGAATCGGGGTCGTACCGCGCCTTCGCAGACCGGTAGGCGTCGCCGCCGTAGAGCGCGTCGAACTCCTCGCGGCTGTAGAACGCGTCGGAGTACAGCGACTTGTGCCCGTCAAGCTGGGCGACCTCGCGTTCGATGCGCCGGTTCGTCTCACCCTCGGTCGCCCCGACCGGCACCGTCGACCAGAAGCCCACGTTCACGTAGGTGCGCCGCGGCCGCAGGGGGTAGAGCGGCCAGCCGGCATCGTCGCGCAGGCGCAGCGGGCACAGCCAGATCGGCTCGATCGGCACGTTGCCGAGGAACCACTCGAGAAACTCCTCGCAGCGCCCGATCGGCACCTCGATGTCTTGGATGACGCGCTCGCGCGGCGGCCGGCCCTTGAGCTTCTCGAGGCGGTTGCCGATGTCGAACCGCCGCTCGAGGCGCATGAGCTTCGAATACGAGCTGCTGCGCCGATAGCGCCGCGGCCAGAACCGGCGAACGAGCGGATGCTGCGCCCCGAACGCCCCCGAACACCAGAACCAGTCCGTGTCCCAGCGCCAGAGGTAGTCGTGGATGGTCAGGCGGTCGTGCTTGGCGCCCTCGGCGTGCTGGATCGAGCGGTAGAAGATCTGCTGCCCGGTGTAGTCGCTGACCGGCCCGGGATCTGCCGTCTGCCTGCCGACGCACAGGTAGCTCTCATCGGCGCTGAACACGACGCCGTCGAGGTAGTCGACGCGCTCCCCGTCGAGGCTGCCGGTCTCGACGATGCGGTGCATCGCGTCGACGAGGTCGGCGAGCGCATGGAACCGCAGGTGGGTGAGCGCGACGAACGGATGCACCGGCTCGAGCTCGATGCGCAGGCGCACCGCGTAGCCCAGGGTTCCGTATGAGTTCGGGAAGGCACGGAACAGGTCGGCGTGCTCGCTGTGCTCGTCGCGCGACGCGGTCAGCACCTCACCGGCTCCCGTCAGGATGTCCATCTCGAGCACCGACTCGTGCGGCATGCCGTTGCGGAACGAGGTCGACTCGATGCCGAGCCCCGTGACCGCACCGCCGAGGGTGATGGTCTTCAGCTGCGGCACCACGAGCGGCGCCAACCCATGGGGCAGCGTCGCGGCGACGAGGTCCTCGTACGTGCACATGCCGGCGACGTCGGCCGTGCGTGCTTCGGCGTCGACCGCGATGACGTGCGTCAGCCCCGACGTGTCGAGGCCTGCGGCGTCGGCCGTCGCTCGCGTTCGGAACAGGTTCGACGTCGGCTTGGCGAGCCGAACCGGCGCCGTCGAGGGAACCGTCAGATAGCTCTCGAGAAGGCGCTCCACGCCGACGGCGTGAGCGGCCCGTGCGTCGGCTCGAGTGACGGACACGCTTCCAAGCTAGTCCGCAGCCGCACCTGGCGCGACCGCTCAACCTGGGATCACGTGCCCCCTAATGCTTCTTGTGTGCGGCATCCCCGGGGTGCCAGGCGCCGGGCTTGTGCGCCTTGGCTGCCTCGTGCGCTTCGTGCACGGCATCAGACGCGGCGCTCATGTCGTGGTCGTGCTCTTTCGCGTGCTTCTCGGCGCGCTTCTCTTTGAGCGTCCTTGTTGCCGGCTTCTTGATGTGATGGTCGTGCGGCGACTTGTCAGGCATGATCTCTCCCCAACAACCCACTGTACGCGCCACTACGGCAGCTCGACCGGTTCGCGCCGCAATGGAATGATGGTCAACGTGCCCGAATCCGACCACCGCGAGCCCCGAGCATCGCCGCTCGTGCTCGGCCCGGTGGTCGACGAGATGACGCGTTGCGTGCACTACCGCACCGAGGTCGACATCGTCGCGATCAAGTTCGCGTGCTGCAACGAGTACTACCCGTGCCACCTCTGCCATGAGGAGACCGCCGGCCACGTCGCCACGCAGTGGAAGCACAGCGAACGGGACCAGGAGGCCGTTCTCTGCGGCGCATGCAGCATCGAGCTCACGATCGCGTCATACCTCGCAACGAACGAGTGTCCGAGCTGCCGTGCTCCGTTCAACGAGCGCTGCCGCTTGCACGCGCATCTCTACTTCGAAACCGCAGACTGACGCCCCGGAGCGGGCAGCTGAGATTCGGTCAGCCCTGGAAGTCCTCGGGGTCGACCTCGTCGAGGAAGTGCTTGAACTCGTCGAGCTTCTCTTCGTCGTCGCGCAGGTCGGCCATCTCTGCGGGGATGCCCGCATCGTCGAGCACCTCGTCGGCGACGAAGATCGGCGCCTCGGCCCGCACTGCGAGCGCGACGGCGTCGGACGGGCGGGCATCGAGCACCTGCGGGCCTGTGGGTGTCGTGAGGGTGAGCTCGGCGTAGAAGGTGCCCTCGTCGATGCGGGTCACCTCGACCCGCTCGACCTTGGCTCCGACCGCGCCGAACAGTGTCGTGATGAGGTCGTGCGACAGCGGGCGCGGCGCGTGCTCGCCCTCGATCGCGATCAGGATCGAGGTCGCCTCCTGGCCACCGATCCAGATCGGCAGTACGCGCCCGGCACCTTCGTCGTCGCCGACCGGCTTGAGCAGCACGATGTGCTGCCCGGCAGGATCGAGCGCTATGCCGAGGACGCGGACTTCGATCATGACGCCTCCCGTCGAACGATGAGCGATCGGGCGTGACACTGCCATGGTACGACCGGCAGTCTCTTGCCGCCTTGGAGCGGGAGAGCTGTGGGTCGAACCACGTGGTTCAGGTCGGCACCAGACGGGACCGGATGAGGAACCGCTGTCCTTCGGGCGCTTCGATCGAGAACCCGCTGCCGCGGCCGGACTACACGGCAGCCGCCGCGTATTCGATCGCGACGGCCGCGACCTTGTCGACGTAGTCGTTGTCGTGGTTGTACGAGTACACCGCCGCCCGCCACCCCTCGGGAGTGGTCATCGACCCCGAGGCGCAGAGGTACGCCGCCGCGGCGTGTGCGGCGTCGTCGATCTGGTTCGGGTCGGCGACGCCGTCGCCGTTCGCGTCGCTGCCCCACTTGCTCCAGGTCGACGGGATGAACTGCATCGGACCGACGGCTCGGTCCCATGTGGCGTCGCCGTCGAGCAGGCCGCCGTCGGTGTCCCTGATCGTCGCCACGCCGTTGCCGTCGAGCGCTCGGCCGACGATCGCCGGATCGGGGTACCCGTCGGCGCCGAGCTCGGACGCGCCGTGGTTGCCGTGGTCGGACTCGATCGAACCGATGGCCGCGATCGTGGTCCAGTCGATGCCGCACTTCGGCTGCTCTTCGGCGATCGCGACGTGTGCGAGCGCATATGCCGACAGGGCGCGCTCGGGAATGCCCGTGGCCGCGGCCATCTGAGAGATCCACGTGCGATCGACCTGCGGCAACGGCACCACGATCGACTCCGACACCTCCGCGGGCGGCGGCGCCTGCGTGGCGTCGACATCGTCGGCCGGCTCGGCCGGATCGGCATGATCGGTCGGTTGGGTCACGGGCGGAAGAGCGACTCGCGGCCCGTCGGCGACCGGTGAACCGAACCCGTCGGGATTGACGGCGAGCCCGGCGAAGTTCACGCCGACGACCACTCCGACGATCAACGCGATCACGCCGACGACGAGACCGGCATACCCGGCCACTCGACGCACGAATCGCCAACCCGAGACGCGCCCACTGCCTCGGGCTCGACGACCGTCGCCGTACTCGTCGGCAGAGAAATCATCGTCCCAGGACATCGTTGAGCCGCTCCGTTCGGGCATTGGTGCGAAAGTCGCCCGCCCGGGCGGACGTGCTGGCTCATGAGAGTTTGCGCGTGCCGGCCCGGCCCCTACAGCCTAGCCACTGCGTCGTGAACCGCCTACCCGCCGGCGCCAGACTCATGGGCCGACAAGCGACTCGAACGGCGCGATCGCGACGATGCCCTCGACCTGGCGGGCGAGGTGGGCGTCGAGGGTGACGAAGGCGTCGGCCTGCAGCTTGGCGACGGCGACGAACTCGGCATGAGCCGTGTCATCCCAATCGAACTGTTCGGCGATCTGCCAGGCGACCGCACGCGAGACCCGGTCGCCCAAGAGCCGCACGCGCAACGTCGTGAGCCGGTCGAGCTGCTCGCGAGCCTCGCGCTGCGTGAGCCGACCCTGTCGTGCATCACGGTAGACGTGCGACAGCACCTGCGAGCGCAGCACGTTCGGCGCGACCAACTGGTGCTCGTCAGACACCACGATTCCCTCGCGCACCAGCCGCAGCGCCGTGAGGGTGTCGATCGCGAATCGGGTCATCGTCGCACGTCTCCTTGCTCGGCACTGTTGCGCGGTCACAGTCTGCGCTGAACCCTACTCCGGCCGATCCACCGCCGGCTCGCGCCGCGATGTCGGTGTGCGCTGGCAGACTCGGGCCATGACCGCGACGATCGGCACCCCGGGTGGCACGCCCGAGCGCCCCGCCCTGTTCTTCTCGGGGCCCGACGAGTTTCGCGCCTGGCTCGAGGCCAACCACGACGCCGCGACCGAGTTGTGGATGGGCCTCTACAAGAAGCACGTCCCCGACGGCGGGCTGACGTGGCAACAGGCGGTGCCCGAAGCTCTGTGCTTCGGGTGGATCGACTCGGTGAGCCAGCGCATCGACGACGACGCGCGCCGCCAACGGTGGAGTCCGCGCAAGCCCTCGAGCATCTGGTCGAGCGTGAACATCGCCCTCGTCGAGCAGCTCACCGCCGAGGGGCGCATGCACCCCGCCGGAATCGCCGCGTTCGAGCGCCGGCGAGAAGACCGATCCGGCGTGTATTCCCACGAGAACCCCGAGGCGCACTTGCCTCCCGAGGCGGCAGCACGGTTGGCATCAGATGCCGCGGCCTCGGCCTTCTGGCAGGCGGCAACGGCCACCTACCGGCGTCAGGTCACCCACTGGGTGCTCTCGGCCAAGCAAGAGGCCACCCGTGAACGGCGCCTGGCGCAGGTCATCGAAGACAGCGCGGCCGGTCGGCTCGTGTCGTTTCAGCGCTACGGCGAAACGCCCAAGTGGGTCGAGCGCGCCGCTGCCGCGGCGCGCGAAGCGGCATCCGAATCGCGGCGGCAACGCGACTGAGCGTCAGCCCGCCGCGGCAGAGCGAAGCGGCGG